>CAZCUF010000001.1:0-480118 GCA_964502095.1 uncultured Anaerolineaceae bacterium
AAATATTCCTTCCATATTACTGACTTCGTTCACTCACCATTTTAGCCACTCCCTTTGGCCTCCGTTTCATTCATTATTGAAACAAATGTGCTATAATCAATCCATCCTCCCAAAGCAGGTTTATACATGACATCGAATTCAATCCGCGTGGTTGGGGCACGCGTGCACAACTTGAAGAACATCACCGTGGAGATTCCGCGCGATAAGCTGGTAGTCATCACCGGGTTATCGGGGTCGGGAAAATCCTCGCTGGCGTTCGATACGATTTTCGCCGAGGGCCAGAGGCGTTACGTTGAGTCGCTTTCAGCCTACGCGCGTCAATTCATCGGGCAGATGGACAAACCCGATGTGGACTATATCGAAGGACTCTCCCCCGCCGTTTCCATCGACCAGAAATCCACGAGTCATAATCCCCGCTCCACAGTTGGCACCGTTACCGAAATTTACGACTACATGCGGTTGTTATACGCGCGGGTCGGTGTGCCGCACTGCCCAATCTGCGGGCGCGAAGTGGTCAAACAATCGGCGCAGGAAATCGTGGACGCAGTTGAAAAACTGCCGGAAGCCAGCCGCGTTCTGATCCTTGCCCCGCTCGTGCGCGGACGTAAAGGCACGTATCAGGCCATCTTCGAGGAGATTCGCAAATCCGGTTTCTCGCGCGCCCGCGTGGACGGCGAAGTGCACGGCCTGGACGATGAGATCAGCCTCGACCGCTACAAACAGCACACCATCGAAGCCGTGGTGGACCGCCTCGTTATCAATCATCCCGAGGAAAAGGAAGAGCGTAAGTCCGCCCGCACGCGGCTGACCGATTCCATCGAAACCGCGCTTAAATTCGGCGAAGGCTACATCACGATCAACCTGGTGGACAAGAAGGAAGACATCAACTTCTCCGAACACCTCGCCTGCCCGGTACATGGCATCAGCATTCCGGAGATCGAACCGCGCACCTTCTCATTTAACACGCCGCACGGCGCCTGCCCGGATTGTCAGGGCCTCGGCTCCAAGCTCGAGATCGACCCCGACCGCATCATCCCGGATATGGATCGCTCGTTGAATGAGGGCGCCATTGCCGCGATGGAATGGAGCGGCCCGAAGGAAGAGGGCGGCTATTACTGGCAGTCCTTGCAGGCCGCGGCCAAACATTACAAGATCGATCTCGATAAACCCGTCGGCGAGCTCACCAAGGAACAATTGAACATTGTTCTGTACGGCACCGGCGAAAAACAAATCCAGATGGAATATCACAACGCCAACGGTAATGATTTTAAGTTCAGCCGCGCTTTCGAAGGCGTGATCACCAATCTCGAACGGCGTTATCGCGAGACAAATTCAGAATTCATCCGCGAAAAGATCAGCGAATTCATGTCGGACCGCCCCTGCCCAACCTGCAAGGGACAACGCCTGCGCCCCGAAGCCATCGCGGTGACTGTGGACGATGTCAACATCGTTCAGGCCACCACCTGGCCGGTCAACCGGACGTTGGAATGGGTGCAAAAACTATCAGGTTCCAAATCCCCGCTGACGGCGCGCCAGAAAGCCATCGCTGAACGCATCCTGAAGGAAATCACCGAACGATTGGGCTTCCTGGTTAATGTGGGGCTTGATTACCTAACCCTCCGTCGTTCCGCCGCGACGCTCTCCGGCGGCGAGGCACAGCGCATTCGGCTTGCGACTCAGGTCGGCTCGCGCCTGGTCGGCGTGTTGTACGTGCTGGACGAACCCTCCATCGGTTTGCATCCGCGCGACAATACACGCCTGCTCAATACGCTCAAAGGTTTACGCGATTTGGGCAATACGGTCCTGGTTGTGGAACACGATGACGAAACGATTCGCGCCGCCGATTGGATTGTGGACCTCGGTCCCGCCGCGGGTGAACATGGCGGACGTTTGATCGCGGAGGGGACACCAAAACAGATTCTAGCGCACCCAAAGTCCCTGACCGGAGCCTATCTCTCGGGGCGCAAACAGATCGAGGTCCCGAAAAAGAGGCGTGAAGGGAACGGCAAACATCTCACGATCGTCGGCGCACGCGCCAATAACTTAAAGAATATCAACGTCAATATTCCGCTGGGCAAACTGGTTTGCATCACCGGCGTGAGCGGCTCAGGCAAATCCACATTGATGACGGACGTTTTATACGGCGCGCTGGCCTCGAAGCTGATGGGAGCGCGCGTTCAAGCAGGCGAACATGAACGAATCGAGGGCGTGGACCTGCTCGATAAGATCATCAACATCGACCAATCGCCGATCGGCCGCACACCGCGTTCGAACCCGGGTACCTATACGGGCCTGTTCGATGAGATACGCAAACTATTTGCCGAACTGCCGGAAAGCAAAGTGCGCGGCTACAAGCCGGGACGATTCTCGTTCAATGTGCATGGCGGACGCTGTGAAGCCTGCCAGGGACAGGGCGAATTGCGCATCGAAATGCAATTCCTGCCGGATGTGTATGTGCCGTGCGATGTGTGTCATGGGACGCGCTTCAACCGCGAGACCTTGCAGGTGAAATTCCGCGATCAATATAATATTGCGGATGTGCTGGATATGACCGTTGATCAGGCGTTGGAAGAATTCAAGAATTATCCGCACATGGCGGGCAAATTAAAATTACTGCAGGAGGTTGGGCTGGGGTATGTGAAAGTCGGTCAGCCGGCCACCACGCTTTCAGGTGGCGAAGCGCAACGCGTTAAACTAGCCAAAGAGCTTTCGCGCCGCGCCACCGGGCGCACATTGTATGTTTTGGACGAGCCGTCGGTTGGCTTGCACGCGGCGGATGTGCATAAACTGATCGAAGTACTGCAAAGACTGGTCGAAGCAGGTAATTCGGTGCTGATCATCGAACATAATCTGGATATCGTCAAAGTTGCGGACTGGCTGATCGATCTCGGCCCGGAAGGCGGCGAGCGCGGCGGCGAACTGATCGCGGAGGGCACGCCCGAACAAGTCATGAAGATCAAGGCTTCTTATACAGGTCAATTCCTAAAAGAGCATTTAAAGATGAAAATGAAAACAGCCGGATAGAAAGGGGCAATTTGTATCCGTACAATCTGCGCCGATGTCCACAGAGGCATCGAGCGGCCGGATTAAACTTCCCTGAAAATTATTGAAAGTTCAGGTAGAATTATGAGCAACGCGGGCGGGAACTTTGAATGCGCCAGCGCGGAAAAGGATTTTGCATGGATAAATCATCTTCCACCTCAAGCGTCATCCAGTCCTATCGCAGAAGAAGGCAACAGCGCGGCCCTTTCTTGATTTACGGCGCCGCAGTTTTACTGGTTCTGATCGGCATCATCTTGTTGGTGATCTGGCTGATCGGGCCAAGCAAACCGTTGAACTCCTTGTTCGCCACTGATACCCCCACTCCGAGCATTACACCCTCGCCAACAAGCACCTCCACACCCACCGAGACCCCGACCGTTACACTGACGGCCACCGAAACCATGACTGCCACACCAGGCTCGCCCTTCACTTATACCGTGCAGGAAGGCGATTCGCTGACCGTAATCTCGACCAAATTCAATCTCGGCGATAAAGGTATTCCGCTGATCCTGTTACTCAATCCGTTCAACGCGGCTTCCGGCGCGGGCATTGACCCAACCACGCAAATCGTCTATCCGGGGCAACAGATCACGATTCCAAACCCGGATATGCAATTACCCACCTCCACTCCAATCCCGCCGGACCTGCCGCGTGGCACCAAACTAACTTATGTGGTTCAGGCCGGAGACTCGCTGGCCGGCATTGCCGCCAAATTCAACAGCACACTCGACGATATCGTCAAAGCTAACGATCTGGCCGACCCCAACGCGATCTACGTCGGCCAGCAATTGACCATCCCGGTCAACATGGTTACGCCCACAGCCACCCGTCCGCCTTCCAGCACGCCCAAAGTTACGAACACGCCCAGCCCCAGCGCGACGGCAACGCCTTAATTTCTCGAACTCCCGGCTTTATCTGAAACCGGGAGTTTTTTCTGGACAAATCCATCGCTCTCATGTAAAATAACTCGCTGTCATTAAAAGAGAAAGGCAAGATTATTTTGGAGGAAGACCTTGGCTAACATTAAGTCTCAAATTAAACGCAATCGCCAGAACGAGAAACGCCGCCTGCGCAACCGTACCTTTCGCGGCGCGGCACGCACCGCAGTGAATCAGGCGCGTACCGCCATTCAGAGCAACAAGCCTGATACGAAAGAAGCCGTTCTGCGCGCCATCAGCATGCTCGATACAGCCGCCGAACGCGGCGTGATCCACCCGAACAATGCCGCCCGCCGCAAGAGCCGTTTGATGAAGCGTCTGGCCGCTTTTAATTCCAGCGATTCGGGCAAGGCGGTTGAAACGAAGGCCAAACCCGCAGTGGAAGAACCCGAAGCGAAGAAGCCCGCCGCGAAAAAAGCTACAGCGACCAAGAAGGCCGCCGCCAAGAAAGCCGCGGCCAAGTCCAAGTAAGCCAGCCGCCTATATTCGGATTCAACGGGAGTCTTCGGCATATTCGAGACTCCCGTTTTTGTTGCTGATATAATCCTTCACAATGTTCACCGATTTACAACAAGTCATCGAAGACAAGATCAGGGCCTATTGCGCCGCGCACGAGATCACAGCCGCGCCGCTTAAATGGACGGCGATTCCGTTCGCGGGCGAATGGGGCATATCCACTTCGTTCTTTCAGACCGCGGCAGACGAAGCGCGGAGCGGAAAAAAGATTCAGGTGCCGGCACGCGCCCAGGAAATCGCCGAGCAAGTCAAAATCCAGATCGGAAGCGTGGAAGGGGTCAGCCGCGTGGACGCGGTGAAAGGCTATCTCAATATCTATTTCGAGACGTCTGCTTATGCGCGCCGCGTGGTGGATGAAATCCTGATCGCCAGTGCCGATTACGGGCGCGGCCATCCCAAAGGCGAGCGGGTGATGGTGGAGTATGCCCAGCCGAACACGCACCATTCGTTCCATATCGGGCATTACCGCAATACGATTCTCGGCGAGGCGCTGGCGCGGCTGGTGGAGTTCGCAGGCTTCGAGACGATCCGCGCTTCCTATCCCGGCGATATCGGACTCGGCGTTATCACCATCGTATGGGCGTACGACAAATTTTATAAAGGGCAGGAACCTTCCGGCATTCACGAGCGCGGACAATGGTTATTGAAAATTTACATCGAAGCGACCGCCATGCTCGAGCCGAAAGAAAACGAAACTCCCGAGGAAAAAGAGCGGCGCGAGACGTACGACGCTGAACGCCGCGAGATGTATCGCAAATGGGACGCGGGGGACCCGTATGTGCGCGGTCTATGGTCGAAGACGCGCGAATGGAGCCTGGAAGAACTGCGCGATATTCTGCGCATTCTCGATGTGCAGATGAACGTCTGGTTCTTCGAATCGGATGTGGACGAATCGGCAAAGCAAATCGTCGAGGAGTTGATTCAAAAAGGGATCGCCGATGACGAACGTCCGCAGGGCGGCGCGGTGATCGTGAAAATCGACGAGAAGCTCGGACTCACCAAGGAAAAATATCGCACGAATGTGATCCTGCGGCGCGACGGCACAACGTTGTATCTCACCAAGGACCTGGCGCTGGCCAAAGTCAAGTTCGAGCAGTATCACGTGGACCGCTCGATTTATGTGGTGGACGTTCGGCAGTCCCTGCACTTACAGCAGGCATTCGCCATTTTGCGATTATGGGGATTCAAGCAGGCGGAAAAATGCCACCATCTCGGTTACGGATTTGTGAGCCTGCCGGAAGGCGCCATGTCCGCGCGGCGCGGACGCGTGGTGCTGTTCAAGGATGTGATGGATGAAGCCGTCCGTCGCGTGCTGGCGGTTGAATCCGAGAAGGCGCCGGAGATGAGCGAGGCGGAACGGAAGAAGGCCGCGCAACAGGTCGGCCTCGGCGCGCTGGCGTATTCGATGCTCTCAGTGGACAACAACAAGGACATCACTTTCGACATCGACGCGGCGCTCTCCTTCGACGGGCGGACTGGGCCGTACATTCAAAATGCGTACGTCAGAGCGAACAGTATTTTACGGAAAGCGCAAGCGGCGGGCTTTGAACCGCGGGCCGCGCATTACGCATTCGACTACGAATTGGGCAAACATGAGATCGAATTGATCGAACAACTGACGCGTTTGCCGGATGCCGTACAACAAGCCGCGAATGAATATCGCCCAATGGTGATGGCGGCCTATGCTTATGATCTGGCGGACGCTTTCCACTCGTTCTATCATGCCGTACCCGTCCTGCAGAGTGAAAACGAAAAGATTCGCACCGCCCGCCTGCATCTGGTCGCGGCGGCGAAGCAGGCGCTCGCCAATGCCCTGCGCTTGCTGGATATTCAGGCGCCGGATGTCATGTGACCGCTGTCCCATTTCAAACCAACCGAGGTGACGAGAATGCAAATTGATCAGGGCGGGCGCGTCCATTTATTGAGCGAAGTCGCGCGGTTGAGGGAAGTTCTGGTTTGGGGCGAGCCGGGCGTGGAATCCCTGCTGGCGCAACTACTTCCAAAGGCCAGAAGCCTGTTCGTCAGTTATTACGAGGTAATCGAGGCGCGTGCGGAATTCCGCAATATGCAGGCGATGATCGAGAAGGAGGGGATTAAAGTCGTCCGCGTTAAAGACGCGGCGGCGCAATGTATGGACGGCGAGTTATCTCCCAATTTTCCACAATCCCTGCGCGAATTAGAAAGCCGGCTCCTTCAGCGGGCAGACGAATATTACGAAACCTTCAAACAAGCCAAAGACAGTGAACTCGCCAACGCGGGGATTCGCCGTTCGATTGACGATGTTTATGCGGAAGTAAAAAAAGATATTCGAAAGATACTCGCCGAGGACGTTCAACGTTACGGCGAAGACGCGGCGATTCGACTCAACCATCGGCTCAGCCTGTCCCATCCCCTGCCCCTCGCGAATATTTTCTATGGACGCGATCAATCGCAGGCGTTGATGGATAGAATCTTAATGACCAAACTCAAGTGGAATATCCGCCAGCCGGAAGTCGGCCTGTTCAAAGAGACATTAACCGCGCTGGGCTTCACAGACCTGACCGATGTGGAGCAGGGAACGCTCGAGGGCGGCGACGTTTACATTTTCAATGACACATGCTACATCGGCGTAGGCGCGCGGACGACTTTTGCGGCGGTCGAGGATGTGTGCCGCAAGATGGGGGCGCTATTGGAAAGCCGCGGCATCCAAATCGTGGCAGTGGTCAACAAACGGCACGCGGACGAGGCGGATATCTACGACGCTCCGACCGATGAGCACATGCACATCATGCACCTCGATATGTTCTGGATGCCACTCAGCCGCAACCTGGCCATGGCGTACAACGCGGAGATGGAACAACGCGAGGCCATTCGAGTCACTTTCAATGGCGGGCGGATCGTCACGGAAAAACTGGGGAGCTTCAAGCAGTTCCTGATCGACCAGGGCATCGAGACGCTCGAAATCAGCGAACAGGAACAGCGAAACTTTGCCACCAACCTGCTTAATCTCGGGAATGGGACGGTCATTGTGGCTTTATCGAAAAACGAACGCGCGATTCGCGAACTTGAGTCGCGCGGGTTCCGCGTGGTGAGCGCGGAACTGAATAAATTGGTCGGCGGCGCGGGCGCCATCCACTGCCTGACCGCGCCGATCAAGCGCGGCGAGGAGTGACCCGTCTTTTTTATTTCTTCCGCTTCGCCATCAAGCCCGCGCTGGAAATGAGGGAAAATTCCGGGGCCCGCGGTGAAACAATCCTTACCATTCAAGCTAAAAACCAATCAAGACCAATAGTACACGGAAAACACGGAATAGATTAGGAAGAAGTATATGAAAAAAGTTTACCTCTGCGCCGTTTTATTTCTTATGACTGCCTGTTCTTCTCAACAAGCGCGGCCGACTCCAACTACAGCATTGACAACGACTCCGTCTGCAACGGCAACGCCAACGGCGACTGCTTCGCCAACGCCGACGGCGACCGTTACCCCAACCGAGACCCCCGTCAGACCCCCTGCCGTGGAAGTCCCCTTCGAAGTCAAAAACCTTGACCCCGACGGGAAGATCTACAAAGTAGAAGGCAATAACTTACTTAATGCAGACGGCACTATAGCCTACACCAAAGACGAACAAGGAAAGTGGCAGCTTGTAAGGCTTAGGTACGGCAACTGGCAGGCAGTTACTCACCCCGAAACAATTTCAATGGCCGCTACAAGGTGCATAACAGAAAACTCCCCTTGTGCCAAAAAAAGAACCTTGCCGCTTTATGGAAATATTCCAGGCTACCAGGTGGATACTGTTTCTTTGGGCGCGCTGGAGCGTGTGCCTTTTATTGACCCCAACACCAAAAAAGTTATAGGAACAAGCGACCAAGTGATGGTTAAGACCAAAGACCCAAATGGGAACGATGTTGTGTTTGGGTTTCAGGTACAAATACTAAATAGTAGAGATAAAATCAGATCTACAATTAACGACAGTAACGCCCTACAACTTATAAACTACCTGGAAACCGGCTATTACCTAAACTCCGACTATAACATTAAAACGCCGCAACAACTGGTAACCATTTTTGCCCCGGGGGCAGAAATGGATATGGTAATGTTGGACTCTTTGTCTGGGAAAAAAGTGAGATCAATGCATTCCATCGTTCTGGAACTATATTTTGACAGATTTTACGCCAACCCCACATACTTAAAGAATTTAAAAAACTTTTTGGCTTTAGTAACAGGTACTGGGGCCGAACCATTTGACCCTAATACTATATTTTTTACCTGGGGAGGTTGGTCGAAAGGTTTTAAAGACGATTAAGCGGCTATTATGGCTTTGCCCCAGGGGTAGCAGTTGGCATAATTAAGGTTACATTCAAAACTCTATACTTGTCGCTTTCGGTTTGGTAGGCAAGCCTTCCTCCTCCGTTAATAGTCCCCACCCAAACCAGCCAGCACTTGGAACTGCTGTCGGGGGAGTTTGGGTGCTCCCTGTCCACGCTAAAGGCGTCCACACTTATTCTAAGCGTTTTTTGCGTTAATCGCTTTGCTGTTCGCCATCAAGCCTGCCGTGACCTGTTCGCGATAGCCCACCGTGTTGTACGTGCAAAAGGGAATCATTCGCCCATCGGGGATCAGGAATTCCACACAGCATTTCATGGCATTCTTTACGTTGAAGGTGTACGGGTCCATGAAATCGCGCGTGTTGATCATGAACACATGACGCCCAAGGTCACGCGGCGCGTGATCGCTCAACGGCAGATGCGCGTGACAGGATTCACATCGCTGGCCGGCGCGCGTCTCTTCCACGGTGTGATGTTCGCTCCCGCCGTTCGACCTCCCTTTGAGCATATTCGTAATATCCTGCGCGGCTTCGTCCGAACCGACCTTTGCTGAACTGCTCCACAGCCGTTCGAGCGTTTTGAGCAGATCGTCGTTCAGCGCGGGCATGGTGCGGTTCTTGATGTAATTGAGATAAAACGAAATATCGAGGATACGCGTGATGGGCGTGACCGTGTCGCCTTCGATCATCGCGTAGGTGACGAAGTTGCAGGTCGGCATACAGCACGGGACGGGGACGAAGTCGTCAAGTTTGATCAAGCCGTTCGTCTGCGTTTCCAAATTTTTCAACACATCAGGGATGGTCATGCGCGTCAGCGGGTCGGCAGGGATGTGTCTCTGCGCGCGGAAGGCGGGCTGAAAGTTGACGCCGAACACCGCGGGATGACTCAAGCCGAACTCGACGATGTGACCGATCTCGTGTTCGTTGATTCCGCGCTCGACCGCCGCAACCAGCACGACGCGCATATCGTGTTTTGCCAGCCGATCCAACGCTTTCAATTTGATGTCGAGCAAGTCCGCTTTGCCGCGGATCAACTCGTTCGTGCGCGCCTCGAAACCGTCAAACTGCAAATAGACGTGCGCTTTCGTCTTTGCCAGCGCTTCCAAAAATTTATCGTCGCGCGCGATGCGAATGCCGTTCGTGTTCAGCATCACGTATTTGATTCCCTTGCGGTTCGCCAACTCAATAAATTCGATGATCTGCGGGTGCAAACTCGGCTCGCCTCCCGAAAACTGCAATACTTCGGGGTCGCCTTCCGCGGCGATGAAGTTGTCGATCATGAACTCGACCTGCTCATAGGTCAGTTCGAAACCGTCCTTTGCGAGATGCGTCCCTGAATTGGCGAAACACAGCGGACAATCCAAGTTGCACGCCTGATTGACTTCGATCAATCCCAAACACGCATGTTGTTGATGGTCGGGACATAGTCCGCAATCGAGCGGGCATCCTTCATTGACTTCGGTCGCAAATTGCAGGGGAATCGTGCCGGGCTTGTTGTACGGCATAATCTTGACGTATAACTCGGCATCGCCGAAGAACAACGCTTCAGCCTGACCGTGATCCGGGCACCATTTACGAAGGTAAACTTTGCCGTCACGCAGGAGAATCCGCGCGTCCACCACCTTGCGGCATTCCGGGCAGATGGATTTTGTCAACTCCCAAAATATTTCCTTGCGGTCTTCCTTGAGAATAGTCTGGTCCAATGTTTTCTCCAAAGTTTATTTAATGGCTAACCGCCCGAATAAGAGAAGAGCACGACAAAGCACCATAGCAGGAAGACCACCCCGAGGAGAACAGCAAGAGCCAGCACGATGCCGAATCCCAACACCATGCCCAGCGCGATCTGACTGCGCGTGCGGGCAAAATAGACGATAAGGGCAATATTAATCACCCAGGGCAGGAGCATTAGAACCCAGGAGAGAACCGTGAGCAGAGGCGAATATCTGAAATTACCCTCGAGATTACTCAGGACAAACAGTAATCCGAACTGACAGGCCGCCAACACAATATTCAACACAAAGAAGAGGCCGACGCCCAGCCAGAGATCGCGTTTCTTTTCAGCGGGATCGGTATATTCCTTATGGGCCAGCCATTTTGATCTGCCGCCCTGATTCGAATCTAGTGGGGAGTTATTTTCCGGGTTCATAATTCCTCGCTATCAACGGACAATATTATGAAAATTGAAATCTTCGTTCCGAATTTCGATTTTCTTTTAAGCGGGTTGTGCGGCTATGAACAGTTTTTCCCGATTCTTCACAAAATAAACGATCACTGCAACAAACAACAGCGCGCTCGCGAACTGCTGACCCGTGAGTCCCAGCGCCATGACTTGATTGTTGCGCACGAACTCCACAAAAAAGCGGAAGAAGGCATAGCCCGCGACGCCGAACTTCAACAAATTGCCGTTCTGCATCCACTTGTGATCGCGCAGGGCAAGCAAAATTCCGAACCAGAGCAAATTGAACGCCATATCGTACAACGGCGCGGGATGCACCAGATAATCCGCGCCCGGGACGGGCACGCCCCACGGCAAAGTCGTCGGTTTGCCCAGCCCGTCTTCAAATGAAAGATAACAACCCACGCGCCCGATGGCGGTCGCCAATGCCATAGCCGGCGCGAACGCGTCGCACGAGCAGGTTTTCTTGCCGATGGCTTTACTGGCGATATAACCGCCGATGTACGCGCCAGCCACCCCTCCGAGAATCGAGCCGGGTCCGATGCGCGGATCGAACAGCGCGTACATGTTCAACACGATCGGGGCATATTCAAATCCGTTGAAAAATAAGATCGAGATTCTGGCGCCGATCATCCCCCCAACGAAGGCCGCCAGCGTGATCGGAAACACTTCCTCGCGCGACCACCGCCTGCGCCGGGCTTCGATCAACAACCAGCCAAGTCCCGCCAACAGCGCAAACAAGAGAAAAAATCCATGTGAATAAATGGGGACGCCGCCAACTGTGAACAGTATTAACCTGGGGGACATACTCGCCTCCTGTGGCTGCCGAAGTTCGGCCCATTATACATACGAATCATACGAAAGTAAACAAGCGGCCTCGTGTATAATCCGCGCATGAGGCGTTTGCAGGCAACCTTGTTGTTGACACTGATTCTGCTGGCGGGACTCATCCCTGTGACGATTTATCTCATGGAGGGCAATTCGCTGACACGCGACACTGCCTCCCTCCCGCTCCGTGAATTGACTCTCCACGAACAAGCCGCGCAGACCCTCGCAGGGCTGGTCGTCAAACCGATCTATATGGTGTTATGCCTGGCTGTCATCGTTATACTGGTCGGTCAGACGCGCTCCGCGCTGGTTGCCCTGTTGTGGGGACAGATCGCCTTCCTTGCAGGGGAAATTTTCTGCGCGATCAACTTCTATATCTATCGGCACGAATCATTGCTTTCGGAATACCTGCATAGCTTCGGCATGGCCGTGGCGTTCGGCTTCACGATCTTTGCCTTGCTCGAATGGCTCGAACTGCTGACCAATGCCGGGCGCAAACCGATCCTGTCGAAAGAAATCAAGGCATTCACGTTATTTGCGCTACCGGTCCTTGCAAGCCTGACCTTTGTTCCCCTGCTTGCTCCGCTTCAAACGGAAGCCTATTCGACCTCCATTTTCAATATTTCTTATTCCTATACGCGCTTCGATGTGTACGAAATTTACGAACGCCGAATTCTGCCCTTGTTTGCCCTTGCCGTCTTCATCGCCGCATTCCTTTCCCTGTTGAATCGACAAATCGGCATGTCGTTTCGAGCCAAAGCCCTGCTTTGTGCGGGGTTGGGCGCGCTCGGCTTTTCGTTCTTCCGTATTGCGCTCAATGCCATTTTCGTGAACAGCCTCGTCTGGTTCGAATTTTGGGAGGAGGCCACCGAATTGATGTTCGTCGGCGCGGTGGCATTCACCCTTTGGCGTTTCAAACCGTTCCTCAAGAAAACCCCTTTGCTCGAGGCGCTGCGCTCATGGGGCTCAAATTGATATTCATCGGAACGCGCAAGAACTAACGATATAATCGGGGACATGTTTACCGATCAAGTTGAAATCCGCGTCCGCTCGGGCAAGGGCGGCGATGGCATGGTGCACTTCCGCCGCGAAAAATATGTACCGCGCGGCGGGCCGGATGGTGGAGACGGCGGCAAGGGCGGCGATGTGATTTTCGAAGTGAAACCCACGCTCAACACGCTTTCGGCGTTTCGTCCCAATCAGAAATTCGCGGCCGATGACGGCGGCGCAGGCGGCAGTGCGCAAAAGACCGGCAGGAACGGCGCGGACCTGACCATCTTCGTCCCACCGGGCACGGTCGTTTACGATGCTGACACACAGACACTGCTCAGCGATTTAACAGATGCAGGCCAGCGATTGACAATCTGCAAAGGCGGGCGCGGTGGACGCGGCAACCAGCACTTTGCCACCTCGCGCAATCAAGCGCCGCGCACCGCAGAACGCGGCGAACCCGGCGAAGAAAAACGCCTCCAACTGGAACTCAAGCTGATCGCCGATATCGGGCTGATCGGCCTCCCGAACGCGGGCAAATCCACACTGCTCTCGGCATTGACGAACGCCCGGCCAAAGATCGCTTCGTATCCGTTCACCACGCTCGAACCCAATCTGGGCGTCGCGCAAGTGGACGACGACACGGCCATCGTGTTGGCAGATATCCCCGGCTTGATCGAAGGCGCGGCTGAAGGCGCGGGACTCGGCCACGATTTTCTGCGTCATATTCAACGCACCCGCGTCTTGATCCATTTGTTGGACGGATTATCCAATGATCCGCTGGCAGATTTCAGCCAGATCAACTCCGAACTGGCTTTGTTCGACCCGAATCTGGCGAAGAAGCCGCAAATTGTAGCGTTGAATAAAATCGATCAGCTCGAAGTGCAGGAGCGGCTCAAAGATCTCCAGGCCCGATTCAAAAAGAAGAAAGTGGATTTGATGGCTGTCTCAGCTTTGGCGCGCACAAATACGCGCGAGCTGTTACTCAATGCCGCGCAGAAACTGGCAGAAACTCCCCCACTGGAAGAAGTCGAAGCGCCGTTGCCCATCTATCGTCCACAGGAAGACGCGAACCAGTTTGAGATCAAGCGCGAAGGCGCAACCGAATGGCGTCTCTCGGGGCCGGCCATCGAACGATCCGCGGCGATGACCTATTGGGAACACGACGGCTCCGTGCGCAGATTCCAACGCCTGATGGAAAAACTCGGCGTGGACGAAGCCTTGCGCAAGGCAGGCGTGCAGGAAGGCGATACTGTTTTAATTGGCGATTACGAGCTGGAATGGCAGGAATAAAAATCTCTTGACGTAAATCATCCCGAAAGGTATAGTCACTCACAGAAAGACAGACCTCATTATGGAAAGCTCGCTTTCGCCCGACCCTGACCGTAAAACACTATTTCATCCTACTGACTGGTGACGTTAGGAAGAATTCGTCTTTTCAGCGAACTTAAATTCGCCCCGCGCACCGGCCACGCGGGGTGTTTTCTTGCAAAGAATAAACATGGGATTGTTGCAAAACATTCTTCCGCCCAAAGAACGCCTGGAACGCTCCTTCCCGCTGGGAGACGTGGTCGTTTTGATCTTAATGGCGGTTGTGATCTATGGCGGGACGCGTCTTGCGTTCGACGCTCCGGCCGTAGTCAACGGACCACAGATTTCACTCGATCCGTCGGCCCTGCCGTGGTACACACTGCTGTCCACAGCCCGGATGCTGGCCGCGTACATTCTCTCGCTCGTCTTCACGCTAACCTACGGACGCGCCGCCGCCTATAACCGCCGCGCCGAAGCCATTCTCATGCCTCTGCTCGATGTATTGCAGAGCGTTCCAATTCTTTCCTTCCTGCCGGTTGTATTGCTCAGCCTGAGCGCCATCCTGCCGCAAAGGATAGCCACCGAACTGGCGGCCATCGTTTTGATCTTTACCAGTCAGGCCTGGAACATGACCTTCGGCTGGTATCAATCGCTCACCACCCTCCCCACCGAACTGCGCGAGGCCAGTTCCATTTTTCGTTTGAATCGCTGGATGCGATTCAGGAATCTGGAACTGCCGTTTGCCACCATCGGCCTGATCTGGAACAGCGTCATGTCCTGGGCCGGAGGCTGGTTCTTCCTGATGGCCGCGGAGATATTCACCGTCGGCTCGCGCGACTTTCGCCTGCCAGGTTTGGGCGCGTATTTGCAGGAGGCCGCCAATCAGGGCAACTTCCACGCCATTGCCTTCGGCCTGATCGCGCTGATCCTGACCATCGTCGCGCTCGATCAATTCATCTGGCGGCCCTTGCTCACATGGTCCGACCGCTTCAAAATTGAAACTGTCGAAAGCAGTGAACCGCCGAGTTCCTGGTTCTACAATCTCATTCAGACTTCACAGTTATATTACTGGTCGCGTTCGCTCTTCGACAAACTATTCGAACGTTTTGACCGCTGGACGATTCGGCGTTCACCGATCATTTCTTCGCTGGACGAAGACGATTCAAAACCGGGCTGGAAGCTGGTTCTGTTCTTCATTCTGATCGGCCTGGTGATGGTTTACGGCGGGTATCACGCGGCCGTCATGCTGGCGGCCATCCCACACACACAATGGATTCAGATCGGGCTGGGAGTGATCGCCACGTTCCTGCGCGTGAGCGTTTCGCTGGTCATTGCCCTGCTGTGGACGATACCGGTCGGCGTGGCAATCGGCACGAATCGACGCGTCGCAACCGTGCTTCAGCCCATCGTCCAGGTAACGGCCGCGATACCGGCCACGGCCATTTTCCCCATTCTCCTGCTGTTCTTCATCAACATGACTGGCGGCTTGAACATCGCCGCCATCTTTTTGATGCTGATGGGCACGCAATGGTATTTGTTATTCAATATCATCGCGGGCGCCAGCGCCATTCCGCAGGACTTAAAATACACTGCTTCTTTATTACAACTTTCGAAATGGGAAAGATGGCGCACTTTGATTCTGCCCGCGTTGTTTCCGTACATCATCACCGGTTCGATCACAGCCAGCGGCGGCGCATGGAACGCCAGTATCGTTGCCGAATATGTGCACTTCGGCGGGCAGACCATTTTCGCAACCGGCATCGGCTCAATCATCTCGCAAGCTACAGCCGGCGGCGATTATCCGCTTCTGCTTGCCGCCACTCTCAGCATGATCCTGGCAGTCGTGCTGGCCAATCGTCTGTTCTGGCGAAGGCTGTATAAAGCCGCGGAAGAAAAATATCGGATGGAGTGATTCCATGTCCACCAACATTAAGCATGCCGTCAATAAACCGTCCCTATTGAAATTGCGCCACATTCAACAGATTTACACCAGCGGGCATCGTCGCTTCGTGGCTGTGCAGGATGTAAACCTGACGATTGACGACGGGGAATTCGTTGCGTTGCTTGGCCCGTCCGGCTGTGGGAAAAGCACGTTATTACGCATTATTACCGGTTTGCAAAAACCATCGGAAGGCAAAGTGCTGTATCACGAACAGCCGTTGCAAGGCGTGAACCCGCACGCGACTATCGTCTTTCAAACTTTTGCGCTGTTTCCGTGGCTGACGGTCTTCGAGAACGTGGACCTGGCGCTCAAAGCGCGCGATATTCCACCCGAGTCGCGCAAGCCGCGCGCGCTGGATTTGATCGACCGCGTCGGCCTGGACGGATTCGAAACAGCCTATCCGCGCGAGCTTTCCGGCGGCATGCGTCAAAAAGTCGGCTTTGCCCGCGCCATGGCGGTCGAACCTGAGTTACTTTGTCTCGACGAACCGTTCTCCGCGCTGGATGTATTGAGTGCGGAATCATTGCGCGGCGAACTGCTGGAACTTTGGACCAGCGGAAGTATTCCCACCAAAGCGATTCTGATGGTCAGCCACAATATCGAGGAAGCGGTCTTCATGGCCGACCGAATCGTGGTCATGGATAAAGAACCGGGGCGCATTATCTCCGAAGTCATGGTGGAATTGCCGCATCCCCGTCAGCGCAAATCGGAAGAATTTCAAAAGGTCGTCGACGAAGTGTATGGCATGCTGGCTGGCCAGACTCAGCCCGAGACGATCGAGCTTGGCAGTGCGCCGGGCGAACCGGGCCGCATCCGCGTTCTGCCGCAAGTTACCATGATAGACCTGGCCGCCCTACTTGAACATCTTTCGGAACTTCCCAACGACCGCGCCGATATTTATCGCCTGGCGGATGAATTGGGCGCAGATTCGGGACACATTCTGAGATTAATCGAGGCGGCGGAAATCTTAGGATTCAGCATCGTGGAAAAAGGCGATATCAGCCTCACGCCGCTGGGCGAAACATTCGCGGAAGCGAGCATTTTGGCGCGCAAGGAAATTTTTTCCACGCGCATCCGCCGCCTGCCGCTCGTGCGCTGGCTGACCTCCATGCTGACCCATTCCGAGAATCATGCACTCGACTGGGACATAATCCAGACCGCGCTCGAATTGGAATTTCCCAAAGAGGAAGCCGAAAAACAACTCGACACGCTGATCAATTGGGGGCGGTATGCCGAGTTGATCTCATACGATGACGATAAAGAACTGGTCTATTTGGAAGCGCCAGTCCAAACCGCCGTGCAGGCAAACGACCTTGAACAATGAAATAGTTTAAAGGTCAGGATATGAAACTTAATTATCACAAGGCCCTCAAGATGTTCTTGAGGGCCTTGCTATCACGCATCTGAAATTTACTTTTTATTCTTGCCGGTTTTTACAGAGAGTTTTTCTTCGCGACTCATCGCATCCATCACGGCCACTGACGCGATTTGCACGATCGCATTCACATCGTCGCCGGTTTGCAGAACGTATATCGGTGCGCCCATGCCAAGCAGAATGGGGCCGATTGCCTTGGCTTTGCCCAAACGCGCCAGCAGTTTATACGCGATATTGGCCGATTCCAAAGATGGGAACACCAGCACATTCGCGTCCTTCACTGCACTGAACGGATACCGTTGATCGATGATTTCCGGCACCACTGCGGTATCGGCTTGCATTTCACCGTCCACTGCCAAATCGGGCCGGCGCGCCTTGATCAGTTCCACGGCCTTTCGAACTTTTTCCGAAAGCGGGTGCGGCGTGGAACCGAAGTTCGAAAATGAGAGGAACGCCACGCGCGGATCGAGTTCGAGCTTCTGCGCGAAATCCGCCGCCAGCGTCGCGATCTGCGCCAGATCCTCCGCAGTCGGGTCTATATTGACCGTTGCGTCCGTGAAGAGATAGACACGGTCCTCTATGATCATGATATACACGCCTGCCGCGCGCGCCGCGTCTTTGGCTGTATGATGAATCTGTAATGCAGGGCGGATCACATCCGGGTAGTCGTAGGTGAGCCCCGAAATGAACGCGTCCGCATCGCCCATTTTCACCATCAATGGGCCGAACACATTCGGCTCCTGTACTTTTTTGACCGTGTCGTACATGGTCATACCCTTGCGGTTGCGCAGTTCGTAGTAAGCAGTGATGTACTGGCTAATATTTTTAAAATTGGAAGGATCCACGATCTGCGGCTTAAAGCTCAACCCAAGAACATTGATCTGCTCATTAATCACACGCGGATGACCGATCAGAATCGGCGCGGCAATCCCTTCCTCCTGAATCTGGTACGCGGCGCGGATGACTTTAGGCTCATCGCCTTCCGCGAATGCCACCCGCTTCGTACCGCCCGAAGAGCGGGCCTTGTTTCGGAAGAAGTACCGCACCTGCTCCCCTTTGCCCTGACGATATGCCAACTGTTGACGATATTCATTAATGTCAATGGTTTTACGCGCCACACCGCTCTTCATCGCCATCTCGGCCACAGCGGGGGCTTCCCACAATAGCACACGCGGGTCGAGCGGCATGGGGATGATATAGTCGCGTCCGAATTTGATGCTGTCAAGGCCGTAAGCGCGCAAAACAGAATCGGGCACGTCTTCTTTGGTGAGGCTGGCCAGCGCGTGCGAAGCCGCGAACTTCATATCGTCATTGATCGCCCTGGCGCGCACATCCAACGCGCCGCGGAAGATGAATGGGAATCCAAGTACGTTGTTGACCTGATTCGGGTAATCCGAACGCCCGGTGGCAATGATGACATCCTTGCGCGCTTCGATTGCTAATTCTGGCCTGATTTCCGGGTCGGGATTCGCCATCGCAAATACAATCGGGTCCTTCGCCATGGATTTGACCATTTCCGGCGACAATACATTGGCCACAGATAAGCCGTAGAATACGTCGGCGCCGCGCACTGCATCGGCCAGAGTCCGGGCGTCAGTATCCAGCGCGAAGCGTTGTTTGTACTTATTCAAATCGGTGCGCCCCGAATGTACCACCCCCTTCGAGTCCACTAACATAATGTTCTCACGCTTCGTTCCCCAGCGGATGGCTAATTCCGCGCAGGAAATCGCCGAAGCGCCCGCGCCCGAGATCACCAGCCGAATCTCACTATGTTTCTTGCCGACCAGTTCGAGCGCGTTGGCCAGCCCCGCGGATGAAATAATAGCGGTACCATGCTGGTCGTCGTGAAAGACCGGAATATCGAGCATCTTTTTGAGTTCTTCCTCGATGTAAAAACATTCCGGCGCTTTGATATCTTCGAGATTAATGCCGCCGAAGGTCGGAGCAATGGCCGCCACCACCTTGATGATCTCATCGGGATCGTGCGAATTGACCTCGATGTCGAAAACATCCACATCGGCAAATTTTTTGAAGAGCACCCCTTTACCCTCCATCACAGGCTTGCCCGCCAGCGCGCCGCGGTTTCCCAAACCCAAAATGGCCGTCCCATTTGAAACGACCGCCACCAGATTGCCCTTGGAGGTGTATTCATAGGCCAGTTCCGCGTCTTTCTCGATCTCCAAAACCGGCTCCGCCACCCCGGGAGAATAGGCCAGGCTGAGGTCGCGCTGTGTATCCATTGGTTTGGTCGGCACGACAGAGATCTTGCCGGGCTTGCCTTTCAAATGATGATATTCGAGTGCATCTTCTCGCGTAATTTTGGACATATTCGCTCCTTGATAGTTTCGATACTGTTCGCCCCTCCTGATTATGGCACGACTCGCCGAAACCGAAAAGTTCCTTTTGTCATATTTGCGGATGGCCGTCTGACATTTACATTGCCAAATCGAATCCTTGCGCACATTAATAAATGTTATTGTATAATAGAGACGTAAATCGAAAGTTTTGCCCGCGCGGAACGAGAGCGCGGCCCTGGCCCAAAAAACGAATTCTGGAAATTTTCTGGCATGATTGCCCGGCCCGGAATCAATCCGGGAAGTGAACGTCTTACCATTTTGGATGAGATTTTTTGAGAATCCAGCGACTTCACCGCTATTTCGTCAGCCAGACGTGACGTAAGTTGTCGCGTAATTGACTCATTCCCGCCTCGCGCGGGACTTGAACTTGGTCAAACACCCAGACGTTTTTCGCAGCCGAGGCCAACGGGCCGTTTGGCTGCGTTTGTTTTAACGACCATGCGAACCATTACTGCCATCGAAGTCCAGAAAAAAGACCCGAACCGGGTCAATCTCTACCTCGATGGAGAGTTCGCCTTTGGGCTGGCCCGTATCGTAGCCGCCTGGCTGAAAGTCGGTCAGCGGCTGGACGACGAGAAGCTCGCCGCACTGCAAGTCGAAGACGCGCGTGAACGAGCTTATCAACAAGCCATGCTCTTCCTCAGTTATCGCGCACGCTCCGAGAGAGAGATTCGCCGGAACCTGCACAAGCACGAAGTGCCGGAAGCGGTCATCGAAGAAACGCTCGAGCGATTGCGCCGGGAACGGCTGGCAGACGACGATCAATTTGCCCGAATGTGGGTCGAGAACCGCAATACGTTCCGGCCGCGCAGCCGCCGGGCATTGAGTTTGGAATTGCACCAGAAAGGCCTTGAAGAGGACGCGATTCAATCCGCCCTGCAGAACGTGGACGAGACAGCGTTGGCCTACGAAGCGGCCCGGAAACGGGTCACCCGGCTTCAAGGTCTGGAATGGAACGAATTTAGAAAAAAATTGAGCGAACACCTGGCACGCCGCGGCTTTCCGTATGAAACCATCGCAACCACGGTCAGCCGTCTCTGGAATGAAATGCATGCAGGGCAAAAACAATCTATGGATAATGAGGAAATTTTATGAGCCCGATAACTCTTGCAATTGATCTGGCTGTGATCGTCATCGGTTTTGTGGCGGGGTATTTCGTTCACCGCTACCAGGCCGAGAAGGAACTTCAGAATCAACAGCAAAAAGCCGATAGTATTTTGAAGGGCGCCAGCGAACAGGCGCGGCTGATCGAATCGCAGGCACGCGACAACGCGGTCAAGATCGTGCAGGCGGCGGAGGGTGAAATCAAAGAACGCCGCGTGGAACTCAACCGCGAAACCGAACGACTGGACAAACGCCGCTCCGAAATGGATAGCCGCACCGACCGCCTGGAACAGCGCGAACAATCCATCAACAAACGCCAATCCTCCATTGATCGCCGTACGAACGAAATCGAAGAACTGTACACCAAGCAGGTGACTAAACTCGAACAAATCGCCCAGCTTTCACAGGATGACGCGAAGAAGGAACTGTTTGCGGCGGTGGAAAAGGAGGCGCGCGGCGACATGGCGCGCATCATTCGACAGATCGAAACCGAGGCGCGCGAAGAAGGTGAAAAACGCGCCCGCAAATTGATCGCCGACGCCATCCAGCGCGTGGCTTCCGAGCAGGTGGCCGAAGTGACGCGCGCAGTCGTCACCTTGCCGAACGAAGAAATGAAAGGCCGCATCGTGGGCCGCAACGGACGCAACATCAAAGCCTTCGAGCAGGCCGCAGGCGTGGATGTGATCGTGGACGACACACCCGATTCCGTGACCATCTCCTGCTTCGATTCGGTCCGACGTGAAATTGGCCGCCGCGCACTCGCGAAATTGATTCAGGATGGACGCATTCATCCCGCGCACATCGAGAAGATCGTGGAAGACGAAACCAAGGCTGTTGAGAAGATCATCAATGAAGCCGGAGAGCAGGCCGCATTCGACGCGGGCATCGCGGGACTGCATCCCGAAGTATTGCGCATGATGGGACGTTTGAAATTCCGCACATCGTACGGTCAAAATCAACTGGCCCACGCGGTGGAGGTTTCCAAGCTCTCAGGCATCCTGGCCGCGGAACTCGGCGCGGATGTGAACCTGGCCAAACAGGGCGGCTTCCTGCACGATATCGGCAAAGCCATGGATCATAATCAGGAAGGCACGCACGCCATGCTGGGCGCGGAATTTTGCAAGCGCTACGGTGTGCCGCCGAAGGTGGTCAATGCGATTGCCGCCCACCACCACGAAGTGGAACAAGAGACGATTGAGGCCGTGATCGCCGAAGCCGCCGACGCGATCTCGGGCGCGCGTCCCGGCGCCCGCCGCGAAGACCTGGAAGCTTACATTAAACGCATCCGCACACTGGAAGAAATGTCCATGTCATTCGAAGGCGTACAACAAGCTTTCGCCATTCAAGCGGGACGCGAGGTGCGTATCATCGTCAAGCCCGAAGAAATCGACGACCTCGCCTCCACCCGCCTCGCCCGCGACATCGCCAAGAAGATCGAAGAGACCATGCAATATCCGGGCCAAATCCGCGTCACGGTCATCCGCGAGACGCGGGCCACAGAATACGCGAAATAGAACTAGCCGATCAACGACAAAGACATCCTGCCTGTCAAATGGGCAGGATGTCTTTTTTTGATGGAAAAGAATCATTACAACAACGGCTACAGTTTTTTATAATTCCAAAGCCGAACTGCCCACAAACGGATTCGATCCCTTCTCCTGCCCAACCGTTGTTTCTTCGCCGTGACCGGGCAACAGGCGCGTCTCATCGGGCAAAGTAAATACTTGTGTTTTAATGCTGGCGACGAGCGTTTCCCAATCTCCACCCGGTAGATCGGTGCGGCCGACCGAACCGGCAAAGATCAAATCGCCGCAAAAGCAGACTTTCGACCCCGCCACATAAAAGATGCAATGACCTTTGGTATGGCCGGGCGTAAACCGAATTTGAAATTCCACATGCCCCAATCGTAAAATCTGATCCTGGACCAAATCAATGGTCGGCTCAGGGCCCGGATCGATATTGAAGCCGAAGAGCGCGCCGCCCCCGCCCGCGCGCCACAACACGTGATCGTTGGGATGCAGTGCAACCAACGGAAGCGGATTCGACGCATCGGCAATAGCGGCCGCCCCACCGATGTGATCGAAGTGCGCGTGCGTGTACCATAGGTGGGCAATCCTCCAGCCGCGTTTGCGCGCTTCGGACAGGATCAGTTCGCCGTCCCAGGCAGGATCGATAACAGCCGCGTCGCGCGTCTCCGAATCCGCTACCAGATAGGCGTTGGTCTGCACCGGGCCTAGAGTCAATTTCACAATCTCAAGCATGTTCACCTCGCGTCCGTGGACCGAAAAATAAGGTTAATAGAACGGAACCGCCGATCATCCAAAGACTGACAGGATACATCAGGTCGCGGGCCTGTTGATATAACACTCCCGCCAAAAACGGCGAAAGCGTCAGCGCCAGCGCGCCGACCGTTTCGTTCATGCCGTAAGCCAATCCCATTTGCGATTCATGCACCAGTTCACGCACTTGCGCGGCCATCATCGGACGCACAGCGCGGAATCCGCCTAAAATAAAAAAGGCCAACGCAAAAAGGGGAAGGCCGGTGGTTTGCCAGATCAAAAACGAAAAACCTGCCGTGAGAATTTGGCCGAGAATAAGCCCAACGCGCGCCGAAACCCAGGAGCCAAACGCGAAGGCGATGGACGCATTTCCAAACACTGCCACGGTTCCCAACAGGCCGATCTGACTGAATGAAAGGCCGCGCGCATCCTGTAGAAAATTCGGCGTCAGCGGTTGTGGTAGATATAACGAGAGCGTCACTGCGAAGACCAGCGCAATAAACCCAAGATAGCGCGGATTCTTCAACAAACGAACGGGCGGCACTTCAGGGTTACGATGGTTGAGCGGTTGAGGCCGAATAAAGAAAATAATGGCCGTGGAAATAATAAAGATAACCATTGAAACCGCGAAAATGTGCTGAAGGCCAAAATGATCGCCGATCCAGCCGCCCGCCAAAGGCCCGAAAACAGAGCCGAAACCGTACGTGGCCGCGATCAATGAAAGCGCGCGGCTGATCGTCCAGGTTCCGCGCGCGGCGGTCACATAACTGTTGAGCGGGGAAACGATAAATGCCGTGGAGCCATACAATAAGATGCCGATCACAAAAACGAACAGAGTGTTGGCGCCAGCCATGATTGCCGCCGCAATAACGCCGACCACCCAACCTGCAATCAAAAGTGGGCGGCGCCCAATGCGATCCGAAAGATGCCCGGCAGGAATATGAGCAATCACTGCCATCAAACCCATGGCGCCCAGCACCAGGCCAATCTTCACCGGGTCCGCGCCCAGCTTTGCAAGGTAAATGGATTGAAAATAAATAAACATGCTTTCGCCCAGCCCCCAAACAAACAGGGACAGGGCAATCAGGATCAAACTCGGATTCACGCCAAACCCTCGACTCGATGGATAAATTTCAACGCATTGTCAAACACTTGATGACGAGCCGCGTCACGCGTGACGACATGGCCCGATCCCGTTACCCAAACCAATTCCTTGTCCCGTGTTCCCAGCGCGTTAAAAATCTTTTCCGCGTTTTCCGGCAAAACATATCCATCGTCTCTGGAGTGAATCAACAAAGTTGGCACATGCACTTCAGGGAGCGCTCCGCGCAACTCATGCAACAGTCGATTCAATTCACCGATCGACCGCACTGGGTTTTCAGGATATGAAACATGATCCTTCCAGACTTCCGAATCGAACCAGCCCGCACCCGGAATCTGTTTCCCTTTTGGCATGTACGGCATCACCAGGCTCAGCAAATTGATAAAGCCTAGCCGCCAGTCCCTGACAAGCTCAAAAGGCGTGGACATGGCGATCACCCCCACCGTTTCAAACTGTGTGGAAGCAATCAAAGACAGCACGCCGCCCATCGAAAGCCCAATCAAAACGACCCGCTTCACTGAGCCGCGCAGAAGACGATAACCGTCTTCCACTGAGGCCAGCCAATCGGTATAACGCGTGCGGATCATGTCTCTGGGATGCGTGGCATGGCCTGCCAGACGAATCCCCAGCGCCGAATATCCCTGTTCAGCCAAAAACCCACCCATCCAGCGCATTTCCTTCGGTGTGCCGGTAAAGCCGTGGATGAGCAGGCAACCGAGTTTATCGGATTTTCCCGGAATGAAAAACGGTTCGGCAGTTGGAATTAGTTGCAACATAGTCTTCACCTTGATCCAAACTTGAAAAACCCTGCGAAACGAGGCCGGAAGATACCGGCCAGGGCGTGATAGTACAACGACAGCAAAATGCCGATGCTGAGTTCTATGGCAAATACGATTTCGATCTTATGAATGAGCATGGGGACCAGGAACACCATCACTGACAGAAAGATCCAGACGGGCAACCAGCGGAAGAAACGGGCGATCCGTTCAATTCCAGAGATGGGAAGAAGCATCCACATCAGCAAGATCGTTGCAACGGTCACCCCTATCCATAGAACGTAAGGGGCGTGCGGCAGCCATTTGACCTTGCTAAACCATTTGAAATAGTAAGCGGTATTGATCAGTCCCAAATGGACGTACAGAAACAGCAGGGAATTCCGGCCAAAGAATAAAATCCAGCCCTTCCCATGTTCCGACTGGAACCAGGCAAAGCCGCGCACCGCGAAGAAAGCCAGCAACGTGGAAATACAGCAGATCAAAAAATAACCCAACGAGAGGCTCCATTTATTCAAAGGGTCCAAATTAACCCCAATTAAATCAAGCGCAACGTATACAAAAATCAGAGTAAGAGCCAGCCAAAGATTGTTCGAATTGGGGATGCGATAGGCAAAGACGCCCAGAAAAAACAGGGCCAGCCAAGGGATAATCGGAAAGTAACCCATCGGAAGAATCGTTCCAGATAAAACTGGCACGTTTTGAGTAGGCGGATACCAGGCCACAAATGCTTTTACCAGAAACGTTAAAACCGCTAGAATAAAATAGACCCAAGGGGCGGGATGGAAATATCTTTCCGCCAGATACACAACGACCGCGCTGAAAGCAATGACTTGCAGAATCTGATAATCCGGGTCCAGGAGGAAATTAGTGTATCCCAAAGCGTTATAACTATACCCAAGGACCAATAGAAATAGATACGGCCAAAACACGGATCGGAAGTTGTATTTTGCGGCTTGAAATGTGGCCGTCACGCCGGATACGGTGAAGAACATGATGGGGGCAAACCCGCCAATATAGGAAAAGACATCGTCTGTTTTCAAGACGATACTCGAATGGGCAAGCACCATCAACGCACAGCCCAATCCTTTAAGCACATCCAGGCCTACATCCCGGCGCGGCGTATTCATATAAGATTTCACGCCAAATGGCTCAATGCGTCCGCTGTCTCCCGCGGAAACTCCATCATCGGTATATGACCCGCGTGCTTTAACGCAAATAGCTGTGCGGCAGGAATCGCCGCCTTGATTTCACGCGCCCGCTCGAACGGAATCAGCGCGTCGGCTTCGCCGTGCACCAACACCAAAGGCGTTTTTAACGAGACCAGCCAATCGGTCGAATCGGAGCGTTCCGCCATTGCTTTGAGCGCGCCCGTTACTCCCGCGCGAGTCTGCTCTTCGATCAGGGCCTGCACATAAGTCTGCACGCGCAGATCCGCTGAAAGTTTGGGCGTCATTGATTCGGCTACGATGCCCACGCCTTTTTCCGCCACCTCTGCGGCGGTTTTGTAACGACCTTCTTTACGGTCTGGCGAATCTGCCAACGCCTGTGAAGAGACCAGCCCCAGGCTGTGCACGCGCGCAGGGTAGGCGCGCGCAAACGCCAAAGCCACGTATCCGCCCATCGAATGGCCGGCCAGCGCAACCTGCTTCAGCCCAAGATGATCCAATAACCCCAGAATATCCGCCGCCAGATCGGCGACGCTGTAAATCGTGTCCACAGATTGCGACTCGCCGAAACCGCGCAGATCGGGCAAAATCAAATCGAAGCGATCCTCCAATAACGGCGCAACTTCATTCCAGATCGAATGATCCAAGGGATACCCATGCACCAGCGCCAGGGGCATGCCTTGCCCC
Organism: uncultured Anaerolineaceae bacterium; assembly: GCA_964502095.1. Lineage (GTDB taxonomy): Bacteria > Chloroflexota > Anaerolineae > Anaerolineales > Villigracilaceae > JACPVF01. Next base: position 26,893 of record CAZCUF010000001.1, read on the forward strand.
CGGCGGGTGTAAGCCAAATTGATTCCGTTCACTTTTACTTTATCCATTGAAGACTCCCAGCTCTAAGATTTGCTTCCGTCATTTCCAATTAATGGCAACCTTCAGTTTGCTGCCGAGTTTCGAATAATAGTGAACAAACCCGTTTGCTTTCCCAAACTCGTAAATACGTTTTGTGATCTCCACGTCCGCTTTGCAATATTCAGCCACTTTCTCCAACTCGCCCTGCCGGAACCATTGCACGCTTTGCAAGCCGTCTGCAGTTTTCGATTCGCCCAGCGTGGCCTTCGCAATCGAATCCAAGCTGAGACGAAAACCGAGTGTGCGAAAAATATCAGCCAGCATATCTGTAGTGCGAAAGGCGCGAAAGTTCTCCTGCGGCGTGTAGGGTTTTAAAACTTCGTAATCGAAATTAATAATATTGAAACCGATCACGCGTTCGGCGGATTTCAATTCCGCAACCAACGCGGCCGCGTCCTTCTCCCAATAGACAGCGAAATCATTGCGCGCCGCAGACCAGGTCACGCCGCAAGCCAGTCCCAGCCTGGCGATTCCCTCGCGGCCGCCCACCTCGTCAAACGTGCGCTGGGTTTCGAGATCGAAAAAGACCGGGTTCATAAAATTTCTTCTTTCATATTTTCAAATCGAAAATCATGGAGTTTCACTTATGCGTGGCGTCCATTTTATCGCCGTTTTCCTTCAGCCAGGCGCGGGCAAAGTCGAGAGCCTGTTCGCGCGTCGCTATTGCGCCGATCGCCTGCGATTCACGGATCGCATCCAGCAGTTGACCGATAACCGGTCCCGGCTCCACATGTAATTCCGTTATCAGGTCGCGGCCGTCCAACAGGCGCGGCGGCGCGATTGTTTCCTGCGGCTTCTCCCAATAATTCTCGAGCAGAGTCCGCGCGGTTTCCAACGCGGCGACCCAGGTTTCCTGTTTCAGGTTTTGTTCGCGGGTCGCGCGCAGATCCGCCAATCCTAGCAGAACTAAATCCACTCCGGCCTCGCCGCTATCGCGGAAAAAGCGATAAATTGCCTTGCGTGATGCCGAACGCTTCTCTCCTTCCAGGCGACTCGTGAACGAATGAAAGCGCATGTGCTGGGCAATAATGGTCTTCACGCGTTGAATCTCATCGTTGCTCAAATGAAATGCGCGGGCGCGCCGCGCGGCGATCCGCGCGCCCTGCTGATCGTGATCGAAGAATCGCACGCGGCCTCCGGCCTCAACCGTACGCGTCTGCGGTTTCGCCACATCGTGATATAACGCCGCAAAAAACAGCAGTGCGCGCATCGAACGATCCGCGTTCAACGATTCCGCAAAATGTTCCGCGAACTGTTGACGATAACGGCCGATATGTAAAGTCAACAAACCGGTCAGCAGGTCGCCTTTCGCGTCCGTATCGAAATCCAACACCAGCGCGGCCATGATCGACTCCAAATAGCGGAGCGCCGTCAGAGTGTGCAACCAGACATCGTACACATGCGGCGCAGATTGTTCAACGCCTTTCAGCGCGGTCAGTTCCGGCAGGAGATATGGAAGGACTCCCAAAATCTCCAGCGCGCGGATGGACGCCTCCGCTTTCGGGCCTTCCAGTATTTTGAACAATTCATCGCGTTGACGTTCCGGCGAGACCCGGTCAATCCGCCCCGCGGCCTGCTTCATCAGCCCGCGCGTTTCCTTCTCGATTTGGAATCCCAGTTCTGCGGCCATGCGGACCGCGCGCAGTACGCGGATCGGATCGTCCAACAAGGCCGTCTGCGAGGCGGCGCGAATCCGTCCCGCGCGAATATCCGGCGCGCCTTCGAGCGGATCGAGAATCGTGTCGGCGCGCAAATCGTACGCCAGCGCGTTAATCGTAAAATCGCGGGCGCGCAGATCGGATTCCAGGTCCGAACCGGCGCGGAAAGAAGCAAAATCAAGGAATGTGCGCGAGCGGTCTTCGTCGGTCACAATGACGCGCGCCGTATCGTGTTCATCGTCTAGGATCACAAAATCGGCGGCAAGGGCGCGGGCAACCTGCCGGGCAAAGGCAATGCCTTTCGCAGGCAGGGCAAAGTCAAGGTCCCGCGCGAAGCGCCCCAGCAACAGATCGCGCACTGCGCCGCCGACGAGATAAATTTCCCCATCCGGCAATGCGGTGCGGACTTTGTCAACCAGCGGAGGCAGAGGAAATTCAGTGGGCATATAAACGATCTCGGGAGTTTCTTTGTGTCGGCTGGATTGGGCCGCGCGGCGGGCGAGTTCGGGTGTGCCGCCTTGCGCGATGATCCGCCCATGTAGACGCGCAACCCAGCGACCGGCGTACGAGGTTCGAGGCTGATCGTCTTGCATGAGCAGTTGACTCACTCGGACGGTTTGTATTTATGCAGGTCAACGACTCCGACGAAGGGAAGGTTGCGATAATATTCGTCGAGGTCGAGGCCATATCCAAAGACGAATTTATTAGGGATCGTAAAACCGCAATAATGGATCGGCACGTATGATTCGCGCCGCTCCGCTTTATTAAGCAGGGCGCAAACCTTGAGCGTCTTCGGCTGGCGCGTGCCCAGCAACTCCAGCACCGAGGCGATTGTGCGCCCGGAATCGATAATATCCTCCACCAGCAAAACATCCTTGCCGCGGATGTCCATTTGCAGGTCGAGAGTGACGCGTGCAAAACCGCTCGATGCGCGCGCGCCCACACCGTAGGAAGAAACTGCCATGAAGTCCATCATGTGCGGAATGGTGATCTTGCGGCTGAGATCCACCAGAAAGGGGACGCCGCCGCGCAGGATGCAGATCAACAGCAGGTTATCATCGGGATAATCCGCGCTGATCTGCGCGCCCAACTCGGCAATGCGCTTTTTCAAAGTGGGTTCGTCGATCAGAATTTCCGTGAGAACTTCTTTATAATCCTGCATTCACACCTTCAAAAAAATTTTGTGATTATTTCCTGCATTTTTATGAATCAATTAGCGCGGGACTTCGTGATGCAAACGACAGCGCGCTTCATATAACTCGGATGCACCGACAATCACCACCGGATCGTTATAACGGGCGGGTTTGCCATTGACGAGGCGCTGGGTGCGCGAAGCCTCCTCCCCGCACACCATGCAAATGGCGTGCAGTTTATCCACGCGTTCGGCCTGGGACATCAATAACGGCATGGGGCCAAACGGTTCGCCGCGGAAATCCATATCGAGGCCGGCGATCAGGACGCGCAGGCCGCGCCCAGCCAGTTCCTGCACGGCGTCCACGATTTCAGAATCGAAGAATTGCGCCTCGTCGATGCCAACGACCGTTGTGTCTGATTCTAATTTCGGATGAATATCAACCGCCCGCTCAACGGGAAGCGCGTCGAAATCGGCCCCGGCGTGCGAGGTGACTTTCTCCACCGCGTAACGAACGTCAATGGCGGGCTTGAACACCTGCACTTTTTGTTTGGCGATCTTGGCCCGCACCAGGCGTCGAATCAATTCATCCGTCTTGCCGCTGAACATCGAACCGCATACAACCTCGATCGAACCGTGAGTATGTTTCATAATCTCCTCGCGTCATCGCGGGCGCGGATGACGTTGCTCAATAAAAAACTGGCATGACACGCAGGCGCGTCATGCCAGTAAGTTTACCTTGAGATTTCAAGGTGCGCAAATCCTAGGCGGCGGCCGCCTCAGGCACCTCGTAACCGAGCGCGCGTAATTTCTTTTTGGCTCCGGTCAATGCAGATTGAGCGAAGTTGGGGATCGCCAGCATGGCCGCATCGCCTTCAGCGAGCTTCTCCAGCAGTTGCGCGACTGTTTTAATGCCGGCCTTCTTGAGGGCCTCCGTGGCGCGGGCGGAAAGCTCCAGATCGGCAATCGGTCTATCCGGAGAGGACTTAGCCGCTTCGCGCGCCTGCTGAACTTCCACGTGAGCCTGGCGAGCCTGTAGCTTCTTATAGAAGCGGTCCACCTGACCTTCGATATCAATAATGCGCGAAGCCTCACCGCTGAAAAACGGATGGCAGTTGGAGCAAATGTCCACGCGCAGTTCTTTTTTGGTGGAGCCCGTTGTCCAGGTGTTGCCGCATGAAGCGCAAGTCACCTTCGCATCGGGATAATAAGTGGGATGAATATCGGCTTTCATTTCTATTCCTTACTCGACCTGCGGCACAACGTTCACACGCTTGCGTCCGCGCACCAAATCGAATACCACCACACCGTCGATGGTGGCAAATAACGTATCGTCCTTGCCCGCCAGCACATTTAAACCGGGTTTGATCCGGGTGCCGCGCTGACGTATGAGGATATTCCCCGCCAACACATATTGACCGGCATAGCGCTTCACACCCAGGCGCTGGGAATTGCTATCACGTCCGTTGCGGCTTGAGCCGCCGCCTTTTTTATGTGCCATTTCTACCTCACACTACTTCTTGGTTGTTTTCTTGGTCGTCGTGGATTTCTTCGCGGGCGACTTGGCGGTTGACTTCTTGGCGGGAGCGGCTTTCTTGGCTGTGGATTTAGTTGCCGCTTCTTTCGCCGCCTTGACCGGTTTCTCGACTTTGGAAGTTTTCTTCGCCGGGGTCTTCACTTCAACTTCCTTTTCAGCAACCGGCTCTTCCACTTTCTTCTCGACTATACGCTTCTCGCCGGGCCGGCCGATGAAATCCACCATCAAGCGCGTATACTGCTGACGATGTCCGCCCTTCACACGGATGCGTTTCTTCGGACGATATTTGAAGGAAATAACCTTGGGGCCTTTGATGTGAGCCAGCACCGTTGCTTTCACCTGAATGCCGCTCACAATCGGAGTTCCAATCAACACCTCGTCGCCATCGCCCATAAACAGGACGCGCTCAAGGTCGAATTGCTTACCCGCTTCCACGGGCAGGCGGTCCACTTCGATGGTTCCGCCTTCGACGGCTCGAAATTGCTTGCCGCCGCTTTCAACAATCGCATATCTCATTTCATTTTCTCCAGTCATTCACTTCACCGCGTGCCTGCGGGTATTCTTCTACCATCGCCTGCGGGCGGGGAAGCTGGGCTTTTACATACATCCGCCCCGGAAAATAACTGCCGGGGCAGAAGCGGACGATATTATACATACGGGCAGGCTTTGTGTCAACGGTCACAGCGGAGGGATTCCCACCCCATCGGCTTCATGAAATAATCCCGATTGACAAACAGCTTTGCATCGTATATGCTGAACATGGCTGTACGCCCAATGCAATTGCAACTCAATACAAAGGAGAGACTATGAAAGTGCCCGAGCTGAAATGGAAACAGGTACAACGCGGGCTGTTATGGATTGCACTGCCGCTCCTGATCGGCATTCTTATAGCCTCAGCCATTCCCAGGCCTGTGATCGGTGTAATCCACTTGAACGATGCCATCTACGCCGTAACCAGCCGCACCCTCATCGCGCAGATAGACTACGCCATGGAACATCCCGAAATACAGGCAGTGGTGCTGGCGTTGGACAGCCCCGGCGGAACCGTCGTCGATACCGAAGCGGTTTATATGGAATTGTCCAAACTACGCGCCCGCAAACCCGTGGTCACTGCCGTGAATGGCATGGCGGCCAGCGGCGCTTATTATCTATCCTCCGGCACCGATTATATTTTTGCCAAGCCGACTTCCGAAGTGGGCAATATCGGCGTGATCGGATACTTGCCGCCGATCCCCTTCATTTACGAGGAAATCATTTCCACCGGCCCTTATAAACTGTGGGGCTCGCCGCGTGACACCTATCTGCGCGAGATCGAGATGATCAAACAGGGCTTCTTCCAGGCAGTGACTCTCGGCCGCGGCGACCGGCTGAAAGCGGGACCAGATACCATTTTACGGGGCCAAATTTGGACGGGGACCGAAGCGTTGAAGCTCGGGATCATCGATCAAATCGGGACAGAATCCGACGCGGTCCTCAAGGCCGCGCAACTGGCAAAGATCAAACATTACAGCACAGTGGATTTGCTTTCGCTGGCAGTATCGGACGAAACGAGGGCAGATTTCACTAATAAATTCTTTGCTGACGATTCCCAGGTTGGGAATCTCCCCTATCCGGCTCAACCGGGACTTTATATGCTCTTTATCCCGCCATTGCCAACACAGGCACAGGAGGCGCGATGAACCGCAAATGGATTTGGCTGGCGTTGTTCTTCTTTCTTCTGCCGATCGCAGGACGCGTGTTATGGTTCTACTCGGGCATTCCCACCCGGGCCGCGGTAAAAACTCCGGATTATAAAGACATGGCCATGCCGCTTGCGCCGCTGAGCACGCCGCGCGCCGCCGAACAAATTACCCCGCTGGGCGGCGTGGTTGTTTTTGATGTGGCGCACGCGAATCAATATCAGCCGGGCGAAGTGCAAAAATTGACCGATGAATTGGAACGGCGCGGTGGAAGCATTGAATATGACACTGCGACAGGCGCGCTCGCAACCCGCCTGAAATATGCCAGCGCGTATGTGATTATTTCTCCTGCCATAGGTTTCACTCCCGATGAGATTCGCGTAATTACGGCCTTCACGGAAAAGGGCGGGCGACTGCTGGTCTTTACCGACGCAACGCGCGGTTCGCTCTCAGTGGATTTCATCACCGGCTCGCAAACAATGTTTCCGGACGCGAACGCCGTCAATCCACTGCTGGCGTCCTTCGATATAACTGTCAACAACGATTATCTCTATAACCTCGTCAAGAATGAAGGCAACTTTCGAAATGTGTTCTTCGACCAATTCAATAAAAACGAATTGACCTTCGGCTTGAAGGAGGTCGCGTTGTACGGAACGCATTCGGTCGCATCGGACTCGGGGCAGATTCTGCTCTTAAACGGCGACCAGACTCTCACGTCACTGACGGACGCGCAGAATCCAGCGGCGGGCGGCGCGGTTCTCAATTCAGACGGCAACGTCCTGGTTTTTGGAGACTTCACCTTCCTCTCCGTCCCCTACAACGATGTGGCCGATAACGCCACCCTGACTGCAAATATCGCCGACTTTGCATTGGGCGGAACGCGCCAACATACGCTGGCAGATTTCCCCTATTTATTCAACGGGAAAAGCGTGCAAGTCTTCCCCACTTCCAACGTGCAAATGACCGCGGAAATGGTCAGCGCGTTGGGCAATCTGCAAACATCGCTGAAGGTCAACAACGCCAATCTGCAAGTGACCGATCAGACTCCAAAAGGCGACGCGATCATCCTGGGCACATTTGCCGCCAGCGACGATCTGCTTCCATTCCTAAAACCGTTCGACTTGACTCTCGATGAATCCGCCGAATATCTGGAACTGCCCAACTTCGGAAAAGTCGGCACAACCGGGAATGGTTTATTATTGTTCAAAGCGGGTCAAAGCGGAAATACAATAACGCTTCTCGCCGGCACACAGGACGATCTCACTACATTGATCGCCATGGTTGCAGGCGGCGATTTATCCAACTGCATCTTGCAGGACGATCTCAGCGTATGCAGTATCGGCAGTGGGAGCAGTTTCTCTGTTGAATCGACTCCCGAAGAAGAGCCGCCCGCCTTCGAGTCAACGCCCACACCAGTCCCAACTCCATCAGGCTAGCACACAGCGCGTTACTGACATTTGGAGCGGACATACGTCCGCTCCAAATTTTGTGGGAAAATAAGGGCATGGATTTTTCGAACGCACAGTTGAAAATCATTCAAGCGGAGGTTCAGCGCAAGACCTTTCTACATGGCCCTGCCGGAACTGGAAAAACAACCGCCGCGGTGGCGCGTCTGCGCTTCCTGCTCGACCGGGGCCTGCGCGCCGATTCCATTCTTTTGCTTACCCCCCAGCGGACTCTGCACGAACCGTACCTCGACAGTTTGGCGCGCGATCCCTACACCGGCGGCGAAGTGACTCCCGCCACAATCGGCGGTTTGGCGCGGCGCATGACAGATCTATTCTGGCCACTGGCCGCTGAAGCCGCCGGCTTTGCTCATCCCGACCGCGCCCCGATCTTCCTCACCCTTGAAACCGCGCAATATTACATGGCACATCTCGCGCGCCCGTTATTGGACGAAGGTTTCTTCTCTTCGATCACGATTGACCGCAACCGCCTCTATTCGCAAATCCTCGATAACCTCAATAAAGCCGCGGCCGTCGGATTTCCGCACACCGAAATCGGCGAGCGCCTCGACTCGGCCTGGGTCGGCGATCCCGCGCAGAGACGCGTCTATCAGGATGCGCAGGAATGCGCCAACCGTTTCCGTGCGTTCTGTCTTGAAAACAACCTGCTCGACTTTTCCCTGCAACTCGAAATCTTCGCAAACTTCTTATGGCGCGAACCGATTGTCCGCGATTATCTGACGCGCACGTATCGGTATTTGATTTACGATAACCTTGAAGAAGATGTCCCGCGCGCGCACGACCTGATACGCGCCTGGCTGTCGGATTTCGACTCCGCGCTCCTGATTTACGACGACGGCGGCGGTTTCCGTCAATTTTTGGGCGCGGATCCGGAGACCGCGCTTTCATTGTGCGAGCTGTGCGATGAAACAATCGCTTATGAAGAATCGTACGTAATGTCCGGGGAAGTTCTGAATTTGGACACTGCAATTACGGCGGCGATCAAATCGGAAGGGTCTTCGTCCATAACCCCCGCGGATTACAGCCCGGCTTTGAATTTCATTTATAGACAGGATGCCCCGGGAGAACTTCCCCGCTTCTACCCTGAGTTGCTCGACTCGATCGTGGGACAAATCCGTTCGCTCATTGCAGACGAAGGCGCCGCGCCCAGCGACATCGTCATCCTCGCGCCGTATCTTTCGGACGCTCTGCGTTTCGCCCTAATGAATCGACTCACTGCCGCAGAAATTCCGAATCGTTCACACCGCCCCTCGCGCTCCTTGCGCGATGAACCGGCCAGTCACGCGCTGTTGACTCTCTCCGCGCTGGCGCATCCGCAGTGGAACATCCATCCGCCGCGCTTCGACGCGGCCTACGCCCTGATGCAAGCCATTGACGGACTCGACCTCATCCGCGCGCAACTGCTGACCGAAATCGTCTATCGCATGCGCGATTTCTCGCTGGCTCCGTTCGACAACATCAAAAGCGACGTGCAGGAGCGCATCACTTTTCTGATCGGCGGGCGTTATTCCGTTCTGCGCGATTGGTTACTGGCCTACCGCGAAGGAGAAGCGTTGCCGCTCGACCACTTCCTGCGCAAGTTATTCGGAGAAGTGCTCTCGCAACCCGGCTTCGGCTTTCATCGCAACTTTGATTCGATCCGCGTGGCCGCCAGCCTGATCGAATCGGTCAAGAAATTCCGGCAGGCATTGGAGCCGCTTGGAGAAGACGTTCAAAGCCTGGGCCGGGAATACATCGCCACACTCGAAGACGGCATCCTGGCCGCGCAATATCTCGAATCGTGGCGCACTGCCAAAACGGACGCGGTGCTGGTCGCGCCTGCTTATACTTTCCTGATGATGAACCGCGCGGTACGCTTCCAATTCTGGCTGGATATCGGCTCCAGCGGCTGGGTGGAACGACTCTTCCAGCCTCTAACTCATCCCTACGTATTAAGCCGCGCCTGGCCTCCCGGCCGTTTATGGACAGACGCGAACGATGTGGAGGCAGATACAAAAGCGCTGACAAGGCTGGTGAGCGGATTACTCCATCGCTGTCGTGAACGAGTCTATCTTGGGCTGAGCGACCTCGGCGAAGCGGGATTCGAGCAAAGGGGCGCGTTGATGCGTGCCTTCCAAAAAATCCTGCAAAATGCCGAGGCGTGAATAGGCGCGTAACGGAATACACCGATGGCTGATTTATTATTTACCCCTCGCCCTTCGCAGTCTCAAATCCTCCGCTATCGCGGCGGACGGCTCGGCATTGCCGCGGTGCCCGGCGCGGGCAAGACTTTCACGCTTTCGGCGCTCGCGGCGCAGATCATTCAAAGCGGCGCGCTCGGCAATGAACAGGAAGTGCTGATCGTGACGCTCGTCAATTCGGCAGTGGATAACTTCGAGACGCGCGTCAAAAAGTTTTTCGAGAATCCTGTGCAGGCTTTATACAAATATCGCGTGCGCACACTGCACGGACTGGCACACGACATCGTCCGCGAGAAACCGGCGCGCGTGGGACTCGAAGATCGCTTCGCGATCCTCGATGAACGCGAAGCCGATTTTATCCGCCGCGAAGCCGTCAATGCCTGGCTGAACGCGCACAGCGAATCGCTGGATGATTTCCTCGATCCCTCATTGAACGACTCAAAGCGCAATTGGGTGCGACGCCAGCAACTACCCGAAATGATCTCGAGCCTCGCGCTGGCATTCATTCGTTCCGCCAAAGATCGCCGCCTGACGCCTGAACGCCTGCGCGCCAAGTTGGATTCCGCGCCCGCTCCCCTGCCGCTGGCCGAACTTGGCTATAACATTTACGCCGATTATCAGCGCGCCCTTAACTACCGCGGCGCAGTGGACTTCGACGATCTCATCCGCCTCGCGCTCGACCTGCTCGAATCTGATAATGAATATCTCGAACGCCTGCGCTATCGCTTCCCGTTCATCCTCGAAGATGAGGCGCAGGACTCGAGTCAATTACAGCAGGATATTCTCAGCCTGCTTTCAGGCCCGGCTGGAAACTGGGTGCGCGTCGGCGACCCCAATCAGGCCATCTTCGAAACCTTCACCACTGCTTCGCCTGAACTTCTGCGCGCCTTCATACAGAACAACCCAAGCATAGACATGCCCGAGTCGGGACGTTCACAGCCTTCGATCATCAGCATCGCCAATCGCCTGATTGACTGGACGATGGATGAACATCCCGTGCCTGAAGCGCGCGCCGCGCTCGCGCCGCCTTACATTCGCCCCACGCCTGCGGGCGACCCACAGCCGAATCCCGCAGACGATAAAACTGCAGTCCGTTTCATTAGCAAACGACTCACGCCCGAGGAGGAAACCGCGGCCATCGTCGACTCGTTGAAGCATTGGCTGACCGATCACGCCGATGCGTCTGTCGCCATCCTGGTGCCGCGCAACACGCGCGGCGCGGAAGTGATCGAAGCGCTCAAAAGAAAACACATTGACTTTATCGAGCTTCTCGCTTCCACCACAAACACGCGCGCCGCGGCGGGATCGTTGAGTCATTTGCTGGGTTATCTGTCCGATCCAAGTTCGGCGAGGAAGTTGTCGAAAGCTTATGAAGTGTGGAGAAGAGATTGGAGACTGGCAACTGGTCAAGCCGCTGACCGCGCAGTTCCGAGCGATAGCGAGGAACATATCGAGACCAACGCGGCGGATGAACATAGCGGTCTTACTATATCTTCGGCCAACTCAGGACAACTCTCGACCGCCGAACTACTTGAAACAGCGGCAAGATTATTGCGCAAACTGGTTGATGTGGAAAACTTCGTCGCGCCGCGATCAGATTCAGATTGGCTGTCAGCTATAAGGGAGTCCGAAGCGGAGCAAGTTGTCCAGGAGTTGGAGTCGTTTCAAGTCGTGATCCAGAGATGGTTGAACGCGGTCACACTTCCCATCGATCAACTGATTCTGACTTTGGCGCAGGATGTGTTCACCGAAGCCGCGGACCTGGCGCTGGCGCATAAACTCGCCCTGGTGTTGAGACAAGCCGCGCACGATCACGCCGATTGGCGCCTGCCTGAGTTAACTTCAGAGCTGGCGGTGATCGCCAAGAACGAACGGCGTTTTATCGGGTTCTCATCGGACGATTCGGGCTTCGACCCGGAACAGCATCGCGGCAAAGTGATCGTAACGACCATGCACAAAGCCAAGGGGCTCGAATGGGACCGCGTGTATTTGATGTCGGTCAATAATTATGATTTCCCGTCGAACATGCCGGGCGATTCTTTCATCGCCGAGAAATGGTTCGTGCGCGGAAGGTTAAATCTGGAAGCCGAAGCGCTGGAACAATTGAAAACGTTGGAAACAAACAACGAATATCAGTGGTACGAGGAGGGCGTGGCAACTATGCGCGCCCGATTGGATTATGTGAAGGAACGCCTGCGCCTGTTTTACGTGGGTATCACGCGCGCCAAAAAAGATCTGATCGTCACGTGGAACACTGGCCGTCAGGGCGATGCAACGCCATCTCTGGCATTGAGCGAGTTAACGGGCTGGTGGGAGGAAAAATGACAAGCACGCTTCCCCTCCAGCGCCGCTTTGGCAGTTTCGGAATTTTGCATCAAGCAATTAAGCGATTTGCCCGGCTGTTGTATCGCTGGTAAAATCGTTTTCGAGACCACTACGAGGAGTCACACATGGCAAACGTTATTGGCCCCGACATCAGTTTTTACGAGGACGAGCCTACAACCCCGGCAGGCATCAATTTCGTCAAGATGAAAACGATCACCGACTTTGTGATCGTACGCGCCGGGCAAAACTTGTGGGCCGACAAAACCTTCGCAGTCAACTGGAGCGAATCATACAAGGCGGGCCTGTTACGCGGCTCGTACTGGTTCTTCGACAGCCGCGCCGATCCGAAACGCCAGGCCGAGTTGTGGGTCTCGCTAATGGGTAACGATTTCGGGGAACTTCCGCTCTTTGCCGATCTCGAAGAAAGCTACAACGGCCCCTTCAAGGGCTGGCGCAACTGGTACACCTTCATCGAACGCCTGAAAGCGCTGGTGGGCCAGAAAGAAATTGCCATTTACACCGCCTATTATTACTGGCGCGACAACGCGCCCAACGCCACCACCGAACCCAGCAGTCTCGAATACTTCCATCAGTACCCTCTATGGATCGCCCATTATGGCAACATCCAAAAGCCGCTCGTTCCGAAGCCCTGGGGCGCGGACGAATGGCTGTTCTGGCAATTTACCGAAAGCGGTGACGGCCCTGCCTATGGATGTGAAAGCAAGGGCGTGGACTTGAATTATTTCAACGGGGATGCGGCGGCGCTTAAAGCGCGCTTTCCTGCCAACCCGAATCCGCCGACTCCGCCACCGCCTCCTCCGACGCCTCAGCCTGGTCCCGGTGCGAAATATCGCGTCACAGCCACCACACTGCGCATGCGCGACGGCCCGGGAACCAATTACAACGTCATCGGCACTGTTAAGTTGAACGCGATCGTCGAGGAAGTGAGCGCCAACTCCGACCGAAGCTGGATTCGAGTCAAACGGTCTGATGGACGCGTGGGCTGGTGTTCTGCCGCGTACCTACTGCTCATCCAAGGCGCGCCCGCGCCCGATCCAAATCCGAACCCTAATCCGAATCCCAATCCCAACCCAACTCCAGGCGCCGGTGCCAAGTATCGCGTCAATACGGCTTCTCTGCGTATGCGCGACGGCCCGGGCACCAACTACAAAATCATCGGCGGGCTCAAACTAAACGACATCGTCGAGGAAGTGAGCGCCAACTCCGACCGAAGCTGGCTTCAGGTCAAACGCTCCGATGGACTCGTGGGCTGGAGCGCGAGTCAATACCTGACTCTTACTCAAAGCGCGCCGCCTCCACCCCCGACCCCGACGCCAACACCAACTCCTGATCCTACACCTACTCCTACACCGACGCCGACTCCCACGCCGCCGCCCGCCAGTACTGCGGATTGGTACCGCGTCACCACCGGGACTTTGAACGCGCGTTCAGGCCCCGGCACAAATTTCAGCGTTGTCGGCCAGGTTCACTTGGGCGATACACTCCCGGCTTTGGCCATTTCCGATGACAAAGGCTGGGTACAGGTCCAGCGCGCCGACGGTTTCATCGGCTGGTGCAGTCTCGGTTATATGGCTCTGATCGGCAAAGGCCAGCCGGTGCACACCCAGCAGGCGCTCTTTGATGGCACAATATATTTTCGTAAAGTCTTAAGCTCGCCGCGCAAGATGATAACGCACGTTTTACTGATCAACCTGCGCGCGGGTGAATTTCACTTCTTCGTCACACCGCCCAGTCATAACGATGGGACTGTTTGTTCGCGCAAAACTTCTGAATTCCTCAAAGAGTTCAGCCTGACGGTGGCGGTCAACGGGAACGGCTTCAGCTACGTGGATACTACGACCAATCCCGCCGATGCCTGCCCGGACAACCGCGATTGCTTGAAACTTAACGGCCCTGCGGCTTCACGCGGGAACTTCTACTATCAACAGGGTCAGGGGCCAACGATCTATATCAATCAGAAAAATGAAATCACCTTCGACAAAGTTCATGGCAATGTTTTCAATGCCATCTCCGGCGACCGCATGGTGGTGGTCAAGGGCCAGAAGGTGCCCAATCTCGCGCTGGGCGCGCCCGAACCGCGTACCGCGCTTGGCCTCAGCGCGGACGGCCGCGCACTAATCTTAATGGTCGTGGATGGACGCCAGCCCGATAGCGAAGGCGCATTGCTCCCCGAACTGGCCGATCTGCTGATCTCCTATAACGCGTACAACGGCGTCAACATGGATGGAGGCGGATCGTCCACGATGGCGATCAAAGGCGCGGACGGAAATCCGATAGTGCTCAACATTCCCGCCGATCAAAGCGGCATCGGCGAAGAACGCTCACTTGCCAACCATTTGGGAATTTTTATCAAACAATAACGCGTGAACACGAATCAAAAGGCCTGCGTCGGCAGGCCTTTTGATTCGCTAAAACGGCAGGGGCACGCCGAGCAACTTCAACCCGGCATAGATCATCAACAACCCCACCACTGCCGGCCAGGGAGCGCGCTTCACAAGTTCCAGCAACACATCCCAGAAAGAGACAGTACTGAGAGTGCGCGTGTCGTTCATCGGCTTTACCACTCCCAGCCAGACCAATACCGAAACCACCTCCATGGCCGCGCCGATCAGAATCAAAAGATAAGCAATGACGGTTTGCATGGCATTCTCCTTTCAAAGTCGACTCGCTGAAATGAGTATAGGTTATCTGCCGGTGGGAATCAAGTTCCAAACTTCCCGGGCAAATGCAGATAAGAAGATTCTTATTTCGGTATCGGGGGATTGAAAACACGCGGAGCGAAGCGTATACTGATGTTGTCACCGGCTTTAAACAAGGAGAGAAAATGCACCGCCATAATCCAATCCTGTGTATCCTGCCCCCGCATGTTCTCGACCGGATCGTTCAAAACGGATCGAGTCAACAACGCGACCTGGCGCTTCAGACCATCACCGCCTCCACGGATATTCGCCAACAACGCAATGTCGCCAGATTGGGCTCCGCAAAGCGCGTCAGTTCGGAAGCGGCGATTCCCGGCGGCAATAAAGTGCGCACCATCTACGACGCCAAACACGGTTCCAGCCTCCCCGGCATCAAAGTGCGCGGCGAAGGCGACCCGCCCGCTTCGGATGTCTCCGTCAATGAAGCATACGACGGCTCCGGCGCCACGTTCGACCTGTATTACAACATCTTTGGGCGCAACTCCATCGATAACAACGGCCTGAAACTCGATTCTTCGGTCCATTATCAGGTGGGATACGATAACGCCTTTTGGGACGGTCAGCAAATGGTCTATGGCGATGGCGATGAAAACCTGCCGCCCGCGCAGAGATTGTTCAATCGCTTTACGATTGCCATCGACGTAATGGGCCACGAACTGACTCACGGCGTGACGCAATACGAAGCCAACCTGACCTATTCGAATCAACCGGGCGCGTTGAACGAGTCGATGTCCGATGTGTTCGGTTCGCTGGTCAAGCAATATCACCTCCAGCAAACCGCCGATCAGGCCGATTGGATCATCGGTCAGGGTTTGTTCACAGCCAATGTGCACGGAGTCGGCATTCGGTCCATGAAAGCGCCGGGCACCGCCTACGACGATCCACTGCTCGGCAAAGATCCGCAACCCGCGAACATGGCCGATTATGTGAACACCTCGCAGGACGAGGGCGGTGTCCACATCAACTCCGGCATTCCAAATCACGCCTTTTACGTGGCGGCAACTGAAATCGGCGGGAATGCCTGGGAAAAAGCCGGCATGATCTGGTACAAAGCGCTGACCGATAAACTTCAGGCCAATTCCAACTTTCAAGACGCGGCTGATATGACCTTTCAGGCCGCAACAGAATTGTACGGCGCGGGCAGTCTCGAGGAAACCGCGGTGAAAACCGGCTGGGCCGAAGTGGGCATTACCGTGGGCGTTCAACCCACACCCACGCCCACGCCCGGCGATGGATGCCTGACCGCTACGTTACGCGCCCTGGGATTCCTCGGCTCACAACCTGCGAGGAAATAATGCGCATTGACTTTGAACAATCCGGCGGATTCATGGGATTGAGATTCAGCCTCTCGCTCGATCTGGATGAACTGCCATCCGATGAAGCCGAGACTTTGCGCGGGTACCTCGATAACGTAAAGTTTTTCACACTGCCGGAGAATCCCGCAAAGCCCTCCGTCCCGGATGAATTACATTACACGATCACCGTCAAAACGAGTTTCGACACGCATACCGTGCTCGTCGGCGACCGCTCGACTCCCGACGAATTACGTCCGCTTATTCAGGAACTATCCATGCGGGCGCGCACACAACGCAAGTAAACAGAGTTACTCCATGAACAGCGCGGGGCTTCCGCGCTGTTTGCATTTGTGTCAGACTCAAACGACCCCCTTTGAATTTTCTGGCATAATCGAGGAATGCGAAAAGCGCCTTCACACACCGCCGCTGTTCTACTGGCCGTCTTTGTCACTTTTCTCTGGTCCACCTCGTGGGTATTGATCAAGTTCGGCTTGCAAAACAACCTGCCGCCCCTCTCGTTCGCGGGACTGCGCTACTTCATAGCTTTCGTTTGTTTGGCTCCCGTTATATTGGCCAACCCGCGCGAGCGCGCTATCCTGAAGAATTTAAACCGCGCTGACTGGCGAACGCTGACCATCTTCGGCATCGTCATGATCGCGCTGGCCCAGAGCATGCAATACATCAGCATGGATTATCTTCCGGCGGTTACGGTCAGCCTGCTATTGAATTTGAATCCAATTGCCGTGGGGTTTATGAGCCAGATTTGGTATAAGGAACGTCCCACGCTCATGCAATGGATCGGAATCGTCGTTTCGATGGCAGGCATGTTGATTTACTTCATGCCGGTGAACATTCCGCTGGCACAGGCCATTGGCCTTTTAGCGGCCTTCGCAGGGATTCTCTCGAACGCCTATGGAACCTTGCTCGGCAGGCAAACCAATCAACAGAGCCATCTTTCACCGCTGGTCATCACATTCGTCAGCATGGGCATCGGCTCGGCCTTGATGCTGACTGCGGGCTGGGTCACAGAAGGAATCGGCCACCCTTCACCGATCGATTGGGGCTATATCGTCTGGCTGGCAATCGTCAATACGGCGTTCGCATTCACACTTTGGTATCACACACAACGCACATTGACCGCGGTTGAATCGAGCCTGATCAGCAGTCTGATGCTGCCGCAGATTGCGATTTTGGCGTTTATCTTTTTAGGCGAGGCCATTTCATTCAAAGAAATCATCGGCCTAATTCTTGTGACGCTGGGCGTAGGCGTGGTGCAGTTGAGGAAATCCAATGAACTCAGAGATGCAGGATTATCTACGGAACGAACAGTATAAGACCGCCGACAATCTGTCGGCGCGCATGGATATGCACCATCTGTACAGCCGCAACAAACATGGCTGGTTTCAGTGGGTGTTCGATCAATTCGACCTGCCGCCCGACGCGCACATCCTGGAATTGGCCTGCGGACGCGGCGATCTATGGAACGTCAACATGCGCCGTATTCCCGCGGACTGGAAGCTCACGCTGACAGATTTTTCCGAGGGAATGCTGACGGAAACAAAAGTAAGACTGACCGATGCGCCGCGTCCGTTCATTTTCAAGCAAGCTGACATCCAGTCCATCCCGTTTGAAAACGAAAGATTCGACGCGGTGATTGCCAATCACATGCTGTATCACGTACCGGACAAGCCCAGGGCATTCCGCGAAGCGTTACGCGTGTTGAAGCCAAACGGAAGATTCTATGCGGCCACGGTGGGCGAAAACCACTTGCGGGAACTGACCAAACTCGTCAACGACTTTTATGGCGCAGACGTGTTCGACTTTGCGCCTCGTAAACTGGATTTTATTTTGGAAAATGGTGCGGCGCAGTTGGAATCGTTTTTCGAAGGCGTGCAGTTGCGCCGCTATGAAGATTCGCTGGAGGTGACTCAGGCCGAGCCATTGGTGAATTATGTTCTTTCGGGATATTCAAGCCAAAGCCTGAAACCGCGCGCAGACGAGTTCCACGCGTTTGTGGCGCAGGAGATCAAAACGCATGGCGCCATCCATATTTCAAAAGATTCAGGAATGTTCATCGCCAATAAAACCGCCGGTTGAGTAACAAAGCAAAGCGCGCATCAAAACTGGCAGGTTTAAAAGTATACTTGCCGGTAGTTCCGATGCGCCGCTAAATTCATCCGTATCTGTTAACCGCCAAAGCCAAACCATGCCGGAATCCAAACCACTTTCAATTCTCTCGCAATCGTCCCTGCAGGATTATGCGGATTGTGCGCGGCGTTTTCAATTGCGCTATCTCGAGCAGTTGCAATATCCGGCAGTGGAATCGGAACCGGCGCTCGAAAACGAGAAACACCAGCAGGAGGGCGAATATTTTCATCGTCTCGTGCAACAATCATTGCTCGGACTGCCCGACGACAAATTAACGCGGCTGGCGAATTCGCCCAATCTCGCGCGCTGGTGGGATAACTTTCAGGCGCATCACCCGCCGCTGGACGGCTTCGCAATCTACCCCGAATTGACTCTCTCCGCGCCGCTGGAAAATTATCGACTTGTGGCAAAGTTCGACCTGGTCGCGGTGCGCGAAGGACAGGCGTTCATCTACGATTGGAAGACCTACCGCAAACGTCCGCGCAACGAATGGCTGGCGGCGCGCTGGCAGACGCGCGTGTACAGGGCGTTGCTTGCACAGGCAGGGAGTCAATTAAACGGCGGGCAGGTTTTTCGTCCCGAACGAATCGAAATGGTCTATTGGTTCGCAGACTTCCCCGCCGACCCCGCCCGCTTTACTTATGACAGCGCGCAGTTCAAGCGCGATTGGGACGCGCTCAATAAGCTGGCACAGGAGATTTCATCCGCATCGGATTTCCCGTTGACAGAGGACCGCCAAAAGTGCCTGTTCTGCCCGTATCGTTCATACTGCAACCGCGGCACAGAAGCGGGCGCCAGCGACCAGGCCGAAGCCGAGATGGAGGCGGAGTCGCTGTTCGATATTAACTTCGAGCAGATCGGGGAGATCGAGTTTTAAACATGGGCGCGTAGTACAAACGCATCGGCATACCTATTTCAAATAAATCCCAAAATGATTTGCAACGGGCCGTTCGCGGCCGGGGATGTAATTATCAATCGGGGAATTCAAGATGTGCGGCTGACCGTCTTTGCCCTGAATCACCATCGTGGAAGAACCGCCGCCGTCCAGGTTCATGGCATAATACGCGCCGAGATCGGCCATTAACTGCGCCAATTCTTTAAAAGTCGCGCCTTCGCTGTAAAACGGCTGGCGCCCATCCACAACAACAAGATAGATATACCTGCCGTTTTTGTTGATGCCGACTGCGGTACGTGGGTCGGGCTTTGAAGAATCCAAATCGGCAACAGGGCGGCCTTGCAGAACCAGCATGCGATCACCCGAAATGGCGTTGTAGACGCGTCCCGGAATATTGCCGAAAGAAATGTCGCCGCGGCGGCTGATATACATCGTCGGTTCGGGGTTTGGGTTATTCACGCCGCGCGCGTAAATGTCGCCTTCGGAGGCGGCAAATCCGTTCGGCGTGACCGGGTCGCCGGTGCGCGGATAGTAGTCGGCGGGGCCGCGCGACCACCACGGAAAAAATCCATCGCCATTGACGGCGATCTGCACACCGAATTCCTGCACAAACTGGGTGGTAGTGCGCGCGTTCAACGGCGCGCCGGTTTTGTGATCTGCAGGCGTAACAAAGAAAAATGTCTTGTTGGCGCGCCTATCGATAATGAGAACGTGCGCGATCATGAAACGCGGAGCATAATGAACAATGCGGCGATAAGTCACGCCGTCGAAAAGCTGTTGCTTGAGCGGCACAGGCGCGGGACGGCCGCGGTTGTAGAGTCCATAGCCGCCGATCAGCAAAGCCAGTACGACCAGGACGATAATCGGTATGCGCCATATTCGGCGCGATTTTTTAAGCGTCATTTCTTTACAGGGGCCTGCAATTTCGAAGGTTATACATTTCAGTTGTACTATAAGCGATTATACAAAAAGGAATTTTCCCGGAAACAAAAAAGAGACAGGCGCTTGCCTGTCTCTTCGCATACCGTTCCCCTACGTTACGATTTCCTGTTCGGCTCGCCGCATGGACTGAAAGGACTGGATCGCCACTTCCAATATGGTCAAATCCGGTTCGCGCGTGGTCAGGCGCTGTAACGCCAGATTCGGTTTAATGATCCATTGCACAAAGCGGCTGTCCAAATGATTCGCCGTCCAGCGGATGTATTCGACCGCGATGCCAGCCAGTACGGGAATCAACAATACTCGGCTGAGCAGGCGCCAGAGCATGGGCAATGGTCCCAGCGCAGTGAAGACCAAAATCGAAACCAGCACGAGAGTCAGTAAAAAGGCGGTGCCGCAACGCGGATGTTCGAGCGAATACTTCGATACGGATTCAGGCGTCAGGTCCGCGCCTGCTTCGAAAGCGTTGATCGTCTTATGTTCCGCGCCATGATACATAAATAGGCGTTTGACATCCGGCATAAAACCGATCGCCCAAATATAACCGACCAGCAGGATAAGTCTCAGCAGGCCCTCGATCAGGTTGCCAAACCACAGGCCCGTCACAGTATCTTGAGTCAGCCAGTGACCGAGCCAGCCGCCGAGCGCGGCGGGGAGCAGGAAGAAGAGGGCAACTCCAAACGCGAGAGACAGGCCGAGGGTCAAATAAAGAGCCGGGCCTTCCAGCTTTTCATCTTCGCCGGTTTGCGTGTTGGCAGAAATTGTCAGCGCGCGCATGCCGAGGCCCAACGCGTCCCACAATAAAATTACGCCGCGCAAAAAAGGAATCCTGGTGATGGCAGAACGATAAACCCCGCCCAGCTTTTCGGTATGCACCGCGATCTGCCCATCGGGAGCGCGCATGGCAATCGCAAAAGCTTTTTGGCCGCGCATCATCACGCCCTCGATCACGGCCTGCCCGCCATAGGTAATAATTCGATCTTCAGCCATTAGAGATTGTAAAAGAAGTGAATCAGCGCGTCGATGCCCTTTTTCCAGGTGGGCAAGTGCAAGCGCTCGTTCGGCGAATGGATATTGTCATCGGGCAGGCCGAAGCCCGTCAGCACGGACTCGGCGCCAACATGCCGCTGAAGCTGGACAACGACACCGATCGAACCGCCCTCGCGCCTGAACAGCGGTTCCCGGCCCCATACACTCTGAAAGGCTTTTGCCATCGCCTTCACGCCCACGCCATCGCGCGAGGTGATGGCCGCATCGGCGTTATGCAAGGTCTTCACTTCCCAGCGAATATCTTTGGGCGCGTTCATTTCCATAAATTGGACCAGTTGCTGATAAACCTCCTCGGGCGTTTGATCGGGCACGAGGCGGCATGAAATCTTCGCCATCGCCCAGGCAGGGAGAACCGTCTTGCTTCCCTCGCCGGTGAATCCGGAGAGAAAACCGTTCACTTCCAACGTCGGCCGCGCGCCTACGCGCTCAACGGGCAAATATTCAGGTTCGCCCCATAGCGCGGGAACGCCGGTTAATTTGAGATATTCCTCGGGGGTCTCGGGCAGGCGCGCGAAGTTCTCGTGTTCTTCTTTACTGATCGGTTTCACTTTATCATAAAAGCCCGGCAGGGTGACGCGGCCGTTCTTATCGTGCATAGCCGCTACTAATTCGATCAACGCCTGCGCGGGATTGTGAATCGTCCCGCCGAACAGACCGGAATGCAGGTCGCGCTCCGGGCCGTACACGCGGATTTCCGCGTACATCAGTCCGCGCAAACCGTAGGTGATGGTCGGCTGATCCGGCGCGATCATTCCGGCATCGGGGTTGAGACAAAAATCGCAGGCCAGCAAATCCTTATGCGCCTGAATGAACGTGTCCAAATGCTGGGAGCCGATCTCTTCTTCTCCCTCGATCAGCCACTTGATATTGACCGGCAGTGCGCCTGTTTTGACGATCGATTCGGCCGCTTTGAGCGTGGCAACCAGTTGGCCTTTCATATCCGAGGCGCCGCGGCCCAGCAGATAATCGCCGTGCAACGTGGCCTTGAACGGATCGTTATGCCACAGTTCGATTGGATCCGCCGGTTGAACGTCGTAATGACCATAGATCATCACCGTCGGCTTATCCTTGCCGGCTTTCAACCACTCGCCATACACCACAGGATGGCCGCCAGTCGGCATGATCTGAACCTTCTCCATGCCAAGCGAGTGCAGTTGCGCACTCACCCATTCTGCGGCGCGCGCCACATCCGCTTTGGATTCGGGAGTCGTTGAAACGGAAGGGATCGCGACGATCTCCTTCAGGCTGTTGACAAAGCCTTCATAATTTTGGCGAGCATAATCGAGCGCTTTTTGAAGATCAGCCATATTGCCTCTCATGAAAAAAACTATGGAACATTCGTCACTTCGGGCGTGGTTTCGAGACTACGCCGCGTGACGAGATACCAATCCGAAATAAAGGCCAGCCGGTCGCTTGTGTCGTACATCGGCGCCACTTGAACGCCCTGCACGGACGAATCCACGCCGTAGGAGTAAACCGGATAATACAAAGGAAGCGAAGGTAATTCCTTGGCGAAAACAACCTGGAAATTACGATACAACCGCGTCCGCACTGTGAAGTCGGCCTGCGTGCGCGCCGATTCGAGATATTCGCTGGCAGTGCGGTCATCCCACTGCGAATAATTCTGCCCGCCGGTGGCTTCGGCTTGATGCCAAAATAAATATGGATCAGGATCGGGCGTGCGGGCGGTGTTCAAATCCGCCAAAGCGGCCTGATAATTGCGCGGCGCAAGGAAATCCTTGATCATTGAATCGTAAGGCACCGCCTGCAGATCCACCTTGACGCCGATCTGCGCCCAATCGGTTTGGATGGACTGCGCGATCTTCGTATGCAGTGCATCGTCCGGGTGAACCAGCGTAAAAGCCAATTGCTGATCGTCTTTGGCGCGCACAGTCCCGCCTGAAGCCGGGATGACATAGCCTTCGGACTTCAACAAATTCTGCGCCGCGTCCGGATCGTAATCTACATGCGCGATACCGTCATAATAAGCCCACGAACCGGGCAGGATCGGCCCATCCGCGATAATGCCCTGTCCCTGCAGGAAATTCGAGATAATGGCATTCCGATTCAGTCCAAGCATGAGCGCGCGGCGCACATTTTCATTTTGCAGAAACGGCACCGATGGATTGTTGAGATTCAAAAAGACCAAACTTAGCTGAGGCAATCGGCTGGTGTAGATAGATAGATTCGGTTCCGCTAGAGCGTCCTGCAGAATATCGGGCGTGATCTGGCTGATGCCCAGCACCTCGCCCTGTTTGTACGCGTCCAGCGCGCTTACCGCATCCGAATAATACCGAAAGACCACCTGCGGAATAAACGGTTTCTTCAGATAATAATTTTGGTTCAACTGGAGCACCACGCCTTTGATCTGTCCGCCTTCCACGATCAGGTGATCGAGTTTATACGGGCCGCTCCCGACCGGCTGAAGGTTGAAGTTCGAAGCGGCCAATTGTTCGGGCGAAGTCGCTTCGAGCAAGTGCTTGGGCAGAACGCCAAAGGTGACGTAATCCAGAAACGGAGCGAACGGTTCCGGCAGAGTCAGTTTGAAGGTCTTGTCGTCCAGTTTCTTGACGTCGATCTGGCTCCACAAATCCTTGATATCCTGTGGGAAGAGCGAACCACTGCTTTTGATGAGGTCAATCGTAAAGATAACATCATCGGATGTGACCGGCTTGCCGTCCTGCCAGAGAGCATTGGGGCGGATGGAAAAATTGTAAATGGTGCCATCCGCCGAGACTCCCCACGATTCGACCAGATCAGGTTGCGGCAGTCCGTGCGAATCGAAACGGATCAACCCGCTATAGATCAGGCGGTCAATATCGCGGTCGGCAGAGTTGTTCCAATCCAATAGTGGATTTAACCGCCCCATCGAGCCGATCAGGGCTTCGGTGTAAACGCCGCCGCTCGCAGGTTGAGGCAAAAGCGGCGCCACCACCGGCTGTTGGCTGAGCAAGAGCATAGCCACCACTACCAGCGTAACGGCCACCACCAAAATTTGCCAGCGCAATCGTTTCATAGGCAAAAAAGAAAGGCCGCGTGCCGCGCCGACGAAGCGGTCAGCGAGCGGCGGCCTCTCTCACGCAATCTCTTGTTTAGCGATTGATGAAGATCACAACCATCACCAGCACGAAGAAAACCGCGCTGAGGACAATGGTCACCCAAAAAAGAACGCGCTCGATCCCGCGGCGCGCGGTAAAAACACCGCCCGTATCGGCCCCGGTCAACCCGCCCAGCCCGGCGCCTTTGCTTTGAAGGATTACGCCGATAATCAAAGCCGCCGAGATTATAATCAGCGCGATATTCAAAAAGTTAATCATACGCGTGCCTCCTTAAAATTAGCGGGCACATTATACCTGTTTGGAAGGGAAATCGTCAACAAGCCCTATGCAGGAAATCGTTGTTAATCTTCACATGCACACACGCTACTCCGACGGCAGTGGCACACACCGCGATATTGTCCGGGCGGCATTCAAGGCGGGTGTGGATGCAGTGATCGTCACGGATCATAATGTTTTGGTCCAGGGCTTCGAAGGTTATTACCGCGAGCAGAATCGCCGCCTGCTGATGTTGGTCGGAGAGGAAATCCACGACCAGGACCGCGACCCTCAGAAGAATCATCTATTGGCGCTCGGCGCGGACCGTGAACTGGCTACGTTCGCCGACGAGCCTCAATTGCTCATCAACAAAGTGCGCGAGGCCGGCGGGCTGGCTTTCCTCGCGCACCCGAACGATCCGGCCGCGCCGACCTTCGGCGAAACCGATATCACGTGGGTGGATTGGTCGGTTCAAAATTTCACCGGCATCGAATTATGGAACGCCTTAAGCGAACTCAAGACAGTGGTGCCGACGAAATTACACGGCGCGCTCTACGCCTTCTACCCTCAACTTGTGGCGCATGGCCCGCTCCCCGCGACGCTTGCCAGGTGGGACGAACTGCTCAATAACGGTCAGCGCGTGGTGGCCATCGGCGGTTCGGACGCACATGCCCTGCATCTACGCATGGGGCCGATCAGCCGTGTGATCTTTCCCTATGAATTCCATTTCCGCGGCATCAATACGCATGTGATCCTGCCCGAACCGTTCAGCGGAGACGTATCCGCCGACAAACGACTGCTCTTTGAAGCCATGGCCGCGGGACGCTGTTTTGTCGCGTATGATCTGCCTGCATCGACGCGAGGGTTTCTTTTCACGGCGCAGGGCCGGGAGAAAACCGCGCTCATGGGAGATGAAATCTCAGCGCAGGGCGGTGTCACGTTACAGGCGTACCTGCCCGGAGCGGCCGAGATTCGCCTGATCAAAGACGGCGGGATTCTACGGTTATATCCTTCCCAACAAACCTGCACCCACATTACAACCGAGCGAGGCGTCTATCGCGTGGAGGCATATCGAAATTATCTGGGGCGCAAACGCGGCTGGATCTTCAGCAATCCCATTTATGTGAGGTAGGGCGCGGCGCTGACGGCGAGGACCCAGCCGGGCAAACGGAAGCAAAGTGGGGCCGGGGAAGAAGCGGAATCCCGTCATACTATGGTAGAATTCGGCCTGTTATAAGCAAGGTACGGTTATCGTGCCTTTCCGCTCGCGGCGCATCCAAGATGTGAACACGAGCAATTCCATGGAAAGGAGGCATCCCATGCACAACTACGAATTGATTTGTATTGTCCAGCCCGATCTGGACGAGACCGCCTTCAACGGCGTGCTCGACCGCGTCAAAGGTTGGGTGACTGAATCTGGTGGAAGCGTGGATAAGGCGGATGTTTGGGGCCGGCGCAGGCTGGCGTACGAAATCCGTAAACAACGCGAAGGGCAGTATGTTCTTCTGAACATTTCGCTGAATCCTTCCGCCGCCGCCGAACTGGAGCGAAATATTCGCTTCCATGAATCGGTGATTCGTCACATGCTGACGCTCGTTGGATAAACCGCATTAGAGTCGATTGCTCGATCTGATTCAAGGAGATTGTTATGAGCCGAGGCCTTAACAAAGTCATGATCATTGGTCATTTGGGACGCGACCCCGAGATGCGCTACACCCCATCCGGCCGCCCGGTGAGCACCTTTGCAGTTGCCGTCAGCCGCACGTGGAACAGCGCAGATAACGAACGCCATAGCGAAACCGAGTGGTTCAACGTGGTAGCTTGGGGCAACCTGGCTGAAATCTGCAAACAGTATCTTACAAAAGGTCAGCAGGTTTATATCGAAGGTCGTTTACAAACCCGCCGCTGGGACGATAAAGAAGGCGTGAAACATACCAGCGTGGAGATCGTTGCAAACGAAATGATGATGCTGGGCGAACGCCGCGATTCCGCGAATAGCCATGCCCAGGAGGCCGAAGCCGCTCCGGTGGATGAGCCGGGAACCAACGAAGATGAATTTCCGTTCTAGCCTTTTCGAAGGCAAAAAATAAGTGGAGTAAAGAATGGCCGAAGAACAAACCATGGAAGTCGAAGGCGGCGGCGAACGCCGTTTCTTCGCCAAGCCAAAGACTTGTCAGTTTTGCGCCGACAAGCAATTGATCATCGATTATAAGAAAGTGGACCTTCTCAAACGCTACATCACGGATGAAGGCAAGATCCGCCCGCGTCGTCAGACCGGGGCCTGCGCCCGTCATCAACGGGTTGTGGCGGCGGCGATCAAGCGCGCCCGCCAGATTGCCCTTCTGCCTCATACCGGCAGATTTTGGGACGACACGCGCAGTTAGCTTTTTCAATCTACAACACGGGGCATGAACCGGAACGTCGCCGCGTCATGCCCCGCTTTATGTCAACTCAGGAGAAAGAACATGCCCAGCGAACGCGGCAAAAAGCCCGTCGTCCACACCAAGAAACACCTCGCGCGCCTGGAACGCGAACGCCGCCAAACGCGCCTGATTCTATTTACATTTATTGGCGTCCTCGTCATTACAGTTGGACTACTGGTCTACGGCTACCTGGACCAGACCTATTTCCAACTTCAACAACCGGTGGCAAAAGTGGGGAATGTCGGAATCTCGACCCGGGATTTCCAAACCCGCGTCCGATTACAACGGAACAGCCTGATCAACACCTATTATCAATACGCTCAATTCGGCCAGATGTTCGGAATGGATATCAGCAGTCAGCTTCAACAAATCCAGTCTCAATTGGACGATAGTCAGACCCTGGGATTGAACGTGTTGAATCAAATGATCGACGAGGAATTGATTCGGCAGGAGTCCGCCAAACGCGGCATCACGGTCAGCGATGCACAGGTCGAGGATGCGATCAGGGGCGCATATTCCTATTATCCGAACGGCAGTCCCACGCCCACCATTACGCCCACCGAGGTAGTCGAACCGACGCTGGCGAATGATGTATTGAAATACGTCACTGCGACTCCCACCGGCACACCCACGCCTGCGGCAACCGAAACGCCGAGCAATACATCAACGCCCACCTTGCCGCCAGCCGAGGCGACCTCAACGGGAACCCTGTTGCCCTCTCCAACCGCAACCGTCACCGAAACCGCCACACCGACGCCTTCCATTACGCCCACCGAAACAGCCGGGCCGACTTCCACGCCAACGCCAACCAGCACTCCCTACACATTGCAGGGATTTCAGGATCAATACAAAAATGGATTGGAACAGTTTGCGAAATCCGGTATGAACGAGGCGCAATACCGCGCAATCTACAAGACCACTCTTCTGCGCGACCAGCTTTACGCGCAGGTCACCGCCGATGTCGCGCACGATGAACAACAAGCCTGGGTGCGCGCCATTCTCGTATCCGATGAGGCGGCCGCCAAGCAGGCAATCGACCGTATCAACGGCGGTGAAGATTTTGGCAAGGTCGCCGCGGAAGTTTCGCAGGATGTAACGACCGCTCAACAAGGCGGCGATATGGGTTGGATCAGTAAAGGCCAAAAAGAACCGGCGCTCGAACAGGCCGCGTTCTCCCTCACCATCGGTCAGATCAGCCAACCTATTCAGACCGAGTCCGGTACCTATGTGATTCAAGTGATCGCGCGCCGCGATCACATTCTGACGGCTGACGAATATAAGAGCGCGACGGACCAGGCTTTCCAGTCTTTCCTTACGCAACTACGCGATACATACGGCGTAAAAATCTACGACTACTGGCAACAGCGCGTTCCCTCTGAGCCGAGTCTAAGCTCGCTGGCTACGGAAGCCGCACTAACTCAAAATCCTTAACCGAAAAAATCCCGCTGGTTTTCAGCGGGATTTTTTATTCCAGATTCGCAGTGGGCAAAAACTGCGGCGGCTGGCGGACCTTCGTCAGTTGTTCGAATGCGTATGCATAACGAATCAACGCGGCTTCCTGCCAGGCGCGCCCGAAAAATGAGATTCCAATCGGCAGGCCATGAATATAGCCGGCCGGGACAGTAATATGAGGGTAACCCGCCGCCGCCGCGTAGGAAGTGCTGTCCATATCCCAGTTGCGGATACCGTCGCCATTGACGAGATCGATCATCCATGCGGGGCCGCCGGACGGAAGAACTATCGCAGAGACGCGTCGCTTCTTCATAACGGCATCAATTCCTTCGTCCCGCGTGAGCCGGCGATTCTTTTCCAACGCGGCTAAATATTTCTTGCTCGTCAGCGGGCCTCGTTCCTGCGCGGCCTCCATGCGCTCCTGCCCGAAATATGCAAGCACGCGCTCGCGATTATCTTCATTGAACCTGATCACATCCGCGAGCGAATGAACTTTCGCGGTCGGTCCCAACGCGCCAAGATACGCGTCGAGCCCGGCCTTATATTCGAAATACATGACTTCCAACTCGGCCTTTCCGAACGCGTCGCTGGATTTCAACTCCACATCCACCAACACCGCGCCCGCCTGCCTGATTACATCCAGACTCGAGTCCATGATGGCGAGAACGCGCTTATCCGAACCGAACAGACTGCGCGCCACGCCGATACGCGCGCCTTTCAGGCCATTGGGATCAAGCGCCGATGTGTAATTGATTAAGCCTCGTTTCCTGCCGGACCGGGTAGCTGGATCGCGTTCATCCGGCCCAGCCAGCGCTCCAAGCAGGATCGCGGCATCTTCGACCGTACGCGCCATGGGTCCCGGCGTATCCTGGCTATGCGAGACGGGAATCACACCTGAGCGGCTAACCAACCCAACTGTGGGTTTGATGCCCACAATACCGTTCGTCTGCGATGGACAAATAATCGATCCGTCTGTTTCGGTGCCGACCGCAACACTGCAAAAATTGGCCGCCACCGCCGCGCCCGAACCGGAGGAAGACCCGCAGGCCGTGCGATCCAACGCATAGGGGTTGCGAGTCAATCCGCCGCGGCTCGACCAGCCGCTGGTTGAATTTCGTCCGCGGAAATTAGCCCACTCGCTGAGATTGGTCTTGCCGAGAATCAACGCGCCAGCCAGCCGAAGTTTTTCCACCAAACCCGCGTCGCGCATGGCCCAACTCCCCTCCAACGCCAACGAACCGGTCGTGGTTTGCATTTTATCGGCGGTGTCAATGTTGTCTTTCAGCAACACGGGGATGCCGTGCAACGGGCCGCGCACCTTATCGGCCTGCCGTTCCGCGTCCAGCGCGCTGGCAATTGTCAGCGCATCTGGATTAAGCTCGATAACGGAATTCACCTTTGGTCCGGCCTGATCGAGCGTTTCGATCCGCCGAATATAGAATTCGGCGAGTTGACGTGAAGTCAGCTCGCCCGATTCCATCTTCGACTGAATCTCGGCAATTGTCCATTCTTCCATGGCCGGCGGTTATCCTCTAATGTTCACTCCCGGTGATGTAATGTTCCAAATGAGAGATCATGTACTGCTGAACGTCCACGACTTCCTTCAGCACATCCCGAATGGAAACCAGGCCCAACAGCTCCCCGCGGTCGAAAACAGGCAGGTGGCGGATATTTTTATCGACCATCAACGCCATACATTCCTCAACCGGCTGGCTGGCCTCCACGTAAACCACTTTGCTGGTCATAATCTCGCTGACTTTGGTTCCGCGGACGGTACGATTCTCCAAATCCACTTTACGGACGCAGTCGCGCTCGGAGACGATACCTTCCACATCCTTTCCGCTGAGCACCAGCAGGGCGCCCGCGTTGTGTTTTGCCAGCGTCTTTAACGCTTCGAACACGGTGGCATCCGGCGCGATGGAGAATATCTCTGAGCCTTTCTTCTGAATTATGTCTCGGACGGTGGACATATGTGCAACTCCTTTTTTCTTGTGAGTTGATATTGTATAAAGTATAGACGTAAATAATTTGAAAATCAAGAACGGGTTTTCAGGAGCGCCGTTCTTCCAGCCGCCGCGGCATGGGATCGGGGAATTTTGCAGGCAAAAACCCATCTCCCTTGGCCGCCTCCCGGCAAGGGGCTAAATACACAAGTCTGTGCTATAATCGCCGGCAATGAAATCCGCTTTACGCCTCGCCAACAACAACGACAATAATAATAACGACGCCAGCGCAGTCGTTGGGCGAAGCTTGGTTGATTAACGAAATTTCTGTCGAGAAACCGATCGCCCAACGCAAATGCGAAGGGCGATTTATTTTGTAACAAACTATTGTCATTGCGAACGTAAAGCGGCGAAGCAACTCTTTCAGAAAGCGGAGCCGCTTCGCGGGAAAGAATCTCAGCCCCGCAATGACAGACCTTGAACGGAGGCGCGTTATGTACAAAACTCATACTTGCGGCGAACTGCGCGCATCTCACGCCGGTCAGAATGTGACTCTGGCCGGCTGGGTGCACAACTTCCGCACTTTTGGCGGCGTAATCTTCCTTGTACTGCGCGACCGCTACGGTATTACGCAAATCGTGACCAAGCCCGAGGCGTTCCCCGACGCGCACAAAATCATCGAGTCGGCCAAATCGGAATGGGTACTGCAAGTCGAAGGCCCGGCAAGAATGCGCCCCTCCGACCAGTTCAACCCGAAGATGGCGACAGGCGAGATCGAAGTCGAGGCGCACAAAGTGACTGTGCTTAACGCGGCCAAACCCACGCCCATCGTCGTCAGCCGCGACGACGATGAGAATGAGGACGTCCGCCTGAAATACCGCTATCTCGACCTGCGCCGCGAGCGCATGACGCGCAATCTCGTTTTGCGCCACCGCGTGATCAAGTTCATGCGCGATTTCATGGACCGGCACGGCTTCATCGAGATTGAAACGCCGATCCTTTTCAAAGCCACGCCGGAAGGCGCGCGCGATTATCTCGTGCCGTCGCGGATTCATCCGGGACATTTTTACGCCCTGCCCCAATCGCCGCAACAACTCAAGCAGTTGTTGATGGTGGCGGGCATGGATCGGTATTTTCAGATCGCGCGCTGTTTTCGCGACGAAGACTTGCGCGGCGACCGCCAGCCGGAATTCACGCAACTCGATCTCGAAATGTCCTTTGTCCACCGCGACGATGTGCTGGCGCTCGTCGAACAGTTGTATACGGAAATGTTACCGGTTGTTGCGCCGCAGAAAAAGTTGATGTTCCCGAAATGGCCGAGGCTTTCGTACCGCGAGGCCGTTGAAAGATTCGGGTCGGACAAACCCGATCTTCGCTTCGGGATGGAATTACAGGATGTGACCGAGGTCTTCGCAAAAAGCGAATTCCGCGTCTTTCGATCCGCCCTCGAAGCTGGCGGCGTGATCAAGTGCCTCGTCGCGGCTGGCTGTGCGGACACCTCGCGCAAGGAAGTGGACGCGTTGACCGAGGCGGCGAAATCGTTCGGGGCGAAAGGTCTCGCCACTTTAGCGGTGACAAGTGAAGGCGTGAAAGGAACCGCCGCAAAATTTATCACCGCTGAAGAAGTGGAAGCAGTCAAGTCGCGCGTCGGCGCGCAGACAGGCGATCTGATCCTATTTGCGGCAGACACGCGCGCAGTTGTCAATAAAACGCTGGGCGGCTTGCGGCTTATCCTGCGCGATAAACTAAACCTGGCCGATAAAGACGTGATGGCTTTCGCGTGGATCGTGGACTTTCCGATGTTTGCATGGAACGAAGAAGAACAAAAATGGGACGCCGAACATCATCCGTTCACGATGCCAAAACTGGAAGACCTGCCGAAGTTCGAAACGAATCCGGCCGAGATTCTTTC
This sequence comes from uncultured Anaerolineaceae bacterium, assembly GCA_964502095.1. Lineage (GTDB taxonomy): Bacteria > Chloroflexota > Anaerolineae > Anaerolineales > Villigracilaceae > JACPVF01. Next base: position 59,039 of record CAZCUF010000001.1, read on the forward strand.
GGACGCCTACGACATGGTATGCAACGGCTATGAGATGGCCTCCGGTTCGATCCGTATCCATCGCAGTGACATTCAACTGAAAGTATTTCAATTGCTGGGATTGAGCGGCGAAGAGATCGAGCATAAGTTCGGGCACATGCTGGAGGCATTCGAATACGGCGCGCCGCCGCATGGAGGCATGGCTCCGGGCATAGACCGCCTGGTAATGCTTTTGGCCGACGAGCCGAACATCCGCGAGGTGATCGCCTTTCCCAAGAATCAAGCCGGCCGCGACGTAATGGCCGATGCGCCTTCAACGGTGCCGGAAAAACAATTGAAGGAATTACATATCAAGATCGCAGAGTGATCGTTGATCGAGCAGGCCGGGCATCAGCCGAGGCCGTGTCGAGATCAACGATTGCAGTCAGGAGAATCCATGTCCATCATTCGCGTCGATCAAATTTCGCAATACGAAGGCCGGGAAGTAACCATTCAGGGCTGGGTCTATAACCGCACAGACAAAGGCAAGTTGTGCTTTCTGCTCGTGCGCGACGGAAGCGGCTTCGTGCAATGCGTGGCATTCAAAGGCGATCTCGATGAAGCGCTCTTCGACCAGATCATGCACCTGCCGCAAGAGTCATCGGTCATTATCACCGGCTCGGTGCGCGCAGACAAACGCGCGCCCGGCATTCCGGGCGGTTACGAGGTGGGCATTAAAGACCTGCAGATCGTGCAAGCCGCACAGCAGGATTATCCGATGGCGCTCAAAGATCACGGCGTGGACTTCGCGCTCGACAACCGTCATTTATGGATTCGGATGCAGAGCCAATGGGCAATTCTGCGCGTGCGCGCGGCGGTCATGGCCGCGACCCGCGAATGGCTCGACCAAAATGGCTTTATCGCCATGGATACGCCGATCCTGACTCCCGCCGCGGCGGAGGGCACGACGACACTTTTCGAGACTCCTTATTTCGATGAAGGCAAGGCGTATCTCGCGCAGACCGGCCAACTCTACAACGAAGCCAATATTTTCTCGTTTGGAAAGGTCTATTGCTTCGGCCCTACTTTCCGCGCCGAGAAATCGAAAACACGCCGCCATTTGACCGAATTTTGGATGCTCGAACCCGAAATAGCTTTCTGCGATCTCGATGGTTTGATGGAAGTCGAAGAGCAGATGATCACACACATCGTCCAACGCGTGCTGAGTGAACGAGCGCCCGAGCTTAAATTTTTGGAACGCGATCTTTCGAAGCTGGAAGCGATCAAAGCGCCCTTCCCGCGCATCTCCTACGACGACGCGGCCAAAATGATCGGCGAATTGCGTGAGAAAGAAAAGGATCCCGAAAAACAAAAATTGCTCAAATTCGATTGGGGCATCGACTTCGGCGCGCCGCACGAGACCGCCATCACGCAACAATTTGATAAACCGGTTTTCGTTTACGGTTATCCCACTGCCGTCAAAGCCTTTTACATGGAGCCCTGGCCCGGACGGCCGGAAGTGTGCAAGTCGGTGGATTTATTGGCGCCGGAAGGCTACGGAGAAATTTGCGGCGGCTCGGAGCGCATCAGCGACCACGATCTCTTGCTTAAACGAATCCACGAACAGAAACTGCCCGAGGAAGCCTTCAAGTGGTATCTCGAACTGCGCAAATATGGTTCGGTTACACATTCCGGGTTCGGGATGGGTGTGGAACGCGTCACAGCCTGGTTGTGCGGCATCGAACATATCCGCGAAGCAATCGCCTTCCCGCGGACGATCAAAAGAGTGTATCCATAAAGCATAAGAAATAGTTTCTCAAAGCGAAGGTCGTCATCAAAATTAGAATCGCGGTGAATTGACGATCCTGTTCTTAATTTTTCTCTACTCATGACCGGAGCTTTATGGTATAAAAAATGTGCCCTGCTGTGTGCGTGATGTTGCCCACCCAGTTTTGAACCAACACCAACAAAACGGGTCCTTATCTTGAAGAAATCACGCGATAGGCCTGAGCCAAGGCGGCGTTTCTCGGTCAGGACCCACCTGCGAAAGCAGGTTCAAAACCCGGCATCACACGGCATGTGCGGGGTATCTTATAAAAATGAAAAAATCTGGCAGATCTGTAATTCTGCCAGATTTTTTATTCAGAGCAAACTTATTTCTTAGGAACTTTTAGCAATTGGCCGACTGTGATCGCGTTGGCGTTTGCGATCTTATTCAATCGCACAAAGGCGTCCACTGTTACGCCGTAGCGCAAGGCAATTGCAGAAAGCGTGTCGCCTTGCTTCACTTTATACGTGAGTCCCGAAGCAACAGGCATGGGCGTATTCGAACCCGTGCTGGCAGGTGAAGTTGGGCTGGGAGCCGCGGAGGGCAGATTCAATTGCGTGCCGACCGGAATCAATTGCAGATTAGCCGCGGCCAACTGCGAAAGCGTGACTCCGTTCGCCTGTGCAATCGAATCCAAAGTGTCGCCGAACTTGACTGTATACGTCTTCACCTGAGTGGAGGGAGTGGTCGGCAGAGGCGCTGTGGTAGTGCCGGAAGAGGTTGTTGTGGAGGATGGCGTCGTCGAAACGGGAGCAGAGCCAAGTCCCGAAGGAGGCGTGGCCTTCGCCAATTTGTATAATTCGTCCAGCGAATAGCGATAGACGTTCAAATCCACCAGCACAGGTTTAGTCATGGCGGAATCCTGGAAGATTCCATCCAAAGTATCGTGATCGCCGCTGTACTGCCAAAAGACCCATGTGCCCCAGCCGGGCGCTTCGCCGGGCTGTGCGCCGCCTTCTGCGGAATAGCTGTAAAAATATTGAGCGAGCCAGGTATTGTAATTTTGAGCCCAGGCTGGCGCCTTGCCGTTGAGGGTAAACATTTCATTCAAAAAGGAGACGCGCGAATATATGATCGGCCGGCGCCCCGTTTGCTGTTCGACGCGTTGCAGCCATTTTTGCGCGTTGGTAATAAACTGCGCGTTCGACGCGCCCTGGTTGTTGGCCTCTTCGACATCCAAAAACGGAGGCAGGTCGCCGTCTTGAACGGTCACTTTCGATAGAAAGAAATCCGCCTGCTGAGCGCCGTCAATCTGGGCGCGCAAGTAGTGGTACGCGCCGCGCAAAATTCCAACCGATTTTGCCCCGGCATATTGGTCATTAAACTGATTATTGAAGTAAGCGTTCCCTTCTGTAGCCTTGACGATGGCAAAATAAATATTCTGCGCCTTCACCTTTTGCCAGTTTATATAAGGGTCATAGGCGGAGACATCGATACCGTGTATGTAACTCATAATTTCTCTCCGAAGGAGTAAGAATGGGATAATTCTCAACGATTTGACGGCATTATGGTAGCATGAAAAGGAATTCAATACAAGCCGAACTTACGGATCGTTTCCCGCCCAAAGCTGATTCGGAATCTGCGAAGTTTTTTCACTCCCAAAACCACGCCCGGCAAGCGCCTCAAGCAGAGCAAGAATCGGGTGGTCGTTCGGGATGGAGATTCATACAATAAGGACAATTCTTATCCGGAGACTTACATGAGCCCAATCCCCGAAAATTATCGCCAGTTGAATTCAGATTACCCAATGATCGAACGCGCCATCCGCTATCTCGAAGAGAATGCATCCCACCAGCCGGAATTGAGCGAAATTGCCAGCGCGGTGGGATTGAGCGAATTCCACTTTCAACGCGTGTTTACACGCTGGGCGGGCATCAGTCCCAAGCGTTTTTTACAATTTCTGACGAAAGAAAGCGCCAAGGAGTTGCTCGATCGATCCGAAAACCTGCTGGATACCACGCTTCAGGTGGGGCTTTCAAGCCTGGGCCGCCTGCATGACCTGTTCATCACCACCGAAGCGGTTACGCCGGGAGAGTACAAGAGCCGTGGAATCGGCCTGACGATCCATTATGGACTGCATCCAACTCCCTTCGGCCAGTGTTTAATCGGTGTAACGGAGCGCGGCATCTGCCATCTCAGCTTTGTAGAATCCAGCGAGGGCGGCGCGGTGGACGAATTGGCGGCAGAATGGCAAAAAGCCAGAATGATCGAAAATCCGCGCAAAACAGAATCGTTCGTCGAGCCGATTTTCAACGTTGACCATCACCGCGATAAACCTTTGCAGGTTTACCTGCGCGGCACGAACTTCCAGATCAAGGTTTGGGAGGCGCTGTTACAGATTCCGTCCGGACGTGTGAGCACCTATCAGCAGATCGCGGAGCAGGTTGGGCGTCCGGGCGCGACGCGGGCGGTAGGAACCGCCGTCGGTCACAATCCCGTCCCGGTTCTAATCCCATGTCACCGCGTCATTCGCAAACTGGGCGAATTTGGAAATTACCGTTACGGCGCGGCGCGTAAAAAAGCTTTGCTCGGATGGGAACTTTCCAAAGCGCAATTCGAAACCGTTTAATGGAGTGAGAGTGAAAACAAGAATCTGGATTGCGCTGGTCGCTTTGTATATTGTTTGGGGATCCACGTACCTTGCCATTCGTTTCGCTGTCGAGAGCATTCCCCCATTTCTTTCGGCGGGTTTGCGCTTTTTGATCGCCGGTTTGATGCTGGTCGCGTGGCGGCGCACAGCAGGCGATCCGTGGCCATCCGCGCGTCAATGGCGGTCTGTTGGCATCGTTGGATTCTTGCTTTTGCTCGGCGGAAATGGCATGGTCTCGTTCGCGGAACAATACATCCCCTCGGGAATCTCGGCGTTGATTGTGGGCACCGTGCCAATGTGGCTGACGGTGTTCGAGGCTGTTCGGCCTCAAGGCGCGCGCCCCGGATGGCAATCGATCCTGGGTTTATTAATCGGTTTCGGCGGAATTTTCCTGCTCGTCGGCCCGGCCGAATTCAACAATTCACAATCGCAAACCAACTGGCTCGGATTAGCCGCGATTTTTTTGGCGCCGTTCCTGTGGGCGCTGGGTTCGATCTACAGCCGAAACGCGGACATGCCCGCGTCCACCTTGATGAGCACCGGTACGGAAATGTTGATGGGCAGTGTTTCGCTGTTCATCTTCAGTGTGCTGACGAGAGAATGGCGCGGTTTCAACTTCGCGCAAGTTGCCTTTTCATCCTGGCTGGGACTCGCGTATTTGATCACTTTCGGGTCGTTAATCGGGTTCGTAGCCTATGGCTGGTTACTGCACAACGCGCCGGTATCGCTCGTAGGAACTTATGCTTACGTCAACCCGCTGGTTGCCATCCTGCTGGGAAGCTGGCTGGCGTCCGAAACATTGAACGCGCGTATCGTCATCGCCGCGCTGATTATCGTTGGCTCCGTTGTTCTGATTAACACCTCGAAACAATCGGAGATCGTCCAGGCGGAAGAAGAGGCGGCTCCTCCCGCGGCCGATTAATAAAGATCAAACTACTCTGTCTGCCTTACTTTTTCCATCATCCGGCAAAAAGAACACAGTTCAGGGGCGGAAGTGGGCTGTCCGCAATTCGAGCACGGATGCAAATGCAATTCCCGGGTTTCCCGCTCTTGAAACAAGCCGTTCTTGCGCGCTTCGAGGAAGCGCAGATAAAAGGTGAGTTTGGCGCCGGGGCGCTCTGTTTCGAGCTGGTTGAGCAGTTCCTTGTAATAAATGGAAGTGGAACCGACAGCAAACGGGCATTCCTCATAAATATATTCGATGCCGCGCGCGATGGCGTAAGCCGTCATTTCGCGTTCGTAAAAGCGGCAGAGCGGCTTGACCTTGCGCGCCAGCCCGTCAGCGGCGGGCAGAACCGGTCCCTGACGCAAGAGAAAGTCGCCTTCCCAAACCAGCGTGTTGCCGAATAAAACCGAGGCTTCATCGTCGAGATTATGGCCGGTCGCCAGTACATCATAGCCAAGGTCGCGCGCGATGCGATTCATCTCATGCCGCTTGGTCAGTCCACACACCGCGCAGGGCTTGCCGTGTCCGCGATGCGAAATTTCCGAAAGCGCCGGGATGGGTTGCCCGTATTCACTCTCGATGTCAACAATGTGAAGTTTTAAATTATTTTCATTCGCGAACTTCTCAGTCAGCCTCTGCGACTCGTGCGAGTAGCCGATGCCCCCGTCAATGCCGAGGCCGAGATACAGACCGTCAGCCCGATAGCCAAGCCGCACAAGAATATCCCACAGCGAGAGCGAGTCCTTGCCGCCTGAAACCGCGACCAGAATCCGCTCGTCAGGCGCGAACATACTATATTTCTTAATAAAGCGCTCGGTCTGCTCAGGCACCCATTCAAGATAATGCTCTTTACATAACGCCAGTTTGTGCTGGCGCATATTGACCGAGGCTTTGGCCCCGCATTTTTTACATTTCATAGTTTTGTTATGTCATTGCGAGGAGCGAACGGTAGTGAGCGGCGAAGCAACGACATTACCCTCCAGAGATCACCGCGACCAACTTTACCTCGTCGCCGTCTCTCAAAATTTCATCGTCGAGAATCATCTCGCCGTCGCGTATGGCAATAACCGACTCCGGCACGATGTTATTTTTCTTCAGCGCATCCAACAGCATCATGCCCGGGCGCGTATCATATTCCTTGTCTCGCAGAATTAATTTGACCGTCATGGCACTCCTTCGGGAAATTTATTCTACCTTAAAACCCATGACTTCTGACGCTTGACAGCCCATTTGGCATGCCGTAGCATAGAGTCACGAGGTTCATTCATGCGCATCGGAATGATGGTGGATACCTACAAGCCCCACGTCAGCGGCATCACCAATTACATTGACCTGAATAAACGTTACCTTGAAAAAGCGGGGCACGAGGTATTCGTCTTCACGTTCGGCGATCTCGAATATCAGGATGACGAGCCCCGAGTCTTTCGCAGTCCGGGCCTGCCGCTGGCCGATACGGGGTATTACCTGTCTTTGAGATATTCACGCGCCGCCCGCAAAGTTCTCCAAATCATGGATGTGGCCCATGTGCATCACCCCTTTCTAAGCGGACGCCTCGCCCTGCACTACTGCCGCCCGCTGGAAATCCCGATCATCTTCACCAACCACACGCGTTACGATCTATACGCGCAAGCCTATCTTCCGATCGTGCCGGAGGAACTCGGTCAGAGTCTCCTGCAAGCCTATATGCCTTCATTCTGCGCAGCGATGGATCTGGTCATCTCACCCTCGGCAGGCATGGAAAAAATTCTGCGCCAGCTCGGCGTGGAAAGCCGCATCGAGATCGTCCCCAACGGCGTCGATCTACGGCCTTTCCATGAAGCCAGCCCATTATCTCGCGCTGAATTTGGATACAAGGAAGACGACATCCTGCTCGTCTACGCGGGGCGCGTGGCCGTTGAAAAGAATCTCGATCTACTATTGCGCTCGTTCGCGGGAGTCTCACAAGCGCTCGATAACGTCCGTCTCTTGATCGTGGGCGGCGGCCCGAAGCCGATTCAAGAGGAGCTGAATTCACTGATTGTGGAATTGGGGATTGTAAACCGCGTCCGCTTTACCGGCATGATCAATTACAACGAACTGCCTTCCTATCTCGCCATGTGCAATGTTTTCGTCACAGCCTCAGTCACAGAAGTTCATCCGCTTTCGGTGATCGAAGGCATGGCCGCCGGTCTGCCAATCGTCGGCATTCAATCGCCGGGAGTAGGCGACACAGTCGAAGAAGGCGTGACCGGTTTTCTCTCGACTCACGACCTGGCCGCGTACACCGCCAAATTAACCCGCCTCTGCCTGGACCCAAAACTGATTCGGCAAATGGGCGCCTCCGCCCGAAAAGCCTCCACACAATACGCCATCGAGCGCACCTCTCAACTGATCCTCAAGCATTACGAACGACTCGTTTACGACTCACAGCCGCGTCAACGACGCTGGGATGCGCGTTTGCGAAACATGCTGGGACGGTTCTTAACCTGATTTATAATCGCAAACAGCCCGTTTGTTTACTTGCACCCCTGCGTGGCGAAACCAACGCCGATGAAATCCTCACACAACAAACAAGTCGGACAATGGGGCGAACGCATCGCCGCGGATTTTCTCATCGCACAAGGCTGTGCTGTTCTCGCCTCCAATGTCCGCACGCCATACGGGGAGATCGACCTCATCGCGCGCCGCGGCGAGATCACGATCTTCGTCGAAGTAAAAACGCGCACGTCCAATAAACTCGGCTTGCCCGAAGAAGCCGTCACGCCGCGCAAACGCGAGCACATGCTGGCCGCCGCCGAACATTATGCCGCCGAGCAGGAAATCGATCACTGGCAGATCGATGTGATTGCCATCGAGGGGAAACCCGGCTCGACGCCGAAGATTACTCATTTTGAAAATGCAATCTAAGACCTCATCCCCTCTCCCAAAAGGAAAGGGGAATCATTCATACCTCATCCTCCTCGTTGGGCCAACCGCTGTTGGCAAAACCGAGACAGCCATTCAACTGGCCGAACGACTCAACGGCGAGATCGTCTCAGCGGATTCGCGTCTCTTTTACCGCGGCATGGATATCGGCACGGCCAAGCCATCACATGTTGAACAGGCGCGCGTCCCTCATCATTTAATTGACATTGCCAATCCCGGCGAAACCATGAGTCTGGCCGTCTTTCAACAAAAGGCACGGCAGGTTATCGCCGAGATACAAGAGCGCGGCAGACTGCCCTTCCTCGTAGGCGGCACGGGACAATACATGCGCGCCGTTACTGAAGGATGGACGCCGCCGGAGGTAAAACCTGACGAGCGTTTGAGGAATGAGTTAGGAAAGATGAAAGAGGAAAGAGGAGCGGATTGGCTACACGATAAACTCAAAGTACTCGATTCCGCCGCGGCGGAGAAGATCGACCCGCGAAATTTCCGCCGGACGATTCGCGCGCTGGAGGTGATCATGACAACCGGCAGAAAGTTTTCAGAACAGCGCGGTCAACGAGAATCTCCCTATCGTTTGATCACGGTTGGGCTGAGGCGTTCACGCGAGGAGTTGTACGCGCGGATCGACGCGCGCATCGAGTCAATGTTTGCGCTGGGCCTCGTGGCTGAGGTCCGCGCCTTGATGGCGAAAGGCTATTCATCCGAACTGCCGTCAATGTCTGGAATCGGATATCGCGAAACCGTCAGGGTAGTAAACGGCGAATTAAGCGAGGAGCAGGCTAAGGTCGAGATGAGACGCGCTACGCGTATTTTCGTACGCAGGCAGGCCAACTGGTTTAAAGAATCCGATCCGAAAATCCGCTGGTTCGAGGCCGGCGCGCAGAATGTCATTGATCAGATTCAAACTTATATTCAAGATCGGCTTGCGGCGAATAATTGACTTAATAATTTTTCAACGCTATACTTCTCCTATCCCAAAAAACCAGCGAGGAGGAAACCATGAATGATCGTCCCTGGATCGAGCATTACGACAAAGGGGTGCCTGCCAGCCTCGAATATCCAGAAGCGCCGTTGTTTCACTTTTTAGAGGAGTCGGCGCGCAAATATCCCGACCGCGCCTGCACGATCTTTAAAGGCGCGGTCGTTACGTATAAAGAGATGAACGAGATCACGGATCATATCGCGGCCGCATTGGCCGCGATGGGCGTAAAGAAGGGCGACCGCGTGGGAATCTTCATGCCGAATACGCCGCAGTTCGTGATGGCCTATTATGGAATTTTGAAAGCGGGCGGCGTGGTGGTGGCAACCAACCCGCTCTACACGCCTCCCGAGATCGCGCACCAGGCTAACGATTCGGGCGTGGAAATCATGTTCGTGATGACCAATTTCTACAAGACGATCAAGGCCGCCCAGCCGAATACCGGAATCAAAAAATTGATCGTAACGAATCTGAAGGAGACTCTGCCCCCGCTTCTACGCGTCCTGTTTACGCTGGCACGCGAGAAGAAAGGCGGATTCCGCATCGAGGGCGGGCTGGCGGAAGGCGACGTCTGGTTTCAGGACCTGTTGAAGCAATATGCCAGTTCCCCGCGTCCCAAACTGGATATCAGTCCGGAGGACACCTGCCTGTTCCAATATTCCGGTGGCACGACCGGCGTTGCAAAGGCGGCAGTCGCCCTCCATCGCAACGTGGTTGCCAATACACTGCAGATCAAGAATTGGTTCGTCAATTTCGAGGAGGGCAAGGAAACCGTATTGATGGCCATTCCACTGTTCCACGTCTATGGCATGGTGGCAGGCATGAACTTTGCAATGGCTTCCAGCGCCGCAATGGTCATGGTCCCCAATCCGCGCGATATTTCCGATGTGCTGGAGAATATCAGCAAATATCACCCGACTACCTTCCCCGGTGTGCCGACGTTGTACAATGCGATCAATAATCGGCCTGAAGTCAAAGCCGGAAAAATCAGCCTGCGTTCGATCAAAGCCTGTATCTCCGGCTCCGCGCCGTTACTGCGCGAAACCAAGGAAACGTTCGAGGCTTTGAGCGGCGGAAAGCTTTTCGAAGGATACGGTCTTTCTGAAGCGCCGACGGCCACGCACTGTAACCCACTCAACGGCGTGAACAAGACCGGCTCCATCGGCATGCCGCTCCCCGATGTGAATTGCAAGATCATTAGCCTCGATGACGGCGAGACCGAAATGCCGCAGGGCGAGATCGGAGAACTCGTCATTCACGGGCCGCAGGTGATGAAGGGCTATCACAACATGCCCACGGAAACCGCCAACAGCCTGCGCACTTTGAAAGACGGCCAGGTCTGGTTGTTCACAGGCGACATCGCGCAAATGGACGGGGACGGATATTTCTTCATTGTGGACCGCAAAAAGGAACTCATCAAGCCGGGCGGATTCCAAGTCTGGCCGCGCGAGGTGGAGGAGGCGATTGCCGCGCATCCGAAAGTGCTGGAAGTGGGCGTGGCGGGCATTCCCGATCCGTATCGCGGCGAGACGGTGAAAGCGTGGATCGTCCTTAAACCGGGCCAGGAAGCGACAGCCGATGAGATCAAAGCCTGGTGCAAGGAACGGCTGGCCGCATACAAAGTGCCCACCCACTATGAGTTCAGAAGCGAACTGCCGAAGACAACCGTTGGAAAAATTCTGCGGCGCGAACTGGTGCGACAGCACAAGGAAACAGAAAAAGCAAAAGGGTAGTCCACAATTTTTGTGGAATGAAAAAGCGCAATTCCTTCATCGGAATTGCGCTTTTTATTTTAGCTTTTTTATTACGCCGGTTGAGGCGTACCGCTCTTCTTGCCGCTGGGAGGCGGGAAAATACCTTCGAACTCATCGCGCGTGATCGTCTCGACCTCCAGCAATTTCTGCGCGACCGCATCCAATTGCTCGCGGTATTTGGTCAGCAGGCTTTTCGCCTGATCGTACGCGCTGTTCACCAGCTTACGAACTTCAGCGTCGATTTGTTCCGCGATTGCTTCGGAGTAATCGCGTTGTTCCGAAATTTCGCGGCCGAGGAAGATCAACTCCTCCTTCTGGCCGTAAACCATGTTACCCAGCTCATCGCTCATACCCAGACGAGTGACCATTGAGCGCGCCATGCGCGTCACCTGCTCGAGGTCATTGGATGCGCCCGAGGTAATATCGTCGAAGACCAACTCCTCAGCGGCGCGTCCGCCCAGAGCATAGGCGAGCGTGGCGAGAAATTTCTTGCGCGACATGAGCGTGCGGTCTTCATCGGGGCGGAACCAGGTCACGCCGCCTGCCTGACCGCGCCCAACGATAGTCACCTTTTGAACGGGATCCGCCTCGGGAATGGCATTCGCAACCACCGCGTGACCCGCTTCATGGTAGGCGATGATGCGTTTTTCCTCGTCTGAGATCAGGCGCGACTTGCGTTCGGGGCCCATCACCACGCGTTCGATGGCTTCTTCCAATTCAGGCTGACCGATGGACTTCTTATTGCGCCGCGCGGCGAGGATGGCGCCTTCGTTGACGAGATTCTCCAAATCCGCGCCCACAAACCCCGGTGTGCCGCGCGCAAGCGCCGCGAGATCAACAGCCGGGTCGAGCGGCTTGCCTTTGACGTGCACTTTAAGAATCGCCTCGCGGCCTTTGACATCTGGACGATCCAGAGTCACGCGGCGGTCAAAGCGGCCGGGACGCAGTAAAGCCGGATCGAGAATATCGGGCCGGTTGGTGGCGGCGATAATGATGATATTGGTATCCGTATCGAAACCATCCATTTCGACCAGCATTTGGTTAAGGGTCTGCTCGCGCTCGTCGTGAGAGCCGCCCAACCCCGCGCCGCGCTGACGGCCCACCGCGTCAATTTCATCGACGAAAACAATACAAGGGGAATTGCGCTTGGCCTGATCGAACAAATCGCGCACGCGGCTGGCGCCCACGCCCACGAACATTTCAACGAACTCCGAACCCGAGATCGAAAAGAACGGAACGCCCGCCTCGCCGGAAACCGCTTTGGCCAACAGAGTCTTGCCGGTTCCGGGAGGACCGACGAGCAATACGCCCTTCGGAATACGCGCGCCCAACTGAATAAATTTCTGCGGTTCTTTCAGGAACTCAACCACTTCGGCCAGTTCCTGCTTCGATTCCTCCACGCCGGCCACATCTGCAAACGTGACTGTTGGATGCTCGCCGCTGAACATGCGCGCCCGACTCTTTCCAAACGCCATGGCGGCGTTATTCGAGCCTTGCGCCTGGCGGAAGATGAACCACAACACACCGGCCATAAAAATAACAGGAAGAATATAAAGCGCGCCGCTCAAGATCCCCGCCCATTGGGAAGGCGGCTGTATTTCGATCTGAATATTATCGGGCGAAAGCTGTGCGGGAGTTACGCCCAAACTCACCAACTGATCCACCAGCGTGGCAGTCGGCTCTTTATGCGACTCAACGCCCGTCTCCGCCCCGCTTTTATAAATTACCCGGATATTATCGTCACTTTCCACAACAATGCGCGCCACTTTATCCTGTTGCACGGCCTGTGCCACCTGGTTGATCGTTAACGGCGTCTGGGTGGTATTATCCTGACGGAAACCCATATAAAGCATCGCCGCAATCGCCACGATGAGCACGAAATAAACAATGAATGACTGACTGCGTGAATTCACGGAATCCTCCAAAAGTGGTGCTCAGATTATACCAAGTCCAAGATAAAGATGCCGGTACAGAACGTTTCCTTATATGGATTTCTAACAAATTTGGGCTGAAAACCGCCGATTCAATCCAGAATCAAGCCCACTGGACAGTGATCAGAGCCCATGATGTTCTCGTAAATGACCACATCCCGCACGCGCGGGACGATGGCCTGCGAGGCAAGAAAATAGTCCAGCCGCCAGCCGATGCCGCGTCCACGCGCGTTCATGCGATATGTCCACCATGTATATTGGATTCGGTCCGGGTACAAATGGCGGTACACATCCACGAATCCGTGATCGAGGAATTTTTGCACCCAGGCGCGCTCCTCCGGTAAGAATCCGGAGGTCTTTTTATTCTGATTCGGATTCTTCAAGTCGATGGGCTGATGGGCCGTGTTGAAGTCGCCGGTAATGATGATCGCTTCGCCGTTCGCATGCAACCTGTCGCATAGATCGAGCAAACAAGCGTAGAAGTCCAACTTGTAACTTACGCGCGCATTGCCGCGCTGGCCGCTCGGGAAATAGACATTTATTAAACGGAAACCGGGGTGCAGGGTCTGAATGACGCGGCCTTCCACATCGAAACGCGCTTCATCCAATCCCTTCTTCATTTCGAGCGCGGGTGAGCGCAAGAGGGTCGCCACTCCGCTATAACCGGCGCGTTCGGCGGGATTCCAAATCGCTTCGAATCCATTGAAGGATTCGCGCCATGCGCCCAATTGTTCGGGCCGGGCCTTGATCTCCTGCAAACATAAAACGTCCGGCTTTTGAGACCACACAGGTTTCAACGAATCCCTGCCCAACACCGCGCGCAATCCATTCACATTCCAAGTTATAATCTTCATATTGGGTTCCGTTTTATGGTAAACTTTCCGCCAAGAAAGGCATTTGCATGAGCGATAAATCGGTCAAGCGGATTCTGTGCGTGGAAGACGAACAAGAGATGATTGACCTAATTCGACTCATTCTTGCGCGGCGCGGTTTTGAGGTCAGGGGAGCGTCCGGTGGAACTGAAGGCCTGAAAATGATTCGTGAAGAACTGCCCGATCTGGTTCTGCTAGATTTGATGATGCCGGACATGGACGGCTGGGAAGTATATCAGCAAATGAAAGCCGATGAAAAAACGCGCAGTATTCCGGTGATCGTGGTCACCGCCAAAGCCCAAAACATAGACCGCGTGCTGGGCGTACACATTGCAAAGGTTGACGATTACATCACCAAACCGTTCAGCCCGCAGGAACTGCTCAACAGCGTGGAAAAAGTGTTGGGCATCGAAAACCTCGCCTGATCCGGCAGGACGGTCTCAACAGACCGTCTTATTTTTTTCTCATGCAGTCATTGATTTTTGTAGATAATTTAAGCACGCCTCTCGCCTCCCCCGCCAAAGTGGAATATTGCGAATCATTTTCCTCGCGCCTGCGAGGCCTGATGTTTCGTCCGCATCTTGGCCGCGACGAAGGCCTGCTTCTGGTGGAAGGACGCGACTCGCGCCTCGACTCGTCCATTCACATGTTCTTTGTATCCTTCGATCTGGCAGTATTTTGGATCAATTCCTCGCTCACGGTGGTGGAAAAGGTCATTGCGAAATCGTGGAGACCCGCTTATATGTCGAAACAGCCCGCGCGCTACATCCTTGAAATCCATCCCGCGCGCTGGGATGACTATCAAATTGGGGATCGGGTTGAATTCAAGAATGCGCCATAAACTTTTAGCAATCCTGCTCTTGTTTCTTCTATTGTTAATGAATGTGCATCCGGCATCTGCGCAGGATACCGGCGGACCGGTTTACATTGTTCAATCCGGCGATACGCTTTCCTCCATCGCGGAGCGCTTCAACGTGACACTCGACGCGCTTATGCAAGCCAACAACATTACTAATCCGGACTTACTTGCGGCAGGCCAGCCATTGACCATTCCCGGACTCGAGGGCGTGAGCGGCACGCTTCAAACCGAAGTGGTCAACTTTGGCGATACCTTCCGAAGTTTCGTTCGACACACACAAGTTTCGCCGGAGATGCTCGAGAAATTAAACCGGCTCGTAAGTCCAAGCGAATTGTATATAGGCGCAACCATGATCGTTCCCGCGCAACAAGACCAGCCCGAATTAACCGCGCGCGCCGCGCTCTCAAAGGGTCAGTCACTATTGGAACTCGCGGTGACGCAGGGCACCGATCCCTGGACATTAGCCGAACTTAACGGTCTCGCGGGGACCTGGGATGGTTTGCCCGGCGACGCGTTATACACACCCGGGACTGGACCAGGCCAAACCTCCGCGGGCCTACCCTCTGCGTTTCTCAGCGCCGAGATTCCCACCCTGCCGTTCAAACAAGGCGGGACAGCCGAGATCGTTGTCAAACCTGCCGTTGGCGCAACGCTGAGCGGCACCCTGGTAGACAAACCACTGCACTTCTTCCCAATGGACGATGGACAGATGGTAGCTTTGCAAGGCGTCTATGTAATGCTCAATCCCGGGATATACCCGCTGGAATTAGACGCAACACTGCCGGATGGCACAAAGCAATCCTTCGAGCAAATGGTACTGGTCGGTATAGGCGATCAGCCCAAAACGGCCATCCCCGTACCTCCCGAAGATCCTTCATTGATGGAATCGGAGGACAATCAAATCGCGTCCATTGTGGCACAGGCCACACCGACAAAGTATTGGCAGGGCGAATTCATTTTACCGGTCGGCCTGCCCTATTGCATAAAGGACTGGTTTGGCACGCCGCGCGACCTTCCCTATGAGGGAAATATGTATCATTACTTTCATAGCGGCGTGGATTACGGCGTTTGTTCCGAAGACCATCCTTTTGATATTTATGCGGCCGCGCCCGGCAAAGTGGTTTACACCGGCAAGCTCAATGCGCGCGGGAACGTTACCATCATTGATGTGGGCTGGGGGGTTTACACAATTTATGCCCATCAACTTGACGACGGAATTTATGTTTCAGTGGGACAGCAAGTGCAGGCTGGGCAGTTGATCGGTCATATCGGCGCGACCGGGCATGTTACAGGGCCGCATCTTCACTTCGAAATGTGGGTCAATGGCGTCCAAGTTAACCCGCTCGAGTGGTTGAATCGCGCATATCCGTGATAGAAAATGGTTGCGTTTCAATCCTGACTATGTTAAACTCTACGCACTCATGACATCCTATGTAAATTACCTGAAACAAAGCGAAATATTTTTTCAGTTCACTTCCACACAATTGGAACTGGTTGCAAATTTGTGCAAGGAGGCAGTTTACGATGCCGGGGATGAGATCTTCCCGGAGAACAATGACAGCAACGAGCTTTACATCATCATACAGGGGGAAGTGGATATCTCGATCAGTTCATGGGTGATCAGCGGAGAAAATTCAGGCGGGAGCGATTCGGCCATTGCCAAATTACGCCGCGGGCAATCATTTGGAGAAATTGCTCTTGTGGACGAAGGCTTGCGCTCTGCCTCGGCGCGCGCAACGCAAAAGGATACGCGGTTGTTGGTCATTCCGCGTGATAAATTAATGATGCTCTGCGAAACATATCCCCAGCTCGGATTTCGTTTAATGTACAACCTGGCCGCCGACCTGGCGATGAAGATTCGAAATACAGATTTGCGCGTACGAGGCCGGCTTTTGTATCAACCGCAGTCTTCCAGAAAATAAAATAGCCCGGGCAAAACCTCTTGACCGTTCTCGATAATTCATTTAATATTAATGTTTATCAGGTTGAACCTTAGGGATCTGAAAAGCCGAGAGAAATTCCATTCGTCGGGGTTTTCTCCGGCTTTCGTGTAATTTGAAAGGTCGTTTCTTAAATTCGCCAAAAAGGAGGTGGTCTCGACATCGGCAGTATTGTCGGCTGTGTTGCGCCATACCCGTTTACGGGTAGAGGTTTCACCAACAAAATTCGGAGGAGCAAGAAATGTCTAAGCGTTCGTTCGCTCTATTTTCAGTGTTAGTTGTGGCCAGCATGATCCTCGCCGCCTGCGGTGGCGGCGGTGGCGGCGGCGGCACAACTCTCAAGGTTGTCTCCAGCTTGCCGATGACCGGCGCTTCCCTGACTCAGACCCAGACCATCGTCAACGCTATTCAACTGCGCCTCGCGCAGTCCAACAGTTCCGTCTGCGGCGGAAAGTATAAGATTGCCTACGAAGCATGGGATGACGCTTCAGCCGCGCTCGGTAAGTGGGACCCGGCTGTTGAGACCGAAAACGGCAACAAGGCCGCGGCCGATAAGTCCATCATCGCCTATATCGGCACCTTCAACTCGGGCGCTGCGGCTTTGTCCATCCCGATTCTGAATCAGGCTGGACCTCTGGTCATGATCTCCCCGGCCAATACCTATCCCGGCCTGACCAAGACCACCGGCGCGGATATTGCGGCTGGCGAACCTGGGAAGTTCTACCCCACCGGCGTCCGCAACTACACCCGTGTAGTGACAGCCGATGACGTTCAGGGCAAGGTGGATGCCAACTTCATGCACACACAGCTCGGCGTCAACAGTGTTTACATTCTCGATGACCAGGAACTGTACGGCAAGGGCGTTGCCGATGTGTTCGAATCGACCGCCAAGGAAATCGGCATGACGGTGCTCGGTCACGAAGGCATCGATCCGAAGGCCGCTGATTACAAAGCCCTGATGACCAAGATCTCGACCAGCAACAACGGCAATCCGCCGGATGGCATCTTCGTCGGCATGGTGGTGGATAACAACGCCGCCCAGCTGGTGAAAGACAAAGTTGCGATCATGGGCGATAACACCAAGGTCAAGTACATGGGCCCGGATGGCGTTCAGACCCAGGCCTTCATCGACGGCGCGGGCGCGGATGTTGCGGACGGCGTTTATGCTTCCGTCGGCGGCCTGCCCCTCGATAAACTTGGTCCTTCCGGCCAGAAGTTCCTGAGCGATTACGAAGCCAAATACGGCAAGCTGACCGAGCCGTATGCGGTGTACGGTTATGAGGCCATGAACGTCCTGATGCAGGCGCTCGAAAACGTTTGCGCTGCGGGCGGCAACCCGGCTGATCGCGCGACCGTCAACAAAGCGGTCTTCGCCATCAAGGACTTCAATGGTGTGCTCGGAACCTGGTCGTTCGATGCGAACGGTGACACAAGCATCACCGACATGACGATCTACCAAGTCCAGAACGGCGCTTACACGCCAGTCGGCACGTTCAAGTAAACCTGGTTTGGTTTCACATGGGGCGGCGTGTTTACGCCGCCCCTCTTTTTGAATGTAGAGCAAGCGATCGTTAGGAGGAGCATGGGCTCGAAAATCGCCATTACACTGAGACGCATTGGGCTGACCGCCCTCGCGCTCTATGTTATTTTCCTTCTCGGACCAATTGCGGGATTGGACGTGCCTGCCATTGCCGCCGCCATTAAGAGCAATCCGCTTCAATTGGTACAGTTCCTGATCATCGGCATAGCAAACGGCGCCATTTGGGCGATCATCGCGCTCGGGTACACCATGGTGTATGGCATTGTCGAATTGATCAATTTCGCGCACGGCGACGTGTACATGTTCGGGGTTTTCACATCGCTGACCGTGTTATCTCTGACGGGTACACTTAAGTCCAAAGACCCGGTTCAAATTATCCTCGGAATTGTGCTTGCACTTATCATCGCCATTATTGTTTGCGCAGTGTTGAATGCGGGCATCGAACGCCTGGCCTACCGCAGGTTGCGCAACGCGCCGCGCCTCGCGCCTTTGATCTCTGCCATCGGCATGTCGTTCGTTGTCGAAAACATCGGCCTGATCTGGGCCGCGCAGACCTGGCTGGTTCCCTCTTTTGGAACAACGGGCGGAGCCTCACAAAAAGCCTTTCCGGATATGCTGGGCGTGATCTTCACCAGCCTCGGAAAAGATACCAATCTATTGGCGGGCACCGGCATCGCACTTCGGTTCACGATCAAAGACCTGCTGGTGATCGTGCTCGCTTCCGTTTTAATGATCGCTTTGCGGTTTTTCATTCAAAAGACAAGGCTCGGCAAAGCGATGCGCGCGACCGCACAAAACCGGGACGCGGCCAGGATGCTTGGCATCGATATCGATAAGGTAATTACCGCGACATTCCTGATCGGCGGCGGTCTGGCGGGCGCCGCCGGTTTAATGGCCGGCTTATACAACAATACCGCATGGTGGTTTATGGGATTCCGCGCAGGCCTATATGCCTTCACAGCCGCGGTCTTGGGCGGCATCGGAAACATTGCCGGCGCCATGCTCGGCGGATTCATGATCGGCCTGTTAGCATCCTTCAGTGATGGCTATTTGAATGCCCGCTGGACAGAAGCCTGGATTTTTGCAATCCTCGTTCTCATTCTGGTTCTGCGCCCCACCGGCTTGCTCGGTGAGCAAGTCGGCGAGAAAGCATAAAGAGGTGCACCATGCAGAAAAACATAAAAAATAGCACCACTTTTGGCATTGTCGGCGGGGTGTTGACCTTCCTCTTCGGCGGCTGGTCTGTGGCTGTGATCGGGGTCTTAATGGGCGTCGGTCTTGGGCTTTCCATCGGAAATCAATTACACAAAGACCGGCCTCCTTTGGATTCCGTAAAGAAGGCCCTGCCGGAAATCACGCTCACAGCAGGGATTTTGCTTGTCCTAAGTCTGGCTCAAAATTACCTGATCAATCCGCTCATCGGAGATACACCATCTTTCCCGGATGTCGTGATACCGGCAAATCTAATCGGTTTCTTCGGCAGTATCTTATTCGCGGCTGTGACCGTCTGGCTCTCCGGCCTTCCCGATCAAGCTGAACGAACCGGCAAACTCATTCTTCTGGCTGTCATCGTTATTTCCTTCCCGTTCGTTGACAACTTCACCGGCTTACGCTGGATGGCTCAGATTATCTTTTCCCTGATCTTCGTTATCCTCGGCATGGGCTTGAATATTGTAGTGGGTTACGCCGGCCTGCTCGATCTGGGATACGCGGCATTCTTCGCGATTGGCGCCTACACCACCGCGATCTTATCCTCCACCGGATCGGTGTTGTATATCCAAAACCACATCATCCTTAACTTCTGGCTGGTCATCCCGATCGCGGCAGTCATAGCGGCGATATTTGGCCTGCTTTTGGGCGCGCCCACCTTGCCCTTGCGAGGCGATTATCTCGCCATTGTGACACTGGGCTTCGGTGAAATCGTTCCGGTGCTATTCCGCAACCTCATTGATGTCACCATCAACGAACCGCTCACCTGCTGGATCATTCCGGGCATTCAACGCCTGTTCGGAATGACCTCCTCCATCGCATGTGTCGTAGTAACCAGCCACCTGGATCTAACCGCGGGCGAAAAGGGCATCAATCCAATCGACCGGCCCATATTGCCTTTCATCGGCGAATTCACTTCCTCCAACGCCATTCCGTGGTATTTCCTGATCATTGCCATCATCCTGCTTTCGATCTTCCTGATCAACCGCTTGCGCGAGAGCAGGCTTGGCCGCGCCTGGATGGCCATTCGGGAAGACGAGTTGGCCGCATCCCAGATGGGTATTGATCCGGTGCGCACCAAGCTGTTGGCATTCGCCATGGGAGCCACTTTCTCCGGTTTTGCCGGTACGTTCTACGCTTCCTATATTGCAGGCATCTTCCCCAGCGTGTTTGAGTTCAGCGCCTCGATCATCATCTTGTGTATCGTGATCCTCGGCGGTATGGGAAATGTCTATGGCGTGATCGTGGGCGGCCTCGTCATCAATCTCTCGGACCGTTTGTTACTGCCCGCATTGAAAGATTTCTTCACCGGCCTGCTGAATCACACCGTTTTGCCTGCGCTCACCTTCAACCCCACCCTGCAATCGGCCGTGGCGCAAAATGCGAATCCAATCCTCTATCGTTGGGGATTGTTCGGCCTCGTTCTCGTCATCATGATGGCGGTCAGGCCGGAAGGCCTTCTGCCGAGCGCGCGTCGGCGCATGGAACTGCACGCCGATGAAGAATCCTCTGCAGGTCCCGCAAATCCCGCGGCGGCGAAATAGGAGAAGCTACCGTGAATCTTTTCGAAGCTCATAAAGTAACCAAAATGTTCGGCGGCCTCACGGCTGTCAACAATGTGGATTTCACGCTCGAACCGGGCATGATCGCCGGTCTGATCGGCCCAAACGGCGCAGGCAAGACCACTTTCTTCAACGGCATTACCGGCATTTACCGCATCACCGACGGCGAAATGACCTTCAACGGCACAGACATCACTAAACTCAAGCCGTTCCAAATCACCGCGCTGGGCATCGCTCGAACGTTTCAAAATATCCGGCTCTTTGCCAACATGAGCGCCATCGAGAACGTGTTGGTAGGCGAACATGTTCGTTTACATTCGAATCTGCTTGGGCAAATCCTGCGCGACAGGCGCACCATGAAAGAAGAAGCAGATGCCCGCGCCAAAGCCCTCGATCTGCTGGAGTTTGTCGGTTTGCGCCGCGCCGATGCGGATATCACTGCCAAGAATCTTCCCTATGGACTTCAACGCCGCCTCGAGATCGCCCGGGCGCTTGCCACCGAGCCCAAGCTGTTACTCCTCGACGAACCGACCGCAGGCATGAACCCGAATGAAACCCTCAGCCTCACCAGTTTCATCCAACAGCTCCGCAAGGAATTGGGACTGACGATTCTGTTGATCGAACATCACATGCGCATGGTGATGGGAATTTCGGATCGCGTCTCTGTGCTGGATTATGGCGAGAAGATCGCGGAGGGCACGCCTGCCGAAGTGCAGAAGAATCAACGCGTGATCGAAGCCTATCTCGGCAAAGGCACTGTTACAAAGTGACACAAGGTATACATGATGCTTGAATTAAAAGACGTACACACGTATTACGGCAATATCCATGCTTTGAAAGGTATTTCACTCAGAGTGGACAAAGGTGAGATTGTCACCCTAATCGGCTCAAACGGCGCCGGCAAGACCACTACTCTGAGGACAATTCAAGGCATTCTCCGCCCGCGTTCGGGAACGATCTTACTGGAAGGCGAGGCGCTCGAAAAACTCCCGCCGCATGAGATCGCCGGGCGCGGAATCGCGCAAAGTCCCGAGGGCCGCCTCATTTTCCCGCGCATGAGCGTGATGGAAAACCTGGAAATGGGCGCATACGCCCGCAAGGACAAGGCTGGTATCAAAGACGACCTGGAGCGCGTCTTCTCCCTGTTTCCGCGCCTCAAGGAACGCACCATGCAAAAAGGCGGCACGCTTTCCGGCGGAGAACAACAGATGCTGGCCATGGGACGCGCCCTAATGGCCCGTCCACGCATTCTACTGCTGGACGAACCGTCCATGGGCCTGGCGCCCATTCTGGTGGAATTGATTTTCGAGACGATCATTTCCATCAACAAGGAAGGTACAACCATCCTGCTCGTCGAACAGAACGCGCTGATGGCCTTATCCATTGCCAATCGCGGTTACGTGATTCAGACCGGCGAGATCGCCCTGACCGATGACGCGCAAAATCTGACCAAGAACGAAATGGTTCAAAAATCGTACCTGGGCGTCGAATAAGCAAAAAGCGACAGTCGCCAAGAAAAGAGACCCGTTTTCTCCGGCTGGAAAACGGGTCTCTTTTGCGACTTTACACTATCATTTCAACTTGAAAAACGGCTTGTGAATCACAGTAAAATTGACTTCAGGTAACCGCGCGGAGGCGGCTGTGAAGAAAATTACTGTGCTTCTCAATTTGTTCCTGGCTTTAACCTTGCTTCTCTCGGCGTGCATCGCCCAGAAGTTCGTCTGCAAGGATGCTCTGGGTTGTGTGTCCGTCGCAAATAAAGCGCCGATCAAGATCGCGGCACTGCTCACCTTGAGCGGACCCGACAGCCCCTACGGCGTGGATGCCCTACGCGGCATAGAGATTGCCATCTCTGAAAAGAAGACTTTGTTCGGCCACCCAATCGAATTGATCAAAGTGGACGACCATTGTAGTGCGGACGGTGGTTTGAGCGGAGCCAAGCAAATCGCCGCAGACCCGCAAATTATCGGCGTGATCGGAGCCACCTGTTCCAGCGCATCGGTACCTGCCGCACAGGTCCTGAGCGACGCGGATAAAGTCGTCATCTCCCCTTCCAGCACTGCACCTTCACTGACAGATTCCGGCCAGCACCAGCCGGGCTTCTTCCGCACGATTTACAACGACAAGGCGCAGGGCAGAGCCGTAGCCAATTTTGCTTTCACCGTTTTGGGCGCGCGCACCATGACGACCTTCAACGATGGAACGCCCTATTCCCAGGAGTTACAGGCGGCGGCTTGCGAGAACTTCGAACAACTCGGCGGGACTTGCCTCGGAATTATACAAATTCAAAGCGGGCAGGACATCAACGCCAAAATGGATTGGGTTGCAAAACTCAAGACAGATGTTTTATACTATCCTGTGTACACTGTTGATGGTATCGCCATTACAGAAACGGCCCTCAAAAAAGGAATTGCCAGCGCGTTGATCAGTTCGGACGGCCTTTTGAGCACGGACTTCCTTCAAAAAACTCCCACCGCGTCAGATGGGATGTATCTCTCAGGCCCGGCGCCGGTTCCAGAGTCGGCCGCATTTACGGCGAAATATAAAGCCGTCTACGGGGAAGATCCAATTGCGGCATACCATCTGCAGGCCTACGACGCGGCTTTGATGTTGTTCACTGCCATTGAATCCGCGGCTGTTCCCGCCTCGTCGGGCGACGACAGCATTGTGATTCAGATTCAGGGTTTACGAAATTCAATTATGAACATGCGCAACGTCAACGGATTAAGCGGCACGATCACCTGTTCCTCGAGCGGCGACTGCGCTTCACCGAATATCGAAATCTATCAGGTTCGAGACAAAAACTTCACTCCGATCTACCCATAAAACCGGCCGCGCGGCCACTTATGACTTCTGCAGAGATCATCACTATCGGCACTGAAATACTGCTCGGCGAGATCGTGGA
Source organism: uncultured Anaerolineaceae bacterium (assembly GCA_964502095.1). Lineage (GTDB taxonomy): Bacteria > Chloroflexota > Anaerolineae > Anaerolineales > Villigracilaceae > JACPVF01. Next base: position 82,819 of record CAZCUF010000001.1, read on the forward strand.
TACCAACACGCGCCATATCGCGCAGACTCTGCGCGGGCTGGGCGTGGACTTATATCGCACAGTTACAATCGGGGACAACGCGGAACGCATCGCCTCCGCCATTCACAATTCCATGCAGCGCGCAGAGATCGTCATCACCACGGGCGGCCTCGGCCCAACAGTGGACGACCCAACCCGCGAGGCGGTTGCGCGCGCGCTCGGTGTGGAGACGGAATTCCGCGAAGAACTGTGGCAACAGGTTGTAGCGGCCATCAGTCGTTATGGCCGCACGCCATCCGAGAATCAGAAGAGGCAGGCATACGTTCCGCGCGGCGCGTTGGCCATTCTCAATCCGGTTGGCACCGCGCCGGCTTTCATCATCGAGAACGAACGGAACGCCATCATCTCACTGCCTGGCGTCCCAAAAGAGATGGAATATCTCCTTCACGAATCGGTCATTCCCTATCTTCAAAAACGCTTTAATTTGAACGAGGTCATCAAGGTGCGCGTCCTGCATACCTCGGGCATGGGCGAAGGGACGATCGATGAGTTGATCGGCGATCTCGAACTGCTGGCCAACCCAACGGTTGGGCTGGCGGCGCATAACGGCGTGGTGGATGTACGCGTGGCGGCCAAAGCCAGGACCGAATCGGAAGCCGACCGACTGATCGCGGCGGTGGAAGCGGCCATTCGCGAACGACTCAAAAACTCAGTTTTCGGAGCCGATGAAGACCGGCTGGAAAAAGTCGCCATGCGCGCAGTGGAACAGCGCGGCTGGTTGTTGACCTGCGTCGAACACGGACTGCCCAACTCGATGCAAAGACTTTTGCCGCACCTCGTTTCATTTCCGGAACTCGAACCCGGCGCGCTAACCGAGGTATTGAAAGCCGCGCTGACGCGTTACCCGGCCAACTCCGCCCTCGGCATTGCCGCCTATGAAAAGGAAATGCTGGCCGAGATTTCGATCATCACCCCGCGCGGTGAAAAGCATCGACGCATGACGTACGGCGGACATCCGCGCAACCTGCCGCGCTGGGCATTCAACAACGGGCTCAATCTACTGCGCCTGGAAGCCGAAGCCATCGAATAAAAATGAATCGCCGCAATCACAAGCATTCTGCCGTCGTCCTGCTCGTGTGGGGTTTGAACGCGGCGGGAATTCTCGCGTTGCTGGTGATCTTCCTGATCTATTGGTTAAGGCAATCTGCACTGGCCGCGCCGCAGACCGATCCCGGCTCCACAGCCTACCCCGCGATCACATCGGCGCCCACGCGCTATAATTTGCCAACCGTTACGCCCAACCCGCATTCAACCCAAATCATTGTCGTATCGCCCACTCCCTTTGTGCTGGCAAGCCTGAAACCGGGCATTGTTGGATATTCCGTTTCGGGGCGTCCCATCGAAGTGTATTCCTTCGGTCAGGGCGAGAAACAGCGTATGATCGTGGCGGGCATTCACGGCGGCTACGAATGGAATACAATTGCCCTGGCCGATCAATTGATGGCTTATATCGACCAGCATCCGGAAATCATTCCCTCCGATGTTACTTTGTATGTTCTACGCGACTTGAATCCCGATGGCGACGCGCGCGATCATGGCATCGATGGCCGCGTCAACGATCATGGTGTAGACTTGAACCGCAACTTCCCGATCAACTGGACTTCCACCTGGGATCGAAACGGATGCTTCGACCTGGCGCCCACCACCAGCGGCACAGGCCCGGGGTCCGAGCCGGAGACGCGTTTACTGATGAACTTTCTTGCCCTGCACAAGATCGACGCATTGATCAGTTATCACAGCGCCGCGTTGGGAATCTTCCCCGGCGGCACTCCCTGGGAACAAAACTCGGTGCGGCTCGCCAAGGCAATCGCCAAAGTCAGCGATTATCCGTTCCCGCCCATCGAAACGGGATGCGTGTACAATGGCACATTGGCCGATTACGCTGTTTCGCGCGGCGCCACGGCAGTGGACCTGGAACTGAACGATCATGAGCATACCGATTTCAGGGTTAACTTGAAAGTATTGAGTGTGTTGCTAAACTTCCAGAAATAAATCGATCTTCCGAAGAATTCATTATTTTTCGTTATTCATCAAAGGAGCATAAATGACTCAAACCGTCGATACGCTTTTCATCAATGCCCATGTGCTGACCATGGATGAAAAACTGACTCAATATTTTCCGGGCGCGGTGGCCGTGAAGGGCGATAGCATTGCCGCGGTCGGCGCGGAAGCCGAGATCAAAAAGGAATTCACCGCCGGGGAAACTGTCGACTGCAAGGGCAAAGTGTTGATGCCCGGCCTGGTCAACGCGCACACACATGTACCCATGACTCTCCTGCGCGGCCTGGCCGACGACCTGCGCCTCGATGTCTGGTTGATGGGCTACATGATGCCGGTCGAGCGCGAATACGTTTCGCCGGAATTTGTACGGCTCGGCACTCTGCTGGCCTGCGCCGAACAAATCCGCAGTGGCGTGACGACATTCAACGACATGTACTATTTCGAGCAGGACGTGGCGCGCGCGACTGCCGACGCGGGACTGCGCGCGGTCTGTGGGCAGACTGTGATGAAATTCCCCGCACCGGATGCGGCCGCTTATGAAGATTCATTCGCGATGGCACGCGAATTCATCAAAACCTGGAAGGGCCACGCGCTGATCGTTCCCGCGGTTGCGCCGCACGCACCCTATACCACCACGCCCGAAATCCTGCGTGATACCGCCATGCTTGCCAGGGAATTCGATGTACCTTTGCATATTCACCTCTCCGAAACCGCGCTCGAAGTGGAAAATATACGCAACGAACAGAGTATGCCGGTTGTGCCATACGTCAAGAAACAAGGGTTGTTCGAGGCCAAGGTCATCGCCGCGCATTGTGTGCATATCGACATTGGCGAAATTCGCACACTTAAAAATCACGGCGCGGGCGTATCGCACAACCCATCTTCGAATCTAAAGCTAGCCTCGGGGTTTGCTCCCGTTCAAAAAATGCTCGAAGCCGGATTGAACGTGGGCATCGGCACCGACGGCCCCGCTTCGAATAACGACCTCGATATGTTCGAGGAAGTGCGACTCGCCTCTTTCGTGGCCAAAGCTGTTTCCAGCGACCCGACCGTCATCCCCGCCCAGACCGCGTTGACAATGGCTACACGGCTCGGCGCACAAGCCCTGCACCTCGGTCACATCACCGGCTCGCTCGAAGCGGGCAAACGAGCCGATTTGATTCTGGTAGACGTTTACCCGACTCACAACTCGCCGCGCTTTCACCGCAACCCGAATAACGCTTACGCACAGATCGTATACGCGGCCAAATCCACCGATGTAAGCGACGTGATGGTCAACGGGAAATGGCTGATGCGTGAACGCCGCTTATTGACTTTGAAAGAAGATGAATTGCTGGCGCAAGCGCAGGATGTGGCCCGCAAGATCGACGCGTTCCTGATCGAACGCGAGCAATCGGTGCTCTCCAAACTGATCGCGTTGGGCGGCTCGCGCGAGGAAGAGTCCTTCGAAGTGCAGACCAAGGTCAAAATAACGGAACCAGACCGCGTGGTCCAGGCCTTGAAGCGGCCGGAGATCGAAATCACCGCCTTCAAACATTATCGTCAATTCGATAATTACTTCTCCTTCGAAGATCCTTCGCAAGGCTACCTTCGTTTCCGTGAGGACGATTTGACCAACGAAAAAGGCGAAACTTTGAATGTGCGCTCGCGCCTGACGCTGGTCGGGCATAAGCGCGAGAGTCAACTCGGTCACGATGTCCTGCTGTCGCGCAGTCGCTTCCTCGCTCCGGCAGTTCACACCCTGCGTTTCTACCGCGAATATTTTACGCCGAAGGAAGAAGTGGCCATCGAAAAAGACCGCCTGCGCTGGCACATCCGCTATAAAGATACGGAGTTTTTCGTTAATCTCGACCGGGTACTCAAACCTGATATGGGAACATTTCTCGAGATCAAAAGCCGCACATGGAGCCGGAAAGACGCGGAGAACAAAGCCAGGCTGACCAATGAATTAATGGAACTGCTCGGCGTGGCGGAATACGAAGTCCTTTTGCGCGATTACGTGGAAGTGATTCGCAAGGAACGGGCGCGCTGAAATAATGGAAAGCATTCGGAAATCTCTGGCGGTCGTTTTCGCAATCCTATTCGTGATCGCGGCATTGACCGCGCTCTTTCTGTTCAATCTGGAACGCAAAGCATTCAACGCAGAGACCTATCAGCAGGCGTTTGCCAACGAGGAATTCTACGAACGCCTGCCTGCGGTTCTGGCCGAGTCGCTGGCCTCCACCATGCAAACAAAGAGCCTGCCGGTTTCGATGCGCGGACTGACCGAACAAAATTGGGAAACTTTCCTGCGCGCCCTGCTCCCGCCCGCAACGCTTAAAGCGATGGGAGACGAAGCGCTGGATTCGGTCTTCGCCTACTTGAATAGAAAATCCGATTCGGCGGTTCTTTCTCTCGCGCCACTCAAGGAACAAATGACGAGTGAAAATGGAACACAGGCCGTTCTCGATTTGATGCGCACCCAGCCAGATTGCACACTACAACAGATTGCGCAAATGTCGCTCGCACTTTTGAGCCAGCAGGAACTGTCGCTGTGCAATCCTCCGCAAGCCGCAGATGGAATCATCCGGCCCATTATCCACACACAATTGCAAATTGCCACTCTTGCGATTCCCGATCAGGTGACATTGGCCAGCGCGGATTCTGCAACCGGGAAACCAGACCCGCGTCAACGCCTGGAACTTATCCGCGTTGGGATGCGGTTGAGTCCGCTGGCGCCGTTGGCCCTGCTTTTGATTCTAACGTTATTGGCAGTACGAAGCCTGCGAGATTGGTTGCAGTGGTGGGGGTATCCACTGCTGATTGCCGGCGTATTGGCCGCGCTGCTCGCGCTGGCCGCCGGTCCCGTGGTGAGCGCAATCCTTTTGCAAATCCTTGTCGTGAGACTGCCAGCTTATCTACCGGCCGTCTTATTGAACGACAGCGGTCAACTGGCGGCGGCCATTGTTGGGCAAATGTTAAAGCCTGTGGCGTTGGAGGGATTAATCCTCGGAGGCGTCGGCTTGATACTGGTCATTTTTGCTTTCGCCGTCCGTCCGCGCAAAGAAGCCATCCGCCGCGGTTGAGCGCATAGTTAGGCGTTTTTCCTGGAAATTGAGTAAACATGAATCCAAATCGCATTATTTTAGTTCGACATGGTCAATCTGAAGCAAATATTAATAAGAAGGTTCTTGAAAATGTTCCCGATTATGCCTTGAACCTAACCGAAGAAGGTGTGCAGCAGTCCATTAATGCAGGCAAGGAAATCAAATCAATTATTGGACAAGAATCGCTCCATGTTTACCTTTCACCGTATTACCGTACCCGACAGACTTTTGAACATATTAAGAAGAGTATTAATTCAAATGTAATAAAAACCTTTGAAGATCCACGGATTCGAGAACAAGATTGGGGCCACCTTCGACACCTAGACATAAATGAAGGGATAAATCAAGAACGTGACAATTACAGCACTTTTTACTTTCGAATCCCAGACGGGGAATCTGGTGCAGATGTTTATGACAGGGTAAGTACTTTTCTCGAAACCCTGTTTCGCGATTTTGCAAAACCAGATTATCCTGATAATGCATTAATAGTTTCTCACGGAATGACTTTACGACTATTCCTTATGCGGTGGTTTCATTGGAGTGTTGAAGAGTTCGAAAATCTGCGAAATCCGAAAAACTGCCAAATTGTTGTGATGCAAAAGGATGGCAGTAACCGTTACAAGCTAATAAGTGAGCTGTCAAAAAGAAAAGAAAACACTTAACAAAGCGCGTACCAGACGGGCGGATTCCGCACCATTTTCGGGCATTTTCCACGCCCGAACAGAATCCCGCTCTCGAAGTTTTATCTACACCCGCCCATTAACGCACACCGTTAGACACGCGAAAGCAATCCGAAAACAGGCCGCGAATGGCCTGTTTTTTATGCAACTTTTCGTCAAATCCTCCTGTACTACAATGTAGAAATGTCTTCCAACGATGAACGCAGTCTCGCATTACGCGTTCGGCGGGGCGACCGCGATGCGTTCGCCGGGATCGTTCAACGCCATCAACAGGCTGTATTCAATGTGGCCTATCGCATGCTGGGCAACGTCCACGATGCGGAAGACGCGGCGCAGGAAACGTTTATCCGCGCCTGGCAGTTCTTCGACAAATTTGATATTGACCGCCCGCTCGCGCCGTGGCTCAAACGGATCACGGCCCGGGTCTGCATCAACCGGCTCGAAGCGGTCAAATCCGCCTCAAGTCTGGACGATGAAGCGGCTCCCGCGCCCGATCCAAGTCCCGGCCCCGAAGCGCAGACCGTCAACTGCGACCGCGATCAGCGCATCCGCTTTGAATTGAGTCGATTGCCGCCGCGCTATCGCTTCGTCATCGAATTAAGACATTATCAGGAAATGAGCTACGAGGAAATTGCCGAGGAGTTGAAACGCCCGTTGAGCGACGTGAAGAGCGACTTGTTTCGCGCCAGAAAACTTCTGGCTGAAAGATTGAAAGATTTGAAATGAGCATGCAACCCAGGCAAATCGCAAAGACCGTTTTCATCGCCGCATTGGGAATTTGGCTGGCATTTTCCACATCCCTGGTGCTGGCAGTGACCTGGAACAACCGTATTGCCCATGCCGTTACCAGCATGGGAACCGGCCTGATCGCACTTTGGATTTTTCTGTGCGGCTCATTGATGTTTGTATTTCGTGACCCGATCAAAAATTTCGTTCTGCAAATCCGTTTGAACTGGCAGGTGAAATTTGTGTTGTTTGCAATTCTGCTCGCCATGCTCGAAGAATCCGTCACTACCACAATGACCAATGTGGCGCCGCGCTTCGGCGCAAAGATTGGCGAAGCATACATCACCGCCTCGAGCAATTACCTGGATGTCATCCTGCACCACAGCGTGATTGTGTTCGTTCCATGGTTCATCGCCTGGGCGTGGATTCTTAAACGTTATGACTTCAGCCCGTTTTGGGTTTTTCTTCTGACCGGGTTGAACGGTTTACTTGCCGAGAGCCTAACCTTCGGCTGGCGGCATCTCAGCGAGTTTGGCTTGTGGATCTTTGTTTACGGCCTGATGACTTTTCTTCCGGCTTATACAATCCCGGCAGAACGTGGCGCTCAGCCGCCCAAACTTTGGCACGGACTTCTGGCATTCGTCCTGCCTTTTATCTTCAGCATCCCCTGGGCAGTGTCGATCCATTTTATGTTCCCCAATCATCCCGATATTCACTTTCCGCCCATTCAGGCATGAACCACTTAACCAACTCTCAATTCAACGAATATCTCGACCATCTGCTCGACGCGGCCGAACAAGCCAAAATCGAGGCACACCTTCAAGCTTGCGCAGAATGCCGCGCTCAGTTCGAAGAATTGTGGCAGGTCACGTCCACGCTGGCAGATTTACGAGAGATTAAACTCATCCACGATCTTACGCCGCCGGTAATGACGCGTCTTGCCGCCAAAAAATCATTGCTGTCGAATCCGTTTTGGGCCGCTCAGGCTGGCGCGGCATTGGGTGTGCTTTTGTGGCTGGCAACGCAAGCTGTAACGTTCTTCCACCTTCCGCTCTTTCAATTTCCACAATTTGCGATTCCGCCTCTTCAATTCGTCGTTCCGCAGTTGACGATCCCCGATCTACCGGCCTACCGGCTTCCAAACCTGCCAACTTTTGAAATTTCGACTTTCAACCTGGTGTTGATTTCCATCGGCATCAGTCTGCTTTGGCTGATCGGGAATCTATCGTTACTGCGCAACCATTCGGGAGTGCAAAAGTGAAACAATTCGCTGTGGCTATTTTTATACTCGCCCTCGCCGCGCTGGCCTGCGGGCAATCCGCACAGACTGCGGTATCAACGACTACACCCGTGCCCACGCCCGCGCAATCGGTTTTCGATTCGGGCCGCACAGGTTACGGCTTCTTCCCTACCCCGCCCGAAGTCTCTCTGGCGAGCGTATTGCAAATTTACAAAGATATTGGCAATCACGGGGATTTCGTCCTACTGCAACCCAATACGCCGTGGAAGGATTTTGTCAATGGCGCGGACGGTGAATCACAAAAGCGTACCGACATTATCAATCAGGTCACTCTGGCGCGGCAAAACAACCTCGAATATGTTTTTGTCATCGATCCGCTCAACGGGTTGAATCGCAGTCAATTCAGCGGACTGCCGTTCGGCTGGGAGGCCAGTTTTAAAAACCCCAGCGTGCGCGCCGCGCATAAAAACTTCGCGCTGTGGGTCGTACGTCAATTCCATCCGCGTTATCTCGGCCTGGCCTCCGAGATCAATACCTACATGGATGCGCACCCGGGCGATGCACAGAATTTCATCAGCCTCTACAACGAAATCTATTCGGCAGTCAAAGCTGAAGCGCCGGATACGCAAGTCTTCGTCACATTTCAATGGGAGGAATTAAACAATCTGATGGCTCAGATCGCAAACGGGCGGCCGCGCCTGCAACCGAATTGGGATCAGGTGGAGGCCTTCGAACCGAACCTGGACTTGTGGGTGATCTCATCCTATCCGTTCGCGGTATTCAAATCGGGGACGGATATCCCCGCCAATTATTACACTCCGCTTCTCGCGCGGACCTCGAAACCGCTGGCCGTTGCCGAGGGCGGATTCACATCCAAGCCTGTGAACTCGTTTCCCGGCTCGCCGGAAGATCAGATCACGTACCTCAATGCAATTCACGATCAAATCGGTTCACGGCTCGCCTTTTGGGTGTACCTGATTCTCGAAGACTTCAACATCGATTCCTATTCGAAGTTCATGAAATCGCAGGGCGTTAGCCATACAGACATCAACACGTTGGGCTGGTTCGCCTCCGTTGGCCTGGCCAATTCGGACGGTTCGCCCAAACCCGCGCTGGAAATATGGGATTCGTTCCGAGCGGCAAAATAATCATAAGGAGAGAACATGGACAATATTCTCGGTTTGCTTTTACTCGTTATTTTCGGCGGAGCAGGATTGATCTCGATCTTCGTGATCCTCAATCTGTCGCTATCGGCGTCGATCGAACAGGCGCGCAGCGCGCTCGAAACAAGTTTGGGGCGTTCGCTTCTGCTGGGATTCGTCAATTCACTTTTTGCCGGATTGCTGGCCGCTTTGCTCACCATTCCCACCAGAGTCGGCGGCGTGGTCGCAGGGATTTTCGGCCTGCTGATCGTGCTAATCCTCCTGTTTGTGGCCGCGTTGACCTTGATGGGTTTGGCCGCGGCCGTCTCCATGCTTACAGGCCGCATCGGTGGAACAGGCTCCCCGGTCTCCATATACATTCGCAGTAGTGTGCTCTTGGTGCTGGCTGGTCTCACTCCCTATCTCGGATGGTTCGTGTTCACGCCATTGGTGTTATGGTCGGCGTTCGGCGCCTCGCTCCAAGCCGTATTCCGCCGAAAAATAAAAGAAGCAGTCGAAGCCAGTTAATTGACGAGTCCCAATCGGTTTCGATTGGGACTCGTTCTATGGGCAGGCATTGGCAAGATGCTGTTCGAACGTCTCGGAAAACGCATGATAACCGGAATTATCGCACTTGGCGCGGAAATAATAATATTGTGTATCGGCCGGGAAGGCCACCGCGCGCAGCGCGCTCAAGCCGGGGTTGTCGATTGGGCCGGGCGGCAGGCCAAAATTGACATACGTATTGTACGGCGATGCCACTTGTAAATCTTCGACGCTCAACGGGTTTGTCCACCAGGTTTGCTGAACGGGGTTGTACCCGAGCGCGTATTGTACGGTCGGGTCGCTATCCAGGCGCATATTGGCGTTCAGCCGGTTGATGAACACCGAAGCGATGATCGGTTGTTCCTCCTCTTTGACGGCCTCGCGCTGTACCAATGACGCAATCGTCACAGCCTGATAAACGCTCAACCCGTGCCGCGTGAAACCTTCACGCAGTTCGTTGGTCATATGCAGGGCAAAATTGCGGAGTAACGCATCCACCAATTGACCGGCATCCGTTGTACGCGGCAGAATATAACTATCGGGGTAGAGAAAACCTTCCGCGCTGGCTGGCGCAGAAACGAAATCATAGCCTGCGGGCGTGGCGGAAACAGCGGCGAGAAAATCATCCGGCGCGATGCTCAGGCCCGAGGTCGGGAGAGAGGCGGCGATCTCTTCCTTCCGCCAGCCGGCCAGCACCACGAACGTCACCTGCTCAGGCGTGGCATCCTGCAATTGACGGGCAATATCCACAATGGAAAGCGCGGGACTCAATTGATAATCCCCGGCTTGCACGGAAATATCGAGCCCGGTATAGATCAGATAATCCTGAAAGACATTGGCATTGCGGATGAGGCCAGCCTGCTCCAGGCGGTTCGCAATCGAAGCAATCGCTTCGCCCTGATCGATGTGGAAAGACTGCTCTGCGCCGCCCGGATCGCGCGGACTGGTGAGCAGGCCGTCATACCACAACAAGCGCGCCGAATAATCGAAGATGCCCCAAAGCCCAAGCGATTGACTGGGCAGGCCGTAGATGCGCTGTGCTTGAAATGGGATGAATAAAAATCCGACGGCCATGACGCATAACAGGGCCAGAACGCCGGTGGTGGAAAAAAAAGTGGAGCGGGCAGAGGAAGTTCGGCTGGGCATATTTAAACGTTGGGATGACTCTCCAAATAAGATCGCAGGATCATGACCGCCGCGAACTGGTCGAGGTGGCCGCCGCGTTGTTTGCGCCCAACGCCAAGTTCGCGGCGCGCGGCGCGCGCCTCCTGCGTACTGAACGACTCGTCCCATAGTTCAATGGGAATCTGTGTCTGCAACTTCAACGCTTCGGCGAAGCGCGCCGCGCGCCGGCCAGCCGGGTTGGGCCGGCCTTCTTCATCGAACGACTGGCCGATCACGATCAGGCCCGCGCCCTGCTCCTCCGCGATGGCCGCGATTTGCGCGGCATCGACAAGGCGCGAGGTGTGAGCGATGACCTTCAACGGCGCGGCCAGCGTTCCAGTGGGGTCGCTGACTGCAACGCCGATCCTTTTCTCGCCATGATCCACTGCAAGAATTCTCATGCACTCATCAGCTTACCGTAATCAAAATACGGAATGGAATCAATGGCAGCCACGGCCACCAGGAGGGTGTGAGTGTGATGGACGGAGGTTTTTGCCATTTCAATGCAAGATCCAACGCGCGCTGAGCGTCCTGCGGAGGGCGGCCGCGCACCAATCCCTGCACAAGGCCAAAATCAACATTCTGCAAAATTCGCCGCGTGGCCTGCATTTGCCAGTGTAGCGTGCCATCCTGGTCCTTCACCGGATGAGTCAGGTTTTTGAATTTCAAAGAATCGGCCACAGGCGTAAATCCCTGCGGTTGTGAGGCATCCAGCACCGCTTCAGCCAGCTGGCGCAAATCGTCTCCGGAAGCAATTTGAGCTTCGAATTCGACGCGCATCGTCAACGTCAACCTGGAGCCCGGTTGATTAAGCGGCGGGTTGGAAGTCACTTCCAAAGTTTGAGAAAGAGTCAACGTATCGGCAAGCAGGACATCGTCTGCGTTGACGCGTTGATTCAAATCCGCGAGCGCCTGTGCCTTAAGTGTGTCCAATAATTTTGTGCGCAGGTCTTCGCGATCCCGCTGGCTTGGGCCAACGGCTTTCTGGTCGGTTCCTCCGCCGGTCGGGTCAGGATTACTGACCGCGGCCAGCAATCCGAGCGAACCCTCGACGGCCTGAATCTGATTCACGTCCACATTGCCCGAAGCGCCCGGTTCCACGGCCTCGATCTGCACCTCCACAAATTGATCCACGCCGGGCGTAATATGCGTGTCGTTCAGAGTCGCAAACCGAATCGGCGGATCGCTCAACGTACGCACAATGGTGCCGGCCGGAATGGGAACTTCATTTTGGGTCAGGTTCTGGAAATGCGCCACGCCGCGTGCGCGTGTTTGCGGCACCGCGATCTGTGAATTAACGTTCGCACTTTGCGAGGCTTCCTCGATCACGGTTTCTGCGCGCGCCGGAACACTGCCCGAAACAAAAACGGATTGGACCGATGGGCTGGCAGAGACAGGTATCACAACTTCCTGAGTCTGCGAAACAGGATATAGCGTCACCGCAGCGCGCGGGACAAAGATGCCTGCCACCGCTAAAACCGCCACGACGCCCGCAATGAATGCCAGCAGGCGAACTGCCAGCAACGAGCGCCAGCCCGCCTCCTTTGGAAGCGCTTCTTCGCGCAGTTCACGCAAATCGGAGCGCGGCGGGCGCGGAACGCGCCGTCTGCGTTTGCCGGGCGCGGGCCAGGCTTCGCGCTGTGCCGCGGCCGCGGACTCGAAAACCGGCATGCCCAGAGACTCTGCCTGCCTGCGCACCGAGGCGACACGCGTCACGAGTCCCAATTGCGCGCCGAGCGAATCCGCATGGCGTTGCAGGACTTTCAAATCCAATGCGCGCAAAAGAATTTGCTCGCCCTTCGGCCAGACGAGTAAAATGCGCGGCGTCTTCGCCCATGAGAGTCGGTCACGGACAGAGATCAAATCGTCATGCGATTCGAGTGTGATGATCTGGGTCTTCACGCAATCGAATTATAACGTAGCCGTTCCCCCGAACGCGGCAAACGCGAATCCACCCTGAAAGGCATGAATCCGCGCCACCACGTCCAAATATAACGTTTAAACCGGGTTTTTACTTCTCGAAGATCACGATGACGTTGTTGCTGTCATTCGAATCCGGCAGCACTGTGATCGTGAGAGTGTCGCTGTCCTTTTGAAAGATCAGCAGTCCGCCTTCACTGGAAAGCTGTGTGTTGAAGAGCGAGCTCCAGCCGAGAGCTTGTAACTGCTGGGTGTAGAACGTTTGCACATCGCTGATCGAAGCGGGCACCTTGAAGCTGTAACTGGTGTCGCTGAATTGCTGGCCTGCTACAGCCTGCGGCATGACTGGGATTCCGTTCCAGTTTGGAACAGGCTGTCCCTGCGGGTCCAACATCCCTGTAAACGTGGGCATGGCCGAGGCAAACGCCTGCAATGTACCCACCGGATTCGTGGTGGCAAATGCCTCGGCGGTGGAGGCGATATCTTTCACGTTATTGATCGGGTTCGAGATCAGCCCGCATGCCAGCACAAAAACCGCCAGGCAGGATACAAGTAAAAATCGAACGGCTCGTGACATATTTTTCTCCTTTTGTAAGGCAATCATAAGCATCTCAAATTAGGCTGGGAAGAGAACCAAAAGTAAGGGCGGTCGTTTTGACCGCCCGATTTCTACTTCAGTTTTTCCTCCACGGCTTTGGGAACTTTACTCAACGCCTCGGAGGACAGCGAGGCATCCGGCAGACTACCCTGCGCCATGTTCGGACGACCGCCGCCGCGCCCGCCAATGGCCGTGATCAAATCCCCCGCCTTCATTCCGCGCTTGACGAGGTCGTCGGTCAACACCGCCACGACAACTGCTCCCGCCACCAAAACCGCCGCGCCGCCTTTGGAATATTTCTCGCGGAATTTATCCGCCAGCGACCGCAATGCATCGACATCGGCGTTGGGCACATCCAGGGCAAGCACATGCACATCCTTTATTTTTTGCGCGTTGTCAATTTGCCCGCTCAATTTAGATTGAGCCATCTCGTTGCGCATGCCGTTCAATTGCTTCTTGAGCTCCGAAATCTCATCCTGCAATAACTCCACTTTGTGCGGCACTTCATCCAAACTGGATTTCAGGACTCCGGCCGTTTGCTTCAATGTCTTGAAGCGGTGCGCGGTCAGCGCGTACGCGCCCCGCCCTGTGACCGCTTCGATGCGGCGCACACCTGCCGCGGCCGAACTTTCACTGACGATCAGGAACGCGCCCACATCCGAGGTGCGTTCGAGATGTGTGCCGCCGCACAACTCGTAAGAGAATTTCGACTCATGTTCCACCACCGCCGTCGGATGCGCGAGCGACTCTTCCTCCGGTATCCGAACTGGAGGCATGATCGTGATCGTACGCACCGTCTCGCCATATTTTTCGCCGAACAGCGCCATTGCGCCTTCAGCGATGGCATCTTCACGGTCTTTGAGGCGTGGCAGAACTTCCATATCCGCCGCCACTGCGTCATTAACTATCTTCTCCACGCGTTCGATCTGTTCGGGAGTCATCGCTTCGGGATGATTGAAATCGAAGCGCAGGCGGTCCGGCGCGACGAGCGAACCCGCCTGCCGCGCATGTTCGCCCAACACCCGATGCAAAGCGGCATGCAACAAATGTGTCGCGGTGTGATTACGCATGATGTCGTGCCGGCGCGGCATATCCACTTCGGCGATACAGGCGCCGCCAACCTTTGGCTGACCGGAGACCACTTCGCCAACGTGAACGATCACGCCTGCGGACGCGCGGCGCATGTTGCCGACCTCGATCTCCCAATGATCGCCGTGAATATATCCTTCGTCCGAAACCTGCCCGCCGGATTCGATATAAAAGCCGGTCTTGGGAAGAATGACTTCAACCTGATCGCCAAAAGAGGCAGACTGCACCGATTGACCGTTCACGACCAACGCCAAAAGTGTTCCTTCGACGCGCGGGCTTGTGTACGGATCGTATTCCACGCCGTGCTCGCCCAGTTTTCTATGTTTTTGCAAATCTTTCAGGATGTCGGCGTAGAACTCAGCGTCTTCGCCGCCGAGCTTGCCCATGGCTTTGCCGCCGCCCGAGGCAAGGCTGTGCGCGTCTTTCGCGGCATTGAAACCGGCTTCGTCCACTTCGAGGTTTCGTTCACGCGCGATGTCGCGCGAAATTTCAAAGGGCAAACCGTACGTGGCGTACAAGTCAAAGGCTTTGCGGCCATCCAGGGTTTGGGAGTTGGAGGCGCGCAATTCCGAGAGTAGATTCTCCAAATGCGCGGTACCAGTTTCCACCGTCCGCGCGAAGCGGATTTCTTCCCGCGTCAGATTATCCAAAATCGCGGCGCGGCTCTTGACGAGTTCGGGATAAAAATCGCCGTAGGTTTCGATCACGGCCTCGGCCACTTTGGCAAGGAAGGGCTGGTGCAATCCGATCTTGCCGCCGAAGCGCGCCGCGCGGCGAATGATCATGCGCGCCACATAATTGCGGCCCACGTTGCCCGGCACAACGCCATCTGCAATGAGGAACGATGCGGTGCGCGCGTGATCGCATATCACACGATATGGCGTGAAATCGTCGTGCATTTCTTTTTCGGTATGGCTGGTGAGATCGCGCAATACTTTCAACGAACGCGTAAAGAGATCGGTCTTGTAGTTCGAGTCCACACCCTGCAAAATCGAGACCAACCGCTCGAAGCCCATGCCGGTATCCACATGCCTGGCAGGCAGGGGTTCGAGTTGCGCGGGGCTCAACCGATTATATTGAATAAAAACCAGATTCCACAATTCGACGAAACGTTTGCTGTCCAGCGCTTCTTCAGTGACCCGGCCGCCTTCGGGATGCAGGTCGTAATGGATTTCGGAGCAGGGCCCGCACGGGCCGGTTTCGGCCATCTCCCAGAAGTTACTTTTGCGCCCCATGTAAAAAAGATGGCTTGAGTCAAAGCCCGGTTGTTTAAGCCAATTGGAGGCGGCTTCTTCATCGGTGGAAACATCGCCCTGATCGTCCTTGAAAACTGTAGCATACAAACGTTCCTTCTCCAAACCCCACACTTCCGTGAGCAACTGCCAGGCCCATTCGATGGCTTCTTTTTTGTAGTAATCGCCGAACGACCAGTTGCCGAGCATCTCGAAGAAGGTGTGATGGGTGTCGTCGCGGCCTACATCGTCGAGGTCGTTATGCTTGCCCGCCACGCGCATACACTTTTGCGAATCGACCGCGCGCGTGTAGGGGCGTTTGTCGGTGCCAAGAAACACATCCTTAAATTGCACCATGCCCGAGTTGGTGAACAGCAGTGTGGAATCGCCGCCGGGCACCAGCGACATCGAGGGCACAGCCGTGTGTCCGTGTTCCACGAAAAAGTCAATATAGGTCTGGCGGATTTCCGCGCCGGTTAATTTCTTGGGGGTCATTCGTTCTCCAGTCAATGAAGTGGGAGAATTATACCAAGTGAGATGGAATTGCAGGCATGCCGTTGATTGTATAATTCAACGAAAGGACAAGGAGAATTTATATGTACACAACCGATATGTATGAGGGCGTATTGGCAGAGACGATCGACATGGCCGGCGCGAACGGGGATCTCATTAATGCCTATCTCGCACGGCCGCTCGGCAAAGGTCCGTTCGCGGCCGTGGTGTTGGCCCATCACATGCCCGGCTGGGATGCGTGGTATCGGGAAACCGCTTTCAAATTTGCGCTGAACGGCTATATTACCATCTCGCCCAATCTATATTTCCGCGCGGGGCATGGAACGCCCGAAGATGTGGCGGCCAAGGTTCGGGCAGAGGGAGGCATCCCCGATAATCAAGCAGTGGGCGATCTACAGGGCGCGCTGGGATACGTGCGCGCTTTGCCGTACTCCAATGGAAAAGTTGGCGTCTTCGGCACCTGTTCGGGAGGCAGGCATGCATATCTGACGGCTTGCCGCGTGCAAGGGTTCAACGCCCTGATAGATTGCTGGGGCGGTAATGTGGTGATGGCCCCCGAACAACTTAACGACAAACACCCCGTTTCGCCGATTGATTACACCAAGGATCTCTCCTGCCCCATCCTGGGTCTGTTCGGCAATGACGACACCAATCCGTCGCCGAGTCAGGTGAACACAATCGAACAGGAGCTCAAAAAACAAGGCAAGGATTATGAGTTTCACCGCTATCCGAACGCGGGCCATGGATTTTTCTATTATTACCGACCCATGTATCGTCAAGAGCAGGCGGTGGATGGCTGGCAAAAGATCTTCGCGTTTCTGGAAAAGAATTTAGCGTAAAGGAGTTCCGCATGTGCACCATGATCGCACAAAACGCAAAAGTTGATGGTTGTGGAAAAGGGAGAGATGAATGGTTCGCCCTAAATCAGGTCAATATCTCCTTTGATCACCCGTTTCACGCGCCGCTCGAACATGCCCTCAATATAGATTTTGTAAACACATCCCAGGGACTGGGCGCGCGCGTGGCCGTGGAACTCAGCGCACCAGCGGCACGCGAACTGGTTAAAGCCATCCTGTCTGTACTCGATCAAGCCGAAGCAGGCGGGCATTTATCGAATTAACGCTTTCATTCAAAGCACGAGTCCGCGGCAGAATTATCGTGCTATACTTGCGAAAATTTCGGTCAACTTTATCAGGATTCTACATGACTGAAACCCGGCACGGTTATCTCGTTTTAGCGGACATTAGCGGTTATACCGGATATCTCGCACAGGTGGAATTGGAACACGCGCAGGAAATCCTGACCGACCTGCTCGAATGTATCGTTGAAAAATTCAAGACGGCCCTCACCATCTCCAAACTCGAGGGCGACGCGGTCTTCGCCAATGTGGATGAAGCTGACCTGCCGCGTCCCGAATCCCTGCTCGAACTGGTCGAAACCACTTATGCCGAATTTTGCCGCCACCGCGACTCATCCCTGCGCGCCACCACCTGCACCTGCCGCGCCTGCCAGAACATGGCGGCGCTTGAATTGAAATTCTTCCTGCACTACGGCGATTACATAACGCAAAATATTTCGGGCATCCGTGAACTGGTCGGATCGGATGTCAATCTTATTCATCGCCTCGCCAAGAATCACGTTACCGAGGTCACAGGCTGGAAGGCATACGTTCTTTGCACGCAAGCCGCGCTAACGTTCATTGGACTTCAATTGGAAGGATTGCACGAATATACAGAGTCCTACGAACACTTCAATCCGGTTCAAACTTGGACCTTCGACCTGCTCCCGCGTTACAAAACTTTGATGGAAGCCCGGCGCGTTATCATCGCGCCTGACGAATCCGACCTGACCACCATTTATGAATTCGATCATTCCCTCTCCGCTATTTGGAATTGGGTGACCGATATTAATTGCCGCAACGCGGCCATGGGAGGCATGGTTTACTGGAAACCCCTCTCACGGAAATCGGGCCGGACGGGAGCCGGCGCGTCCAATCATTGCGCGCACGGCAAGGGCACGTCCATCGAGACGATCCTCGACTGGCATCCCTTCGAATATACCACCGTAAACTCGAAGAACGGAGCGATCGTATTTCGGGAAACCTTGCTTTTCACACGCCTGGGTGAGAATCGCACGCGTCTCGAGGTGCGCATGCAAATGCAAAAACCAAAACCGCTCTTTCTCGCACGACTCATGCTCAAAATGGAATTCCAAAAAGGAAACCCGTACATTGAATGGTTCAAGCGGATCGACCAGATTCTCAGTCAGCAGGAAAATAAGGAGCAGACCGACAAGATCCAGCCCGAAATCTAATTCCTGATTATCTGTCTCATTTCACTCTTTAGTGGTATCCAAACTCTTTTCTCTGCTTTCCATCCGTCCCAACGAAACCCGCGCTGCCTCACTGCTGATCGGAATTATGCTCTTCAGCGCGGCAGGTTACAGCCTGGGGGGTACAGGCATCGAGGCGCTCTATTTTGCCCGCTTCGGTACGGACTTTCTGCCCTATCTTTATATGGGGCTGGGACTGCTTTCCCTGTTCACTTCGCTCGCTATCAGCGGCCTGCTGGGACGCGTCCAAAAGGAACGCGTCTACGTATTTACGCCGCTCATCGCGGCAGGATGCCTGGCCGTCGCCTGGGGATTGCTTTTCACCAATAACGCGCTGATCTTCCCGGCTTTATGGCTCGCCAAGGAAGCGCTCAACTCCATTATTTCGTTGATTGCCTGGAATACTGCCGGCGCCGTTTGCGACGCGCGGCAGGCCAAGCGACTTTTTCCGCTCTTCAATGCGGCGCGCATCCTCGGTTCGGTGCTGGGCGGGCTTGGCACGGGTTTGCTGGCGAATCTTTTCGGCGCGCAAAACCTGATACTGGCATGGATGTTTTCCATGCTGGCGACCTTCCTGATGGCGCGCCTTTTGACGAATCGCGCCGTTGTCTCTGCCGCGCCAAGACAAAGATCACGCGCGAAGCGGCGCGCGCCGTCCTTCATTCAGGAAGTGCAACAAGGCTGGCAGTATGTTCGCAAATCCGAACTCATGCGATGGGTTTCGGGCGCGGCGATTCTCTTTTCCATCCTCTACTTCTCCATCGCCCTGCCGTTTTCCCAGGCGGCCACACTGCGTTACCCAAACGAAAACGAACTGGCCGCCTTTCTGGGACTCTTCAACGGCCTTAGTACCGCCGCGGCGTTTCTCACCTCGCTCTTTGCCGCCAATCGGTTATTCGCGCGCTTCGGCATCATGAGCATGATCCTCGTCCTCCCAGCCATCTATCTGCTCGGGTTCGGAGGGTTGATTTTCTTCAACGTGTTTGCGGTCATCGCGGCGTTCAGGTTTATGCAAACTTCATGGCTCGCAAGTGTGGCCGATTCTGCCTGGCAAACCATGTTCAGCGCGGTGCCGCCCGAAAAGCGCGCGCAGGTAAATGCCTTCATAAATGGCGTGCCTGAGCAAATGGGCGTTTTTCTGGCGGGCGGCATTCTCCTTGTGGGCGAGCAATCCTTCACATCACAGCAGTTGTATTTCACAGGTTTTGCGGCCGCAGTAGTCACTATCTTCATTATTGGACGCGCTTCATCGGCCTATCGACGCGCGCTCGTAGATACCCTGCGCGAAGGCCGCCCAACGCTCTTCGATCAGCCGCGCGGTACAGACCATGACGCGATCACAATCGAGGTATTAATTAAACAACTCCATCATCCAGACTCCCTGATCCGACAGCTCGCCGCGGACATGCTCGGTGAAACTTACCGCGCCGACGCGCTAATTCCGGCGCTTGAAGATGAGGAGATGGGAGTCCGCGTTGCCGCGCTTAAAGGCCTGGCCCAACTTCCTGAAGCCGCACCACACATCCTGCCGCTTCTCGCGGACCCCGAACCAGCCGCGCGGCGCCAAGCCGTTCGCTCTCTTAGAACTTTATCTGCGCGCGCGGGGCAAACCAACGAGTCCTCCCACACTCTGGACAGCCACCTCACCCCCCTGCTCCATGACTCAGATACTTTCGTGCAGATCGAAGCCGCACTGGGACTACTCATACTGGGCGCGCACGATGAGGTCCGTGCCTTCCTACGAAATACAGCTATCTTCGGCAGTGTTGACGAACGCACAGCCGCATTGAACGCCATGGCCGAATGGGGCGATCGCGAAGCCTTCCTCTTCATTGCCAATGAAATGGACGACCGCGGCGCGCCTTCCACGATTCGACGCGCGGCCGCGCTGGCGTTAAGTTCCTGCGGGCGGGACGCCATCCCGCGGCTCATCCGCGTTCTAGGCGATGAAGATTCCGTCGTATGCGATGGGGCCGCGCTGGCCCTGGCATATCTAGGCGAGGACTCGCTCCCATCCCTGCTGGCCGCGCTCGAAGATCCAACTCTCTCAGATGGCGCGTTGGCTTCGCTGACGAACTTCTCCTCGGTCTCCGTGCACACGCACCTCCTGAAAGAATTTTCCGCTCGAAAAATCGAGAGTGCGATACATTTCGACCAACTTGGCCGGGGTATTCCTTTAAAGAATGAGCGTTACGAATTACTCGAAGAAGCCTTGCAGGCCCGCGCCCTGCAAGATGGTTTACGCGCGCTGCGCGCCGTCAGCCTGTTCAGCGACCGCGAAAGCATCGCGGCGGTCATTGAAAACCTGCAAAGCCGCGAGCCAGCTCAACGGGCGTACGCGCTCGAAACGCTGGAGTCCGCTCGAGAGTCCCGCTTAATACGTCCGCTATTTCAATTATGGGACTCTTCCGACTCATCCATCCCTCGTTCCGCCGGCGTACAAGATTTAATTTTGTCTCTGCTTCACGATAGCGAAGCGTGGATGCGCGCCTGCGCGGCCTTTACATTGCTCGACCAACCCGAGACGCGGCCAATGCTGGAAACCCTCGCTGAAACCGATCCGCTTATCCGCGATCTGCTTGTTCAAGGTGAACCCATGTACACATATACAACCCTCCCCATTATGGAACGCGTCCTGCTCCTGCGCCGCGTTCCCCTGCTCGCCGATTTATCGCCCAACGACTTGCAACGCGTCGCCGCGCTTGCCACCGAGCTCCGCGTCGATCCCGAAGAGGTGTTCATCGAACAGGATGAACCGGGAAATGAAATGTTTGTGATCATACATGGGCAGGTCAGGATCATGGTCAGAACAGGGGACGGAGAAAAGGAGTTTGCGCGGCGCGGACTCGGAGAAGTGATCGGCGAAATGGCGCTCCTGAGCGGCGGCACACGCTCGGCCTCGGTGATTGCCGTCGAGGAAACGCGTCTGCTTTGTCTCGACCGAAAAAGTTTCGAAAGCCTGCTGCGCGAACGTCCCGAGGTTGGGCTGGCGGTAATGCGCGTGCTGTGTAAACGATTGAAGGAAGCCACAAGATAACGCGACGCAAGCCGTATCCAATATTCACATTTTGAGTTTTAAAAAGAGCCGGGTAAATAATCTTAGATTGGCGAAAAAAGCATGAACACATTGGATCATCTCTTCGAGAATAATAAAAAATGGGCCGAGGGCGTCAAAGCCCAGGATCCGGACTTCTTTACGAAGTTATCGAATCAGCAATCACCGGAATATCTTTGGATCGGTTGCGCAGACAGCCGCGTGCCCGCCAACCAAATTTCCGGAATGATGCCCGGTGAAGTATTTGTGCACCGCAATGTGGGCAATGTGGTAGTGCACACAGACTTGAATTGTCTTTCCACAATTCAATATGCCGTGGAAGTATTGAAGGTGAAACACGTCATCGTGTGCGGGCATTACCAATGCGGCGGTGTGAAGGCGGCCCTGCTCAACCAACGCTACGGGTTGATCGATAACTGGCTGCGCCACATTCAGGATGTGCGCCAAAAATATGAGCCGCAAATTCAGGCCATTCGGGATGAAAACCAGCAATGGGACCGGCTGTGCGAATTGAACGTAATCGAACAAGTCGTCAATGTGTGCGAGACGACGATCATACAAGACGCCTGGGAACGCGGGCAGGAGCTCTCCGTTCACAGCTGGATCTACAGCCTGCAGGACGGTCTCCTGCGCGACCTGCACATGCGCGTCGCCGCGCCGACAGAGATTCGCAGTGAACTCCAAAACGCGCTGAGGCTGTCTGGCGCCGCGGACTGAGTTTTGTAAAGTAATATCGGCTCTGCATGCCCCATCTGAGCCGCATGACCCAAACACGAACGATCCAACAGATCATCGAACCACAATATGTGATCGAGGGCGCGGGCGTTTTATTGCGCCGTTCGATCGCTCCGCGCGCTTCGAATGAACATGACCCATTTCTGCTCTTCGACCATTTCGCCTTCAACGATCCCGTCGAGGGGCCCATCCGCGGCTTTCCCATGCACCCGCATCGCGGCATCGAGACCGTCACGTATATGCTCGAGGGTTCGGTCAATCACCGCGACAGCCTCGGCAACGCGGGGCTGATCGGCCCGGGCGATGTGCAATGGATGACCAGCGGCCGCGGCATTCTGCACGAGGAACTGCCGCGCCGCGGCCCGGAAGGCACGATCTACGGTTTTCAACTGTGGGTCAACCTGCCTGCCGCGCTCAAAATGAGCGCGCCGCGCTATCAGGAAGTGAGCGCCGCGACGATACCAGATTTTGAACAGAACGGAATCAAAATTCGCGTGGTGGCCGGAACTGCAGAAGGAATTCATGGCCCCGTGACGGAGATCGCCGCCTCGCCTCTTTACATGGACATCAGCCTGGCCGCCGATACCGAGTGGACTCAACCCGTTACGCGCGGTCACACCGCGCTGGCCTATGTGTTCGAAGGCGAGGCGCTCTTTGCCGGAGAAACCGTCGCGGCCGTGCACATGATCCGTTTTGGAGACGGCGATCAAATCCAGGTGAAGACCGGGAACAACCCGGTGCGCTTCATGCTGTTTACGGGGGCGCCGTTCAAAGAACCAATCGTTCCTTATGGGCCGTTCGTGATGAACACGCGGGATGAGATTCAGCAGGCGCTGACGGATCTAAAAAACGGCACATTTGTAAAGTAGAATTCAAGAGACACGCGCTCGCGTGTCTCTTATTTTTTTCCTGTGGAGAAAACATGGCACAGACCGAAGTGAGATATGGAAACCGCCTCGGCAGGGAAGGGAAAGTGCGTCTAGGCTGTTCGGCCGCCATTTTCGATGGAACACATCAAAAGGTACTGCTCACGCGGCGCGCGGACAATGGGCTATGGTGTTTGCCGGGCGGCGCGTTGGAAGCGGGCGAGAGCGCAGCTGAGGCCTGTGAACGCGAAGTGTTGGAGGAAACAGGCTTGAGCGTCCGCGTGACGCGGCTGATCGGCGTGTATAGCGATCCGGATCAGCTGGTCGTTTATCCCGATGGGTACAAAGCATTTATCGTGGGGTTAAGTTTCGAAGCGGAAATTATCGGCGGCCGGCTGGGGTTGAGCAGTGAAACCACGGAATTCGGTTACTACGCGCTAAAACAAATCGAGGGCATGGAACTGCTCGGGCATCACAAAGAGCGCATCGAGGATGCTCTCGCGGGACAGGCCTCGGCATTTATCAAATAAAAATCTAACGCTCATCTTGAAATCAGAAACGGCAAAACGACTCGCAATACTTCCGGCGCGGCAGTTTGCGGAGCGCTATGGTTGGCATGAATCAATACGTCGCGCTCCGAAGCACGCGGCGCGGCGGAAATATAATCTTCCATGCCCCAGACGAACAACGCGGGGACATCCGGAATCGCAAAGGGCCGCGCGCCGCCATCGGGAAGGCATCGCATGGTCTCTTTCAAAATCCAGGCGGGCTGGGAGGTCATCTCTGCATACCATGCCGGGGCCAGGGTATTCGCGCTGAAGCTGAAACCCAAATAACGAATCAGGAATCGCAGGCGATTCCCCGAAAGCACCCAATTCCCAATTTGCGGAAATATTCGATCCAGATACAGTAATATTTTCAATCCGGCCGCATTCAAGCCGGTCAGGCGTAATGGGCTAAGAAACACTGCCCGCTCGACGCGCTCGGCATATAACTGCAGATATCGCTCGGCTACGCGCGCCCCCGATGAATAGCCCAAAATACTCCATCTTTCGATCTTTAGCACGCGCTGTAACTCCACGATCTCTCTCACACATGCATCCAGATAATCTTCGCCCGTTTTCGGCAAAGGAGAGCGGCCAATTCCGGGTAATTCCGCCACGATCAGGGTAAAATGATCGCGAAGATGCGGACGTAACTCCTCCCAAATGTGAAACGAAATCCCAAATCCGTGGATCAACAAAAGACAGGGCCCACTCCCATCTATCTCATAACTGAGCATCTGCCCTTCCCATGAAAAAAATTCTTATCTTTATTTCCCATACCGGGGGCGGCCACCTCAGTTTGGGAGAAGCTTTGTACGATATGTTGGCGCACGAGTATGATGTCACCTTGCTCGATCCTCAGCCCAACATCATCAATTTGCATTATCGCATCGTCAGCCGCCACGCGCTCTGGTTGTGGGAGGCCGAATTCAAATTGTCGGATGGACGCCGCCGTGCGCGTTTGGTGCATACCGTTTCCAGTCTTCTGCTGGCCGAGCGCGTTGTCAAAGCGCTTCGTCAAACGGACCCGGACCTGGTCATCAGCACTTATCCGTTTCTCACCAGCGAAGTGACCTACGCCATGCGCCGCTGGAAGTTGGACCGCCCGCTCGTGATGTTATTCTCCGACCCAAACGGAGTCCACCGCTCATGGCTGACGGAGAAACGCGCATCGGTCACGTTTGCGCCCACGCGCGAAACGTATCGTCAGGCGCTGAACGCGGGCTTCGATTCCAAACGCCTGCAATTTACCGGCTGGCCGGTGCGCGGGCAATTCTATCACGCCCAACCGAACGGCCGCGCCAGAGTTCTCGACAAACTGGGCTTCAACCCGAACAAATTCACGATCTTCATGCAGGGCGGCGGCGAAGGTGCGGCGAAGTTCGCGCAAACAGTCATGCCCCTGCTGGAGTTGCCGAATGTTCAAATCATTCTGGCCGCCGGAACAAATGAAGGCCTGAGAAAGCACTTTCACGGCCATCCCAGCGTTCGTCCCATTCCGTTCACCAAACAGATCGCGCCGTATATGCTGGCCGCAGATGTAGTGATGGGCAAGGCCGGGCCGAATATGATCTTCGAAGCCGTCACTTTGGAAAAACCGTTCATCGCCACCGCATATATTCCCGGGCAGGAGGAAGTCAATCTTGAATTCATTCAGCGCTACGAACTGGGCTGGGTCGCGTTGGATTCAAAAAGTCAGACAGAGTTGATCTCGGCGCTTATTCGCCAGCCCGAAAAACTCGCCGCGATGCGCGCCAGCGTGGAGCGGTATCAGCTGATGAACACGGAAGCCGTACAGAAAATCCCGCGCCTGGTAGGAGATTTGCTGGCAAAAGTAAGTTCGAGAGAATGAGACGCGCCGGGGCAATCACCGTTTTATAGCTTCATCAACCGATTTGTTTCCACCACACGCCGGTACATTCGGGCAGGATGATCATTTTCTTTCGGCGGATACGTTCGGCCAATTCTTCGCCGAAGAAAAAACCGGATAATTCAACGGCCTCCTCCAGCGAATCGAAGCGATAATCCGTGCGAATCCATTTATTTTGAAATCCTTTTTCATCGAGCCAGGGATAATAATCCGCCAGGTGTTCCAGCTTGACAGGCGCTTCATTTCCCGTTCCCAAAGATTCGAATAAGACGACAAATCCTTTCGGACGCAGGACGCGCTTCATTTCATCGAACCAGGTCTCCAGTTCCGCGCGCCAATGTTCCGGGTTCCAGACAGCGAGATAACTTACGCTCCAGCCCGAAACGACCAAATCCGCTGAATGATCGTGGACGGGCAAATGACGATGATCGGCTGTTTCGGCTCTCCAATTGGAAAACCCGCCCGCTTCCAGCCGTTGACGACACACGCGCAGCATCTCCTCCGAAACATCAAAGGCGTGTATGGATTTGGCGCGCGGCGCAAGCAGGAGAGTCAGGCGGCCTGTCCCCGCTCCGAGATCGAGAATATCCAGCCCACTCGGAGCGACAATCTCATTCAGCGCCTTAATGATATTGCCTTGATGATCCTCATGCGAGACGAGCGCTTCGTACCGATCCCCTTCCGCCTGATAGATTCTTCGTTGCTGGTCGCTCATCGACTCTCCTGTTTTCCGTAAAAGTTCAACCATTCTACTTGAGATCGACTCGCCAAAGCAAAGAAATCTCATATAATTGACGAATGTCCACACTTTCCCCCGCCGCACAAAAGATACAGAATTTACTGGATTCGCTCGGATACAAATATACCGTCATCGAGCATGCCGAGTCGACGCGCACCGCGCAGGAAGCCGCCGACCGCGCCGGCTGTGAATTGGGTCAAATTGTCAAGTCGCTGATCTTCAAAGGCAAAACCAGCGGCAAACCGATTCTGGTACTGACCAGCGGCGCGAACCGCGTGGACGAAAAACGAATCGGCGCATACGCGGGCGAAGCCATCGGCCGCGCCGACGCGGATTTTGCCCGTGCCGTAACCGGCTTCGCCATCGGCGGGATTCCGCCCGTCGGCCACGCACAAAAAATGGAAACCTATCTGGACGAAGACCTGATGATCTATAAAACAGTCTGGGCCGCGGCGGGCACGCCAAACGCCATCTTTGAATTGTCATCTAGCGATTTGCAGAAAATGACCGAGGGGAAAGTAGCGAAAGTCAAGTAACGGGGAGCTATTTTTTTACAAAGCGTTTACATCTTTGCAATTACCGGCTAACGCGGCCCGAATACAATCTCCTGACGATAAGGAGATCACATGACAAAGATTCAAAAGGTCATTTCCGCGTTAAGCGCTTTACTGTTTGCTTCGCTGGCCTGCTCACAGGCAGTTCCAGCGCCCACAGCGCCAACTTCAACCTCGACACCAGCTTCACAGCCGACTTTAACTTCAACTTCAACGATTCCACCCAGCGGCGACACGACGCGTACGCTCGTCTTCGATGGAATCGAACGCTCGTATATTTTGCATATTCCGCCTTCCTACAATGGCAGTCAGGCGATGGCATTGGTGCTGGACTTTCACGGCGGGACGGGCAACGCGCAAAACCAACGGCGCGTCAGTAATTTCGATCCGCTGGCGGATGAAAAAGGATTCGTCGTGGCATATCCAAATGGGACCGGCCTGCTCGATGACGCGATCCTGACCTGGAACGGCGGAACCTGCTGTGGGTACGCGTCCCGCCGAAACGTGGACGATGTGGGCTTTGTACGCGCTTTGGTCAATGATGTGCAGGCTATCGTCAAGATCGACTCGAAACGGATTTACGCGGCGGGCCTTTCAAACGGCGGCATCCTGTTGTATCGTCTGGCTTGCGACGCGTCCGATCTGATCGCCGCCATTGGTCCGGTTTCCGCGACTCAGAACGTCACTTCATGCAATCCAACTCAGCCGGTTTCAGTGATCGACTTTCACGGCACAGCCGATCAACACATTCCGTATAACGGCGGCCAGGGCGATAAATCCCTGACCGATGTGGACTTCGCATCCGTTAAAGATTCGATCGGTTTTTGGGTGAAGTTCGATCAGTGTCAGCCAACGCCCCAAACGGAAACGTTCAAAGATATTAAACACGATATCTACACCGACTGCGCGGATGGAACTGCTGTGGAGTTATATACGATCATCGACGGCGGGCATGCCTGGCCGGGCAATACAAGCCCCGGGCGGCCGGGCGCAGATCAGCCTACGCAAAGCATTTCGGCCACCCAGCTCATCTGGGAATTTTTCGCCGCACACCCGAAGCCATAAATTAACCGGGGATGAGTGAAATAAGGCGAAATTACAGCCTACGATTTGCAATTGGATAATCTTTGTCGTAGAATCGCCTTAGATCACTTTTAAGGAGGTACTATGGCAACCGTTACCAAACCTGAAACTCGGCCGATCACCGAAGAGGGCGATTTTCTGCAAATCAAGTCCATTGATCACGTTCATTTCTATGTGGGCAATGCCAAACACGCTATGTATTACTGGTGGAAAGGGTTTGGCTTCACCCCGGTTGCGTATTCCGGACTGGAAACCGGCAACCGCGACTTCGCTTCTTATGTCCTGCAATCCGGTCATATCCGCCTCGTATTTTCCGCGCCGTATGGCCCAACCAGCCCTCTGGCTTCGCATCACATGGTGCACGGCGACGGCGTGAAAGTCATTGCGCTCGAAGTGGACGATGTGGAAAAAGCCTGGAAGGAAACCACCTCACGCGGCGGACGTTCCGCCTGGGCGCCGCGCGAGGAGAAAGACGATTCCGGCATCTATCGCACATCCGCGATCTACACTTATGGCGAGACTCTGCACGTCTTCGTGGACCGCGACGATTACAAAGGAATCTTTGCTCCCACCTACCGGCCGCTCAAAGATCAGACTGCCGAATCCACAGGCCTGGCCGCGGTCGACCATATCGTGGGCAACGTTCCGCTCGGCAAGATGAACGAGTGGGTACGCTTCTATCACGATGTAATGGGCTTTCGCCAACTCCTGCACTTCGACGACAAAGACATCTCCACCGAATATTCCGCGCTGATGTCCAAAGTGATGGCCAACGGCAACGGACGCGTCAAGTTCCCCATCAACGAACCGGCCGAGGGCAAGAAGAAATCGCAGATCGAAGAATATCTCGATTACTATCTCACGCCCGGCGCACAGCACGTAGCCATGGCCACCGGCGACATCATCACCACAGTCAAGGATCTTAAATCGCGCGGCATCGAATTTCTGCGCGTGCCCGATACGTACTATGAAGCACTGCCCGACCGCGTAGGCAAGATCAAAGAGGATCTCAAAGCCATTCACGATCTTGGCATCCTCGTGGACCGCGACGACGAGGGCTATCTCCTGCAAATTTTCTCCAAACCGATTCAAGACCGCCCGACCATGTTCATCGAGGTGATTCAGCGGCGCGGCGCCAAAGGCTTTGGCAAAGGCAACTTCAAGGCGCTGTTTGAATCGATCGAAGCCGAACAAGAGCGCCGCGGTAACTTGTAGAATCAATCAGTCCATGAAATTTGCGACGTACACCACCGCTCAGTCCGACCCGAAACCTGGCCTCGTTAAAAATGGCCGGGTGCACTCCCTGCCGTTTCCCGATATGCGCGCTGTGATCGAAGCCGGCGCGCAATCGGCGGCAGAGCAGGCCTCCACCGCGCCGATTCACATCGCACAGGTTGAGTTTCGCGCGCCGCTCAAACCGACCACATTACGCGACGCGTATGCCTTCGAACAACATGTGAAAACAGCCAACCGGAACCGCGGCCGCGACGTGCCCGAAGAATGGTACAAGTTTCCTGTTTTCTATTTCACCAATCCGAACAGCATCTTCGGCCCGAACGACGAGATCCCTTATCCGCATTACACCAACGCGATGGATTACGAATTGGAGATCGCCGTGGTGATCGGCAAAGGCGGCCGCGATATCAAACCCGAGCAGGCGCCGAATCATATCTTTGGCTACACCATCTTCAACGACTGGTCCGCGCGCGACGTACAGCGCGATGAAATAAAAGCCAACCTCGGCCCGGCCAAAGGCAAGGACTTCGCTTCCGCCTTTGGGCCGTATATCGTCACACTGGATGAACTGGCCGAGCGCGCTACAGGTCGCCCCGGCGTGTACGATATGCCGATGATCGCGCGCGTCAATGGCGAGGAGAGATCGCGCGGCAATTTAAAAGACATCTTCTGGTCGTTCGGCGAGATCATCGCACGCGCATCGGATACCGTGGATTTACTGCCAGGGGACGTGATCGGCTCGGGAACGGTCGGCACCGGCTGTCTGTTGGAATTGACGCGGAGCCAGGGGCCGTGGCTTCAGGCCGGGGACGTAGTCGAGTTGGAGATCGAAGGCATCGGCGTTCTGCGCAATCAAGTCGGGCCGAAGCTATCGCCAGGAGCATGATGAAGAAAATCCCCGTACTTCTCGCGCTGACGATTCTCCTTCTGGCATGCAATGTGCTATCCGTGCCCGCCACACAACAGTTTAACACTGTGTCCACAATGGCCGCGCCAACAGAACAAGCGCCAACCGCGCCGGCAACCGCCGCGCCGACTGGAATTTCGCTGGTTTTTCAAAACGTCAGCATCGTGATTCCGACCGGACTCGCCAGCGGCGCCCAGTCGCAGGAAATTGCGGCTGTCAACGACGAGGGCGGCGCGCCGTGGGAGGTTGGCCCCGCGCACATGACGATCACGCTGACCGACTACATCGCCGAACGCGACGGTTTGCTCCAGCCGACCATTTATATTTATCCGGCGGCGGAGTTTGCGGCCATGAGCCCGGGCGCGGCCAATAGTTTGCCCCGTCTGAAAGCGATCTTGGCCGATCCTTCCATGCCGCTCACGCACGATACTTTGCCGAATGTTCCGTTTTATAATGCAGATCAAATCGTCGCCGTGCAAACGCAACGCCTCCCGTTCAAAAGCGGATCGGGCGTGCGCGTCGTCGCTCAATACGCGCAGGGAGTTGGGCCGATCAGCAACGAGGGTTTGCTGTATCACTTCGAAGGCCTCACCAGCGACGGCGCATATTACATCATCGCGACCCTGCCCATCAACGCGCCGTTCCTCGCTTCCACTTCCGACCCTGCCGCGCCTCTTCCCTCCGGCGGAATCCAATTTCCAGACCTGAACAATGTCACCGATCCGTCTATTTACACAAACTATTTACAAGCCGTGACAGACAAATTGAACGCGGCCGCGTCGGTCGCGTTCCAGCCGACTTTGACCGCGCTCGATGCATTGATCCAATCCATCGCCGTATTTGCGCATTGAGGATTGTGGAGGCATCCCATGGACAAACGACGCGACTTGGCCAGCGAAACAGGTTTATACACCTACGATGTATTCAACATTCTACTTAACTACGAGGTCACGCGCCTGCAACGCTACCCGGGCCCGCTAACTTTACTGCACATCGCCCTGTCCACCAAAAGCCTGCCGGAAGATGCAAAAACCCGGGCGTCCAAAGCCATGACCGAACTTCTGAACCGCGCTCTGCGCGTCTCCGATGTTCCGGCTCATTACAACGATGAATATCTCGTCCTGCTTCCCAATACCGATGAAGCGGGCGGGCGCGCTGTAGCTGAACGCATCCTGGGGAGCTTCCGCACCACACAAAGCCTTTCCACAGGCCGCCTTGCCAAAGTCAATGCTTTCATAGGTCTCACCTATAAACCGGGCGGCTCCTCGCTCTCTGCCAATCACCTGGTCGCCGAGGCCGCGGTCGCCATGAACGAAGCGCGCACGCGGCAATCTTATACCTACGTTGCCTTCTCGGATATCGCCGGCGACCTTCCGCAACCAAAATAAAGGAGATTCAAATGTCCTTTTATCATAAACTCGGACAAATTCCGCACAAGCGTCATACGCAGTTTCGTAAAGCCAATGGCGAGCTCTATCGCGAAGAGTTAATGGGACTGGAGGGTTTTTCCTCGATCCAGTCCATTCTTTACCATTACTTTCTGCCGCCGCGCGTGATGAAGGTCGAGGATATGGGTCCGCTCAAACCTGAATATGTGGACTTCGGCCCAATTCGTCACCGCGCCTTCCGCACCGCTCAAATCGACCTCGGAACGGATCCCGTTTCGGCGCGTACTCCCCTGCTCGGCAACAACGACGTGATCCTCGGCCTGGCGCGCGCCTCGCAAAGCATGGAATATTTCTATCGCAACTCGCAAGCCTATGAGACCTGGTGGGTTCACGAAGGCAGTGGCGTATTCAAGAGCCAGTTCGGCAACCTGCCGTTTCGCGCCGGCGATTACATCGTAATTCCCTTCGGTACAACCTGGCAGATGAAGCTCGAAAGCAAGGAGGCGCGTTTCTTCACCATCGAAAATCCCTCGCAGATCGAACCGCCGCGGCGTTATCGCAACGAATATGGCCAAATGCTCGAACATGCGCCGTATGCGGAACGCGACTTCCGCGTACCCGAGGAGTTGGAAACGCATACTGAGCGCGGCGAGTTCGAGGTCCGCGTTAAGGTGCGGGATCGCCTCACGCGTCACACGCTGGATCATCATCCCTTCGATGTGGTCGGCTGGGACGGGTATCTCTATCCGTGGATCTTCAATATCGAGGATTTCGAACCCATCACCGGCCGCGTCCATCAGCCGCCGCCCGTGCATCAAACTTTCCAGGGACATAACTTTGTGGTCTGTTCGTTTGTGCCGCGCCTGTTCGATTATCATCCGCTGTCCATTCCTGCGCCGTACAGCCACTCCAACATCAACTCCGATGAAGTGATCTACTATGCCGAAGGCAACTTCATGAGCCGCAAAGGCATTGACCGCTGTGACATCAGCCTGCATCCATACGGTCTGCCGCACGGCCCGCAACCCGGTATGACCGAAGCCTCCATCGGCAAGAAGGAGACTCAGGAACTGGCCGTGATGGTGGATACCTTCTATCCGCTGTCGCTCACCAAGCAGGCGCTTAAATACGAGAAGCCCGAATATATGGACTCCTGGCTGGAGGGCAACGGGGAATAAGCCGATGAACAGCGCCTCGATTCCCACCCGGATCAAAGATGCGAAATTCCGCGCGTTATGTACGCGCATTCAAAAGGAGATGAAACGTCTCAAAGTTCCGGGCGTGGCGGTTGGAGTATGGAATCGAGGCAGAGAACACAGCGCGGGATTCGGAATCACAAATATCGAGAATCCGCTTCCGGTAACGCCGGACACGCTGTTCCAAACCGGCTCCATCAGCAAAACCTTCACCGCCACACTTCTCATGCAATTGGCCGAGCAGGGGAAAATCCAGCTCGACGCGCCGGTTCGGAAATACATAAAGGGATTCAAATTGCGCGACGCCGAGGTGGCCAGGCGCGTCACCATCCGCCACCTGCTCACCCACACCGGCGGCTGGGTTGGCGATTATTTCAACGATCTCGGCAATGGCGACGACGCGCTCGAAAAGATGGTGCTGGAAATCGCCAAACTTCCACAAGTGCAACCGCTGGGGAAGATTTGGTCCTACAACAATACGGGCTTCAACATTGCGGCGCGCGTGATCGAAATCGTCGCCAAAAAACCATACGAGCAATGTGTGCAGGAAAGACTGTTCGATCCGCTTGGCCTCGATATGTCCTTCTTCTATCCGAGCGACCGTTTTCTAACCTATCGCTTCGCCGCCGGGCATCAGATCGTGGCCGGGAAAGTAAGTGTGGCGCGTCCGTGGGCGATTGGCAGGGCAAGCAACGGCGTGGGAGGCGTGATCAGCACCGTGAAGGATTTACTGAAATACGCGCGCTTCCACATGGGTCGCGGCAAAAAGAATGTAATTTCGGAAAAATCCCTGCGCGCTATGCGCGTTCCTCAGGTGGATATGGGCCCGCGCGGGCAAATGGGCATCACCTGGTTCATCCGCAAGGTGGACGATTTGAGAATTTACGCGCACGGCGGCGCGACGAATGGACAGATGGCCGGCTTATATTACATCCCCGATGAAGATTTTTCCATCGCCATACTCGCCAACAGCGACGAAGGCCGCATCATCACTGACCGTGTCATGAATTGGGCGCTCGAAATTTATTTCGGCAAAAAGGCGAGCGTCCCCAAGCCGATCAACGTCCCTGTGAGCGAACTCAGGCAATACGTCGGCCGATATCGCATCGGTACGGAATGTCTCGATCTAAAAATAAAAAACGGCGCGCTCATGTATTACCATATTCCGTTGGGCGGTTTTCCCACGCCAGATGCGCCGCCCGGACCAGCCCTCCCACCCATGCGGCTGGCTTTTTACGAGGAAGACCGCCTGATCGGGCTGGACGAACCGTTGAAGGACGCGCTCGGAGATTTCATCCGCGATGAAAAAGGCAGAGTACGGTTTTTCCGCATTAGTGGACGCGCGCATAAGAAAATCTCGTAGGCAAAGAATCGGGCGGCTTAAGAGCCGCCCGATTGATTAAAATATACACGTATTGGCACACCCCACAGAGAATCGTTCGTCCATATAACCACATCCTTTTATGGGCCAATCAATGAACGGGAAATGGAGCAAGCCGTGAAGAACAGAAGAGTCGTTACAACTCTCATCGCTACACTGATCCTCGTCACTGCCTGCAACTTGCCGAGCGTGGATCAGCCGCCCGCGGTCACCATGCAAACAGCCGCCGCGTTGACCGTACAAGCCGTCCTGAATCAACCGCAAAGTTCGCCGACCGCGCCGCCTCTTGAGTCCACACAAGCGATTCAAAACACGCCTACCGCTGAAATGACGGTCACGCCTGCTGTGACCACTTTCAAAGTAAGCGACAACACCAATTGCCGTAAAGGTCCCGGTGAAGATTACGCGTTGGTTACCACGATCAAAGCCGGAACAAGCGTACAAATGGTGGCGCGTGATTCCGATGGCAAGTATTGGGTTGTGGCGCCGCCCGGCGTTTCGGAAACATGCTGGGTAGCCAATGAATTTGGAACTGCGTCTGGGAATTATGCGTCACTGCCCGTAGTTACGCCGTTTTCAGACACACATACCAGCGGCGTACCTGCCCGTCCCGGCAGTTTGTATTACACCTACGACTGCTCGCTTGGCAACTTGAAGACAGTCCTTACCTGGAAAGATAACGCCGATAACGAGAGCGGCTATCGAGTCTATCGCAACGGCTCTTTGATCGCGGACCTGCCTGCCAATTCAACTACATACACGGACGAGACCACGATCGTCATTGGCGCAAGCATGAACTATGCCCTGGAAGCCTATAACGGCGTAGGCGCGTCCCCACAGCGGACGATCAGTTTTATCTGTTAATGAAATCAGCAGGCCCGAAGCATGCTCGGAATCAGAACGGCCAATCCCCATCAGTACATTTAAGGGATTGGCTCTGTGTATATAACCCGGTAAGATGAAAACAAAAAAATTGGAGGCTGTTCACGATGAAAACCAATCATAAGCATAAGCCGGCCCTGGCAATCACCGCCCTCATATTAGCAATACTGGCCTGCAATCTGCCCGCCCAGGGCTCAGGCACAGAAGCAACACCAACCAATACCGCGCAGGCAGTGCAAACGTTCACAGCCATACCGTCACAGACCTCCACAGCCGCGCCTCCGCCAACTCCCTCAACGCCCACAGTCAGCGTCAACACAGCTACCAACTGCCGAACAGGGCCGGGACCAAATTATGACCTTGTGCTTGTTTTTCAGCCGGGCGCCAGCGCACCGGTCATTGCCAAATATTCTGCCGCAAACTATTGGATCATCACAACACCCACCGGCGGAACCTGCTGGTTATGGGGCGCTTATGCCACCGTGCAGGGTAATACAAGTACCCTGGCCGAGATGGCGCCGCCAGCCGCGCCGCCTGTTGCGGCGGTTCCTCCTACCGCAAAACCCGAACAACCCCAACCGGAAGCCACAGCAACCGAGAAATCCATCGGCCCAATTATCGTTCTTCCTCCCGTCATAAAACTCCTGCCGCCTCCCGCGCCGTCCAGTTTGAATGTAAACACAAACTGTCAGTTCATTACCTTCCCAACCAAGGTGCTGATCGGCCGCACAGACACATTAACATGGACCAGCGTAAATAACGCGGGCGGTTATTATATTTACATAAATGGCGCCAAATTTGGCAGTTCAGCCGTCACCGTCTTTGTCATTACCACCAACATAACAGAAAACCCAACTCAATTCGGCGTGGCGGCTTACAACGGCTTTGGCACGTCGGCAATAACCAACGCAACGGGACAGTGCTGATCTAAAGATCAACGGCCGTTCAATAACGGCCGTTGATTTTACAACTCTTCCAGTAACTCTTTGGCTTTTTTAGTCTGTTTGCCGCGCTCTTCGGTATCGAGAATACGTTTGCGAATGCGATAACTTTCCGGGGTGACTTCGAGCAGTTCATCGTCAGCCAGATACTCAATCGCCTCGTCGAGAGACATTTGCCGGGGCGGTGTGAGGCGGATTTCCATGTCGCCGCGCGATGAACGCACGTTCGTCAAATGTTTCTTCTTGCACACATTGATCGGCAGGTCGCCGGATTTATTATATTCGCCGACCACCATGCCCTCATATACTCTCACGCCTGGGCCATAAAACAACACGCCGCGTTCCTCCGCGCTCTTCAACGCGTAAGCCGTGGTATCGCCCGCCTCCCAGGCCACCATCGAGCCGCTCGAACGAGTGGCCATCGAACCGGCCATCTCATCGTAACCGCTAAAAATGGTATTCATGACTCCCGCTCCGCGCGTGGCCGTGAGAAATTGATAGCGAAAACCCAGCAGACCGCGCGTTGGGACAATGTAAACGAGCCGCGTCGTGCTCTGACCTGTATCCTGCATATCCATCATTTGGCCGCGCCTGCTCCCAAGCATCTCCACCACCACACCGACGGTTTCTGCGCTGGTTTCGACGTGGACCTCTTCGTAGGGTTCAAGCAACGTGCCGTCATCGGCCTTGTGATAAATCACTTCGGGGCGCGAAACCTGAAATTCGTAACCTTCGCGGCGCATGGTCTCGATGAGAATGCCGAGATGCAATTCGCCGCGCCCGCTGACGAGGAAGTTCTCTGCCGATTCGGTCTCCTGTACGCGCAGGGCAACATTGGTGCGTAATTCTTCAAAAAGTCGTTCCCGTAATTTGCGCGAGGTGCCCCATTTGCCCTCCGTGCCCGCGAACGGCGAGGTGTTCACGCCGAAGGTCATGCGTACGGTCGGCTCCTCCACTTTGATCGTCGGCAGTGCAACCGGATTCACTGGATCGGCTAACGTTTCGCCAATGGCAATTCCTTCGAGCCCGGCCAACGAAACGATATCGCCCGCAACCGCTTCGTCAACTTCCACTTTATTCAAACCCTGAAAGGTGTAAAGATAGCGCGCCGTCTCCGACAGATTCTTTCCGTCTGCAGTGAGGCGCGCCAGCTTCTGCCCAGCCTTGATCTTCCCCGCAAATACACGTCCCACGGCTGTTACGCCGCGATAGTCATCATAGCCAAGGGTTGTCACCAATAATTGCAAAGGCGCGTCGAGATCCACTTCTGGCGCGGGGATTTGATGCAGAATGACATCGAATAACGGCTGTAAGTCCGGGCCAAGCTCGGGCGTGAGGCCGGCTTTACCGGCAGTCGCCTGGGTATAGACCACGGGGAAGTCCGCCTGTTGATCGTTGGCGCCAAGTTCGATAAACAGATCGAAAGTTTCATTGAGGACGCGCGCCGGTTCGGCATCTTTGCGATCCACTTTGTTGATGACGACCACAGCTTTATGTCCGCGTTCGAGCGCTTTTTTGAGTACGAAACGCGTCTGCGGCATGGGGCCTTCGGCCGCGTCCACCAGCAGAAGAACGCCGTCCACCATGTTCATGATGCGTTCCACTTCGCCGCCGAAATCGGCGTGGCCGGGCGTATCCACGATGTTGATCTTGACCTTCTCTTTGGTCCGGGGGTCAACAATGTTAATGGCGGTATTCTTGGCAAGGATGGTGATGCCGCGCTCGCGTTCGAGGTCGTTCGAATCCATCACGCGTTCGGCCACCTGTTGATTCTCGCGGAAGGTGTGCGCCTGCCGCAGGAGAAAATCAACAAGAGTAGTCTTGCCGTGGTCAACGTGCGCGATGATAGCTATATTACGGAGGTCAGTTCGTTCGATTAGCATGGTAACTCGTCAATAAAAAATGATAATAGGATGTATTTGCACTGCGCGGCGTTCGACGTTCAGCGGCTCAAAGCCCAGCTTTGACTGCCCCGCACCGAATGAGACACACAAAAACCCTCGGCGGGAAGGCCGAGGGCTTGTTTTCAAAAGGGTCGGCGTGCGGGCAATATTTTATCAGAGAGGAGTTATTTTCGGAAGAGTCACGATGGCGCGCTCTCTTCGGGAGGTTTAAGGGTCTGAAAACTACGATAAAGCAAAAGATCGTAAACGATCTTCAAGCCTCCGGAGAGGAAGAACGGCGCGCTGAGCAGGGCCGGAATGCCGAACAGGATGCCGGTCAACACAGGCGACAGCGCCGCGCCGACCGAGCGGGCGATGCTGGTAACGCCGGAGGCGGCGGAACGTTCATCCGGCGCGACGACTGCCATTGTGTAGGACTGACGCGTAGGCACGTCCATTTGCGAAATGCTAAAGCGCAGAAGCAGGACAGCGATAGCCAAAGGCAAATTTGGCATAAGCGGCACAAGGATAAGCAAAATATTCGAGGGGATATGCGTAAAGACCATTGTGTTGATCAGCCCGAACTTTGCGGCGAGTCTCACCGCCAGCAAAGCTGAAATCCCGGCGAGGATGTTGGCGCCGAAGAAGATACCGCCCAGCAGGCCCGCGTCCACGCCGAAACGGACGTGAAACCAGAACGCGATCAGACTTTGCACGATCAAACCGCCCGCGAAGGCGTCCAGTGAGAACAAGGCGCTGAGCTTGAAGATCACATTGCGCGAGCGATGGAGTCCGAGCACACGCGGCGTGGATTTGGTTCGAGAAGACGGAACAACTTCCACGTCCCGCGAGAGCGAGAGAAAGAGCAGGGCGAGGATAAATCCGCCGACGGCATATCCGATCAACACCATGCGATACGAGGCAAAGGCGGTCCATCCATTCGAATGAAGCGCCTGAGCCAGCCACCCACCGGACAACGCACCGGTGGCCGTGGCAAACGAACCGACCAGGTTGTACCAGGCAAAGAGACGCGTACGTTGTTCGTCCGAGGTCAATTGAGTGAGGCTGGCCTGCTCAACGGAGAGGAACGGGCCAATCTCATTCCCACTTGGGCTGATCACGCCGATAATGGCCGCCGCCGTCAGGATAAAAATATTGTGAGTGAGGATGAAGGCCAGGCCCGCGCCCATCATCAGCAACGCGCCGACCAGTAGTGTGCGTTTGCGCCCGAAACGATCGGCAGAAGTGGTAAGCCATAAGGTGACGCCGGCATCGCCTGCCAGCGTAAATGTGAAGACCAGGCCGATCTGTGCTTCGGTAAGGCCGGCTTCTGCGAGATATAACGCCAGCACAACAGAAAGAAAACCATAACAAAACAGACGGATGAGGCGCGTGCCGAAAAGCGTGATCAGGTCACGGCGTAACGTGCGGGTATGATGGAGTTCCGATTCGGTTTGCATGTGTCAATCATACACTAAGTTGAAATTTATTCTCCACCAAAGTCGAATGATGCAGTCAGTGAGGAAGAACGCCTGCCGTTCCAATCAAGGGAATTCAACTTCTTTTGAGCAGAAATAAAGAGACGGCGCCGATGCGCCGTCTCTGTTCAAGGAGATCAAATCCGAATTAACGAACGCGCAGTACCTGACCGGCGTAGATCCAATGCGGATTCCAGATTCCGTTCAAGGATTGGAGAGCGGCCGTTGTTGTCCCGAAACGGACAGCAATGGAATACAGCGTATCTCCACGGAGAACTGTGTAATAGGTCGGCGCGGCGGGCAGTTGGATCACCTGTCCCACGTAAATGACGCTCGGATTCCAAATCTGCGGATTAATCGACAAGATAGCCTGCACGCTCGAGCCAATTCGCCCCGCGATATTACCCAACGTATCGCCGGGTTGAACCACGTACGATTGACCGGCCACAGGCTGTGAGTAATATACAGGGTAGCTTGGATAATAGGCAGGCTGTTGGTAGTAACCCGGCAAATAAATTACCTGCCCCGCATAAATATACCAGCCAAGGCCCGGGTTTAGCGACAGAATCGCATTGACGCTGGTGCCGCAGGTTGCGGCGATGCCCGAGAGCGTATCTCCCCACTGTACCACGTAGGTCGAGCCGCAATACCCGCCCCACGCATAAGCCGAACCGACGCCTGCAAAACTTGCCGCCAGAACAGCCACCAGAATAACGAGCCGGAAGAGCGATTTGTATCTCATGAGATTTCTCCTCAATTTCAAAGACGCCGGGGACAACTGTTGAGCCTTCGGCAAGGCCGTTGTCATTTCGGGCAAGCCGTGCCAGGATATTTCTTCAATAACTCACGAACAATCAAAAATAGTATAGAACAATTTCCGATAGATTTCAATCGGTTCTTGTTCGAAGTCGGGCAATATCAGAGAAAATAGGCCGTTTTATAAATCAAAAACGCCCCGCGATTTTCACCGCGAGGCGTTCACAGTCCTTAGCGACTACCGGTTTACGTGCCTTCTTCCCAGGAGTTCAAATACTTGACCTGTTCTTCCGTGAGCGTATCGATCTTCACGCCCATCGCCTTGAGCTTCAAGCGGGCAATCTCGGCATCGATATCAGCCGGCACGGAGTAAACGCGCTTCTCGAGTTTGCTGGCATTCTTCACCATGAATTCGGCGGCCAGAGCCTGATTGGCAAAAGACATGTCCATAACGGAAGCAGGGTGCCCTTCGGCAGAAGCGAGGTTGATCAAGCGTCCCTCGCCGAGGATATTGATCTTGCGTCCGTCTTTCGTCTCGTATTGATCCACGAATGGGCGGACCAGTTTCGGATCGCCTTTCGACATTTTCGCCAGAGCAGGGATATTGATCTCGACATTGAAATGGCCGCTGTTGGCGACAATCGCGCCGTCTTTCATGACCTTGAAGTGGTGCTCATCGAGCACGTTGATATCGCCGGTCACTGTGCAGAAGATATCGCCGATCCTGGCCGCGTCTGCGATGGGCATGACTTCGAAACCATCCATCACCGCTTCAAGCGCTTTCAACGGGTCCACTTCCGCGACGATGACCAGCGCGCCCATGCCGCGCGCGCGCGAGGCCAGGCCGCGTCCGCACCAGCCGTAACCGGCCACCACGAAACGTTTACCAGCCAGCAGAACGTTAGTGGCGCGGATGATGCCATCAATGGTGGACTGGCCGGTGCCATAACGATTGTCGAAGAAATGTTTGGTTTGCGCGTCGTTGACCGCAACCACCGGAAAGTTCAGCATTTTATCGGCGGCCATGGCACGCAGACGGATCACGCCTGTGGTCGTCTCTTCGGTGCCGCCCATGATATCGGGCAACAATTCGCGGCGATCCTTGTGAATGGTCGAGACAAGGTCCGCGCCGTCGTCCATGGTGATGTTCGGTTTGTGATCGAGCGCGGCGGTGATATGCTTGTAATAGGTGACGTTATCTTCACCTTTGATCGCATAGGTTGGGATTTCATAAATATTGACCAGCGCGGCGGCCACATCGTCCTGCGTGGAAAGCGGATTGGAAGCCGTCAACACCAAATCCGCGCCACCTTCCTGCAACGTACGCGCCAGGTTGGCCGTTTCGGTGGTCACATGCAAACAAGCTGACATGCGAATGCCTTTGAGCGGTTTTTCCTTCTTGAAGCGCTCGCGGATCTGGCGCAGGACCGGCATCTCGCGCTCGGCCCAATCAATGCGGCGGCGGCCGCCCTCAGCCTGTTCAATGTCCTTAATATCGTAATTGCTCATGTTTACTCCTTCGAAATAAATGGAAGACTGATGAAAGTGAACAGCAGGCAGAAAAGGCAGGTCGCCATTTTCTGCTTGCGTCCCTATTAACCTAACAAAACATCCAGCTTGCCGTGATCGTCGAAATGCGAGCGGAAGCGTTCAACGAACTCTGCGCGGGTGTACGAATGACTTTGCGGGCCGCGCTGTTCGAGGCAATACACCGCCGCCAGCGAACCGATTTCGCCGCATAGAACCCAATCCAGTCCGTGGGCATAACCGGTTAAGAAACCGCCGCGGAATGCGTCGCCTACGCCTGTGGGATCGACAATCTCCTTTTCGGGGACGGTCGGGATGAAGTATTCGTTGCCGTTGGTATAAAGATTCGCACCTTCTTTTCCGCGCGTGATCAGCAACACTTTCACGTGCTTGAGGATTTGCTGAATATCCCAACCGGTCTTTTTGGAGATCAACTCGAATTCGTAATCGTTGCAAAACAGGAAATGCGCTCCTTCCATATCGCGCGCCAGTTCATCGCCTTCCAGACGAAGCACCTGCTGACTCGGGTCATACAGATATTCGATGCCCAGTTCGCGGCATTCCGCCGGGAATTTCACCATCGCGTCGGGCGCGCTCGGCGAGACCACTACCAAATCCGGTTTGCTCGGCAGGTTCTTCAGGGATTGACTGGCGGAGTGCCCCATGGCTCCGGGGTAGAACGAAGCAATTTGAGCGGAAGCACGGTCGGTCGTCGCGAAGAACGAAGCGGTAAATTCGTCCGGGATGATTTGCATCAGCGAGGTATCCACACCCTTGGCGTTTAACCAACTCCGATAGTCTTCAAAGTCCACACCCACCGTAGCCATGATGCGCGGCTTCCCGCCAAGCAGGGCCATGGTATAAGCGATGTTAGGCGCAATGCCGCCGCGCTGTTTCGACATGGAATCGACGAGGAACGAAAGGCTGATCGAATTCAAACGTTCCGGAAGAATCTGTTCGCTAAATAATCCGGGAAACGTCATCAAATAATCGTATGCAACTGAGCCAGTCAGGAGAATATCCACAGCGCCTCCAGAAGTACGCAGGAAAATGGCGTGGCACTGAATGCCACGCCATTGCAAGCGGGCTGAGTTTAACACGCGAAAGCGGAATTGTAAAGTTTACAGCGCGCCGAATTTGCGCGCAAAAACCTTAACACCAGCGGAGATTCGTGCAATAATACGAACCATAGACACGGAGTCCATCCGAACGTCTTGTTGGTTCACCACCTGGCCGCGACGACTCGACACAAAAGACGTCTTTGACGTTGAGTCACAGCGACTTCGTGGTGTATTTTCAATAGGTTCGTAATTCTTAGGAGGAACCCATGTCTGCTTTTGTCAGGAGAATTCTTCTATTGATTCTCGCCTCGAGCCTGACCTTTAGCCTGTTCGCATGTGGGACACCGAATCAGCCGCCCTCGCAAACACAATCAACCACCGAAACCCAAGCAACGCAAATCCCATCTACAGCGCCGATGCCTGCCAACAAAGATATCGTCATTGTGATTCCCGAAGACCCGCCTTCGTTTAACGCCGTCATTTCGATCACGGGTTACGACGTGATGGTGATGAAACTCGTCCTGCTTGGCATGACGGGCATAGACCCGGATGGCAATGTCTATCCCGAACTTGCCGCAGAATTACCCACTCTTGCCAACGGCGATGTAACACAAGACACAGCCAACAATACCATGTCCGTTACATGGAAGATGCGCAAGGACGTTCAATGGGAGGATGGAACTCCGGTCACAGCCGACGATATGATCTTCACCTACAAAGCCATCACAGACCCGAACACCGGCAACTGGATTCCAGGCATCGACTCGGTGACGAACGTCGAGAAAATCGACGATTACACGTTCAGGGTGGATTACAACTCGATCTATCCCTCCTATTTGACTCAATTCGGCGGCGAAAGCGTAGCGATCTGGCCTGCGCATTATTGCGACGCGTCACAGGGATTCTCGGCCTGGGACTGCGGACGCAAACCGCTCAGCGACGGGCCGTTCACTTTGCAGGAATGGGTGCAGGGCGATCACATGACCTTCGTCAGGAATCCGAATTATTACGAAAAAGGCAAACCGGATATCGACAAGATCACCGTCAAGATCATCCCCGATGCAACCGTTCGCAAACAAATGATGATCAACGGCGACGCCGATATAAACATGTGGATCAACGAAACGGTCGCCTCCGACTTGCAAAACCAGAACAACGTCAATGTAAGTATCAGCAAAGACAACCGCTTCGTAATGCGCCTATTCATGAACGAGGCCCAGAAAGGCACCACCGACTCGGTGAAATATCC
The DNA here is from genome assembly GCA_964502095.1 of uncultured Anaerolineaceae bacterium. Lineage (GTDB taxonomy): Bacteria > Chloroflexota > Anaerolineae > Anaerolineales > Villigracilaceae > JACPVF01. Next base: position 126,458 of record CAZCUF010000001.1, read on the forward strand.
GCATCCGATTCTTTCGGATGTGCGCGTGAGACAGGCCATCCGCATGGCAATTGACGTGGATACGATCTCACAGCAGATCTTCGGCGGATACAGCCAACCGGTCTGGACCGAATTTTTCCGCCCGCCCTATAACAAGTGCGAAGTGCCGCGTCCAAAATACGATCCTGAAGCCGCTAAAGCATTGCTCGATCAGGCCGGCTGGACCGACCCAACCAACTCGGGCGTGCGTTCCTGTCACGGATGCACCACCGGCGCGCCCGAGGGCTACCCGATGGAAATGCAGTTCATCACCTACAAGGAATACGGCGATCCGATTCTGCTCACACAGCAATTGATCGCGGAAGAACTTGGCGGGATCGGCATCAAGCTCAATCTCGTCACCGTGGAGGGCAGTGTCTTATGGGCCGACTCGAAGAGCGGCGGCATCGAACAAACCGGCAACTTCGATATTGATCTTTGGGATGACGGTTACCCCGGCGTGGACCCCACATACTTCATTTCGCAGTATTATTCCAAAGATTCCATGGAGTCGGATAACGGCTGGAATATCGACCGCTGGGACAACGACCAGCTCAACCAACTCTTAAGTGAGGCGTATACGCTCGACGAAGCCAAACGTCAGGATGTTTTCTGCCAGATGGCAGCCATTCTGAACGATCAGGTGCCGATCGATTTAATGTTCACCACCATCAATGCAGACGCCTATTCAAAACGATTGGAAGGCGTGCAATCCACCGTCAACGATGTGGTCACTTGGAACGTCGCGGACTGGAAAGTTGTCAAATAACCGAAGAGCAAAATCAATTGAATGACAGGACAAGGCCGCGGCGCGCGCCCGGCCTTGTCCTGTTGCGACTCAAAGAATGTGAACATGGCTACATATCTTGTGCGTCGTTTAATTCAAACGGCTTTCCTGCTTTTCCTCCTGAGCATTCTGCTTTTTGGGATGGTAAACCTCGCGCCGGGCGGACCGTTAGCCGGCGAGGGCCAAAGTCGTCACATCCCGCCCGCAAAAGCGGCCATCCTCAAACGCCAGTTCGGGCTGGATAAGCCCCTGCCGCTCCAATATGTAATCTGGCTGGTGGGCAACAACTGGATGAAAGTAGACACTAACGGCGACGGCGCCCCGGATGGAAATGGCACGCGGCTTGGAATCTTGCGCGGCGATTTTGGTTTTTCATTCCGCACCCGCCAACCGGTGTTGAGCGAAATAGCGGCGCGCTTCCCGAATACAGCTTATTTGATGTCCATTACCATGATGGTTGCCATACTGCTGGCGATTCCCATCGGCATTATTTCGGCAGTCCGTCAATATTCCGCCTTCGATATTACGGCAACCACCTTTTCGTTTGCAGGACAAGCCCTGCCCGAATTCTGGCTCGGCCTGCTCTTATTGCTCTTATTCTATGGATGGCTGAAGAATCCATTCACGGGTGAGGCGCTCCTGCCCGGCGGCGGGATCGCCTCCGCAGACACCTTCGTTCTTTCGGATCGTATCCAACACCTGATCCTTCCAGTCCTCACCGGCGCTCTCGGTTGGATCGCCTGGTATTCCCGTTTCCTGCGCTCCTCCATCCTCGAAGTCCTCCCTTTGGATTATCTGCGAACTGCACGCGCCAAGGGCCTGCCGGAACGGTTGGTTTTATATCGTCACGCACTGCGCAACGCGCTCATTCCGCTTGTGACTCTCTTCGCCCTCGACCTGCCTTATATCTTCATGGGCGCGGTCTTCATCGAAACCATCTTTGCCTGGCCCGGTATGGGACGCTTGTATTATCAAGCCGCAGTGGACCGCGACTATCCGCTCCTCCTGGCTGTGTTGATCATCGGCGCGGCCTTCATTATCCTCTCCAATCTCATTGCAGATATTTTGTACGCTTATCTCGACCCACGCGTGCGGTACCAATAGTGGAAGACGAAAATATCCTTGTCCCTGTTGCCAGCCTCGAAGCGGACTTAAATCCGTTATCGGTTTCAATCGACGCAGGCAAATCTGTCTGGCGGCGGTTTCGCCGTCATCCGGGCGCGATCATCGGCATCCTGATCCTCGCCGCGTTGACTCTCGCATCCCTGTTCGCATTTCTATCCCCTTATCCTGAAAATACTTCCAATATGCTCGTACGGCTCCAGTCGCCATCGCTCGATCATCCGATGGGCACAGACGCGCTGGGCCGCGACCTTTTGACGCGCGTGTTATACGGCGGGCGCATTTCCATCTCAGTCGGTTTGATCGTGGTTGGCATCGCGATCCTGATCGGCGTTCCCATCGGCGCGGCCGCCGGATTCTACGGCGGCGCGCTCGATTCTGTCTTGATGCGCATTACCGACGCGTTCCTGTCGCTTCCTGCCTTTCTCGTTGTCATCCTGCTCGGCGCGATCATCAGCGAAGGCGGCATCCCGTTCATCAAGGGCAACAACATTTGGACCATCGGCCTCGTCATCGGCATCCTCTCATGGATGACCTTCGCGCGCCTTGTCCGCGCCATCTTCCTCACCGTTCGCGAACTGGATTATGTGACCGCCGCGCGCGGCCTCGGCGCATCCGACCTGCGTATTATTCTCAAGCACGTACTTCCCAATTCGATTGGCCCGATCATCGTGGAAGCCACACTCGAAATGGGTTATGCCATCGTGCAGGAATCCGGTTTGAGCTTCCTCGGCTTCGGCATCCAGCCGCCCACTCCCTCCTGGGGCAACCTGCTCAGCAACGCGCAGGAGAATTTCACCAAGTATCCGTGGCTGGCTATTTTTCCCGGTGTGATGATCTTCCTCAGCATCATCTCCGTCAACTATATCGGCGACGGTTTGCGCGACGCTTTCGACCCATACAAGGTATTGGAAAAAGTCGGCGAATATTAAGCCTTCGTGTTACGTTCATCTGCGATTAAGCGTCGTCTTATTGACACTCTTTGGCTTTACCAGTATAAGTTTTGCCATGAAACGCCCATTGCGCCTCCTGCTGGGACTTTGGCTGGTCACTGCCCTATCAGCTTGTTCCTTCCTTCAAGCGTTGCCTGCCATCCCGCCCGGCTGGACGGTGACTCCCAGCCTCGCTCCCACTTTTACACCTTCGCCAATTCCAACTGCAACACTCACACCTCAACCCGTAGTCCGCGTGGAAAACGGCGACCGCGCCTACTTCAATGGCGATTACGATCTCGCGCTGGCGCTCTATCAAACCGCGTATCAAGATTCGCCCGATGCCATTGTGCGCGCCGCGGCCAAATGGGGAGAAGCCCGCACGCTGTATGCTCAGAATCGCTTAAACGATGCGCTGACTTCCCTGCAAACTTTGATCTCGCAATTCCCCGATTCTGTACACACGCCCGAAGCCTATTTTCTGGAGGGTGAAGTTCAAAATCAACTGCAGAACTACGTTGAAGCGGCCAACGACTGGCAACTCTATATCACACTGCGCCCCAATGTCCTGGATTCTTACACACAGGAATTACGCGGCGATGCGCTCTTCGCCGCAGGCAGTTACTCCGACGCGCTGGCCGCCTACATCGCGGCTTCGCAGGCTCCGCACCTCGGCGATGGTATCCAACTGGACATCAAGACCGCGCAGACGCGCGTCGAACTGGGCGATTACGCCAACGCGCAGGCGCTCTATGACGGCATTGTTGCGCGCACCACCAACGATTACATTAAAGCGCAGGTGGCGTATCTTTCCGGGCAGGTGTACCAGAAACTCGGTCAGAATGAAGACGCGTACGATAAATTCCGCCTCGCTGTGGAAAATTATCCGCTTTCGGCTTACGCGTACTTGAGTCTGGTGGAACTGGTCAATGCCAAAGCCGAAGTCAGCGATCTCGACCGCGGCATCGTGGATTATTACGCCGCGCAATACGATGTGGCGCTCGCCGCGCTCGACCGCTATATCGCGGCCAACCCGATCAACGACGGCACGCCGCATTACTATCGCGCGCTCACTTTGGAAAGTCTTAATAACTATCAAGCCGCAGTGGACGAATTCTCGAACTTCATTACGAGTTATTCGAATCACCCCAAATGGGTGGAGGCCTGGGGCGATAAAGCCAATATTCAATGGCTCGATCTGCATCTTTATTCGGATGCAGTCAAGACTCTTACCGATTACGCTTCGCTATATCCAAACTCGGCGGACTCGCCAAATTATCTGATGACCGCCGCGCGCATCCTCGAGAGCAACGACCGCCTCGATGACGCCGCCCAAACATGGGCGCGCGTGACCGATTCGTATCCGGCCAACGAGCTGGCCCCCACTGCCATCTTCGAGGCGGGCATTGTCCGATTCCGCCAGGGCAACTATCAGGCCGCGCTCGACGCGTTCACTCGCAGTCTGGCCTTCTCGCTTCAAAAAGAAGATCAGGCCCGCGCCTATCTATGGATCGGCAAGGCACAGCAAAAGTTGGGCAACACCGATGCCATGCAAAAGAGCTGGCAACAAGGGTTGAATCTCGATCCCGGCGGTTATTACAGCGAACGCCAGCGCGATTTGCTCAACGGTCAGAGCCTGTTCACTGCGCCCGTACTTTCAAATTTGAATGTGGACTTACAGGCCGAACGGCCCGCGGCCGACGCCTGGGTGCGCATCACATTTAAACTACCCGCCGATGCCGATTTCAGCGGACCGGGCGCGCTCAGTCAGGACCCGCGCTTTGTACGCGGTACCGAATTATGGAACCTCGGCCTATACGACGAGGCGCGGTTCGAGTTCGAAGATTTACGCAACAGCGTCAACAGCGATGCGGTGCAGAGTTACCGGCTCGGTAATTATTTGCTGACTTTGGGCTTGTATCGTCCCGCCATTTTCGCCATTCGGCAGACGCTCACCCTGGCCGGGTTAAATGATTCCAATGAATCATTGATGGCCCCGCCTTATTTCAGCCACGTTCGGTATGGACTGTATTATTCCGATCTGGTCATACCCGATGCGCAAGCCGAGGGATTCGATCCGCTGTTCATGTTCAGCGTCGTGCGACAGGAAAGTCTGTTCGAAGGCTTTGTCCGTTCCACAGCCGGCGCGCGCGGTTTGATGCAGATCGTACCCAGCACAGGCGCCAGCATTGCCAGCGCCCTCGGCTGGCCGGTGTTTTATACAGCCGACGACCTGTACCGCCCGATCGTCAGCATAAAGTTCGGCACACATTATCTTGCCTCGAATCGTAATTTACTCGACGGGAACTATTATGCCATGCTGGCCGCGTATAACGGAGGGCCGGGCAACGCGCTGGAATGGGAAAAGCTATCGGGCAACGACCCCGACCTGTTTCTGGAAGTGACCCGCTTCGAAGAAACGCGGCAATATATCCGAAGCATCTACGAAATCTACGTGATATATTGCCGGTTATACGGGCAGACAATCCAATGAACGGTTCATAAAATAAAACTGGCCGCACGAGCGGCCAGTTTTTCATGCGCAAACATCAAAGCGGTCAATGGAAGATTATTCGAGATAAGCCAGAATGCGCTTATGCGCGGTCGCGGCATCCATATCCAGGACCGAGATCAATTTATCGCGGCCTGACGCGCCTGCCACAATCTCCAGCCGCGACTTGGGCACGCCCAGCACGTTGGCAAGAAATTTGAGCAATTCCGCATTCGCTTCATCGTCCACGGGCGGCGCGGCAATATGGACTTTCACCGTTCCGTCACTCAATAGCTCCATGATTTTATTCTGGCCGGCGCGCGGCGTCACGCGCACAGCCAATGCGGAACCGCTTCTGCCGTCATGTAAATGAAAACTGCGCTTGGGCATTCAAAAACCTCGTCAAAGAGTTTTAAACAAACCGGTCGCTCACGGGTTGATCAACGACACCAGCACGCGCGTGATGAATTGAATCAGAATGATCAGGATCAACGGGCTGAAATCGAGCCCGCCCAAAGTGGGCACCACACGGCGAATCGGGTTGAGCATCGGGTCCACAATACGATCCAGCGCCTCGCGCACCGGATGATAAGGCGATAGAAAAAAGGAAAGCAGGGCCGATACAAAAACCAGCAATATCAGCGCCGAACCAAGTATATTGATCAATCTAGCCAGTTCCGCCAATCAAACCTCCGCCGAATATGATCTCGGCCCAACAATCGCCGTGCCAACCCGCACCAGGGTTGCGCCTTCCTGCACAGCCACTTCAAAATCGCCGCTGGTGCCCATCGAAACTTCCTGCCAGCCCGCCTGCGGCAAATGCTTTGCAAGGAATTCCTGCAAACGCCGCGTGCGCTGGAAATAAACCCGCGAGGCTTCGGCCTGTTCACCAATCGGCGGCATAACCATCAGCCCGCGCACCTGCAGGTGAGTCATTGCCAGCGTTGGCGAGATTTGAGCAGGCAGGTCCGGCCAACGCGCCTCGTTCCAGGCAGGCCAGCCCGATTTGCCCAGCTCGCCGCCTACGTTGAATTCCAACAGCACGGGCAGTATCCGCCCCGCCTCCGCCGAAAAACGGTCGAGCCGATCAGCCAATTTCAGGCTGTCCAGCGAGTGCATCAAGTTAAAGTGCTCGGTCACCAGGCGCGCCTTGCGGCTTTGCACGTGACCGATCATGTGCCATTCTACCGCAGATTGCGCGGCCAAAACTTGGATTTTGTTTACAGCTTCTTCAGGATAATTTTCACCTAAAATTTTTGCCCCAGCCTCGATCACCGACTGGACAACTTCCGGCGGCTGGGCTTTGGTCACCACCACCAAACGGACAGAATCCGGATCGCGCCCGGCAGATTTAGCCGCAACCGCGATGCGATCCAGCGTACGCAGATATTTTTCACGAATGGAAGAAACAAGCTTGCCCATCGCTATGATTTTACTTCCCGCTTCGCACCTGACCCTAAGCCTGCAACGCCATCAATGCGCCGAATCTCCCCGTTTTGCCTTTCTCGGCGCGATGCGAAAACCAATCGTCGAGATGACAAGCCGTGCATAGACCCGCCACTTCGATTTGCCGTACACCCGCATTCTGTAACTGGACTCGATTGGCTTTCCACAAATCAAGATACGTCCGTCCGCCGCGCGACTCGACCAAATCATCGGCTTGTGCGCCAAAAGCTTCGTTGACCTTCGCGATCACATCCGGGCCAACTTCATAATGGTCTGGCCCAATCGAAGGGCCGACCGCGGCGAGAATATCTTCGGGCTTCGAGCCGTAACGCGCCTGCATCCCTTCGACCGCGGAACGCGCCGCGCCGCGCACAGTTCCCATCCAGCCGGCATGCGCGATGCCGATCACATTTTTATTCGGGTCGTGCAATAGAATCGGCACACAATCCGCAAAGCGCATATAGAGCGTCACTTCGGGCCTGTCGGTGAGGATGATATCGGCTTTGGTCAAATCGGTGTCGGGATCGATGGGCGCATCAGCGTAGACCACGTCCGCGCTGTGGACCTGCCAAACGTCGAAGATGGAAGCGAGGCCGCGCCCAAAAGCCGCGAAACTGCGCTCTCGATTCGCGCGCACACGCGCCCGGTCGTCGCCCACCGTCCCGCCCACGTTGAGTGAATTCCACGGCGCGGGGCTCAATCCGCCGCGGCGCGTAATTACACCGTGCAAAACATTGCGCGGAAAAATATCGAACGAATAGAAACGAATGTGTTCTTTTTCAGAGAAAGGCATTATTTTGCAGGTTGCAACGCGGCAAATCTTTTCAGGAAGAATTGCCGGGTCTCACGCATGGATTCTTCGATATACGGATACGCAAACCAGGCTGTGGCAAACCCAAACAACGCGCCGGTGATCACGCGCAGGATCGGCGGGCTTTCGCGATATGGAAGAAACGAGGCCAGCCACGGCCAATTGAACTGGCTGAAGAGTTGGGAGAATCCGTCCAGGCCGATCGGGCCGAGGCCGAACACGACCCATAACATCCAATGCAGAGCCGGGAGTTTGCGGCCGGTGAGGGCGTAAATGAGTCCGAAGAGCAGGATCGAACCGTAAATGGCAACATCCCGTTCGCACAGCGCAACCTTGTATCCAACCGTGGCATTGCCGATGTATTGGCGGGCCAGCAGGCGCGTATAACTGCCCGGATCGCTCAAATTCTGAATGCCGGTAACCTGCTCGAAAGTTTTAACGTTGGCAATATGCGCCTCGGGTAACGGATAATAAGGCTGTTCTCCGAACAGGAAAAACGAGCGAAATCCAAATTGATGACACAGCGGACTGTACATGCTGTAAATCACGCGCGCCGGCACGGTAAGCCCGGCCTCCATGAAAGTGGGAGCGAGGAACGGCAGGCCCACATACAAAAAGACCAGCAAATTCAACAAAGCCAGATAATGCCGGGAAATCCAATAATAAACACGGTCGGAGCCGGAAAGAGTCGAACTGCGCTGGACTCTCTTTTCGTAGGCCTCGCCGCCCACCTGTTTAAGCTGGGAACGACGGTCACTGGCCGCCCCGAGAGTCATCTCCAACGACTGCCGCGTGATCGGCGCCTGCAAACGATATGGGCCTATTTCCAGGACGGGAATTGCTTCGTTATATTTTTCCTTTAAAGACGGATCGGAATCGATGTCAATGGAAACGAGACGGTGCGGCATTTTCTCGCGCAGGGCATCCAGTTCTGCTTTCACTTCGTCGCACAGTTTGCAATCCTTGCGCGTGTATAACGTGACAATTAACAAAGTATCTCCTCCAACGATAAATCAAATACCGAAATCGATCCAGAAAAATTGCGTACGCTGGGCGATCAATTCGAAGATGCCTGCAAACAACATCACTCCCACGATGACCAGAATCACGCCCATCACAATTTCCACAATGCGCATTACGCGGCCATACTTGCGCAGAATCGCCGTCACCCAGCCAATGCCCAGCGCCGCCGCCAAAAACGGAATCGCAAGTCCTGCTGAATAAGCAGTAAGCAATGACACGCCCAGGGAGATCGATCCGCCGTTGACGGCCAGCGTCAGGATTGCGCCAAGGACAGGTCCTACGCACGGCGACCAGCCTGCTGAGAAGAATACGCCCATCAAAGCCGATGAAAGATAACCAAGATTGCGATCCGGCGCGGTGGTGACGCGCGTATCGTATTCCAAAAACGGGATGCGGAAAACACCGATCATGTGCAGGCCAAAGATAATCACCACGATGCCGCCGATCTTCGCCAGCCAAAAGCGAAGGTCGAACAGAAAGTGCCCGGCCATGGCCGCGGCCACACCCAGCAAGACGAAAATTACGCTGAAGCCGAGCACAAATGCCAGGCCGTGAGTAAAGGTAATCCAGCGGGAAGATGATCGTCCCTCGCCTGCGCCGCTGGCTGCGCGTCCGCCCAAATATCCGATGTATGCCGGTACCAGCGAAAATACGCACGGCGAAAGGAAAGAGGCCAGCCCCGCCAGGAATGCAAGCCCAAGCGTGATCTGAGAAATATCCATTAAGCCTTTAGCTCGCTCACGGATACCGATGTGCTGAACGCGCCGCCAACCTTCGTCCAATCGGCGGTGCGCCATTCGCTTTGATCGAGGGAAACAAAGGGCATCGTCCAGCGGAAGATCCACTTGGCGTCTTCCGGCAGGACATTGACGCAACCGTGCGAACGGCGCACACCAAAATCGTTATGCCAAAAGACGCCGTGAATCGCCGCGCCGACCGGCTGGTTAAAGTACACAGGCCAGGGCACGCCCATCGTATCGTAGCCGCTGTCGGAGCCGGTATTGGCGGCCATGTGGATGGAAAATATCTTCCAGGAAATCGCCTGATCGCCGGTCGGCGTGGAGAATCTTTCTCCGTAGCCGCTGGAGATACGGCAAAAATAAACTTCAGAATTACCCTCGAAGCAGGAAAGGGTTTGATGTCCGGCGGTGGCGTCAATCGTGATCTTTTTAGTGGCCGGGTCCACATCCGGGCTGATCGGCGAAACATCCTGATCGGTCAACATTTTGAAGGCGGCGGCTTCCGCCAGAAAAACATCGCCGTAGCCATAGCCATGTCCCAGCGACTCGTTGTAACGATATAAAATATTTCCATTGGAATCGGCGCCGACCTGATCGATCCACACAACCTGCCCGTAATATAAACGCAGGGGCTGGCCGGTCTGCAGAGTATATTTGACGCCCGGCGAGATCGGCGCATTGAGAAGCTGTAAATCCACATAAGGGACGGTAATCTCCGCCCAAAAACCGCTCTTCCCCGCGGGGACTGACGTAACGGGCGTATTCGACAAATTGCGCACAGGTTGAAGATCGGGCGCGTAAATATATCCTTCGGGAGTTTCAACCCAGGTTCGATTCGTGCGGCCCGATACGCTGGTGCCGATCACTTCCCTCTGCCAGACTACCACTTCATCCTGCGCCACCTGGCGAATGATCGAATCGTTTTCGTTCGGCGTTGGCCGGAGCGAGGTGGAATAGAAATTCGGCGTGACGGCTACGCGGCCCAATCGATCGCCCGCCGGAAAGTTCGGCAGTGGATTCGCGCGCAAATAAGGGCGCAATGCCAATGCGCCCGCGCTCAAACCAGCCAACTTAATAAAATCTCGCCGCGAAATCGGTCGTTTCATACTTTCTTCCTATTTGAGAGAATCATCGGAATTTTGTCATGAGGCCGCGCAAGCAAAATCGTTGTTTTACCTGCCGCCTTCATAACGGAAGACTCTTCAAGAACTTTATGCTCACAAGTTCCGTCAAGCATACCCGTAAACAAAAACAGCGTCAACGCCCGGCTAAGGACGCGTTAATCTTGCAGATAGGATTTCAAGGCGTGCATACAGCCTGCGCTCACTTTATGCCCCACTTCGTCCTCGCAATATGTAACTTGCGCGCCCGCCTGTTCCAACAACACAACGGAGGCGCGGGCGCTCTCGATGGAAACCTGATCGTCCAGCGTGCCATGCGTGATGAACATCCGCTTCCCCTCCAGCGGGCGGCGCGCGATCACCGCCTCCAGTCCGCGCGGCACAAAACCCGCCAATGCCGCGGCTTTACGAACGCGCTGTGGATATAACAACGTCAGCAAATTGGCCATCACCGCACCCTGACTAAACCCCGCCAAATCGAATTGACCCGCGTCCACCGCCACCGAAGCGGCATACCCGTCCACGAGACGGATCAAACCTTCAGCGGAGGATCGCATCATTTCGAGCGTGGGCCGGTTCTCGGTCTGAGGCTGAAACGGACGCCAGGAATAACCCGACGGTTCGGCGGCTTGCGGCGCGCGCGGCGCAATCATCCAATATGCGGAGGAAAGATCGCGCGTGAAGACCCACATCGAATTCTCGTCGCCGGTCCAGCCGTGAATCAAAAGCAGGAGCCGCGCCGGTTTGGTTTCTGCCGGACGGACGCGCAACGTCCAGCCGTTGAATTGAATTAACTCAGTATCATTTCGGACGGGCACTTTTCATAATCCAGTCTATGGCGATGAAGATCAATACGATCAGTACAACCGGGACAAGCCCGGCCAATAAACAGAAAAAGCCGAACGAGGCCGCGCCGCCGCCATAGATCAGCCATATCAGGCCGAGGCCGATCACGAACAATAGCACGAACGCGCCCACCGCCAATCGGACGTTGGTCTGTTTGGCATATTTACGCAGGTCGCGATTCATTTCTGCAACATCCGAGGCAGGCGCGCGTGCCAGGCCGTTACGCGTTTCACGTCCGGGAGCGCCAACTCAGCGGCCTGTTCGCCAAGTAACGCAACTTCCCGCACATTCACGTGATCGAGCACGCCAATCGAGGCTACATCCGGACGAATGACAACTTCAGGGTTATCCACTTTCAAACGATATTCGGCCATGGCGCGATTCTCCACCTGCATGGAGCGCACAAAAATATCCATGGCTTGAGCCAGGTTGAGTCGACTCAAGCGTTTGGCGATGAGACGCGGCAGAATGTTCGGTATCGGCATGGACCAGGCATGAGGTCCCTCGCCGAGCGGCTGATTCAAAACAACGGCGACCACCGGAAAACGCGGGGCCAATTTGCGGGCCAGCGCGACCGGCACCGGATCCAAAACGCCGCCATCCACCAACTCCCGGTCGTCCAGGCAAAACGGCGGGAAAATGCCCGGAATGGCAATCGTCGAAAGCACGGCATCTTTCACGCGCCCTTTGGAAAGAATCACTTCACTGCCCTGATTCAAATCCACCGCGGTCAGCGCGCACGGAATCTTCAACCCGGCAAATGTGACATCGCCCAATACTTCATCCAGCCATACATCAACGTGCGAGAGACCGAGCAAAGCCGGGCCTTCGCCAGAGTGACGCGCGTAGAGTGTGGATTGATCCACCTGCGAGCAAACTTCTTCGATCTCATCGGGACTGCGGCCTGCCGCGTACAATGCCGCGACCAGTCCGCCGAAGCTGGTTCCAGCCACAGCCCGAATACGATAGCCTTCTTTTTCGAGGCGGCGCAAAACACCGATGTGAGAAATGCCCTTCGCTCCCCCGCCGCCAAGAGCCAATGAAATATCCGTCATTTTTTCTTCGATTTCCCTTGCTGATTATTAGACAGCGTACGGAAGTTTAATTATACCTTTGACATACAGCACATTTTTATCTGCGGTCGTCTATGGATTTGGCATCCCCCGGCGTGCGGATGAACCACACCGCAACACCCGCTCCAATAACAACAACGATCAGCAAGACGCTTATCCAAATATTGAAGCTCGAACCGTTTCCAGTTGAGTCAGTTGGTTGAGGAAGCGGAAGAGCAGTTGAAGTTAACATCGGCGCGGGAAGCGCAGATGGCGAAGCGGTTGCATCAGGCGCAGGAGGAGTTTCCGTTTGTGCGGCGGCAGTGGCCGGCGGAGGCTGAGTCGCTCCTTTTTGAATCAGCAATACCTGCCCTTCGTAAACTGTCGTGTCATTTAAATTATTCAATGCGCGAATACCGTTGATCGTTGTGCCGTACTTGATGGCGATGCTCCATAAACTTTGACCGTATTGCACGCGATGGAGAACATCGCCATCCGGCCGCGCTGTGTTAACCGCGACCGGGACGATGTATTGATTGACCGCGCTGGAGGGTGAATTGGCCGAAACCGTGACCGTCAGCATGGCGCCCTCCTGCGGCTGTCCGCTGGAAGTGGGGCGCGCGCAATCGATCACATAGTAAACGCTTCCATCGCTGGCGATGGCCACGCCCGCGCCGATATTCAAAAAATTCGGTGAAAGCATGGTGTTGGTATGCGGCTCATCGCCGAGCCACATCTGAACTGCGGTCTGAGGCGTGATTCCGTTTCCAAAGACGAAGTTCTCGGCGCGATATCCGCCCAGCGATAAATCTCCCGAAAGCGGATAGCCCAAAATCAAAAGCTGATCGGTATAGCTGAGGCCATTCGGGCGCGAATGTCCCACCGCACCGTCAGAGGCCAGCAATGCATCCGCCTGGCCTTGCGCGGTCTGCATCAAAATGGGATGAACAGTCAGAGGCGCCAGCCCGTATGACAAACGCAGAGCGTTGACCGCGTTGATCAGTTCCGATGGAGTTGGCTGGTTTTGCTGATAAAGCGAATGTGCTGAAGCTTTTAGGGAAACAGCCAGGTTCGCGGTCAGCAGTAGGGAAATACACGCCAGAGTCCTTCCCAACACGCGCAACATTCATCCTCCTAAACGATAACTGTCAAAGCTTAAGGGGTCGTGGGCGCTTCTGTCGCGGTTGGAGTTGGAGTGTCGCTCGGGGCAGTAGTGTTGGTTGGTTTGGGCGTGTTGGTAGGCTCTGCAACTTTGAACGAAACCGCCAGCGTGGCCCCAAACGGATTACCGTCTGCATCGGCCATACGCCAATACGCGGTGTAAGTGCCCGGGTTCTTCGGGGCGGTCATACCGAGCGATAAACTAGCCCAATGGCCCGCAGTCACAACACGTCCCAGCCTCGTGTACTTGGCGCCGAATGCATCGCCGCTGATCAACGTCAGGTCGTATTGATACATCCAATTGCAAGTGCCGGTATTCGCCACCTTCCAGGTCTTTGTGAAATCCACGCCAGGCTTGAGCACCGTTCCGCTGGGAATGGTCACATCCGTGAGAAAAGCAAGGTTGTTACAGCCATAAGCCAGCGTATCGGGGTTGATCGTGGGCGTATACACTGTGCCGGTTACGGTTGGAGTATAGTAAATAAACGTGGCTGTGTAAAACGGCAAGGTCGCTGAAGGGATGGGTGACGGAGTGAGAAATGGATTCGGCGTATTCGTTTCGAACGGCGGGAAGGTCGGCAGGGATGTTGCAGTTGCAGGCGGCACCAGAGCGGTCTGAGTCTCAAAATAGGACGCCACCATCGTCTGAACGCCCTCGGTCAGAATCACATCCAGATTGGGTTGTTGAGGCGTTGCAACGCCTCCGCAGGCAGTCAACAAGGCAGACAATACTAACAACACCACGGTTGTCTTTTGAACAATTCGCATGGAAACCTCCAATAGATTGAACGCGAATTTCTAAAATAACATCCAGAAAATCATCACTGGTCATCCCCGCCCCGCACTATTCTAAACGATGATACGGCAACCCGTCAAAGCGCGAAATCAGGGTTGATTCCGTTTTCGTTCCAGTGTATATTCCAATCAGTTTAGCGAATCTTGAACATGAAGTGAGGACATTTTAACCATGCGCGCTTTACTTCGCAACGATTGGACAATTGTAGTTCTGGCCGTTCTTTCCAGCGGGCTGACCGGCATTCTGATTTATTCGCACGCCAATGCGGTTCTCAGCTTCTCGATCAGCGCGGTGGCGCTTGCCATTCTGGCCGCGCTGGTTGGGCAGGCCACCGAACAGCTTGGGACTCGCCTTTCCGCGGGCGCAACCGGCATCCTTCAATCGGCCATCGGAAACCTGCCCGAACTCTTCGTGGGTATTTTCGCGTTACGCGCCGGGCTGGTTACCGTCGTGCAATCGGCGCTGATCGGATCGATATTAGCCAACAGCCTGCTCGTGCTTGGGTTTGCCTTTCTGATCGGCGGATTTCGCCACGGAACCCAACGCTTCGATTCACAGACTCCGCGCGTGATCGCCATTCTTACAGTGCTGGCGGTGGCCGCTCTGACAGTGCCGACTCTCGCGCAAAACTTACACACTCCGGCAGAAACCCACGAAAGTGAACTCAGCATCGCTTGTGCCATCATTTTATTGATCGTCTTCCTCGGCAGTATTCCTCATTCGCTTCAAGGCGGGCCAACATCCATTACAGCGCAGGCCGAATCCGCAGGCCATTGGTCATTGACGCGCACGATCGTCACACTGCTTCTGGCGGGCATCGCGGCCGCGTTCGTTTCAGATTGGTTTGTACAGGCTCTCGAACCGGCCATCGCGGTACTGCACATCTCACAAGCTTTCACGGGGCTGGTCGTAGTGGCAATCGCAGGCAACGCCGTGGAAAACGTGGTTGGGATTCGGCTGGCCGCGCTCAACAAACCCGATTATGCCGTCAGCGTGATTCTAAACAGCGCCTTGCAAGTGGCGCTCGCATTGACTCCTATCCTGGTGGTCTTGAGTTTCTTCCTCAGCCCGGTCCCGCTGACCCTCGTCCTGCCTCCGTTATTGGTTGCCGCCCTCGCCCTGGCCGCGGTCCTCGGCGCGTTGATCGTGTACGACGGCGAATCGAACTGGCTCGAAGGCATCGCGCTGATCGGCTTGTATGGGATGATCGCAACCGCCTTTTGGTGGGGATAAGCCTCGCAGACGGAATCAACTCAAAGTCCCGTATGAGGCGCAGATTTTCATCCTAAGCTGAAACTTGCGGAAGCAGGCGCTGTAATGCGGTCAACAGTTTGTCCGTATCTTCGCGCGAGTTATAGCCTTGTATCGAAATACGCAGGAAACGCCGTCCGTTCCAATCTGTGACGGGGACTTCGATCTTATATTCATCGTACAGCCGTGCCTTCAGTTCGAAAGCATCTTTGAGCGGCGGCAATGGAGCAATGCCCATTTGCACGTAAAAATCGGAATCAAACGGATAAAGCGGTTCGAGCTTCGTCAGTTCGCAAATGCCGCACAGGGTTTCACGCAACAATACATGACAGTCTTTGCGCACCTGTTCCCAATTATGTTCGGCCATGAATCGAATCGCATCAGGGACGGCCAGCGCCGCGCTCGGGTCTTTCGTGCCTGTCCATTGCAGGTAATCCACGAATTGCGAGCCTGTGGTAATTTCGGGTTTGGCGTGATAACCCCAGCTGACAACCAGCGGACGAATCATCTTTTGTAATTCACGGCGCACATACAAAAATGCCGCGCCTTTGGGCGCCATCATCCATTTGTGACAATTGCCGAAGACGACATCCGCATCGAGGGCGCGCAAGTCCATTGAAATTTGACCCGGCGCGTGCGCGGCGTCCACAATGGAAAAGATGCCCGCTTCGCGCGCCCGGCGGCAAATCTGCTCCACCGGTAAACGCAAGGCCGTGGCGGACGTAATATGGCTGAGATAAACGGCTTTCGTGCGAGGTGTGACTGCGGACCAAAACTGTTCGACGATCTCTTCTTCAGAATGTACCGGCAGTGGAATGGGTTGGTGAACGTATCTTGCCTCCCGTTTCCCGCAGATGAATTCCCACGTGTAATCGCACGCGCCGTACTCGTGATCAGTGGTTAAGACCTCGTCGCCGTGCTCAAGCGGAAGCGCACGCGCAATGATATTCGCGCCGTGCGTGGCATTGGGAATATAAACAAGATCGTTCGCGTCGGCGCGGAGATATTCGCCGAGGGCTGCGCGGGATTCCAATAAAAGCGCGTCCAGTTCGCGGCCGAGGAAAAGAACCGGTTGTCGTTCCAGCCGTCTTTGCCAATTTTGATAAGATTCAAAAACAGGCGCGGGCGCCGCGCCGAAGGAACCATGATTCAAAAAGATAACGTCGGGATCGAGTAGAAATAGGTCTTTTAAGTGTGACATATCCTCTCCGGCGTTTGATTATAATCAAAAGGTTTATGTTGAAAAAATTCTTCCAGCAAACCGATCTGCCCGCCGAATACCGGGCAAATTTCATCCATCTCTATTTCGATATGGGCTGGTTCGGGATTCTCAGCGGTTCCGCCGTCAATTTTCTAAACGTCTACGCGGCGCGTTTGGGCGCGACGGGTTTACAAATCGGCCTGCTGGCCGCAGTTTCCGCGGTGATCAACTTGATCTTTGCCATGCCTGCCGGCCGCTGGCTGGAGCAGAGACCGATCGGCAAGTCCGTTTTCTGGACCTCCGTTTTTTACCGCTTGGGATTCGCGCTTTGGATTCCGCTCCCGTGGCTGTTCGGGAACGAAGGCCAGATCTGGGCTTTGATCGTCATCGCGCTCTACATGGGCATTCCGCTCACCGCGCTGTCCGTCGGCTTCAACGCGTTATTTGCAGACGCGGTTCCCCTGCAATATCGGGCGCATGTGGCCGGCACGCGCAACATTGTTCTTTCCATCGCATTCATGCTAAGCTCCGTAATCAGCGGTTATATGCTGAATCACGTACCCTTTCCGGCAGGCTATCAAATCGTTTTCGCAATCGGATTTTTCGGCGCGATGATGAGCAGTGTCCACTTGTTTTTCATCCGCTCATTGAAAAAGGATACGCCTCTGCCGCCGTCCGCCCCTCCGCCTGCTCCCGATCAAAAAATAGCTTCCATCCCGCGTCCGTGGCAGGCCGCTCTGCGACTCGACATTTGGAAAACTCCCTACCGAAAGCATCTATTGGTTCTGCTGGGCTTTCATTTGACGCAATATCTCACCATTCCGCTGTTTTCGCTCTACATGGTCAACGTCATGCACCTGACCGATAACACCATTGGAATAGGAACCGCACTTTTTTATCTGGCGATGTTGCTTGGCTCGCTGAGATTCCGGCATCTCGCCAATCGAATCGGCCATAAAGGGTTAACCGGTTGGGGCGCGGCCGGGATGGCGATCTACCCGATTGCCATGGCGTTTTCGTCGCAAGCCTGGCATTACTACGTTATTTCGCTTATCGGCGGTTTCGTCTGGGCAATGGTAGGCGGCGCGTACGCCAATTATCTTCTCGAACATACGCCCGCCAACGACCGTCCCTCCCATCTCGCCTGGTACAACGTGGTGTTGAACGCGGCCATTTTATTCGGCTCACTGGCAGGGCCGGCTTTTTCCAACGTGGCGGGCCTCGTCATCGCGTTGATTTGCTTCGGGATTCTGCGCCTGCTCTCCGGGCTGGCCATCTTGAAATGGGGATAATACCCGCGTATGTTAGAATGAATCTGTATGACCGAAAACATCAAAGTCGTCGCAACCAACCGCAAAGCAGGGTTCGAATATTTTTTACTGGAACGATTCGAAGCAGGTCTGGCTCTGCAGGGCACCGAGATCAAATCGATTCGCGCGGGACAAATCAGCCTGGCTGAAGCTTACGTGGAGATTGGAGACGGACTCGAAGCATGGCTGGTCGAAGCTCACATCGCGCCTTACGCGCAGGGTAACCGCTTCAATCACGATCCAAAACGCAAACGACGCCTGCTCCTGCACAAAAAGCAGATTCGTGAACTGTGGAACAACGTCCGCCAAAAAGGCATGACCATCGTGCCGATACGCGTTTACTTGAAGGCAGGCCGCGCCAAGATCGAGATCGCGCTGGCGCGCGGCAAAAAAGCCTATGACAAGCGCGCCGCCATCGCCAAACGCGATCAGGCGCGCGAAGCCGAGCGCGAGACCAGAGTTCGCTGATCGTTTTACTGGGCAAAATCAATTTGCCCGGGAGGAACAACATGCCACAGCCTTCAACCATTGGCGGAATCAACCGCCTGCCCGAAAAAGAAAAGCGGGCTATTTACGCCCGCTATATTCCCCAGATTCTGCTCGATCATTTTCATCTGCCCGATGTGGATTCGCAAAGAATCCAGTCTTTTCTGGAATTTAAATTTGCCGCCGGCTCCAGCGATGTGGAAATGAGCCTGTTTCACGAACTGCGCTTCCCCGACCCGATTCTATACGCGCACCTGACCGATACCGTCAATGGCCAGGTGCATGTCCTGTTGTATATTTTGAACGATCCGGATTCGCCGCGCTTCGATGTGGATAAACTCCTCAATGGGACTCCCACACGTTTCGGGACCCAACACCGCAACCTCATGGCGGAACAAGCCGCCCTCGAAGCTGGTTTGGCGCCCGGGCAGGTGCGTCACGGCCTGCGCATGCTCGGCCCGGCCATTCAAGCCTTTGAAGGTTTCATCAAGAGCTTGGGACACGAACAATATTTCGTCGAGCCGTTGTATTATCACAACGCGGTGATCTTCGAGCGTTACGGATTCGCCTATCAGGCGGGGAAACATATCATGGAGCGGATTCAGGCCGGCTTCCAGGAGGGAGGCGTCCTCACCGCCGCGCTGGACGGATCGAATGTTTTCCGTCAACCCAACGCGGGGAACAGCATCCGCAGGCGATCCTGGGCCATTCATGACGGAATCCTCGGCGAATCGTTCACCAACGTGACCATGTACAAACGAGTAGGCAAATCGGCTGGCGTTAGCACAACGGCCGATTGCGCATGGTGAGTTGGCTTTACTTGCACAACCAAATCGATTATTGACAGCGAGCTTTCATGCAGTTAAGCACACGAAAAATTGTTCATGCCGCGCTGGTCGGCGCGTTATATGCCGTGTTTACCATTGGTATTGCCCCATTTAGTTACGGCCCGATTCAATTCCGCGTAGCCGAAATCTTCAAGGTGATGGTTTTATTCGACCCGGTTTACGCGTTCGGCATCGGCATCGGAACGTTCTTCGGCAATTTAGCCAGTCCGTTTGTAGGCCCATGGGAATTGATCTTCATGCCATTGAGCGATATGCTCGGCGGCGTGGCAACATATTACTTCTATAAAATTCTCCGTAAACGCTATCCGCTTTTGCCGCTGGTCTTTTACGCGTTGACCACCTCTGCATCGGTGGGGTTGATGTTAACCGCGCTCGATGTGGGTGGCTTTTGGGTTTTAGCCGGCAGTGTGGCCGTTTCCGAAATCGTAATTCTGGCGGCGGGCTATCCGATCATACAATCCATCGTTCGCACATTGCGCGCACGCGGCATCGATGTGGAACATTGAAGCGATGAAATCAATCGTCTTAAATCAAAAACCGCCAGGCTGTTCATGCCTGACGGTCTCCGATTGATCTTCAGTAGCGGGGGCAGGACTCGAACCTGCGACCTCCGGGTTATGAGCTACAATTTTCGATCGCAAACTTACAAGCGACAGGCTGCTGTTTTTAAGGTAGCCTTACGATCTTTGATTCGTAAGAGCCTGTAGATGTTTGGTCGCAGAAATAGCGGCCAGATGTCTTTATATCACAAAGAGTATTCTTCTGCAATTGTTGAGAAATCCAACCTGGATATCTAATAAAATGAAGGATTCCTTATAATTAAAGATTGTGGAAGTCTTTTTCTGTAAATGCAAAGTTGTTTATTTTCCATATCGCGGGTGCGAGGAAGCCATACACAATGCGCGAGGTGAAGATGGAGAGAACGCCGATTATTCTATACACGTCGAAACCACAGCAGCGCGAAAATGACAATCCACGTGGCGATGCGAAAGGTCATCGCGCCGACGCTTTGGAAGGCGGCGGTGTTGCGAAGGATGGTGAAGAGTAGAACCAGCACGAGCGCGTGCAGGATGAAGACCACAATGGATGTTCTCAGCGCATAAGGATGGTTGACCCAGAGCAGGTAGGCGGGGATGAGGGTCAGCAAGCCGACGGTGAAGTTGTACACGGGGAGCCAGGCGATGACGTTCCAGCCAGGCTTCCAGCCGCGCAGAACCATTCCACCCGCGAGGATGGATGTCCCGCCGACGAGGAAGGCGAGGATCGAGGGAAGTTTTGAGAGGAGGGTGTTCATGATTCGCCTTTCTTTGCAATCGCCTGTTTGAGAATTTGCAGGAATTCATCGAGCGGAACGCGATGGATGCGCGCCGCCCATTCGACGGTCACTGCCTTTGCCGCCAACATTCGCAGGGAGTAACGTCCCACGCGCTTGACGCCGAAGATTTCCATCACGTCGGCAATGTCGCCGTATTCTTCGAGGATGGCAGAGACACGGGTGTCTTTGGTGATTTCCATTTTACGTTTTGTACCGCAAGATTCATGGTGCGAGGGGCAAGATAAATCTTGCGGTACACGATCTCACTTACCAGCCAGTTTCTTGCGCGCTTCCACGCCACTGAGCGGATAGCCCATCGCCAGCCCAGCCAGGCAGAAGTCGAACACGCCGCCTGAGATGGGGACAAGCGCCACGATCGCCAGGATCGTTCCGAGCGTGCCATGCACGACGAACAGACCGACGCTCATGATCACGAGTCCCAGCACGAC
The DNA here is from genome assembly GCA_964502095.1 of uncultured Anaerolineaceae bacterium. Taxonomy (GTDB): domain Bacteria; phylum Chloroflexota; class Anaerolineae; order Anaerolineales; family Villigracilaceae; genus JACPVF01. The sequence continues at coordinate 147,664 of CAZCUF010000001.1, forward strand.
GCGGGCGGCACGACCTGCGACGCTGGTCATAAATTTGATGAAGTTCATTTTGGTCTCCTTATTTCAACGTGTGAATGTAGGCGATGACTTGCCAGATTTGTTCATCCGTCAAGATGCCTTTCCATGCGACCATTGAGGTCCCGCTTCTGCCCGTGGAAATACGCCAGAAGAAATAATCGTCTGAAGCGATCTTGCTCAGTTCGACCAAATTCTTCGGAGCGGGATCGAGCGCGGCTCCTGCGGGACCGTCGCCGTGACCCTGTGGCCCGTGACAGGTCGAACAGTTGGTGTTGAAGATGGTCGCGCCCGCCGTCGCGGCGTCCGCGCCGAGGGGATTGGTCTTACCTGCATATTCGGCTGGCACAGGTTCGAGCGTGGCAGTCGTGCTGGGATTGGCGGGAGCGGCGGGTGTTCCGCAAGCCGCCAAAGTCAGGACAAAAACCGCCAAAAGAAGGTACAAAATCTTTTTCATAGTTCTCCGCTTCGTTATGCCAGATCGAATTTCTTCAACCCGTCGCGGACGATCTCGAACATCTCTTTCATGGGATGGACGAGCGCCAGCGCGTAGAATGCGAAACCGATTCCGTACAGGATGCCTTTCGCAGGCGCGGGGATGAAGATGCTGACCCAGATCGAAACGCTTCCGAGCGTGACGGCAGAGAGACTGCCCCAACATCCGCCCAGTTGCGGACGCTCATCCTTGAGGAAATAGCGCCGCGCGATGTACGGGATGAGGGAAATGCCAAATTGCAGTACCCAGCCATAAATCAAGGGTTGAGGCGCAGTCGCTTCGACGGGTCCGCCCGCGATGACGCCAGTCAAAATCAGAGGGGCGACAAAGACAGGCAGCAAAATCCAGACATACGAGGCGAGCAAGTGCCAGCCGCCCGCCGTCGAGAGATGACCGCTGGATCTGAGGGCGCGTCCCATCAGGATGACGAGCCAGACCGTCGAGCCAATGTGCAGGATCAACCCCGCGACAGTGACGGGTAGGTTGCCGCCGAGCCACGGTCCGAGCACGAGGAAGAATGCGCCGAAGGTCATGCTCCAAAAAATGGTGGTGATGTTTTTCGGCGAGCCGAGCGGACGCCCCGTGATCATTGGGATGAAGTCCACGAGCAGGCCCGCGAAGGTCAGTGACATGAAGCCCCACGAGTTGGCATGGATGTGCGCTTCAAGCGGGACTTTGATGTAGAGCGCGGTGCTCCAGTTGAGCCACAAGCCTGTGCCGATGATGATGCCGACCAGCAGATAGAACAAGCCCGTGATGTAAAACTTGAGCGAGGCGGGCGCTTCGCCGCCGCGCGCGTTCCAGAGTTGGAGGAAGAGCAGCGTCGCGGCGATGAAGATCAGCGTGCCGCCCGCGAAGATCATGGCAGGGTTGACGCCAGAGAATCCAGCGATGAGCGCAACAAAGCCCATGTTGAGAGTCAGCCAGATGTCCCAGCGCATGGCAGGTTTTGGTTTCTTCGCGAGCGACGCGACCAATCCAGGCAAAAGTCCGAAGAGGACCTGAGAGAAGATACCCAGCGTGATGAAGTGGACGCGCACCCAGCGCAGTGCGGGAAACGCCGCAAGCAGATTCCAACTGACGAAGGAGGCGTCTGCCGCGACGAGGATGGCGACAAAGGTATAGAGCAGGGTGGTAATGAGGTAGGGGATGGACATTATCGTTCCCCCTTGGACCCTAAAAAGACCACGCGCGTTTTGGCGTTCATGCCGCGCTTCGCGCCACTGGGCGTGATGACGGTGACGCCTGGTTTGATGTCGAAGGTTTCATCGTCAACGGTCATCAGACCTTCGCCTTCGAGGAAGTGATACATCGCCGCCTCGCCAGGATGGACGGGGATCTGTTGCCCTGCGTTCAGCCCGACCACGAGTGTCTTGAAATTCGGTGTTTCGAATAGGAACCGCGGTTTGGGTCCATCAGCGGCAAAAACCGCCTTGGATTTTGTGTCAGTGAAATAGTTGTTTGGCATATCGTCTCCTTTGGGATATGCCCACTGTACTGCTTCCCCCCGTTTCGCACCCCGACTTTTGTCGGGAAAATCAAATGCTTTTTAAAACACCAAAGAAACCCTTTTTGCCCTTTGCCTTCATGCCTGTGAGTCCTTCGTGGTTAAGATTTTTCTTCCGGCTGCACCCGCGCCGATAGTCCCGCGCGATCCAAAATGTGGATGCGTTGTTTATCCATCTCGATCAATCCTGCCTTTGTCAACTCACGGATGACGCGGCTCAACACATCGGGAACGGTTCCTAGACGGGCGGCGAGTTCGATCTGATTCGTCCAGCGGCGGCGTTCGATCACATCCCCTTCGGCCTGTTCCAACAGCAATTTAGCGAAGCGTGCTTCGACAGTCTTCAGCGACAAGTCCGCCGCAAGCGTGACCAGTTCGATGATCTTGTCGGCCATGTTTTCGATGATCCGCATGGCTGTCTGCGGATGAGCCAATACGATCTCTTCAAGCGCGTGACGCGGAATCAGCCAGATGCCCGACTCTTCCAATGCAATTGCCGTGGCAGGATTGGATCGCTTTGCCAGCACGCCCACTTCGTTGAAAATCTCGCCTGCTTCGATGAACTTCAATACTTGTTCGCGGCCATCCGTTGAGGATCTCAACACTTTCAGCGAGCCATATTGCAGATAGAACAAATTCGATTCGACTTCGCCCTCCCAAAAGATCACCGCGTTGGGTGGATAGATTTTCCACGAGGAGGCGTTTGCCAGGCGCGTGAGAGCCGCTTCCTCGATTCCGCGCAGGAAATCGAAGGAGCGTAAGCGCTTTAGGAGAGCGTCCGATGAAATTGAAAAGCGGTTCATGCGATTAGTTTACTCGTTTCTATGCGCAAGCGTAAAGAAGCATTCCCAAAACAAAATTACAGCCTTGTAAAAAGAAAATTACATCAAATACGTGACAAAAGTCATATCGTTTATACAAGTTTGTACATATCATTCGGTTTATACCCCAGTTTTTTCTGGATTTCGGTGATTGCCCAATTTCACCTTGGAGAATTGCAATCTTGTCTAGGAGTCGGTCAACCTCATGATCAATTCAAATGTCAGCTGGATACAACGAATCCAACGAGTATCCATCGTGTTTCTTGCATTTTTCCTGTTCGGATGCGGTACCAGGGCAACGAACAGACCCGCCCAACCAGTCTCTGCGACGGCAATTGCCGCGGGAAATGTCGAAAACGGGCGGAAATTATTTATGGGATATGCCCACTTCCAAAATGACGGACCGCCCTGCATGGGATGTCACAGCGTGGGGAACAACGGATTGCTCGGCGGCGGGGCGATGGGACCCGATCTGACCGACGTCTCCACGCGCCTCAGTCAGGACGAGATCGCATCCATCCTGACTAATAGCGGGTCCGCCCTCTCCCCTGTTATGCAGCCCATCTTTACCGCACATCCCCTGACCGAAAGCGAGCAGGCCGATCTGATCGCGTTCATCAACGCCTCGGTTGGACAGCCCGAATCCAACAAGGAGATTTGGGTCTTCGCCATCAGCCTGGCGGGGTTCGTGGCGGCGGTGGGAGCGCTTGGATTTATATACCGCGGACGCTTGCGTAGTGTCCGCAGAGCATTGGTCAATAAAGCACAGAAGGAGTTGCCATGAGTTGGATCGAAGAGATCGCCAATCCGCAAGCGCGCCAGTGGGAGGAGTTCTACCGCAACCGCTGGCAGCATGACCGCGTGGTACGCAGTACGCACGGCGTCAACTGCACGGGCAGTTGCTCGTGGATGATCTACGTCAAAGATGGGATCGTCACCTGGGAGTTGCAGGCGCTGGACTATCCGAGTCTGGAGCCAGGACTGCCGCCGTATGAACCGCGCGGCTGCCAGCGCGGTATCTCCTTCTCGTGGTATCAGTACAGCCCCGTGCGCGTCAAATATCCGTACATGCGCGGCGTGCTGATGGACTTGTGGCGCAAAGCCAAAGCGGAACATAAAGACCCCGTTGAGGCTTGGGCAAGCGTGGTTGAAAATCCAACGGCGCGCAAATCCTTCCATCAAGCACGAGGAAAGGGCGGGTTCCGTCGCACCACCTGGGATGAGACGTTGGAGATCATCGCCGCCTCCACGATTTACACCATCAAAAAATACGGACCCGACCGCATTATCGGTTTCTCGCCCATCCCCGCCATGTCCATGCTGAGTTACGCAGGCGGGAGTCGCCTGATGCAATTGCTGGGCGGCGTAAGCATGAGTTTCTATGACTGGTACAGCGACCTGCCGCCCGCCAGTCCCGAAGTCTGGGGCGAACAGACCGACGTGGCCGAAAGCGCCGACTGGTACAACGCCAAGTTCATCGCCTCGGTCGGATCGAACATGAGCATGACTCGCACGCCCGACGTCCACTTCGCCGCCGAGGCGCGTCACAACGGGACGAAGTTGGTGGTGTTCGCGCCCGACTTCAATCAGGTTGCCAAGTACGCGGACTGGTGGGTGCCCGTCCACGCGGGACAGGATGGCGCGTTCTGGATGGCGGTCAATCACGTCATTATGAACGAATTCCATTACCAAAATCCAACGCCCTACTTCCTCGATTACATGCGCCGCTACACCGACGCTCCATTCCTCGTCGTGCTTGACGAAGTGGATGGAAAGGTTGTGCCTGGTCGCATGTTGCGCGCCGCGCAGACCGCTCGCAACCGTGATGTGGAAAACGGCGAGTGGAAATTTTTAGTGTGGGATGAACTCAGCGACCAGCCGCGTATGCCGCAAGGCAGTATCGGATTCCGCTGGCAGAAGAAAACAGGCCAGTGGAATCTGGAGCCGAAAGATGGTCTGGATGGAAGCGAGATCCAGCCGCAACTTACGTTCCTCGGCGCGACCGATGAGCAAGCCTCCGTTTCGTTTGCTGAGTTCGGCGAAGGGAAATCCTTCCAGCGCAATGTTCCCGTGCGCACCATCGAAACCAGTGATGGCAAAGTCAAGGTAGCGACCATTTACGATCTGCTGATGGCGCAATTCGGTGTGGGGCGCGGACTTGAAGGCGATTACGCCGCGAATTATGATGACGAGAATCTTTCATATACTCCCGCCTGGCAGGAACGTTACACGGGCATCGACCGCCAGAACGTGATCCAATTCGCGCGCGAGTGGGCGACGACCGCTGTGAAGACCGAAGGCAAGTGCATGGTCATCATCGGCGCGGGCGTCAATCACTGGTATCACAACAATTTGATCTATCGCGCCTGCATCAGTACGCTGATGATGACGGGCTGTGTGGGACGCAACGGCGGCGGGTTGAACCATTACGTGGGACAGGAAAAACTTGCTCCGCAAGCACCGTGGGCAGCACTGGCATTTGCGTTGGATTGGGCGAAGCCGCCGCGCCAGATGAACACGCCATCCTTCCATTACATCAACAGCGACCAGTGGCGTTACGAACGCACCTACACGGAGCTTCAGCCTGTCCCTCGACTCGAGGGTGAACAGCACCGTGACATGACCCAGGAGCACACCATCGACGCGAACATCCGCGCGGTGCGCATGGGATGGCTGCCGTCGTATCCGCAGTTCAACGTCAGTTCGTTGGAAATTGTCAAACGGGCAGAGCAGGCTGGGGCGAAGTCCGACGCGGAGATCAAGCAATGGATCGTGGATCAACTCAAGTCGGGCGAACTCAAGTTCGCCGTACAGGATCCCGACGCGCCCGAAAACTGGCCGCGCCTGTGGTTCATCTGGCGCAGTAACGCGCTCAACGCCAGCGCCAAGGGTCAGGAATATTTCTTCAAGCACTATCTCGGCACGCACCATCAGGTGATTTCCGAGCAGGTCGATTCGAGCGCCTTCCACGAAGTGAATTACCGCGCCGACGCGCCCGAAGGCAAGTTTGACCTGGTGGTGGACATCAACTTCCGCATGGACACGTCCGCGCTGTATTCGGACATCGTTCTGCCGACCGCAAGTTGGTATGAGAAGGACGACCTGAACACCACCGACATGCACTCGTTCATCCATCCGTTCACCGCCGCAGTGCCGCCTTCATGGGAGTCGAAGTCCGACTGGGATATTTTCAAAATTTTGGCGGGCAAAATCAGCGACCTCGCGCAGACCCATTTGCCTGAACCCGTGCGTGACTTGGTCGCCATGCCGCTCCAACACGACACGCCTGCCGAGATGGCGCAGGCGCACATCCGCGATTGGGCGCGCGGCGAATGTGACCCAATCCCTGGCGTGACCATGCCAAACTTTGTCATCACCGAACGCGATTACGTCAACCTTGCCAAGCGCTACATCTCGTTCGGTCCGAAAGTGCAGAAGGAAGGACTCGCCATTCATGGCATTCACTGGGATGTGGCTGACCTGTACCAGCAACTGCTGGATAGCAAGCCGAGCGTCGAATGGAACGGGCAGACTTACCCCTCGCTGGAGGTCGCCCGCGACGCCGCCAATGTCATCCTGCATCTAGCCCCCGAGACGAATGGCGAAGTGGCCTACCGTGCCTTCCAAGCCGAAGAAGAGCGCATGGGACTCAAACTGACCGATCTCGCGGAACCGACGCGCGGTTCACGCGTGACCTTCAACGACCTGACCCAACAGCCGCGCCGCCTGCTCAACAGTCCCATCTGGACGGGTCTCGTCAACGACGGGCGGGCGTATTCAGCCTACTGCCTGAATGTCGAGCGTCTCGTCCCCTGGCGCACGCTGACGGGACGCCAGCATTTCTATCTCGATCACGAAGGCTATCTAGCGTATGGCGAACATTTACCGACTTACAAGCCACGCCCTGACCCGCTGGCCTTCGGCGATTTGGAGAAGAGTCCCAGCGAAGGCAGGACAATCCAATTGAACTATCTCACGCCGCATGCCAAGTGGCACATCCACTCGAACTACTTCGACAACGACCGCATGTTAACTCTCTCGCGCGGCCTCGAACCGCTCTGGATCAGCGAGCAGGACGCGAAGGAATTGGGCATCGTGGACAACGACTGGGTGGAAGCCTACAACGATCACGGCACGACGGTCACGCGTGCCATCGTCAGCGCACGCATCCCGCCTGGGCTGTGCATCATCTATCACGCCCCCGAACGGACGGTCAGCGTGCCCAAGTCACCGATCCGCGGCAACAAGCGTGCGGGCGGACACAACAGCCCGACGCGCATCCACCTCAAGCCCTCGTTGATGGTGGGCGGTTACGGACAGTTCACCTACGGCTTCAATTACTGGGGTCCGACAGGTGTCAACCGCGACACGTTCGTGCTGGTGCGCAAGTTGCCTGGCAAACCGCAGTTCTAAAAAACTCTTCACCACAAAGGTACACAAAGAAAAACCTTTGGATTTTACTTCGTGACACTTCGTGTCCTTTGTGGTGAAAAAGGAATTCAACTATGAAAATCCGCTCGCAAGTTTCAATGGTATTTCACCTCGACAAGTGCATCGGCTGTCACACGTGCAGTATCGCTTGCAAAAACATCTGGACGGATCGTCAGGGCGCCGAGTACATGTGGTGGAACAACGTCGAGACCAAGCCAGGCGTCGGCTTCCCTACCCAGTGGGAAGATCAGGAAAAATACAAAGGCGGCTGGGAACTCAAGAACGGCAAGCCGCAACTCAAACTCCAGAACCGCGTGGAGGCGCTGGGCAACCTGTTCTCGAATCCAGCCCTGCCCACGATGGATGATTACTACGAGCCGTGGACGTACAACTACAGCGACCTCTTCAACTCCCCACTTGGAGATGACCAGCCCACGGCGCGTCCCATTTCGCGCGTGGACGGCAAACCCATCGAGATCGAATCGGGTCCCAACTGGGATGACGATTTGGGCGGCTCCAACATCTACGCCGCCAACGATCACCTCTTGGAGAACATGAGCGACGAAGACAAACGCCGCCTTTTCTCCATCGAGCAACTCTTCTACTTTTACATGCCGCGTATCTGCAACCACTGTCTGAACGCGGGCTGCGTGGCGGCCTGCCCCTCGGGCGCCATCTACAAACGCGCCGAGGACGGCATCGTGCTCATCAACCAGGATAAGTGCCGCGGCTGGCGCATGTGCGTCTCGGCCTGCCCGTACAAGAAGACCTACTACAACTGGGCGACGGGCAAATCCGAAAAGTGCATTCTCTGCTACCCGCGTCTCGAAACGGGACAAGCCCCCGCCTGCTTCCACTCCTGCGTGGGACGCATCCGCTATCTGGGCGCGCTGCTCTACGATGCCGACCAGATTGAAGCGGCCGTCAAAGTTTCGGACGCCCAACTGGTGCAGCGCCAGCGCGAGATGATCCTCGATCCCTTCGACCCGCAGGTGATCGCCGCGGCCAAAGAGAGCGGCATCCCCGACGGAGTCATCACTGCCGCGCAGCGTTCGCCCGTTTACCGCTACGTGAAGGAATGGGAACTGGCGCTGCCCCTGCATCCCGAATATCGCACCCTGCCCATGCTGTTCTACGTCCCGCCACTGCTGCCCGTCCTTTCGGTGGGACAGGATAGCGGAACCCAGCGCGTGGAAAGCGACCTGTTCACTTCGCTGGAAAATGCGCGTGTACCTGTCCGCTACATGTCGCGGATGTTGGCGGCTGGTAACGATGAACTGGTGGTCAAGGCTTATCAAAAGATGATCGCTGTCCGCATCTACCGCCGCGCGCAAGAGGTCGGCGATGTGACCGCTGACGAAGCGACCGCCGCCCTCGCCAAAGCGGGCATGAGCGCCGAAGAAGCCGAAGCCATCTATCGCCTGACGTCCCTGCCCAACTATCAGGAACGCTTCGTGATCCCGCCGACGGGACGCGAAGGCGACATCGAAGAAGTCCACGACCCGCAACAGCGCAAAGCGGAGACGGGCTTCGGCAGGCGTCAGAGTCCGCATCGAGGGCTGTAAGCCATGCAAAAAGATTCCCTGTGTCTTCTGTACGATTCCTTCGCGGACCTGCTGGCGTATCCCACCTCGGACATCTGGCAGCAGGGTGAGACATGTCTCGCCCAACTGCGCGAGTCGCATCCCGAAGCCGCTCCAGCGTTGGAAAGTTTTCAGCGCGGACTGCAACAGCACACGCTGGAAAAAATGGAAGAGTTGTACACCGTCGTTTTTGACATGCAGCCTGTCTGCTATCCCTACGTCGGCTATCAACTGTTTGGCGAGAGTTACAAGCGCGGCGCGTTCATGGCGCAACTCAATGAAGGCTATCACGCCTTTGGCTATTTCGCTGAACGAGAACTGCCCGACCACCTATCCGTGATTCTGCGCTTCCTCGGTTTGGATTCAGCCAATCGGCAGGGCGAGTTCTGCCAGGCGTTGCTGAATGAAGGCCTTGTTCCCGCCCTGGAGAAAATGCTCCAGACGTTCGACAAGCAATCCACAAATCCCTACTTCGGCCTGCTGACGGCGCTCCGCACGATCCTTGTTCCCACTCTTGAAAAGGAATTCGACCATGCTTGATATTCTCCTCTTCGTCGTGTTCCCCTACGTGGCAGTTGCCCTCGCGGTTGGGGGCACGTTGTACCGCTACTTCACAAACCAGTTTTCGTTCACCAGCCTGTCTTCGCAATTTCTGGAGAACGACATTCAATTCTGGGGCTCCACCCTCTGGCACTACGGCATCATCCCAACCCTGGTCATCCATGTGATGGGCTTCTCCGTGCCAAAACTGATGGCGCTCATGCACAGCACACCTGAAACGCTCTACCTGGCGGAATTGGCGGGCAAAGTGTTCGGCATCATGGCTCTGATCGGCGCGGGCGCGCTGTTCTATCGGCGGGTGGCCTCCTCCAAAGTACGGATGGTCACCACGCCCGTGGACTGGGTCATCCTCGTTCTGTTGTTCTTCCAAGTCTTCCTCGGCATGTGGATCGCCTTCGGCTATCGTTGGGGCGCGACGTGGTTCATCCACACAGTCACGCCGTGGGTGGTTTCACTGGCCACCTTCCAGCCTACGCCACAGTACGTCGCGTCGCTGCCGCTGATCCCCAAACTGCACTTCTTGAATGCCACCCTGCTGATCGCCATCTTCCCGTTTGGGCGGTTGGTGCACATGGTCAGTTTCCCCGTCGAATATCTCTGGCGGCGTTTCCAAGTGGTGATCTGGACGCGGCGCAAAGTCGTGTAGGTGCCTCCATGTGGAATCGAATCACCAGCCTGATCCAGAACGGCGTGCGCGACCTGTTCCCCGCCTACTTTGCCCTCGTCATGGCGACGGGCATTGTCTCCATCGCCTGTCATCTCGTGACGATGGATTTCCTCGCCTTCCCGCTGTTCTACCTCAACCTGTTTTTCTACCTCGTTCTCTGGCTGATGACCCTCGCCCGCCTCATCCGCCACCCCAAGCGGCTCCTCGCCGACCTGGCCAACCATCGCCTCGGGGCGGGCTTCCTGACCCTCGTCGCGGGCACCAACGTGCTGGGCAGTCAGTTCGTCATCTTGACGGCGAACATAACCATCGCCCTCGCCCTCTGGGTTTTGGGATTGGTGCTCTGGCTCTTCCTCATCTACGCTCTCTTCACGGTGCTGACCGTCAAGGAGGAAAAGCCACCGCTGGAATCGGGCATCAACGGCGCGTGGATGTTGTTCGTCGTGTCCACGCAATCCATCGTCGTGCTGGGCATGTTGATCGTCTCCCGTTTCGCGCCTTACGAAGAAATGTTCACCTTTGCCATGCTGGGCTTTTACCTGCTCGGCTGTATGCTCTATATCGTGCTCATTTCGCTCATCCTCTACCGCTTCATGTTCTTCAAGATCGGCGCAGACGAAATGGCGCCGCCCTACTGGATCAACATGGGCGCGGTTGCCATCACCACCCTGGCGGGCGACAATCTCCTACTCAAAGGCACCGCCCCCTTCCTCACCGACCTGACGCCCTTCATCAAAGGCTTCACGCTGTTCTTCTGGGCGGCAGGCACCTGGTGGATTCCGCTGCTCTTCCTGCTCGGCGCGTGGCGTCACATTTACAAACGCTACCCGCTCACCTATCACCCCGTTTATTGGGGACTGGTCTTCCCGATGGGCATGTATACGGTCGCCACCTTCCGCCTGGCGGAGGTGATGAAGTTGGATTTCCTCCTGCTCATCCCGCAATACTTTATCTATCTCGCCCTGATCGCCTGGCTGATCACCACCTATGGACTGGCGCACCGCTTGGTTTCCACATTCCTACACGCGCCCACCGCAGAAATTATCCAGAAATGATCGCATCTACCACTGCACCCAGTGAGGAGATCGCTTCCATCTCCTGATTTGCTCGCGTCTTTTTCATTTCAGGATTGGAACCCAGATCAATCAATAGTTGACCCGCGCGGACTTTCGTCGTATGGGTTGCCGCGGGGTGAGAAAGGATCAGGGTCAGCCACCCGGTTACAGGTCCAGGATCGATGCACAGTTCGAGGGAGGCGAGTCCCGCGAGGGCTTCGAGCATCAGCGGCGCGGAGTGGATGTCACGCGCGAGGCGCAGGGAGTCCAGCAGAATCGTTTTGGCCTGGATGTTGTCGCCGAGGAGGCGATAAGTCTCGCCAAGATAGTTGAGAGTTTGGGCGATGTCCCAGCCTTTGAAATATTCACCAAAGATCTCGAGACTCTTTTCGAGGTGGCGTTTCGCTTCGTCGCATCGGCCCGCCGCGAGGGTTGCGAGACCAAGATAGCGGTAGGCCGTCCCCATGCCCCAGCGATTTTGCGTGCGCTCGCACAACGCGATGCTTTCGTGCATGGCGGGGATGGCCTCATCTGCGCGTCCCAGCGCGATCTGCGTTTCAACGAGAAAGTTCAAACCCAGTGAAATGGAATGCGGGTCGCCGAGTTCGCGCCAGAGTGCAAGGCCCTCCAGCATTTGCTCGTAACCGTTTTCATAATCGCCGAGCAGACTTTCGACGTGGCCGATGTTGTAAATGCCGTACGCGGCAAACCACGGATTGTTCGTCTCGCGCGCGTAGACCAGACCTTCTTCGATCAACTTTTTCGATTGAAGATATGCGCCGCTCAAGTGTCGGATGGAGCCGCTAAAGATCAATGCATCGGCGAGAAGCGCGTGTTCATTGACGGTGCGAAGGATGGCGATGGCCTGGTCGTACAGCTCGGTGGCGCGGGCAAAATCGCCCGACCGGAAACAGAGCAATCCCAGTTGCACAAGACCCGCGCCCAAAATCCTGTCCGTTTGTTTTTTGCGCGGCTTATCGCGCAGCGCCCGCACCAGCAACTCCATCTGTTCGATGCCTTCGTGGATCAGGCTCGCGACTTCGTAATACCAGCCGAACGAACGGACAGCCTTTCCAACGGATTCGAATTTATCGTGTTCGACGCCCCACATCCACGCGGCGCGCAGGTTGTCCAATTCGACGGTCAGTTCGCGCATGGATTCCTGCTGTGCCGCGCTCTTCAATTTCGTTTCATGCTCCGCCGCAAACTTCATATAGTATTCGCAGTGACGGGCGCAGGTCTCATCGCAACGCGCTGGATCGGCTTCGAGGTGTTCCGAAGCGTATTGACGAATCACTTCGTGCAGGTCGTAACGTCCCGCCTCGGTGCGCCTCATCAGGGACTTGGAGACGAGCGACGACAAAACGGGCAGGGTCGCCCCTGAAACATCCGCCGCCGCGTTGCGGTCGAAGCCGCTGTGGAAGATGGAGAGTCGGCTGAGGATGTCGCGCTCTTCGTCGGTGAGCAGGCGCCACGAGTGGTCGAAGGTGGCGCGCAGTGAATGGTGACGCTCGGGCACGTTGCGCATGGACGTCGTCAGGAAATCAATGTTCGATTCGATCTCGCGCGCGATCTCCTCACAAGAGAGAACGCCCACCCAGGCCGCGGCCAGTTCGAGCGCGAGCGGAATCCCCTCCAGCAGGCGGCAGATGCGGAATAGGTGCGGCCTGTCTGCTTCGCTGAGTTGGAACCGCGCGCTTGTGCGCCGCGCCGCCTGCACGAACATGGCCGCCGCGCTGAATTGCTCGATGTCATCCGCCGCGTCGGGCGGGGGGATGATCAAGCCGCGCAGGTCGAACGTCCACTCGCCCTGCAAATTGAGGCGCTCGCGCGAGGTGCAGAGAATCCGCACGGTGGGGATGCGCTGGAGAATCTCCGCCACCAGGTCCGCGGCCGCGGGGGATTGCGCCAGCAGGTGTTCGAGGTTGTCCAGCACGAGCAGGGCGGAGTTGTGAATCGTGTGCGAGAGATGATCGAACAACTGCTCCTTCGGGTCGGATGGACCCGAGAAGGAAAACGCGAACGCGTCCGCGATGGCGGGGACGATGGATCCCGCCGAATTGACCGACGCCAACGGGACGAAATGCACGCCGTCGGGGAAGAGTCCGCGCTGGCGGGTGGCAAATTCGATGCCGAGCCGCGTCTTGCCGATCCCGCCTGGACCGATGAGGCTGATGAGGCGGCAATCGGCGTTTGCCAGCAGATGGCTGATCCCACCGAGTTCGTCATCACGCCCGATGATCGGCGTGGGCGGGATGGGCAGAGTCGTTTTGGGATGAGGAAAAGGGATCGGGAAAACGGAGGCCAGTCCAACGTCCGATTTGATGCGGCGTGCGACCTTCAGGAAAAGTTCGCGGTCGGCGGTCGGAATCTCCAGCGCGTCCGCGAGCAATTCCGCGATCTGGGTCGAGGGGCGGCGCTCCTCCGATTCGATTTTTTCGATGGTGGCGAGCGAACATCCGACGCGGTCCGCCAACGCGCTCTGCGTGAGGTCGAGCGCTTTGCGGCGTTTCTTGAGCCAGAGACCGAAGGGCAGGTCTTCGTGCATAAGAGTATTTTAGTTGGTTTTTCGCTGAAGTGCTGTGATTTATCTTACAGTCTGTAATATGAGAAGTTGTATAATCGCCTCACATGACTTCCCCGCCCCTGATCGCAACCAAATTCCACATCCCGCCCGCGCGGACGGATCTCATCGCGCGCCCGCGCCTGCGCGCCATGCTGGAGGCGGGTTCGCGCGGGGCGTTGACTCTCGTCTCCGCGCCGCCTGGGTTTGGAAAAAGCGTTCTCGTCGCGGATTGGATTCACTCGCGCACTGATCCGTGCCCTGCGTGGCTCTCCCTCGATGAAAGCGACGACCAGCCTGCCCTGTTCTGGCGTTATTTCCTCACTGCATTGCAGGGACGCAGCGCGGGACTCGGTGAGACCGCGCAAGCGATGTTGACGGCACCACAGCCGCCCGAACTTGAAACGATTCTCGCCACGCTCCTCAACGAACTTGCGGCGATGGACGACTCGCTGACGCTGGTCATTGACGATTACCATCTGGTTCAATCCCCCGAAATTCACGACAGCCTGAATTTTCTGCTCGACCACCAGCCTGCAAATTTTCATTTGATGTTGCTGACGCGCGAAGACCCGCCGCTGAATCTCGCCCGCCGCCGCGCCCGCAGGCAAATGGTCGAGATCCGCGCGTCCGATTTGCGCTTCGACAACAACGAATCCGCCGCGTTCCTCAACGCCACGATGGGATTGACCCTCACGCCCGAACAAATCACTGCGCTCGAACGCCGCACCGAGGGCTGGATCGTCGGTCTGCAGATGGCGGCGTTATCCATGCGCGGGAGCGACCCGCAGGCGTTCTTCGATTCGTTCACAGGCGACGATCGCTATATTGCCGATTATTTGATCGAGGAAGTACTCGATCACCAGTCCGAGCCCGTGCGCGACTTTTTGCTCCGCACGTCAATTCTCGAAAAGCTATCCGCACCACTGTGCGAAGCAGTGTTGGGGCAGACGCCCATCGAACTTGCCGAACTGGATCGTTCCAACCTGTTCCTCATTCCGCTCGACAATACGCGCGTCTGGTATCGCTACCACCATCTCTTTGCCGAACTGTTGCGACAATGCTTGCGCGACGCGGCATCAGCGGAGGAAATCTCTGGGTTGTACCGCGCCGCCAGCGGGTGGTGCGAAGCGAACGGCGACGTCCACGCGGCGATCCGCTATGCGCGCCACATCCCCGATGATGTGCGCGCGGCGCATCTGCTTCAAACACATGCGGGGCTTTTCTTCTATCACAACGAACTCGTGCAGTTGACAGACTACGCGCGCACATTGCCCGCGTCCCTGCTGGAAAAGAATCCGCGCCTGTGCATGGCCGCGGTCTGGGCGATGATCGGCACGCGCCAGCCTGCCGATTTCCTGCTGGCGCACATTGAACGGCACTTCGGCATGCCCGCCGAGGCCGCGCTCACCGACGACTTACTCGACGATGCCCGCCGCGCTGCCCTGCTTGAGGTCCTCATCACACGCCAGCAAGCAGTGTTCGAAAACCCCAGTGTCCGCTCGCGCGAACGGTTGCTCGCCTTGCAAACGCGTCTCGCACAATTGCCCGACGATCTGCCTTGCCTGTTCAACACCGTTGGGTCGCTTCGTCCCGTGATCGTGTATGGTCTCGGCTTTGACGCGGCGCACGCGGGCGACGTGCGGCTCGCCGCACAATATCTCGAAGAAGCCATAGCGCTCTCGCGCCAAAACAACAACAAACACCTTGTGCAAATCTCTGCCGCGCTGCTCGCCAGTGTGCAACTCGCGCAAGGTCAACTCCGTGCCGCGCACCGCACGCACACGCAGGCGCTCTCCGAATCGTCGCAGGGCATCTCGCCGTACGCGGCACAGGCCCACGCAGGGTTGGGAGAAATTTTCTACGGGTGGGGGGAACTCGAAAAAGCGGAACATCATTTTCAAATCGGATTGTCTATGGCCCGCGTTTGGAATCAATGGGACGCGCTCTTCACCATCATCACGGGTCTCGCGCGGATCTCCAAGCGGCGCGGTGATTCCCAAACCGCGCTCTCCCTGTTGGATGACTTCCGCCCGCAGAACGAATCCTTGCTGATCCAGACTCAAGCCCTGCGACTCGCGTGGACGGGTGACTCCGCTTCCTCCCTGACCTGGCTCGGGTCGCGCGATCTGACGGCTTCATCTACGCCGACATCTTTCAACGAGTCGTTGCTGCTCGATGTGACGCGCATATTCATTTCCGTCAACCACATGGACGACGCGTTGACGTTGGCGAAGAAGGTCCTCGAATCGGCGAAACACAGCGGGCGGAATCATTACGTCATTCAAGCAGACATCCTGCTCTCGAAAGTCTTCGCCGCACAGGGAAAGCCCCCCGACGCGTTGGCTCACCTCACCGAAGCCCTGCAACTCGCCGAGCCAGAAAAATATCTGTCGGTGTTCGTGGATGAGGGCGACACTGTCCGCGCGTTGCTGGCGAAGATGACGGGGAATCCATCCGCCGCGCGTGCCTTGGCGGGATTCGCTTCAGGCGTGGATTCTGCCGATAGGCCAGAACCCGCTTCGGGGTCGTTCGAAGCGTTGAGCGAACGCGAGCGCGAAGTCCTGCATCTTGTCGCGGAGGGGTGTTCCAATCAAGACATCGCCTCCCGTCTTGTCATCTCGATCACGACCGTGAAAACACACGTGGGGAATATTTTCAATAAATTGGGCGTGACCAGCCGCACGCAAGCCATCGCGCGCGCCGAGTCGCTGGGACTACTACCCCGCCGCTAGCAATCCTACCTGCAAATCCTACTTTTTGACGAAGCCGCTTTTGAATGAAGCGGCTATATTGCGTTCGTATGAACACGAAACCGCTCTCACCTCACGAACCCGCCCGCTACCGTCTGCAACTGCAAGGACGCCTCTCCGCCGATTGGAGCGACTGGCTGACCGATGTTGAAATTGCAGATGAAGGCGACGGGCAACTTGCCGTCACCACCATCACTGGAACCGTGCGCGACCAGGCAGGCTTGTTTGGCCTGCTGAGTTACATCCGCGACCTGGGCGCGCCGCTGATCGCCGTGGAGTGGATTCAAGTAGAAAGGAGAAAACCATGAACAAAAAAATCGTCAAAATCGCGTTGAAAGGCATTGCACTCGCAATGGGCGTTGCCGTCATTGTGATGAGCACTCTCAAAACGCTGGACGTCAAATCGGGCGTTTCCATGCTCGGCATGGGACTCGCCGCGCTGGCGCTGGCGAATTTCCAAGACCACCGCGCCGCATAGAAATCAAATCGAACGTATGTAAAAGGAAAACACATGAAAACCCTATCGCTCGAATCCACCCCGTCCGTGAACGCCTTCTCGTTCAAATCCGCGCTTGCCCTGTTTGGACAATTCGCCGGTGCGACGGTGGCATACATCGTCAGCCTGGCGATCGCGGGCGCGCTCCTGCCCATGCCGCAATCCATTTTGGAAAGGACCCCCGAAGTGGGGATGATGTCCCTGCCTGCCGCTATGCTTTTCAACGGCGCGGTCAACACGGTCATCCTGCTTTGGGTGGCGCGATGCTCATCGCTGAAAGGCTTCGCGCTGGCGGGACAGTTATTCCTCGTTTCGTTCCTGACGCAATCCTTCCAGACACAGATCGAAACGGGTTACTTTCTGTCCGCCTTCCCGCTGCTGAACGGCAATTTCGAAGTCTATCGCCTCATGCTGCGCGGCGCGATCACATCTGGGATCTTCATCTTGCTGGTCGCACTTTTCATCGGCGGATTCTCCCGCAAACCGCGCGAAGCCGCGACATTCACCGTCCATGCGGACCAGTTTCTCAAGGCGGGCGCGTGGCTGGCAATCGTGTACGTCGCCCTCTATATGCTGTTCGGCTATTTTGTCGCCTGGCAGTCGCAGACCCTGCGCGTCTTCTACGGGGGTCCCGCCGAATTGAATTCTCTTTTGAATCAGTGGTCAACAGCGTTGATGAACATGCCCGAACTACCCTTCTTTCAATACGCCCGCGGCTTTCTCTGGATCGTCTGCCTGATTCCGCTCTTCAAAAGTTTCACTGGCGGACGCGTCGAACTCGTCATCCTCTCCGCGCTCGTTCTCGGACTTTTGCCCACCACTGGGCTGGCTTTTCCCAATCCGCTCATGCCTGCGGAAGTGAGCCTGTACCACTTTTGGGAAGTGTCCATCTCCACGGGAATCTTCGGCGCGTTGTGCGCGTGGTTCGTGCCGAGCCGTTTGAGTCAGTAACTTTTCCTTACGCCAAAGGAGAATAAAAATGAAAACCGTCTTCCAGACCTTCTTGAAAAGCCTGCTCGTCGGCGCGACGTTCGTGATCGCGATCGTCGTCGGCGGCATGATCGTGACCATGCTGGGTCTGACACGCCCTGAAGCGGAGAATCCCACTGCAAAATTGATGTGGTTCTTCGTCGGCGGTGTGATCGCGGGATTGAGTCTTGGCTTCGTCGTGCATTCCATCCCCGCCTCGCGCACGCGTCACTTCGTGGTGTGGGGAAGCCTGATCCTCTTCAACATGGCCTCCGTCATCGTCGAAGGCTATTTCTTCGCCCCTGCCTTGATCGGCGACGCGCTCCCTGCCCTGCTCTTCCAGCAACTGTTGGTCGCCCTCGCGGTTGGCTGGGTGATCACGATGCTCTTCGCTTCCAGGGAATCCGCCACGCCCGTCCCGCCTATGATGCGTTCCATCCCCTCGTGGATCTGGCGCTTTGCAGTTGCCGCGCTCGCGTACGTGATCTTCTATTTCGTCTTCGGTTCGCTCAACTACATGCTGGTCACCAAGCCGTATTACGCAAGCCACGCGGGCGGATTGGACGTTCCGCCTGTGCAGGTGACTCTCATCGCCGAAGTTGTGCGCGGCGCGCTGATCGCTCTGTCCGTGCTTCCGTTCTTGCTCACCGCACCTGCGAACAAAAAACGCCTCGGCGCGTGGACGGGGTTCCTGCTCTTCGCCATCGGCGGACTCGTCCCTCTCACCTTGCAAGTCGGCGCGCTTCCGACTTTCCTGCTCGTCGCCAGCGCCTGGGAGATTTTTGCCCAGAACTTCACCATGGGCTGGGTTCTGACGCGGCTGCTGGGAAGAACTGTTGACCGAAACAAAGCGAATTGATCCCGATCAAGAACACAAGGAGTTTTCGCATGCAAAATGAACAAACCAATCAACCGATGGAACTATCATCACTTTTCATTCTCGAAACGGAGCGTCTGACTCTGAGACGGCAAACGATGGAGGATGTGCCATTCCTGATCGACCTATGGAGCGACCCCGAAGTCACGCGGCATGTCGGAGGTCCGCGTGAACGGGAGTGGCTGAGAGAGGCGTTCGAAGATACGGCGCGGAATCCGTTCGCTGAGAAGTATGACCTGTGGGTGACCGTCGAAAAGGAAAGCGGCGAGCCGATCGGCCATTGCGGCTTCGTAGACAAGGAAGTGGAGGGCAGGGCGGAATTTGACCTGTGCTACTTCTTTGCGAAGTTTGCATGGGGCAGGGGCTACGCCACCGAGATCGGCAGGGCGCTCGTGTACCACGCCCAACACGGACTCGGTCTGAAGCGAATCATCGCGTTGATCGATCCTGCCAATAATGGCTCACGCCGTGTGGCGGAAAAAGTGGGCATGAAACTCGAACGCGAGATCGTGCGCCCAGGCGACGCTCCGCGCACACTATACGCGCTTGAATTCGAATAGTGGAAATGCTCCAACGGGAGCAGTGAAAAAATTGCCAAAGGAGAAAAAATGAACATCCTGTATAACCTTTACTTCATCCTTGTCCTGCGTGTCCTGCACATTGGCGGCGGGATCATGTGGGTGGGGAGCGCGGCGCTCTACCTGCTGTTGCTCGTCCCTGCCGCGCGTGCGACTCAACCCGCTGGGCAGAAGTTCCTGCAAACGCTGGGGCCGCGACTCGGCGCGACGCTGGGGATTGTCACGACCATCACCGTGTTGTCAGGTGCATTGCTGTACGCGCGCTTCTTTGCGGGCGGAATCAGTTTCATCTGGACGACAGGCGCTGGTCTTGGGTTTACCGTCGGCGCGGTGGCGGCCCTGGGTTCGTACATTCTCGGTTCGACTTACTTCGGGAAAATGCAGGGCAAGATCGCCAAACTGGGATCCGAGATGGAGTCCGCGCAGAGCGCGCCGAACCCAGCCCAGGTCCAGGAGATGAACCGCTTGCAGTCGTCGTTGATGAAAGCCTATCAGGTTGACTTCGTCCTGCTGGTGGTCGCCATGCTGGCAATGGCAGTCGCAAGGTATTTGTAGGTCTGGCCGATGCACAGGCGGCAGGCGCTTTGAGGCGTCTGCCGCCTGCTAATTTGTACGGATTTTTGTACGGGATATTCAGACCAAAAGGAGGGGGAAGCGCGCTTTAATGCGAGCATTGCAAGGAGACACCATGATGACCGACTCGTTACCCCAAAATCAATTTTCGACGGGGACGCCTCTGGCGCTGTTCCGTGAGCGGCTCGCGCGTGGATTGGTGTACCGACTCTGGGCGCGGTTGACCCGCGGCCGTCCCCACCTGCTCGACTTGGACGAGACGCTGAAACGACATCCCGTCGAGTCCAGCCGTTACGCAGGAGTCAAGCCCGTGCCTATCGATACCATTCAAGGCACGCAGGGCAAATCCGAGGAGTTCGACGCACAGTTCAACCCGATCCAGGGACGTTCCTTGACTCGCTGGTTGAACATCGCCCGCCAGAAGTTGCGCGGACGCGAACTGCCGCCCGTGGAGTTGATCGAGATCAACGGCATCTACTTCGTCCGCGACGGTCATCACCGCATTTCGGTCTCGCGCGCGATGGGTCAAAACTACGTCGATGCTGAGGTGATCATCATGCAGTTGCGCTGGCGATGACGGAATTGAGATGTTTATCAAGCCAGACTGCAAACGAGAGCGAAAGTATAACCCCATGGACGAAAGGACACTATGACCCATTTGAAACTCGGTGTTGCGTTTGTTGATAAAGCCCTGGAGTTTTTAAACGTACGCAGGCAACCGCCCACATTCGATTATTTGAACACATTGATCGACGCCTTCATTCACAAGGTTCCGTGGGAGAGCGTGACTCGCATCATCAAGCGCGACGCCAGGTCGGCCGCGGCAGGCTGTCCGCGCTTTCCGCGCGAAGTGTGGAACGACGCGATGAATTTCGGCGGCGGCGGGACGTGTTTCGAGATCAATTACGCCTTCTTTGCCTTGCTGAAAGCGCTCGGTTTTGAAGGGTACATGACACTAAACGACATGAGCGAAGCAAAGAAATGTCACGCCGCGATCGTGATGCTCTTCAACGAGCAGAAATACCTGGTGGACGTTTCCGCTCCGTTCCCGCGCGCCCTGGCCTTCTTCTCCGATTCGACGGTCTGTCATTACACTCCCTGGCTGAACTTCTCCATTCGGCCCGAGAGCGAGAACCGCTACGTGATCGAGCGCATGCCTCACGCCCGACCGTACAACTTCACGCTGAACGATGTCCCAGTCAGTGCAGAAGATTTCGAAGCGGCCATCGAAGCGGACTACCTTCCATCAGGCTGGTTTCTCAATCGCGTTGTCATCAACAAAATGCTCGGCGAAAAAGCATGGCTGTTCAACAGCAACACCCAGCCCTACATGCTGGAAATGTTCGACTATGACGGCAAGCACGAGATTCTCCTGAAGCCTGAAACATTGGCGGAGTCGCTGGCAGAACGATACCAGATCCCCGCTGAGAAAATCGCCACGGCGTTATCGCTGGTAGAGGCGATGAAAGCCCCGATCTCAAATTGAGGAGGCATTCTCATGAAAAACTTCATTAAACGTCATTCACTCATCATCGGCATCGCTCTGATGTTCCTATACACCTGGACGATTGATCTTTCGAGCTCAGGCGTCCTGCCGTTCAAGGTTCCGTTCTTTGTTGTCCTAACGCTAGGCTGGGGATTCATCTTCGTCTCCCTCTTGATGACATGGCTGACTCTCGGCAAAGATGAAATGGCGAGGTTGTTCAAACGCTTCTTTATCTGGCGCGTGGGTTGGAAATGGTGGCTCGTCGCAATTCTGCTTTTGCCCGCCCTGCGCTTTGCCGCCATTCCACTGACTGCCTGGCTGACTGGCGTCCCCGCGGATTTTTCCCACCCGATGATCCGCGACGTTGTCCCGCTCGACGCGCCCCTGCTCATGCTCGTCGTCCCGTGGATGCTGTTTGAAGTTCTCACCAACGGCGAAGAGATGGGCTGGCGCGGATACGTCCTACCAAGATTGCAGGCGAAATACAACGCGCTGGTTGCGAGTTTAATCGTCGGCGTGATTTGGGCAGTCTGGCACCTGCCGAAATTTTTGGGAACAGGTTTTAACGATGAACTTTCTTTCGTTTGGTTCACCATCTCCCATCTGGCTTTGGCGGTTTTGTATACCTGGCTCTACAACAACACGCACGGCAGTCTCTTACTGGTGGTTTTCTTTCACGCTGCAGGAAATACTACAGGGATGTTTCTGCCTGTTCAGTTCGCCATCCCTGGCGGGATCACGCAGAACGTGGAGATCGTATTGTACGTTCTTGCCGCGGTCATTGTGACTTTAGCTTCAGGCGCGGCGCGTCTCTCCCGGATGGAGGAGAAGCAGGCGCAGAATTAATCCCATAAAAGAGGCACACCTCATACACAAGAAAATTGCTACAATTGCGCCCATGTCCAAATTCAATATCATCGCCTTCGACGCCGACGACACGCTCTGGCACAGCGAGCGTTACTACGCCCAGACGCAATCCGAATTCGTCAAACTGCTCGCACATTATCGCGGGGAGGAATATATCCGCGCGCATCTCGATGAAGTCGAGGCGCGCAATATCCAGCACTTCGGCTACGGCGTGAAGGGATTCGCGCTTTCGATGATCGAGAGTGCTGTTGAACTTACCGACGGGCGCGTGTCGGGACACGACATAACAGCCATCATCGCGCTTGCCAAAGACATGCTGAATGCCGACATCGAACTGTTGAACGGCGTGAGCGAAACCGTTGCACAACTTGCCGAGCATCATCAGCTGATGGTTATCACCAAAGGCGACCTGCTCGACCAGGAGAAGAAGATCGAGCGCTCTGGCCTGGGGAGATATTTCCAGCGCGTCGAAATCGTCAGTGACAAGACGCGTGAGAGTTATGCGCGCCTGTTGGCGGAACATTCCATCGAGCCGCGCCGATTCTTCATGGTGGGCAATTCCCTGCGCTCAGACATTCTGCCGATCCTCGAACTGGGCGGAAACGCGGCCTACATCCCCTACGAAATCACCTGGCAGCACGAAACCGCCGAGCCGCCCACAGGACAGCCTGGCTTCCATCAGCTCGAACACATCGGGCAATTGCCCGCGCTATTGGCGAAACTGGAGGAAGCGTAGTCCAAGTTTCTTCCAGTGGATTGTTGAAGCGGCACAAAATTTGTACGGTTTTTTTGTGGGGGTTATCCCGACCAAAGGGTTGCATGGAACTGTCATAATGCGAACATCGGAATCAATTACCAAAGGAGAAAAACTCATGACAATTCTATCCAACCTCTATGTCATCCTCATCCTGCGCGTCCTGCACATCGGCAGTGGGATCATGTGGGTGGGGAGCGCGACGCTCTACCTGCTTCTGATCATCCCCGCGGCGCGTTCGGCGCAGTCAGCGGGACAGAAGTTCCTGCAGACGCTCGGCCCGAAGTTCGGCGCGATGATGGGCATCGTTACCACGGTCACCGTCCTTTCGGGAGCACTGCTGTACGCGCGCTTCTTCGCGGGCGGACTCAGTTTCATCTGGACGACGGGCGCGGGCTTCGCCTTCACCGTCGGCGCGGTGGCGGCGCTCGGCTCGTACGTGCTGGGCGCGGGATACTTCGGCAAGACGCAGGCCAGGATCGAAAAACTCGGGGCGGAGATGGAGTCCGCGCAGAGCGCGCCGAGTCCAGCCCTGGTCACGGAGATGAACCGCCTTCAGTCGTCGTTGATGAAGGCCTATCAGTTCGACCTTGTCCTGCTCGCAGTCGCCATGCTGGCGATGGCAGTCGCACGGTATCTGTAAAAAGGAGAAGCGACAGTCATCTTGCGGATGACTGTCGCTTGGAATAAAGCCATGATCGCTCGACTCTGGCGCGGCATCGTCCGCGCAAACCGCTCCGAAGATTATCTCCGCCACTTGCGCGAACGCATCATCCCCGCCTATCGGTTTGCGAATGGCAACCAAAGCGTGCACATCCTGTTCGACGTGAAGGGAGAATTCGCATCCGTTCTTCTGCTGTCGTTCTGGGATTCGCACGCTGCGCTTGAGGCTTTTTCCGACCCGCAACTCAACTCGGAGACCAGCCGCGCAGAACGCGAATTCATACTGGCATCCGAATCAACAACGACGGTGTACGAGGTGATCGCGGATAAATCAGATTGACGGCGGCAGGATCATTTCGTCAAACTCTTGCGGATGGAGAACGCCGTCAACCCGATGAACAGCAAGACCGCGATCTCATTCAGCATTCCGCCCCACATGCGCAGGGAATACCAGTTGGCGTAATCGGCGATCACGCGCAAGGCAAGCGAGACGTGAAGCAGGATCAGTTGGATGTAAAACACAGGCTGAAAGTGGATCGGGATCCCGAGAAGGGCGGGAAAGATGATTGGCGCGTGGCCGAAGATCATGGAAATGACGAAGCCGAGGAAGACCGCGTGCAGAAGCGCGTCGTATCTTGGACCTGCGACCTGCGCGCCAAACCCCAGGCTTAATCCGCCGCCGACGCCGAGCCACACGAATCCCAAGGCGAGGCACCAGGCGATGTAGCGCGTGAGCGGGAGTCTGTGCTTCAGATTTCTCCACGCAATGTCATTGCGCACGGACCACAGCGCGATCAGAATCAATGCCGCGCCGTTCAAACGCGTGCCGAGTTGCATGTCGAATAGCGCGATGACGATTCCCGCCAGGTAGATGACGATGATCGCGCCGAATGCAATCTGCTGAATCCGCGAGGGACGCAGGACGCGGCTCAATTCGAGACGTTCGCCTGCAATGGTCAGCACCAAAAATCCCTGCCAGAAAAAGATGACTTGAAAGATCTGCCAGCCGAACAGCCAGAGCAGGTTGCCCACGAACCACGTCAACGCGCCGAGGAGCATGGTCACGGTGTGGAGGGCGGTCTCGCGGCGTGTGATCTCGAGCAGAATGGCGACCCCGCCGAGGCTGGCGAGCGTGAGCAGGATCGGCCCGAGGGGCAGAGTCCGAATCAGAAAGGTGAGTGCGCCTCCCAGTCCCGCGAGAAGCGGAGGGAGGTACATCCACTTCTGCTTCAATGCGACGGCGCGTTCGAGCGTGATCAACGTCCCCAAAAATCCAGAGATCATCAGTGGACCATGCGCCATCGTGAGCGAGGGAGTCAGCGCGGGCAGTTGCCAGCCGAGGCGCACGAGCCCCGCCCAGAGCGCGGCGAGCAGGGCCAGGATGGCGAGCGCAAGGAATGGGATCGGGGAACGGTTGGGAAGTGATTTCATGATGGCATTCTACCGCTTATCGCATAATTTACTAAACGTTTAACGGGAAATTACAAGTAAAAAGTGGAACTCTGGTTTAGTTATTTATGCGGCACTCTGTAAATTCGTTTTGACGATTTCGCAACCGCGAGCCGGGCCGCGCGTCAATGGTGAGTGTGGTGAAGGTGCGACGCAGTCGCGATGCAAATCAAAAAGACGCCACTTGGCGTCTTTTCAATCAGGTAGCGGGGGCAGGACTCGCTGCGTAGCGTCCTTTAGGAAACCTGCGACATCTGGGTTATGAGCTACAATTTTCGATCGCAAACATACAAGCGACAGGCTGCTGTTTTTAAGGTAGCCTTACGATCTTTGATTCGTAAGAGCCTGTAGATGTTTGGTCGCAGAAATAACGGCCAATTGCCCTTATATCACAATGGCAGTTATTTTTCAACCAATACACGGACTAAAGTGAGTAAATCAATGGGCTTGAAAATCTTCTGAACATCCCGCAAGTAGATGGCAAATTTCAAATGGTAGATTCGCCACACTTACAACAAAAAGCACCTTAAAGTTTAACAACAACTTCGGAATCGTCTTGATATTTCAAAAGACGTAATCCTTCGAGGCGAAGCGCTTCAGGGAAAAGCGCCTTATAGATATTGCAGTTTGGTGATTTGACATCATACCGTCCCGTGGCACGATACGTTGCCAGTGGACAGCCACCTGTACACCAATGTTTCCATTCACATGTCTTGCAACCATCCTTCTCTTCAACTGAAACGTTCTGAATCCCAATCTGATCTGCGCGGATAATCGCTAGTGGGTCCGCCGCTTGGACATCCGTTGTCGGCTTGCGGATGTGCATCTGGCATTTCGCAACCTGTCCATTCTGCTCAAAGACCAGATAGTTCTGTCCCACTCCGCAAGTATGTGTGTGTGAAGCAGACAAGTTAGCGCGGTCAATGATCCCACCGAGGAAGGGACGACGCGGCAGATTGTCTTCGATCACTTTGAACGCGGCCAACATCCCGTTGATGATTTTCTCTTCATCCAGTCGCATATCTTCGTGCGAAGCCGAGAGTTCATTCTCGCGATAGAAGTTCAGGCTGAATGGAAGGTCGCGCTCTAAAATCCATGCCATGACATCGGGAAGTCCGTCCGCCGTACGGCTACTGACGGTGACGGAGATATTGGGAGTCAGACCGTTGGCAAGCGCGAGGTCCACGGCTTCGGCTACGTCCGCAAAGGAGCCGCGTCCGCCCGCGTAGCGACGGTGCATGTCGTGATGTTGAGCAAGTCCATCGAGGGAAATCATCAGCCGCAAGCCCAGAGATTTCAGAGTTTCAACCATTGCAGAGGTCAGAAGTGTTCCGTTGCTCAGAACAACGCCTTCCAAAGCAACGCCATGTTGATCGGCCAACGATTGGGCATATTGATGCAATTCCACAATCAAGGGGAAACGCAATAACGGCTCGCCGCCCGCGTATTTCAACTTCACCTGCTTGAAGCCGTTGGCAAGCGCGGAACGGAAGGTGGCGTCAATTGCGGCGCGTCCCGTTTCAGGAGACATATCTTCGCGGACGTGAGGGAGGTAGCAGTAGTCACAGCGGAGGTTGCAGCGGTCCGTGAGGTGGAGCCAGGAGGTGAGGGGGGATGAGGCGGAGTTACCACAATCATCCTCTGTCACACAGGCGCAATCCTGATCAGAAGGTACAAGAAGTCCTGCCAATGCTAATGCTTGTGCCAAATTCCTGTTCGCCCCCAAAGGTCTGGGAGTGGAAAAGTCGTCAAGGACCGATTCGGCAGAAGAGTTCAGCAACACTGCTCCGTTTTGGTTGGGGGAAAGATATACATTATTGTTGCCAGAGAGGGACAACGATGTTACCCCATCCACTTTTCGCCAGAGTGATGCGCAGGCTGACCCCGCGCGCGGCGCAACGCTGGAGGAACAGGCACAATCATCTTCTTCCAGGGTTATTTGCGCGGAACGAAGGATAAAGGGTTTCTGGGTTATCAAGTCAAATCATCTCCAAAATGATTATACATCCAACCAAAAGGAAAGCGCGAGAAATTGCTTGTCGGGTGACTTTACCCGGTTTGCCAGAGGGCACGGTTGGTGAGGAAGGATTGAATCACCGAACCTTGGGGAAACATTTCTTGAATCCGATTGCATATTACACGCATTTCTGCGCCGTTTAGCAATCTGAGATTTGCGTCGATGCTGTTTTTCGCCTGACGCATTCCCTGGTAGTCTAAAGCAAATTTTCCATTGAATTCCAAGGCTTGGGCATAATTTTCCGTGATGAATTTTAGCGTTGCTCGAATTTCTTCTGGCATCCCTCTGGCTATTTTTTGTCGTTCTTGCTGGAAATTACGAAAGGCAAGATGTCCTTTCAGCACAAATAATTTTCCCTTTTGGTAATAAGTCTGGGGCTGTTTGTGCATTTCGTCTTCAGAAGGGAAGTTATCATCAGCGGATTGTATGGCTTTTATAATTCTGGAATCATCAGAGACAACATCGTTTGGCTCAAGCAAATAGTATTCCAACCAGGCTAGATTAACCAACGCGTCCACGCGACGATGGATAAGATTAATTTTGTCCGCTAATTCCGCCGCTTGCTGAAGCGCTTCCCTGCTCTCATGCGTCAGCCGAGCAGGATCGTCGCCTAATTGAGGACTTTCCTTCAGACGGCGAATCCAGTCGCGGAGGGCAGTGCCTAACTCAATCAACGCCTCAACCTGCCGCGAAGATTCTTTCTGCTGTTCAAAAATATCTCTTGCCTCACGCGCATAATCGCGCGCCTCGCGCAAATATTCTATACACTCGGCATTAGATAATAACGGCATTGTGCCAGATAAGCGACGTGTAGCTTCTGCCAGCGTGACCAGCGACATGGCGATGCCGCGTTCATGGCTAAAGGCGCGGAAAATAGACAGGGCTCGTTCGGCATTCTGGCGCGCGGATGCGTATTGCGCCTCACCCTCGCGCACATCAATGGCAGCCAAGGTATTCAAACTCAGCGCGACTGGGATACGATGACCCAATTCTCGTCTTAAACTTAATGCATGCCGCACGTTGGCACGACCATCGTCCCATTTCCCCATTTCCGCCTGTGCAAAGCCCATGTCGTTCAGGGTCGTTGCCATTTCAATGCGAAGGTCTAGTTCACGGAGCAAGACCGCAGCCTGTTGATATTGCTCAACGGATTTGGGAATAAAGCCTTTTACTCGATTGAGGTATCCGCTCACACGATAGGCAAGCGCGGCAATGGCCTTCTTGTACCAAAGCAAGGTATCGGGCTTGGATTGCTCGGCAAACGGCTTATGGACTTCGTTGACGTCCAAGAAAGAAAACACCTTTTGGATGTGTTTTTCCCCTTCATCCAAGTCTCCCTTGGCACTTCGTAAAATGTGCAAACTGGCGGCCCAGGCATGAAGCGCCGCCAAAAGCGCAGGGTATTCTCTTTGCCAGGCGTTTTGGTGTTTTTCAATCAGGACATGCGCCTCATCCACTCCAGATTGATAATCGCCCAGCATCCAAGCGCGGGCAGGCGGGCGGGTCTTGAGAGTTTCTAAAATCATCCTAACCGAAATATCTGTTTCGAGGATAGGCGCGGGTGGCTTGCTCAAGTATGATAACAACTCGGCTTGCAACTGCAAATCCATCATCAGATCGCGGGCCATTATTGCCTCGTGTGAGAACCGATAATAGGAACGGAAGCCGCGGCCGAGATCATAGCACAAGTAATAGTACATGATTTCAGTCAGGAGAGTCTGATATTGGATATGCATTTTCCCCAACTCCCTCAGATCAAGGCTTTCTCTACCGTGTTCTTCAACGGGGGCATAAAGTTTGTTCAATCGCTCAGAAACGAGTTCGCGCTGTTGCTTATAATATTGCCTGATGGCATCAAAAGCCACTTTTTGTGTCGCGCTATCGTAAGGAGAATCGTAAATATGGCGATGGAGCAAGCTATACATTTCATTTTGGAGATAGGTGCGTTGGTCTTCGGGGCGAATTTTGACAACCGATAAGGTTCGAACTTCATCTAAACGCCTGCGCGCTTCAGCAAGAGTGATATTCAACAAAGCGGCCAGCAACTCATCGTCTGCCCCCTTGGGGACGCGACCAAGCGCGATCAGTGTTTGGCCTTTTTCAGTTTCTTGAAATCGCCTAACCAATGCCTCTTCATATTGCAGATAATCATTCTCATTCCACCCATTATCTGCTTTCTCCCGCAGCATTTTCTCTACTTCACCTTCGCCAGGAAAACTCAAATAGTCCACAAACAGCGAAAGCAAAATTGGGCGTCCATCACGCGAATATGAATGAGCGCGTTGCTTAAACTCTGGCGGAAGATTTTTCAAGCGTTCCGCCAGATGATATTCTTTTTTCTCATCAAAGAGTTTTGCGACTGCGTCAAAGTATTCCAGGCTTTCTTCCAGGCTGAAAGATTTGACTTCTTCAATTCCCTTAACAAGGTTTTTGCTTTTCTTTTTTAGTTCTGCAATGGCAGGCAAGGCTTCATTCCGCCCCGCTACAAAAACAACCATGTTTTGCCAAGTTGGCAAATGCTCAATCAGCCAGTTCCAAGAGTCGGCAAATGGAATTTCGTCTGTCCATTTTTCCAAGCCATAGACGATGCGTTCGGCGGTATCCAGTGTCAAAACCACGCGTTGACTGGCACCCAATCGTTTTAAGTCTTCGTCAAACGCTTTGATCGCGTCATCACGCAATTGATTGAGTTCAACCACGTTACCGCTCAAACGGGCACGATTAAGAGCATTATTAGCAAAAGTGTAATTACTGAAGTTTCCTGAAGAAGATGGAAGTGCCTCGTAGATTGACCGTGTCAAACCTAGCGTAGTATGCAAACCTATGTGATAAAAATCCAGCACAGTATCGGCTACGCGGCAGTTTTCCACACCTCGAGCCATTTCAAGAGCCTTTTGCAGCAAACGCGTCTTGCCGATGCCGCCAACGCCGTGGAGAAAAACGAGGCGGGGCGTAGGCGAGGGGTCTTGCAAGATGCGTTCGAATTTTTCCAGAATATCTTTGCGCCCCACCAATTCAGGGGTGGCATATAGACCAGTATATTGTTCAGTGAAACGAGAAGTCATGATAAAACCTCCGTGGTTTGGCTGTCAATATAGGCCTGCAGATTTTTTATACCCATATCGGATAATGCCTTTGCGTGAGTATCCATGAGTTTTTCGAAGAAGGGGCGGAAGCGCTCATAGCTACGATCGGATACCCGATTTGCAAAATGACGATATGCTGCAAGATGTAAACGCGTACATACGTCTTTATCTTTGGCAGTTAAATATTGCCGCAGGATGTTTAATACAGGAGAATTAATTTCGTAACGACCAGTCCTCCACGAGGCCAGGCGCGTCTCATTCATTTTTTTGCAGATAGTGCGACCATCCTCATAGCTACTTTGATTATATGCTTGAACCATGAGTGCGGCTTCCGACTCCCCAAAGCCATCCAACAGGCAAAGTGCCTCAAAGTACTTGCGAATGGTTGATCGCTCAGAGGCAGGGACTACAGCGAATACAATATCTGCCGCAGCATCCAATGCTTCCAAACGGTTCTGTGCATTGGCTAAACGTTCTGTAAAGAGCGGCCAACCCGCGCCAATTTCGTAAATATCGTCAACTGAAAGAACAGATGAAATACTAAATTTTTTTAATTGTTCTTTGATTTGATCATTCGAAAATATTCCCAGCCCAAAGTGAATGGGTTCAATCAGGTCTGGGATTTTCCACGGATAGGGACGGCCGCGTCCTGTCACAATGATGAAAAAATTACTTAGAGTTAAAAGCTCACCAAGAAAATGTATTTCGAGTTGTTCAAGCAAGGACCAATTACTTTCGTAGGCCGAATCAAGGATGAGAGCAAAACGATCATCCACATGATTGCGAATATAACTGCGAATTAAATTTACTTTTTCAGCAAGATCAGGGTTTGGTGGTAATTTCAAGGATAAACAATTAATAATAATTTCAAGAACCTCGTTAAGTTCTATTGATTTTCCATCATGTACAAAACGTTCTCCATCCTGCGGCTCGACTCCCTCAGGGCGATACTGATCATCTACACTATGTAAACCAAACAACCAAGATGTAGTTCCCTTAATTTGCGTTTTGAGCACTGTCCGATGCAAGTGCAAGGATAGCCAAGTTTTTCCCACGCCGCGATCTCCATCAATGACGACCGCCTTAAAGCGCGGCTGGGATTGTCGCAAGAGGGAGAGAATTTGTCGTATCTCTTCCTCTCGGTCCACAAATTTTTCTGGATCATAAGGCAATGACGACTTGAATGTATCTGCCATAATTACTTCCTTATATATTCTTAGCTTGAATATCTCTGGATTGCAAATACTATTTTATTACAGCGATTTAGAGTTACATCGCTTTATGCAATCCATCTTTCCATGTCTCTGGGTCTTTGATCCCTGCATCTGACAATGCTTGTGTGTGGGTGTACATTAGTTTCTCGAAGTAGGGACGGAAGCGTTCCATCGAGCGGTCTTCCGCCTGTGCTTTGAAGTGGCAATAAGCGGTTTTTTGCAGGCGGATCCAAGCTTCTTTATCCTTGATAGGTAAATACTGTCGCAGAATGTTTTGGGTGGGTTGATCCATTTCATAGCGGCCATTCTTCCAAGATGCCAAGCGAGTCTCGATCATTTTTCGACAAATGGCACGGCCATCATCTTCGGTACTTTGCTTGTAAGCTTGAACCATGACCGCGGCTTCGGCTTCGCCAAATCCACCTAGCGGGGAAAGCGCCTCAAAATAACCCCGAACGGTTGCCCGTTCAATAGATGGAACTACAGCAAACAGAATGTCCGTGGCGGCTTCAATAGCCTCTTGACTCGTTTTTCCGAGGGTTATGTGTTCGGTAAATAACGGCCAACCTGCGCCAATCTCGTAAATTTCATTTACAGA
The DNA here is from genome assembly GCA_964502095.1 of uncultured Anaerolineaceae bacterium. Lineage (GTDB taxonomy): Bacteria > Chloroflexota > Anaerolineae > Anaerolineales > Villigracilaceae > JACPVF01. The sequence continues at coordinate 179,743 of CAZCUF010000001.1, forward strand.
AAGAGCGGAAGACAAACCAAATTTCTTCAATTGGTCTTTTATTTGATCTACGGTAAATTTTCCCAGCCCAAAACGGATTGCTTCTATCAAGTAAGGGACTTTCCACGGATACGGTCGGCCGCGCCCTGTGACAATGACGAAAAAATTGCTCAATGTCAAAAGATTACCTAAAAAATGGGTTTCTAATTGCTCTAGTGTAGACCAATCGCTTTCGTAGGCTGCGTCAAGAATAAGAACAAAGCGGTCATCAACATGTCTTTGTACGTAACGGCGGATTGAATCCACCTTATCTGTTATATTTTGATTGGGAGGCAATTCAATCGATACACTTTTCATAAAAATTTCGAGGAATTCATCCAATTTCAACACCACGCCTTCGCGCGCAAAATACTCGTTGGCTTGCGCCTTCTCCCCTTCAGGATGATAATTTTCTCCAGGACTCCACAAACCAAACAGCCATGAAGTGATGCCTGTTATCTCCTGCTTGAAAATTGCGCGATGCAAATGAAGGGATAACCAGGTTTTCCCTGCGCCTCTATCGCCGTCAATCACCACAGCTCTGACACGCGGTTGTGCTTGTTTCAACAAAGTCAAAATTTGCTTTATTTCCTCATCTCGATTGATGAATTTTTGAGGTTCATACGATGAGGACGGAATAAATGTTAGTGCCATAACGGTTTCCTCGTTGGTATCTATCGCCCTAGCCCTGGGTAATGGATCCCAGCCTTTCCGTAATATGCGCCTGTTCATTGCGATACCAGGTAATGGCGTTTTCTATATCCTCCACCTGGATTTGCTTCGCCGCGGTTGGATTCCTGCCCCAGCGCGTTTCATACTCAAACAGGACTTGCCTGATCAATGTCAACGCTTCGCGTGGGAGTGGGTTGACAGCGCGCGCCAGTTCGAGTTCCAGATCCTGACCCGAGGGGAGTGCACTGACTGCGCTGAGTGAGGCGAATTCCCCCTCTGTCGCGGCATAGACTCTTCGGTGGAGCATCTCTGCAAGCATGGCGGAATCCCATTTCAAATCTATCTGGCTGAAGGCCGACCACTGCTTTTCAAGCCGCTCCCGCAAATGAATTCGAATTTCCTGCGGCAAAAAACCTTTGAGGAAAATATGTGACGTATTCCATTCGGGCGCCTTGGCGAAGAGTTGGGTCAGCGACTCCGCCGCAAATCCAGGCGAGGAGGCGAGTTCGGGAAAACCATCCACCCCGTCCAAAAGCAGGTACACAGTGCGGAAGCCCAAATCTTTTGTAATCCAGTGTACCATCCGCTCGAATACTTTTTGAATGGATAGACTCACGGGCGCTTGTTCATCTTGATTATATTTTGTCAGCATGTCTAGAAGGAGCAGTAACATGGCGGGATCGGAAGCCTGATAAAGTTTATAGGAACTATCCAATTGCCCCGCCACATCGTCTGGCCGGCCTTCATGCAGTACTTCGAGATAAAAATTAACTTTGGGAATCCAGGAAAAAATAAATTGCGCCAATTGCCTCTGCACAAAAGGAGAAGCCTTGAGGAATATCAATGGATAGTAAGCAAACGCCAAAAAGAGCGCATGAGCTCCCGAATGAACAATTTGCTCAAGATGATCTTCTACTGTGGAAAAATCCCCGCTTTTGAAGTAATGCGGCAAGTGGTAATGGATGGGAAACGGTTGGTAGCCTCCTCCTCCCGTCCAGCAGGCGCGGGATGTGTAGATGCGTAAAGCCGTCTTACCGCCGCCAGGAGGGGAGTAAATCATGGACGGCGCCTCGCTCCAGGCAACAGAAAAGGCCTCGTGCCCAATCAAATAACGATTGAGATTGGGGTCACGAGAGGCCTCACCATGCCCAAACGGATCAAAGCGGAAGCCAAAGTGATTGAGCCAGAGTTTATTCATTAGAACTGTGGCTCCTTTCCCCTCTTTGATACTATTTTGCGAGGTGGAGCAACATATGCGCTTTCATGCTTCTGACAAGTATCTTTCTTGTGTCTCACACTTGCCACACGATTGCTCTTCACTCCCGATTCTCGAATTCTAGACTGTTCCTCCGTCGGTAGTAACAAGTAATGATCCAAGGAGATGAAAATAAATGCTTTGCCCGAAACAGCAGGAAGAGTGCTCCAGTAAAGCAGTTTGACATTAAAAGTGGGATAACAAAACACCCCTTTATAATTAAAGGGGCACATACTGAAACCAAGATGGAATGGGAATATTTTTTTCATTGTAGGCAAAGATCCAATTAGTGCAATTTCAACCTTCTTACAAGTTTCTTTCATTGACATCACCAATGCCAGCAATTTCATTGAAACCTCAAATTGCATTTTGAAGAAAAATTTGACCCTTACCGCGCTCGCTATTGATGTAAAGTGGCGCAACGCCACCACGCAAATCCCACTCCACCGCTTGGCGGAGACGGTAGACAGCCGTATCCAATGCGCCTTCCCAACCTCGAACATCCTCCCAGCCCGCGTTCTCTTTGCTACGCGGCTCCTGATTCAGACCTCGGTGAACGCGGTAATAAAGTTCGGATTTTGTGCAGGGTCGCTGGCGATTTTCGTACAGATAACGCAATAGCTTATAGCCGATCCCCGTTACGGTCACCTCCCCCCATCCGATAAACACGCGCCCCGTATCAAGGTCCAGATGAAGCCGCGGAGGGGACTGGCGATAGGCTTCCAGCCACTCGGCTTGGGTGAGCGATTCCCCTTTCTCCAGATAGGCGACCAGAATCGGGCGGGTCAACTCCAGCCAACCACGCGGAGCGAGTCCCGCATATTTCTTCAGCCAGTTCAGCCATTTGGGGTCTTTACATACGTGGGTAAGGGAAAGGTCATCCTGTTGAGTTGAAAGAGCGATACGGTTTTCGGTCAGACGTACTAACTCTTCTTCGCTCCATCGAAGTTGATATGTACCGAAGCGCCGCGTCAAGACACCGCGAGTTTTCAGCAATCGGGCTTCCAGTTCGCTGGAAATGATGACTTTGAACGCAAAGGTATCTTCTTCAAAAAGATCGAGTGTGGAAAAGAAATTGGCGATGAATTTTTCCAGACGTTCAGGAAAGACACGAAAGAGTGTGTCCAGGCCGTCCACAAAAATCCAGACGCCTTCCATCGCAAGCGATTGAAGTGCGCTACTGAGGTGGGAGAGGATTGAGGATGGCTGAGCGTCACGCGAGAAAACATCGCGTGGCGGATCGTTCAGGAGATGAGTAACGGTCTCCAGTCCTTTTGATGTGCCCCCGTCAATAATACGGCTGAGATGATACTGGCGGTCGCCGCGTAAAAAGGCTTGAACGAACCAGTGTATGAAATCCCGCGCCCAGAGAGGGGCATTATCATACGGAACAGGCTCGCGAGCAATTCGTTGCAGGAAGGCAAGAGACAGGGCATCCATCGCTTGCGAGACAAACAACTCGGCCACCTGACCGCTGGAGAGATCCTCTTCGGCAAGGACGGGAAGCCAGGAGGTGGTTAGCAGGCGGGGCGAATTTTGCGCGGCGTAGTCTTTCAGGTAAAGTTCAAGAGCGGTTTTGCCTGACCCTTCCTCACCAGTGACAAGAATGGAACGCGTCTCGGTCATCTGACCGAAGATGTGCGGAGGCAGGTACGCATCCAGCAGCCAGGATGCCTCTGTTTCGGCGCGGAGCGAACCAAAGTAGCGCGAGATGTTCGGGGATGTGGTCATGCTGAGTTTAGTATGTAATCTAAATCCTGCAAAGAAAGGTATTTTTCAGATACGCCGCGCTTCTCACAATGGTACCGCAACAAGCGATTGCCCAAAGTCAACATGTGCGCCAAGGAGTTGTGGGAGGCGGAAATCAACCTGTCTGTAGTACTTTCCTCGGTTTGAGAATAGCCGAACGGGCCAGAACCGAAAAACTCGATAAAGCGAATTTCTTTTTGCTTGGTGCCATTCACTGTTTCAACAGCATTACTGAACTGAGAGTCTAGGGATTTTTTTAGTTTTGCATCAGACCAATCTAATCCAATGATCGAAAGTGGGAACATGTCTTTAGCATTTGAAGATATAAACGTTTTGGTGACAATTCCGTTTAAAAACAATGTGGAAATCAAAGGAGTAAATTGTTCTAACCAAGCGGAACGTGCTGCGGGAGGAAATTCATCAATAGAAAGTATCAGGTATGTGTAATTAAGATCAGGCGGTCTAATATTTAACCACGAATATAAAATTGCATCTTGCGGAAAATGCCCTACAGAATATTTGCTTTCGAAGCGTTCTAATTTATGGACTAACAGTCTGCCGCCTTTTTCTGAACTAAATCCGACTCGTTTAAGCAAATCAATTACAGAGTGATTTGAATAAAATGCCCAACACAATAACTCGAGCAATGCTTGTTGTTTGGCAGGTGGAAGATCAAGCAATGCATCAGGTGACAACGGTAGTATGTCCATCCACGCCTGTGCAGTTGAACGAGCTAACACGATAAGAGGCAACTCCATATGTGCAGCTTGTTCAAAAGATACCCATACTGGAAAAGCCATAAATCCGTCCCTTTGCCGATCCAGTTGTTTCACAGATAAGCATTCAAACTGAAAGAGAAAGGCTAAGGCTTTTGCATCCTCAATGGTCGGGCATTGGCCACACGCTGGTTCAGGCATTGAAAATCTAGTCCACTGGTCAGGGTGTACAAAACCATCAGGATAAAATGGGTAATGCTTGATATCATTGGGACCAAATGGATTCAAAATGAGGTCATGTTGTTTCAGCCAATTAAGAATTTTTGAATCACCTAAGTGATGGGGAAAATGTTTCCACCGGGCATCGTATTCAACAGGTGGAAATGGATGTTCTTTTAATAGTGGGAATAGGGTTTTTATTTCATTATCCCGCAAGAGACGACGCCGAGCGAAAGAATAAAAGATTCGTCCCTCTAATTCATCAGCGGAAATATTTTCCATCTTGAACGGTAGAGAAAGTTCTCTAAATGCGTAAATTATTACATCCTTGACCTCGATGTCAAATTTGTCCCACAATTTCATAATTTCTGCGATTAGAGCAAAAACATCATCATTCTGACTCTTGGACTTTGTAAGAATTCCTGCCAGAACTTCAACGCTACTCTTATGAGCAGTAAAAAAATAATTGTACAGATTCTGAATGTCTAATAACTCTTTGATACTTTCTTCTTTCTGAATGCATTCACCAACTGCCCACCAAAATTCATACTCTAAAAAAGAAATTCGATCTTGCTGAAGATCGTCAACTCGACTGCTCGGCCAGAACTTTTTTTTCGCTTCTTTTTCCAGTTCAATATATTTACGCAATCGTTGCAAGTATGGAAGCGATCGCATTTTCTCCAATCGCTCCTTAATATCTTTGTCCCGCTCCAAAGAAAATATAACTATTGAAAGAATTAGACTTGCAAATCCTGTTATTGCACCTGGATCAGTAAAATACTCAATAAGGAATATCCAAAGCGCCTCCCATTGAGACATCCCAGATACTGTGCTGCTGGTTAATTCAATACCAGCACGTTGCCAAAACAATCCTCCAATTAATAAGAAAACAGATGTCGCAAGAAAGACATACGCTACCCCCTTCAATAATCCATCCCAACGGGATTTCAAAGTTAGAGATTTCTTGTTGTTGCGCTTCTCTTTTTTCTGAAAGAATTTGGGCATATAGTTTTCCTTCACTTTATTACAGCCATTATACTCAAATCCTTCTACTACAAGCAGTTTCCCATTTTGAGACATCACTATCCCCAGTTCTATCGATCAACACATGCTCACTTCGCCCCAAATTCCCCCTCCCTTTACCCCAATCCATGCTAAACTTTAGCCAATCTTCATTTCATGAGGCAAATCGGTTTACCCATGCTTACCACTGACTACGACCTCAAATCCTCTGAAATTCAACAGATCTCGAATGCCAATGCGCTGGCTGGGATGTTTGCCGCACTGGGCTATGACGTGGACACGCGCCTGACGCAGACTCCCGAGGCGATGGGATTTCCCGAATCGCTAGCGCGGGAGGTGAAGCGGATCGAGCGGATCGCCGACCATGAGCAGGGGGCGTTGCAGGTGTATCTCGTTGAGATGAAGCATGTGACGGTGAAGTTGACCCAGGATCTGGCGCGGGTGTTCAAGAGCCGCGCGGGGTTGTTCCTGCTGGTGCTGACGACGACTGATTATGAGCAGTTGGATTTTGTCTTGCTGGAGCAGGTACTGCCGACGGGCAACCAGAGTGGGATTGGTACATCACAGGCTTCGCTACGCCCGCGCATTTTGAGCGTGGATCGGCGGAACCCTGACCGCGTGAGTCTGCGCGTTTTGCGCCGTTTTTCGTACACGGAACTCGATACCGATTACCAGTGGGACAAGTTGCGCTCGGCATACGGTGTGGCGGAGTGGTCGGAGCCGCTGTTCAATAACCGTGCACTGTTCTCGGATTACTATCTCAACGAGCGCCTGAACCAGCGCAGTGAATGGAAGGAAGATGCACGCCCCGCGTATCGTGCGCTCAGTGATCTGATGGCGGAGGCGCGTCAGAAATACTCTGCCCAGCCAGAGGAGAAGGTTCGTGCAAATTTGCTGGAGCCTGTTTTCAAGATTCTGGGCTGGACGTGGGAATACGGAAAACAGGCAAATAGTGAACGCAAAGAGCCTGATTATTGGCTGAAGACCGCTGCAAGTGACCGTGTGCCCTGCCTAGCATATTCCTGGGATCGCTCACTTGATAGCATTGACGAGAAGCGGGATACGAATACACCGATGGAAAATCCAGCGCAAAGCGTTGTGAGTATTCTCGAAGAAATGGACGCTGAGTCTGCGGGCTGGGCGGTTGTGACCAACGGTAAGACCTGGCGTTTGTATTCAGCGCGGGCACATTCACGTGCCACGAACTACTATGAGATCGATCTTGAAGAGACGTTAGCCAGCCCTGATTTGGCGGAGACATTTCGCTATTTCTGGCTGTTCTTCCGTGCCAATGCATTCAAGAAGGACGGACAAGGTTCGTTCGTTGATTCACTCCTGACTGAGTCGGCTTCGTATGCCAAGGCATTGGGTGACCGCTTGAAGGAGAACATCTTTGAGGATGTGTTCCCTTATTTTGCGGAAGGATTTATCAAGAATTGGGGCAAGCCCGCGGTGCAGTTGACCGATGCGGACTTGGACGAAACCTTCCATGCCACATTGACCTTCCTTTATCGCTTGTTGTTCCTGCTGTATGCCGAGTCGCGGGACTTGCTGCCCGTGAAGGAGACGCGTGGATATTGGGAAGCCTCTCTCAATCGTATCAAGGAAGAGATCGCGGCAAAGGCGGGCGAGATCGTTGATCTTGCCGACGATAAATTAGAGAAGGCGTATTCCGCCACAGAGACAAATTTCTACGACCGCCTGAGCGAGTTGTTCGCAGTGATCGACAAGGGCAAGGCGGATTTGAATGTGCCGATGTACAACGGCGGGTTGTTCGTGACGTTTGATGATGAGAAATCCCTAAAGGTCTCGGAGACCTTTAGGGATTCGGATGTGGAAGAAGCGGAGGAAGTCCGAGCCGCACGCTTTTTATCCACGCATAAAATCCCTGATCGCTTTCTGGCGTTGGGGTTGGATAGGTTGGCGCGTAACATTGATGAGAAGACCCAGTCGCTGGCGATGATCGATTACAAGTCTCTGGGGGTGCGGCAGTTGGGTTCGATCTATGAAGGCTTGCTGGAGTTCAAGGTACGCGTTGCGCGCGAGAAGATGGCGATCGTGGCAGGCAAGAAGGGCGAGGAGATCGTCGCATACAAGGAAGCAGCGGAGAAAAAACTCAAGATCAAGTCCACAGGCAGGGGCGCGGCGCGAAGCGAGTTCGTCATCCAAAAAGGCGCGGTGTATCTGGAAAACGACAAGCACGAGCGCAAGGCGTCGGGTTCCTATTACACGCCCGATTACATCGTGAAGTACATCGTGCAGCAGACGGTGGGTCCTGCGCTGGAAGCCAAGTGCGAAGCCTTGCGTCCGCGGCTGCGTAAGGCACAAGAAGCGCATAAGCGCGCGGTGGAGAATCAGAAGGCGTTCCAAAAAATGGGGCAGATGGGCGACGACCCCGAAAAACAGGCAAACGATTTTGCTCATGTGGTGGATGACCTGTTCGATATGCGCGTGCTCGACCCTGCGATGGGCAGTGGTCACTTTTTGGTGGAAGCGGTGGACTTCATCACCGACCGCCTGCTGGCGTTCCTGAATGCCTTCCCGTGGAACCCCGTGACGGCGACCCTGCGGAAAACGCGTCAGACCATTTTGGAGGAGATGCAGCGGCAGGGCGTGAGCATTGACCCCGCGCGCCTGACGGATGTGAACCTGTTGAAACGCCACGTGCTTAAGCGCTGTATTTACGGCGTGGACTTGAACCCGATGGCGGTGGAACTGGCAAAGGTGAGCCTGTGGCTCGATTGCTTTACGCTCGGCGCGCCGCTCTCGTTCCTTGACCATCATTTGAAGTGCGGCAATTCGCTCATCGGCGCTCAGGTGGAAACCGTGCGCTCTGAGATCGAAATGGTCACCACCACACGCACGCGCAAGGTGGCTGCTGAAAACAAAAAGGAATACAAAACCATCCAATCCATTGGGATGCAGTTCGATATGTTCGGCTCGATGTGGACGGGCGCGATGCTGGCGACTGACCTAATGCGGAATGTGGGTGGGTTGAGCGACGTGACCGCCGAGCAGGTGCGCCAAAGCCGACAGGAATACAAAAAAGCGGCGGACGCGCTGGCGCCGTTCAAATTGATTTTGGATGTGTACACCAGCCGCTGGTTTGGCAATGAAGATACCAAGCAGAGCCAGCCTGCCATGCTTTTCTTGCGGGATGGCGCCAACATGAAGTGGCTGAAAGACCCGCGCACGGCTCGCGCCGACCTCAAGCCTGATGTCGCCAAAATAGCCGATACCACGCTGAAAGCGAGCCGCGAAAAACGCTTCTTTCACTGGGAATTGGAATTCCCCGAAGTGTTCTTTGGCGCGAGCAAGAACAGCACACAAGAAATTGTATTGAAAGAAAATGCTGGCTTTGATGTAGTGATTGGGAATCCACCCTATGATGTCAAGGTAACCAGTGAAGATGATGTTTCAGAAATTGATTATTTTAATTCAACATATTTTGGAGCAGCCTACAAAATCAATGTTTTTTCCTTGTTTTTGGAACGCAGTATAAGTATTTGCAAGGAAACAGGATACAACGCTCTAATTATTCCTAACACCATTTTAGCCAACCGACATTTCGAAAAATTACGCCGACATATTATAGAGAAAAAATTGTTATCGCAAGTAGCAATTCCAGAGGGAATGCCTTTTGGTGATGCAGTTGTCGAAACAGTAATACTTGTACTTTACGGCAGCGCATATAAAGACGAAATAGAAATCCAAACATTATTGCCTGATCAAATCAGAACAGAATATGTATTGGATGTGAATACATTTGGACAATTGCAGCGTGCAGAATTTAGGATTTCTTGGAAACCTAGCGATTTCTCATTTTTACAGAAATTGAACGATGTTTCTGTTGGATTGGAAAATCTGTACGATTTATATAATGGCATTAAGACACAAGATAACCAAAGCATGTTGGCGAAAGTCGCGAAATCAAAAACATGGAAACCAGTTATCCGCGGCGGAGATGTGGAGCGGTATTCGATTGATTGGGATAACCTTTATGTTAATTTCGACAAGAAGTTGCTTAAGAGTGGTTTTGATGAAAGCAAGCATGAGCAGCAACAGAAAGTTGTAATTAGGCGTGCGGACAATCGAATGATTGCAGCACTTGAAAGTGAAAGGTATTACATCTTAGATACACTTCACATACTATCTCGACTATCCGATTTCGACGAACGTGCGCTTGTTGCAGTATTAAATTCAAAAGTTGCTAATCATTGGTTGAATCTAATGCAGGCAGAATCGGGTATCGTGCTACCTGAAGTAAAAATAGATTTCCTGCGTAGTTTTCCAATACGTCGGATAGATTTTAGCGGTTCGCAAAGTCACCGCAAATTATACAAAGAACAATTAAGCACTTTAATTTCCACTCGTGTATTTAGCGATGTAACAGAGTTTGTTGATCAGCGAATAGTAGCACGTGAAATTGATGTTATTCACGATTTGCTCGTGCTTTTTGCTGAGCGCATGATCGAACTCAATCAACAAAAACAAGCCGAAATGAAACGTCTGCTCGGCTGGTTGGAAGGCGTGCTCAAGGTCAGTGTGGATGAGTTGACGGGCAAGAGCAAAGTCCGCAACTATATTGGCGATTACCAAAAAGACGAACCCGAACTCACCTTCGCCGAACTGGACGACATCCTGTTCAAGAACAAGAACAAAGTCAAAGTCTCGCTCAACGACTCGCGCCTTATGGCGAAAGTCCGCGACGAGTATGAGAAGTCGCTGGAAGTTCTGCGCCCGATCAAATCCGCACTCAAATGGACGGATGATCTGATCGATCAGGTGGTCTATCGTCTGTATGGGTTGACGGAAGAAGAGATCGCGATCGTGGAAGGCAAGGAAAGACCTGAGCCTGTAAAAGAGATCATTTCCACAACTCCCGCCACCACGTTTGAAAAGCCTCTGTCCATTGCGCGAGAAAGCGACCCGAACAATCTGGCAAGGATCATGTCCGTGCTGAATCGGCAGGGTCCGCTCACGGCGCGCGACCTGTCTGGTGCGCTGACCGATATGCGCGTCAATCTCGGTCCCGACAAAGCCGAAACCATTCGGCGCGAATTCGAGTTCCTGAAATGGATCGAACCCGAGCAATCCAAATGGACGCTCACCGAACGCGGCAAAGATCTGGCGTCAATGGCTGGCGCAGGACATTTCAGCGAGTTCGCCCGTCAACTGTGTGTGGATAACGACCGCTATAATCAACGGGTTGTCAGCAGGCTGCTCCAGCGCATGTGGCAGATCAGCCCCGATCTGCAAGGCGCAATCATCATCCCCAAGCCTGCCTTTGAGAACCTGCCCGAGTCGCTCAATGAACTCAAGAAACAATTGCAAGTCAACCTGCCCAAATGGAGCGCCGCGCTGCAAAAGCAGGTGAAAAACTTTGGTGGCATAGAACATGTCAACGACTTTGCGGAAAACATCGTCAACGGCATGTCCGCGCGCTGGGAAAAGGCTCCGCTCTCGGAGAAGGTCAACCGCCTGCAAACCCTGATCGGCGAAGTCTTCTTCCAAGCCATGCTGGGTGAGATCATCTCTCCCAACGATGTGGACATCTGGCAAAACCGCATGGATTGGGCGGGTCTGACTCACACCGCGCGCGATCTGCCTGGCACACAGGGTCACATCTGGTACCCTGTCGGTGCGTTCCGCGAGCAGGGCGATGAATTCACCGCCGTACCTGGTTTGGTCAACGCTGAGAACCAGACCTTCCACCGCTTCACCCCCAGCGGCAAGCGGTTCGCTGAACAATTTATGTCCACGCTCTTTGACGGCTATCGTCAGACGCAAAAAGTGACGAATGTGGAATACGTCTCTCTGCTGGCTGTCCGCGACTGGGTGTGCTACCGCTTGCGGATCAGCCACGAAGTCTTCGAGCAAACGCTTCAGACTCAATTTCCGCTTGCACTGCGTAAAGAGATTCCCTACTCCCTTGCGCTTGAGGTGGATATTTCCCACTCCGAACTTACTCGTCTCGGCAATGCCCGTCCCGTCGTCATTGATGGCAGTCCGCGTTATATTATTTCCATGCGCTCCCGCACCAAATAGGAGATTTTCATCATGTCTGTCAATCCACTCGAACGCCAGAAGAAATTGCAGCAAGCAGATCCGCCTGTCGAGCAGAAGAACGCCTACCAGGAACTGTATGGCTTGCGTGAGAATCCCTTCCCGTCAATGGCGTTATTTTCGCCGAACATCAACGATCCGCGCCGCAATGGCGAGATCTACGACGCTGAATTCCGCAAGGAAGAAGAGAGAGACTTCTTCAAAATGTTTATCCAGCCTGATAACGGCGACCGCCCAACGCAATTGGGATTCATCCGTCTCGACCCGCAAGCAGGCGGGCGCGGCAATGGCAAGTCCGCTTTCCTGCACCGAATCATGCAACGGATCAACGGGCAGGATTGGGAAGGTGAATGGGTAACCAATGCAGATGACCCCAATCTGTTCTGCTTGGGCGTTCACGTGTTGCCTGAGCCGAAGAAACAAAAACGCATTTGGGAGTTCGCCCGTCTGGTTTTTGAGACCATGTCCGATCAAAAACTCTTTGCGGAGATCGACAAGCAACTTCGCGCCGCGATACTTATCAACTTGCTGGCACCAGAGCAAATGACCGAACTTGGCAGTTTGCCTGCCGATGAACTTGATAAGTCTTTGTCTGATGCAAATGAGTTTTCCGCATTGCTGGAAAAGTACGGTCACACTGTCCCTGGCTTTGTGGATATGGTCAGGAGTCTGATATCCAAAGAGGTAAGTAAGGAAACAGCCGACCAAAATCAGTTTCTGGATAATTTTTTCAAGAACGAATGCAGTCTTGTGGTTACTTGGAGTGACTGGTCAAAGAATGGAATATTAGGCAGTGACTACAGGTGGCGCAAGTTTGGCATTGATTGGCTAACCGATGGGCTTGTCCCTGTCATGTTGGTGGCTGGCTACAGACGATTGATCATTTTGCTGGATGAGTTCGAGAAGATCTACATATCACAAAATGCCCGCGAACGCGACGAATTTCTGGATGGGTTGAGGCAATACTTCTTTGAGCGTGACTCTGTCGCCGTGAAATATCAGTACATCACCACCGTGCTGACCATCCACCCGTCCATTTACACTTATGTCGGCACCAACTGGCGCCGTGTCGGTTTGGAGGGACTTGCTCCGTTGGGCGCCACTACAATTCAAAATGTTTCAGTAGAACTTGGTCCTTCAGACGCAGCTAAACTTGAACATCTGTTGACAGCATATTTAGACTATTTTCGAGTGAATACCGATGATCCAAACAAAGGCACAAGTTATCCATTTAGCAATGATGCCCTAACTCCCGCGCTCGAGGCGGCAGAATTTTATCCACGTAACACACTCTGGTATGCCAACAAACTTCTTCATAAAGCTGCAGAGGAAAATATTCCTGCTCCGATTAGCCGTGGATTTGTAGATGAATTTATTCAGAGCGGCGTCAAACCACCACAGGATGAGGACGACGTCTATTTCAATCTGCCACCAGCTGCCAGCGATCTGACTGCTTAATATCCGCGTATGCAATTCTTAACCGATTGCGAAATCCTTGAATATTGCCATAGCAACCTTGAAGAGAGAGATGCTATCTTTCAGCGTGCACTTGATAATCAGGCTAAGCCAGTTTATCAAGTGCAGTTGTTTGAACTTTGCCATGCCTTACATATCTTGGTCAAGCATCAAGGTGTTTCTCCATCAGATTTCCGGAAATGTTGGGCAGATGTGTGTAAAAGGCATATTGAATCAGGGGAATATTTCATCCATGTTGCCAATGACCAGATTGACCATCTGCGAAAAAAGATAATGGGCTTACCGCTGAGTCTCCCAGAAGACCTCGTTGCTCCGTGTGGAGATGATGAACATTATTGGGGTCACAACAAGCATTTGGTTAATCGAATCAAAACAACTTATACTTTGGATCCTATCACTGATTGGTGGAGTGCAACCCCACCTGAGGAGTATCCTAATCAGCCAGCAATAAAAGAAAACGACCAAGATTTTGTTCTGGATACCAATAACCTGATAGAAATATTAAACCAACTACCCAGTAATGGTTTCACGTCCGATATAAAAATTAATTTTCCAGAGAGATTATCAGAAAACGCTCGAAGGAGATTTATTGAGATTATCCGTACACGAGGCGCAGCAGGCAAATTCATCATTCCGATCAGTGCGCTTGAAGAAGCTCATTGGGTAATCAATAAAACTTCCAACTTAGAAAAATATGATAATGTCCAAAAGGTTTTCAAGGCAATGTTGATCGACCCAGAGAACCCGCTGTGGAATATTTTCAGTATTGAGTCCATAAGCCAGGAAGTTTTCGATCGTTTCCTGTTGCTTTATGAAAAACTTGAATCAATCGGTGTAGATTTCTCAGATTTTGACGATTTTGGTGATTTGCTTGTCTTGGCTCATGGATTGCATAATGGCTGTAAGATAGCTACGAACGAATGGTTCGAAGGTAAAACGGATGTTTGGGATATGGTTGGACCGATCTACCCGTTTTTGGTTATTGAAAAGTGATTTGATGAAGGCATGTTATGAAAACTGAGCGCCAGAATGATGCACTGCGAATAATCTATGACTATTTCAAGAAAAATGGTTCATATCCCAGCAACCTTCAAATGGCAAAGTTTCTTGGCTTGGATGCGAATCGATGGGGGAATACGCGCAGGTGGATGATGGATCAGAATAAACTGATTGAATCAGTCAGCAGTGATTTTGAGTTGCATCCCAATATTCTGGAAAGTTTTCGTCAAAAAGAAGAACAGTTGAGTAAACTAAATAACAATCGGGATAGCGAGAAATTGCCCACTCAATTGTCCTTTTCAGAAAATCAAACAAGACTACCAGAACCACCCAAGGAGTCCCCCCAAGCGGTCGCCAACCTTCCGAACGATTCCCGCCCTTCTGAGCAGTATAAAAATCCCGCTGATATAAGCATCTATGGCGCTGTCAATGCAGGTACAGACCTTGGCCCCGACGATTTATGGGTAGATATAGATTTTGAAGGCAGCGACACGATTACGATTTCTGAAGTTGAGATGGGACAAGATATTTTTGCTCTTGAAGTCAAGGGAAAAAGCATGGTCAGTGACGGAATTCTGCCTGAAGATTACATTATTGTTGAAAAAGTTTCCCCTGGTCAGATCAAAGTTGGCGATCTGATCGTGGCAAAATATTTGAAAAAGCAATTTAATAAGACCAGCAAATCTAAAATTGATGAAATCCGCAATAATTCAGATTATTACATGGGTCCTACGCTCAAGTTTTTGATCAAGAAAGAAGAAGGGGTGGGATATACTTTGGCGCCTAAGAATCGGGACAGGCGATACACAATTGAAACGCGTGATATCAAGGATGACGAAATTTATAGGGTGGTTTCAGTCTATAG
The DNA here is from genome assembly GCA_964502095.1 of uncultured Anaerolineaceae bacterium. Lineage (GTDB taxonomy): Bacteria > Chloroflexota > Anaerolineae > Anaerolineales > Villigracilaceae > JACPVF01. Next base: position 194,801 of record CAZCUF010000001.1, read on the forward strand.
AATTATCCGCAGGCTATAAACAAAATTACACGTTAATACATCTTTATACATCATAAAACATTTTCTCAAACCGACATAAAGCAATGTCGGTTTGTTTGTTCAGTGCTTATTTCTTGACAAATTAGAACATGTGTTCTAAACTACATTTGAACTTAAAACTCAAATCCTCCCTAACAACCCTGGCAGGCAGCGGGGAGGATTTGTGAGATCAGAACAATACTCGGCGCAACATTCACTGAATATTTGTTCTAATTTCAAGTATACATAAATGCCTGCCGAGTGTCAAGATAGGAGCACACAATGTCAAAGAAAAGAACTGCTCAACTTTCGCTGGCAAAAAGGCTTGGGATGTCATTCTCGAGAGCATCCCCCACCATGCTGTTTCGCGCTTTCATCCTTTTTTGCGCACTAACCGTGGCAACTGTGGCCATCGTCCGAGATGCATTTGATGTGAACGTCTGGACATTCTTGGCTAATGTCCTAATGTATGCTGCTCTGACAAAAGGACAATAGGATGCTAAAATTGTGACGAGGCAGGCCCCAATAATGAAACTTCCTTACGTCATCGATAATCAGAGCCACAAGCTTGCAGATGTGCTGAATCAAGTCATGCAGGAACATCCTGGCATGTCGCTGGATATTGCCACCGCCTATTTTAGTGTCAATGGATATCGCGCCTTGCGCGAGCAAATGGAATACCTGCGCAGTTTCCGCTTACTATTGGGCTTTCAACCTGCTGAAAGCGCAGACCTTGGCTTGCATCCAACCGCGTCCGCGCTCAAACGTGCCCTGCGTGGCGATCTCGAATGGGAGCCGTACACCGAAGAAACCCAGCGTCTCGTCGAAGATTTGATTGCGTATTTACGAAAGGAAGAAGCGCAAGTCCGTTTGTTCGAGAGTGGTTTTCTACACGCCAAAGCCTATTTGCTTTACGGGGATAAGAAGGGGCAGGCGACTTTGTTCGACCGCTTCCTGCCTTTGGCGGGAATTGTCGGTTCTTCCAATTTTACAGGTCCAGGCTTGCTCACCAACAAAGAACTCAATCTGGCGCACAAAACATTGATCAACCCCGAAGAGATTGATGATGTTTCCGCTCGACTGGCTGCTGAACATATGCTGGATGAACGTGTCACGCCTACGATCAGCGAATCCAACCGCCGCCTGCTAAAAAGCGAAGTCGGCGCCCGCGCCATTATGGACCTCGTAGACTGGTTCGAAGCACAATGGGGGCAGGCTGGTGATTTCAAGGAAGAATTGATCCAGTTATTGGATGCGTCCAAGTTTGGTGGGTTTGAATACACTCCCTACGACATTTATCTCAAAGCAATTTACACCTATTTCAAAGATGATCTGGATACTACTGAACTGCCTAACATCCGTTCGGCGGTTGAACTTTCAGAGTTCCAAGAAGATGCTGTCAAAAAAGCGCGTCGTATTCTTGCCAAGTATGACGGGGTCATGATCGGCGACTCAGTCGGCATGGGCAAGACTTGGATCGGCAAAAAACTACTTGAAGATTATGCCTATCATCAGCGCATGAAGGCTCTGGTGGTGTGTCCTGCTTCCCTGCACGAGATGTGGGAACACGAACTGGCGTCCGCCACGATCGCGGCACAGGTGGTCACGCAGGAGTCGCTCGGTCAGGTGGATGGCAGGCTGGACATCGCACAATATTCCGATGTCGATGTGATTCTCGTGGATGAGTCTCACAATTTCCGTAATCGCGGCTCTCAACGATATGAAAACCTTTCATCCATTATTGCTGCCAATCGTGGGCGGGGACGCAGTGGAATGCGGACAAAAGTTGTTTTATTGACCGCTACTCCGATCAACAACAACATCTTCGATCTGTATAACCAGATTACCCTTTTTACCCAAAATGACCGTGGCTACTTTGCGAGTGCAGGAATTGGAGATTTGTATCGCTATTTTCTGTCCGCTCGTCAACAGGCTCGTGACGAGCAATCCGCGGTCGCACTCTTCAATCTGCTAGAAGAAGTGGTCATCCGCCGCACCCGACCATTTATCCGTAAGGCATATCCAAACGCAACCATCAACGGAAAACCTGTCCGTTGGCCAGAGCGCAAACTTCGTACTATTAATTATGATCTTGAATCTACCTATCAAGGAATCTACGAACGTATTGTTGAAGGGATAGATAAACTGAATCTGGCAACGTACAGCCTAGAATCGTTCAAGAAGACCGACGTGGAGCGAGATGAATTTGAAGAGGGCCGCGAGGCTGCCCTGGTCGGAATTTTCAAAACCCGCTATCTCAAACGCTTGGAATCAAGCGTGGACGGGTTCCGCATCAGTATTCGCCGTGCGCTCGCCTTTACAAAGACCTTCGAAGAATATGTTCTTGGTGGTCGGCTTCTGGACAGCCGTTCTTTCCAAAAAGCGATGCAATTCCTGGCACGCGAAGACGAAGAGGATGATGCTATACCCACGTCACTTGCAGATGAGTTCGATGCGAACGAAGAGGCGCACAGCTACCTTGAAAGTCTTCTCCCCCTCGATACGGCTCAATATGATCTCAAGAAATTGCATCGTGCCCTCCAAAAAGACATAGACATCTTCACCGAGATTTGGCAACGCATAAAAGATATATCGCCTGAAAAGGATGCCAAACTTGCACGTTTGAAGTCCCTGTTAGGAAAAGAACTGCGCGGCGAAAAGGTTCTCATCTTTACCTACTACAAAGATACAGCGCGTTACCTTTACCGTGAACTAGGAATGGAAAAAGCGGCGCAGTGGCGGGACAGCATTGATAACCCTCACATCCGCAGAATGGACAGCGGCGCGGCGACAAAAGAGCGCTCGAGGCTAATCCAGGCATTTTCGCCGCGATCCAATGGAAAGCCGGAAATTGCAGGCACAAAAGATGAAGTAGATGTAATGATATCCACCGATGTACTTTCGGAGGGACAAAATCTGCAGGATTGTGGAATATTGATTAATTACGATCTACACTGGAATCCCACACGTATGGTCCAGCGCGCGGGCCGCATTGATCGTATTGGCTCCGCTTTTGATGAGATTATTATCCACAATCTATTCCCAGATGCAGGTCTTGAGCGGTTGTTGAAATTAGTCGAGAACTTAAGCCAAAAAATTTCGCAAATAGACGCGACGGGTTTTCTCGATGCCAGCGTACTGGGTGAGGCTGTCCACCCACGCAACTTCAACACCTTGCGCCGTATTCAGGAGGAGGATGGTAGTGTAGTGCAGGAGCAGGAAGAATTCATCGAGTTGGCAAGTAGTGAATTTATGCTCCAACAACTCAAATCCTTGCTAGCTTCTGGCGCAAAGGACCGTCTCGACAATCTGCCCGATGGAATTCACTCAGGCCTATATCGGGCGGGATTCAGGGGTTTGTTCTTCTATTTCACCACGCCTGATCTATCAATGCCAGATGCCAAACAGCATTTTTGGCGTTACTACGATCTATCTTCAAGAAAGATCACCGACAATCGCTTTACCATCGCCAGTCTGATCGCCTGTGCACCAGATACTCCCCGTTTCCTTGGAGAGGCAGATGTGTTTGCCATACAGGAAAAAGTGAAGGAGTCCATTCTGGAATCCATTCAGACGCAGGTCGCAATGGAAGCTGCGCCAAAGATTATCGATCCGATTCAACAGACGATCAGCGCGGTTTTGAGAGAATACCTGAATAATCCAAAACTTCAGCGAAACGAGGTTCGACAGGCATTAAAGATCCTTGGACAACCGATGATCGATGCATCCATTCGGAAATTGAAGGCGGCGTATGAAATGTATCAGTCAAACAATGATGAGTCACCATTGCTAAACTCCATTCTTGTTCTTGGCAATGTATCTGAAGGTGAAACAACACCGACACAGTTAGTAAAACAAATCAATGCTAACGATTTACACTTGATTTGCTGGGAATTCATCTGGTCGTAGGTAACGGAAATACGCCAAATTTTCTGCACCCCCGTCCCGCCACTTTCATTACTTCATCAATGCTCATGTTCAAACTCTCCCGAAGGCTGATATTCATCCTCTGAATCCTTAGAAAATCTGGGTTTGGTGGACTTCGGTTTGGGTTGTTTAGGATTTCTTTTCTTCGGCTTGGGATGATATTGACGCGGATCAAAGGATAGTTTCTGCTTGGGAGAATTCTCTCGCCGGCGCTGTGTCTGATACAGATCCTCGTACCATAAACCAACCTCATAATCCGGCAATATTCCAAATTCCCGCCAGTCATGCTCGATCATGGCGAGATTAGGCGGCGCGGGGGAAACACTAAATGGAAATTCCTCCACTACCCAGGGCGGTCCCATCACGCAAAACACGATTGGTAGCCCCCACTCTTTGGCATGATCGTAGGCATTCCAGACGCGACCGCGATAATTCCGTTCCATGATCTCTTTCGAACTGTGGCCACTGTCCACTTCCAACCAGAAAAGCGTTTCGCGGCCGCGGTGTTTTCCCCAGGCCAGCGCGTCGGGGATTCCCTTTTTCAATGGCACCTCCGTCCAGCTCTCCCAGATTTCAACGGATGGATACGCGGCTTCCAACCACACCCGCCATAGACGCGCTACGCGTCGGTGCCGTTCCCCAGCATATCGGAACTCGCGCCGATACTGTGTGAAGTGCGCGCCCTTCGGAAGATTCCAGGAACGATGGACCAGGCGTAATCCTTTCATGCGGATTTGCCAACCATCATACTTGCCGATCCGTTTCCACTCAATCAAGTTGCTTGCCTGGAGTTCTTTTAGAAGATGGCGGACATGTGCCTCGCTGAAGCCGGCTAGGGAAGTGATCTCCCGCGTGTGTCCGGTTTTCAAACGCGCCAGGATGCGCAGAATTCGCAAAGCGCTGGCATTGAGATCGTAGTCATTCGCCCGAAATGGCAGCGTCAGCCAACGTTCATCAGGGACGGTTACATGATGCGATCTCGGATATGGCTTGAAGTCTAATGCGCCTTGTGGCATTTGACCAATTGGCAGGATGGCAATCGGAAGCCTGCGCTTTACCAATCGTTCCAGTTCCCGCAAATACCAGGTACCAGGAGCATCCACAGAGACCCATAAAGCAGACGCCGGCCGCGCCTTTTTCAACTGGTTGCAGATCAGATCGATGACGCGCGCTTGTGCGTAGGGCGGCAATCCATCTATGGCAGACAGGCTGTGCTTGAAGACATCCAGTTTTATTTTTTCGCCGATCAGGTCAATCGGCGTCCATTCCAACGCAAGCTTCATGTCAATATTTCCAATTCTTCGGCATGCTCTTGCGTCCATCCGCGCCTTTGAGATGCAGGATATAGCCATTGGCTGCGAAACGATTGTCTTCGATACGACTTTTCAGATAGCCCGATAATTCATCCAGACTTTCATGATTGGAGGCGATCACCGTCAGCGCTTCCTGGCGGATGGCGCGCTGGTAGCGCACATCCAACAACTGGAAGATGCGTTCACGTGCCCAGTCGGTTTGGCCGGCCTTGTCCAATTCATCGATGGCCAGCACATCCAGCGAAGTCCACCAGTCCATGCGCCGCACCAGTTCGGTCATCTTGTTCTCGCGCTCATCATAGGCCAGGCGGATGTCATCCATCACGCCGGCCAAGTTGGCATACGCGGCACATTTCCCGGCCTTCAAAGCCATTGCCGTCGCAATCTTGAGCACCAGACTCTTACCCTGCCCAAAGCCGCCATGCAAAAACACCACGCCGTACCCGGCTGTATAGGCACGCCTGGTGATGTTGCAGGCCAGGTCAGCCTGGTTGACTCCTTTCTTCACCAAGTCCCAGGACAAGGTACGAAGTTCATCGGCGATCAAGCCGACACGTGGATCAATCTCACCAGCCTGCAATGACTTCTCCACAACTAGTGCCTGTGCGCGTGGGCACCGCTCCACCTTGCCGAACTTTGGATGTCCGAGCGGTACCTCATAGCGGATGTAACCCACGCCTCCGCACAACGGACAATCGGGCGAACAATCTCCAGACCAGGAGGTGGCAGGGTGAGGCGGAATTTCAGACCGATCCAGATGCAATCCCGCCGCGATGTTGGCTATGTGTTTGGCGCTCATCCCACACTCTCATTGCCAGCCTGCATGTGCGGCGCCAGTTCGGCCTCCATGCGTTTGCGCAGCAGGTCATAGTCAACTTGCTCAGCCGGCTCATCTTTCGGCTTGGACGCCTTTTGCCATTTCTTGCGCGGTTTGGGGATCTGTCCAACCGCGGCCCACTCCGAGAGCCAGCACAGATTGGTCTGGCGGATGCCGCGCGCGTCGGCCTCGGCTGCAAAGGGTTTCAACACCTGTGCTGCTGCCTCCGGCGAGGGGAAGTGTTTGAGATACATCTCCAGGACTTTGAGCGCCACGGCGCGTTGCTCCGAATTGGGAATCGTCACATGGGTTGGCCGTACAAGGCGATACAGGGCTTCAGCGCGTTCTTCCGGGGAAACAATTGGATTTGATCCCGCGGCGGGAGGAGAAGTAGTAGAGTCACTGACGTTAATTAATTCCTTTAATGCGTAAGGGAAAACTGGTGAAAAATCGCGATCCAGTTTTTCAGGTGAAAACTTTTCACCTGAAATCTTTTCATCAGTTTCGGGCGCGCCCTTTCTAACCATCGGTAAGCTCATTTTCCCGTTTTGCAGTTGGGCAAACGTGGATAGCGCCAAGGGAGACACCTGCTCACTGCTCGCGATCTCCTCCGCACTCATCCCGGCAATGACCTGATACACCGATCCGCTGAATTTGCCTCTGCCACCTTTTCCGCGGGCAACGCGGCGGACCTCTCCAGCCTGCTCCAATTCACCAATCAGGTTCAGAATGTTGCGCTCCGTCTGCCGGCATTTGATCGCCATCTGTTCGAGGCTGGGATGGCAATAGCCCCAGTCATCGGACCAGTCTGCCATTGCCAGCAATAACAACAAAGATGCGCCGCCTTTGCTGCTGTGTTTCCAGACCCGGTTAGTAGACTCGACGCTCATGCCAGACTCTCAATGGCAGAAGCCAACAGGAAGCCCTGTGGCAGGCATTTTTGAGGAGGCATATCGCAGGTTGTCCTGCTCCGAAAGAATCGCTCTCCGTTCTTCCTGTTCAGGAATGGTATGCGGCCATATATGCGGGGATAGTTACGGCTGGTACACGGCATAGTGGCGGCAGATATGCGGCACCGCATATGGTACAAAACAGTCATCAAAACTTCTTCTTCGTTTCTCGGAAAATGCAAAACTCGATTCATGACCTGCCCCCAAACAAGGTCATTTTTATGGACAGAGGCGCAGGCTGAAAACGCAGTTCGCCATTCTGATACGCCTCCAATCCATGCCGTAACAAAAACGCAACCACCTCACCGACCGGCACATCCAGTTCCATTGCCAGACCACACAATTCATCATGCAGTCGGTTTGGAAAACGATACGAGACGGCGGGATGGATTTTCTTCTCCCGCTGGGGATTATTTCTCCGTCTGGTCGGGATTTCTTTGCGTGGACCGTTCGCCTCTTTCCACCATCTGGCCTGGTCGCGCGGAAAGAGCGTCATCTTCCGCCCCAGCGGATTCGGGCGCGCTTGCAGCACCAGCCTCTCATTATCCACACATTCCAATCCATATTCCAGGCAGGCGCGGGCGACTTCGTCGGCGGTAACGTTCAAATGGTTTGCCAATGCCAGAACCTGTTCACGCACTTCAACCGGGACGTTCACGTACCGATACGGACGGTGGGCTTTCTCCCATTTCCGGTTTCGCTTGGCCGGTCGGCGACCGTATCGGTTCCAGACTCCAGCCGTATCAGCAAGCGGGATCTTTTCTGCAAATTCGCTTGGCAGTGCATCGGTGGTTGTGTCGGTTAGCATATCTTTACGCGGCATGTCTCTCCCTATGCTTTCATAACAATGTCTACCAGCCGGCCGTATTCCCGGGCCGCCCTGGATCGAGGCGCATGTTCAAAGATAGTTTCCCCAAAGGCCGGGCATTCCGCCAGCACGGCGGCGCGGTGGATTGGAGGCAGGATCAAGTCTCCCAGGGTGGAACGCAGTGCATTCAAGTTGAGATTGTGCTCCTTGACGTTCTCCATGAAGAAGGTGGGCAGTACGCCGAACAAGCCTCCTTTCCAGCCTTTCTCGGAGGAGAGCCGCTTCATGGTCTCCAGTACCTGGCGCACACCATCCGAACCCAAGGCTTCGGCCGGCGTGGGGACGATCACCAGGTCGCTGGCCCATAACACGCGTTCCTGAAGGCCGCCCAGACTGGGTGCGCTGTCCAGAATCAGAAAATGGTAGTGTGAAGTGCAGAAGCGCTCCAGGGTATCCCGTACCCAGGAGACGGGTCTCTCCTGGGAATTGATCATGACCTGGGCGTCCGCCGTCTGCTTGTTTCCGGGTAGCAGCCAGAAATTCTCGCGGCCTGTTCCGATGATCTTGTTTTGGATGTAGGCGGTTTCGCCCGCGCCGGTATCCATCGTGAGCAGGGAGTAGATGCCGGCGGAGGCAGACAGGTGCAAGGCGCGTGCTGCCTGCCCCTGCGGGTCGAAGTCCAACAACAGCACTTTCTTGCCGCGCAGCGCCAGGCCGTGCGCCAGGGTGACGGCCGTGGTGGTCTTGCCCACCCCGCCTTTTTGATTGGCAATGGCGATGATGGTGGTCATTGTTGATAATTCCTAAACCCTGAAACAAGAATAAAAGTCTGGAGAGAAACAAAAGAACGTGTCATCGAAAGCAACCACAATGAAAAGTTTTTACTTGGGTTCATCATTCTCGCTATTGAGGTAAAACCCTGAACGTGGAGAGACCGGAAATGTGGCTCCTTCCAAGCAGTAGGATGTTTCTATAAATTGACGCGCAAGTTCCGCAATGTTTTGGCACTCCCTCAGAGGCAGCAAGTCAAGCATTCGGAGTAGATCCTCCCGCACCGATTCAAAATCTTGCAATAAACGCACATCTGTCAATTGCTCAGCCTCCCAAAACAAGTCTTCTGTCGACTCCGTTCCTTCAATATCTTCCTCAAATTCTTCAAACATGATGGTGAGGATCGCGGCCGATGGCTTGAACCACGGATTCTGGCGCAGAAACTCTATTCCCTCCGGCGTAAAGTGACAATAATTGGCAAATGTTTCCAGGGTCGCGTGATTGTGCTCCGCCATTTTTTCGAGGTAGGACAGAAAGGCATTTTGAGGTGGTTTTGTGGTTTTTTGGTTCATGAGATTCTCCTTTTTGAAATTGTTTTGGATCATCCATGCCAGGAAAAAGTTTGGGGATTAATTTCACACCACTGGCAGGAAATGGGATGCCCAATAACTGCCAGATTAAAAACCACAAGGAGCAGGGGAGGGTAAATACTGTCGGTATCGTAACCTGTTGTGCCGGCAGTTCTCCCATGCCTCGCCATTACCGTCAGCACTTTCATACCCTTCCCAACTATTCGATACACTCGCACGCATGAATTACATCTGCAAAAAGAATTTGTGCCTTGTCAAATAGATCCATACTGTTCCGCCAAATCACCTTCCAACCCACCCAGGGAAATCCCGAATGAATACCCGTTTGAAGCTACCCCATTCCGCGATTGTCAAATCCCCCGGCCTGCTTCCGATGTTATACAACGTCCGCGAGTTGGCCCAGGCAGTTGGCGTGGTTGAACGCACTCTGCGCGACTGGCTGGCAAATGGCGCGCCACATGTGCGTGATGAGCGGGGACACCTTTGGATTCACGGCAGGGAATTTGCCCGCTGGGTGGCAAGCCAGCGCCGGCCTGCCCGGAAATCGAAGTTGAAAGACAACCAGGCATACTGTATGCATTGCAGGGAGGTGGTTGAGATCCTGGAGCCGAAAACTGAAATGGTTCGCGGAAAACTAACGCACACGCGTGGGAACTGCAGTCGCTGCAACCGCGCCATCCACCGTGGTGGACGGGTGATTTCCAATCCGGTTTCCATACCATCCAGTATGGATGGCCAACACGCATGAACAATTCAGAACATCTGGTTCTTCGTGAGAACTATCTCATCGTTCAGGAATATCTGGAATATCTTTTGAATGTGAAGAATCGCAATTCAAAAAGTGTGGAACGCTACCGGTTCTGGTTACGCTGGCTATTGCTGTGGGCGATGGAACAACCCCTGGAAAAAGCCGACAGAATCAAGCCTCCATTCTCCCACTACATCAGCACGCTCGACCTCGCCCCGGAAAGCCAAAAGAAGGTGATGGAAACTGTGCGAGCCTTTTTCCGTTGGGCAAAGATGTACCATGACCGGCGCTTTGCCGCCCTGCCAGCCTACTGGGTGGAGGATTTGAATCCGATCAAAGTGTCACGCGAAAATTCCATCGATTATGTGACTTTGGAGGATGTTTTGAAGATTGTGCAGCTGCCCATCGACGGAAACAATCTCGCCCTCCGCCGGGATCAGGCAATGGCAGCCCTGCTCTTCCTGAGTGGAGCACGCGCCGGCGCTGCCACCAGCCTGCCCATTCAGGCGCTTCATCTCGAGGCGCAATATCCGTTTCTGGAACAGAAACCCGCTCTTGGTGTGCAAACCAAGAATGGAAAGAGCGCCACTACGTTCCTGCACAATATCCCGGAACTGCTGGAAAACGTCCGTTCCTGGGATGCCTTTGTCCGGAAAAACTGCCCGGGAGGGTATCCCTGGTATGCTCCCATCCACCAACGCTGGGGCGAACAGCGTCTGGCTGATCTGACCCCTGGCAAACATCGGAGCATCGCTCTCAATCGCCGCCTAACCATCCTGGAGCAGGCGGCGGGGCTGCCGCACCGCTCTCCGCACAAATATCGGCATGGCTATGCCGTTTACGGCCTCCAGCATTGCCAGACAATGGCGCAATATCACGCCCTCTCGCGCAACCTGATGCACGCCAACATCGCCATCACCGATGAATGTTACGTTCATCTGGAGGAAGCCGAGCGCGGCAAGCTGCTGGATCAGATATCCCGCAATCCCTGTCAGCAGGCGGACGATGAATTGCAGGCCTTGCTCATGAAATTGGACCGCCAGGATCTGCACCGAGCGATCACCCTTGCCGCCGGGTTGTTGATGAAACGCTGAACATGTCCCTGCTTTGGTCGCCAAAGGAGAGAATGATTTCCTACCTGCAAAATACCCGTTGGCTGGTTGCGCTCCTCGCCATGATCCTCATGGAGAGTGTCCTCCATCATTCCGATAACAATCGTCTATTCCAGGGAACATTACTTTCCTCCGGTCGGGGAAACGCGCCATGTGAAATGAACGCGTCTCCCCAATCCATTCCTTCTTTACAATCGCCAGTTATCCGCAGGACTGGCCTTGCGATGCGCCTGCTCCACATCCACCTCAGCGATGCGGGCGTAATGCTCGACCATGTCCAGGCTGCCGTGCCCCAGGAGCGACTTGAGCGTGAAGATGTCGCCGCCCGATCGCAAATAGGTGATCGCAAAGGTGTGACGGAAACGGTGCGGATGGCATTTCCGGACGCCGGCCTTGTCACCCAGTCCCTTGATCACTTGGCGCAAAGCATCGCGTGTGAAGGGTCGCTGGAATTTTCCGAGGAAGAGCGGAGCATCCGGGTCTTCGCCATCCTCGCGTTCAGCCAGATAGCGCCACAGAAAACGTCGCGTCGATTTACCCATGTAAACCACGCGTCCCTTGCCGCCCTTGGCCTTTCCCTCCTCCCCCGCCCGAACCACGACGCGGCCGGTCTTCATATCCACATCCGCGATGCGCAGGGCGCACAATTCACTGGCGCGCAAACCCGTATCCACCAGCGTCAACAGGATGGCCTTATCGCGTTTGGCGGTGGACCGCTGCATGGTGAACTTGCGCCGGCGATCCGTATCTGCCTCCTCGCAGAAGTCGCAGGCCTTGATCAGGAGTTCGAGCTCCTCTTTTTTGAAGGGTTCGACGGGCGGATCTTCCGGGACGCGCGGGCGCGGGATGTTCTTCATCGGGCTGGTCAGGTTGAACTCGCGGTTGGCCCAGGTGAAGAAGGAGGCCAGGCTGATGTAGATGTTGTAGATGGTTTTGGGAGTCAGTTTGAGGGAATTGCCGCCGGTGATGCGGCGCGGTACATACTCCGTGCGCATGTAATTCAGGTAAGCCAGGATGTGTTCAGATTCGACTTGGAGGATATCCCCATCCCCTTGATAGTCGATCCATTGCTTCAAGTCGCGTCGGTATCCCTCTACGGTTCTTGGCGCAATGCCTTCGGCTCCCTTGTATTGCAGAAAACCGGTCAGGGCTTTGGAGACTAACAAGCCTGGAGGTCGTTGGTTCATGAGATTTTCTCCTTTTTGGGAGACTCTCCGAACCAAAAACCGCCGGGCTATCCGTTTTACAGGAGCCTGGCGGTCTTAGATTGACGTTCAGTAGCGGGGGCAGGACTCGAACCTGCGACCTCCGGGTTATGAGCCCGACGAGCTGCCTCTGCTCTACCCCGCATCGTAGCCCGCCGATGTTACCATAAGTGAAAATCAAAGTCAAGCAAGGTCTTGATTCTCTCATCAACAATACAGTACCGGTGTAGGGAATGGTTTTTTAAGATTCTGGTGTATAATGACAAAACCTTAACGAATCCATTGTGAACGAAAAAGCAATTATTCTCTGACTATGGCCAAGAAAGCCGCTCTTCTGGTTGTCGAAAGCAGGCACGCTGAAATCCCTTCCTTTGCATCCGATTTGCAGAAGAAGGGATTTGACGTTGAAATTGCACAAAATGGAATCCAGGCTGTTGCAAGACTCAAGGAAGCCAGCCCAAGCCTGGCAATCGTCAATGCGGCTTCATTGCGCAGTACCGGCATTCGCATCTGTCAATCGCTTCGCGAAAAAGATTCAAAACTGCCGGTGATCCTGATTCTGGCGAAAGACAACGGCGTTGAAAAAGAAGTTGCCGATTCGGTTCTGATCCTCCCGTTCACGGTGCAAAAACTCGTCAACCGCATCAAACCGCTTTTACCCGGCGACGGCAAGAATGTGATTCATCTGGGCCCGGTCAGGCTCGATGTCGAACATCGGCGCGTACGCTCGTTGGGAAAAAACACCAAGCTCACGCCCCGGCTGGTCACGTTACTACAAATTCTGATGGAGCATCACGGTGAAGTGGTGGAACGCGATGCATTGTTCAAAAAAGTTTGGGAAACCAATTACACCGGTGATACGCGCACGCTGGATGTGCATATTTCGTGGTTGCGGCGCGCCATCGAACTCGACCCCGAACGCCCCAAGTTTTTGAGAACCATCCGCGGGGTGGGTTATCGCTTAGATGTCTAATTGATAACGATGCCCGTGAATCGTTACCAGTCGGACGCAGACTCTGCGCCCGATTTTTATTTTAATTTCACGAGGGATTTCTCCGCTGCGCGCGGGACGAACCGCCTGCCCCGCGCTCCGAAATATTTTCCCGTCCCAATCCGGGTCCACTTCCCAGAAATCCAAATCCAGGGAACTTTTAAGCGCAACCGAATTCGAATTAGCTTGAATTTTCGTTTTGGGCGGCTTCTTCAAAACCGGCAGGTTAGAATCGCAAGATTCAATCGAGATGACCCGCGAAGACTCCGCCAAACGATTGCGAGTCGTTTGAACCGCGCGCCAGGTCACATCCGAGGCGAGAAATCGCCGTCCGAGCCGCGCGGCAACCTTCGGCGTCGTGCCGGAACCGCAGAAAAAGTCCGCCACCAAATCGCCGGGATTCGAAGAAGCGAGGATCATGCGCTCCAGTAACGCTTCGGGCTTTTGAGTCGGATAACCGGTACGTTCACTGTGCAAGCGCGCCACAACGGGAAAATACCACCAATCTTCGGGAACTTTGCCACGCTCCAAATCGGGAACTTTGCCGAAACCCGCTTTCGATGAAGATTTAAAAGTGTTGACGGTATTCGGGTTGTACGGCGCGCGCACGGCATCCGCATTGAAGGTGTAATCTTTATTTTTCACATAAGCGAGGATCGTATCGTGTTTGCGATTGAAGGCGCGGCGGATCGGCGATGGGCCGTGATAAGCCCAAATGATTTCGTTCAGGAAATTCTCCGCGCCCAATAACTCGTCCAGCATGAGCCGGGCGTACGCGTCCGCGTGCCAATCGAGGTGAAGATAGAGAGTTCCGTGCGACGCCAGCAAACGCGTCATCAACGACAAGCGTTGATACAGAAAATCGAGATACGCATCCAAATTCGGCCAGTTATCGAGATAGCCTTCGGCCAACTGCCATCCTTCCGGCTTGCGCGAATCTTCGCCGCGGCCAATGCGCGCCGGATATTTGCGGTTGGTGAAAAACGGAGGATCGGCGTAAATCAAATCAATGCGGCCTTCGTATTCGGGAAGGAGCGCCGTCATCACAGCCAAATTATCCCCATGGATCAGGCGATTGGCAGGCTGTGCATTTGGATAACCGCATCCCTGCGGATAGAGAAGCGAATCCAGTTTAAGGGAAGCCGGCGCGGGCTCGGCAAGGCGCTTGCCTGACCAGGTGATCGAAGGCATTAGTAATGAATCTCAACCGATGTTCCGTTGCCGTGAACATCGAGTTTGCTTTTCGCGTCCAGTAACGCGGTGACGTCGTAGGTGGGGCGCGCCCAGCGAAAGAGCCATTTGGCCTCCGCCGTGCGCATATTGACACAGCCGTGACTCATGGGCGTGCCGAAATTCTGATGCCAATATGTTCCGTGGAAGGCGTGCCCCGCATCCGTGAAGAAGCTGGTCCAGGGGACGCCGGGCAGTTCGTAATCGTCCGCATCCGCGAAAAGGTTTCCATCGCCCATGTGCTTGGAGGGCGTCTTGGGATCGATATTATGCTTGCCGACCGGCGTATTGGTCTGGCCGTAGGGAATGCCGGAGGAGACATTGGTTTGGAAAACGATTTTGCCCGACTCATAAGCTGTCAGCATTTGGGTGGTTAAATTCACTTCGATATGTTTTTGTTCCCAGGGAACATCCGGACTGATGGTCGTAAGTTCCTCGGGCGGGATCAATCTCAAGTGTTCGGCTGAAACGTGATACGGATAACCGATCAGGTCGTCGAAGATGCGGTACCACGGCTGACCGTCCGGGCCGGGATCGATCGCCAGAATCCAATGCACCGATTCGTAGTACAGGCGAAAACTGAGCATCTGCCAGCCGTAAGCCTTTGTGTAACGCCACGGCTGGGTGAAAGGAACCGTCACTTCGGCCAGTAACCGCTTTCCATCCGCGATCGAATCGGGCGGGATGTTCAAAATATTTTTAACCGGTTGAAGCCTGCCGCGCCAAACATATCCACCCCACACGCGGTACCAGATCGGATTCAACTTGGGCTCTTCGGCCTTGACTTCGTCATAAACGTGAATCAAATCATCGCGGTACCAGGTTGTGACAATGTTGCTCTTGTCCGAAGGCTGACTGTACACGCTAACCGAGGCAGTGGCTACGCGCACGACTTGACTGTCGTCAAAAGCATTTAATGGATTGGACAGCCACGGGGAAAATGCAAGGCCTGCCATGCTCAAACCACCGAGTTTCAGGAAGTCGCGTCGCGAGAATTTCGAAGGCATGGCGGCAATTCTACTCGAAAAGTTTTAAGATTAAATAAGAACTGCCCTCCGCCGGGCGAAGGGCAGTCTTGCATATTCGGTTTTCCGTTACGGCTGAACGGGCTCGGGAATCATATCCTTGAGCAGGATCTCAAGAGCCATGGTGTGCCCACAGCGTTTATGCGTGAGGAAAAACTCACAATCACAGGTGAAAACGCCTTTATCGAGGCTGACCCGATGGTCATTATTATCGCCGCGAAAGGTCAGGTCGAAACTGTTGAAGCGGAAGCGGTTCCGCTCCTCCGCATAACGTTTGGCTTTCTCAAGCTTGCCGATCAAACCATAGTTCATCGCAAATTCTCCTTTTCTCAAGAAGATAAACAAAAAGGCACACGGACAGGCCGTGTGCCTTCATCTCGAACGGAAACTTTGTAACCTGCTATTCGCATACTTGGAGTATAGCCAGATTCAAAGTATAAGTCAACACCTGAACGTCATTTTTTAAGAGATTTGTAGGGCGGGCGTATTTCAACCGCCGATTCATCGTCGGGCCGGCTGAAATTAAGTGCCCCAATCGCGCAGGTAGAGAAAGTCGTAGCCGATGGTGCGGTTACTGATCTTGGCGATGGGCGGCTGCATCCGCTTGAACTGGTTGCGGCGAATACGCGTGACCACCGAGTTGACAAAGGCCTCGTCAAAACCCGCCTCGACGCATTCCTGCGGACTGTAACGCTGGTCCACCAACAAATAAAGCAGTGGGTCCACTTTCTCGTAGGTAAACCCAAGATCGGCCTCGTCGGTCTGCCCTGCCCACAGATCGGCAGATGGCGGCTTATTAACGATCACCGAGGGCAGGCCCATATCGCTTGCGAGTTGCCGAAGCTGGGTCTTATATAAATCGCCCAGCGGAATGAGCGCGCTGGCAGAATCGCCGTATAAAGTGCTGTATCCCAAAAGCATTTCGGTCTTGTTGCTCGTACCGATTACCAGCCCCTTGAAGACCTCCGAGCGGTCATACAGCACGATCATGCGCGCCCGCGCCATCAGATTGCCCTTCCGCTGTTTGGAAATTTCGGGTTCGAGACGCACAAAAGGCTCGACCATTTCAGTGATGTCAAACGTCTCACACCGGACCCCAAGCTGGTCCACCAATAATTGAGAGTGCGTTAGCGAATCAGGTGAGGAAGTCCGATACGGCATGCAAACAGCCAGCACGTTCTTCGGGCCAAGCGCTTCCGCCGCCAGCGCACAAGAGATGGCCGAATCGATTCCGCCGGAAAGCCCCACCAGGGCGCGCGTAAAACCGGCGCGCGTCACTTCAGCTCGAATGAATCCGGTCAAGATACCGCGTGCCAGTTCCGTATTGATAGTCAGGTTGACATTAATCACGGGATAGAAGCCTGTTCAATTCGTTTTGCACCAACTGGGTTCGCTCATCGCGCAACAACGGCAGGCGGGCACGCGTGCGCCGCAATTGATTGAGGTCCAGTTCCGCAAGAACCAGGGCCTCCTCGTTATAAGGGCCGTGTGCAAGTTCTTCGCCGTTCGGGTCAAAGGCGGTTGCGCCGCCCCAAAAGTGAAGCCCATCTTCATAGCCAACGCGGTTCGAATGCATCACGAAAGAGGTGAACATGCTGGCGTAGGCTTTGGTCACGCGCTCCACCCAGCGCGCCGAGGCGAGCTTTTCCTTGTCGTTCAAGCCGCGGCCGGGCGAGGCGGATGAAAGCAGAAATATGTCGGCGCCATCCAGCCACAGCAGATACGGCGGCGAGGCATGCCAGAAATCCTCGCAGATCAACATGCCCACCCGCCCGAAGCGCGTATCGAAGGCGCGGACTTTATCGCCCCAGGCAAAGAATCGGCCCTCGTCGAACAGGCCGTAGGTGGGCAAATAAACTTTATGATGAACGTGGAGCACGCGTCCGCCGGAGAGGTAGGCGGAGGCAATGTAAAAGCGGTGGCGGGAGTCTTCGTCCACGAAGCCAACCATCAGGTCCAGATTGTGCGAGGCTTCGAGAAGCGGTTTGAAAACCGGGTCAGTTTCCGCTGGCTTGTGCGCCACCGAAGCGACCAAATCCTGCAACACATAGCCCGTCAACGAAAGTTCGGGGAAGATCAGCAAATCCGCTTTTTGAGCCTGGGCCTGCTTAATGTAATCGAGATGCTTTGCCAGATTGGCTTGCACATCGCCAAGTTTGGTGCTGATCTGGGCAAGGGCGAGGTTGAGTTTCATCGAGGGAATCTTATCACTAAAAAGCGGGCAAAGTTGGAATAATGAATGATTCAAGTAGCTGTCTTGCAGTGACTTCTCGCAATGTTCCGTCATCTCGTCTGCCCTTCCCCGCCGAAAGGAAGAACTTCACAATCGGGGCAGATGTCCGGGTTATATAACAACAGGACTCTCGCATTTGATCGAGAGTCCACACAGCGGAGAGGGAGGGATTCGAACCCTCGGTGGCCACGAGGACCACAACGGTTTTCGAGACCGTCCCATTCAACCACTCTGGCACCTCTCCAATTTAACGGACCCAGCGCAGGCGTCGCGTATGCGGCGAAATTATATCTTAAATCTCCACGCCTTCATGCAGTTCCGGGTAATGGGTTCGGTCGAGCTGGTTTTCCTTGAGTTTTTCCTGCAGAGCCGCGGCGGGTGTTTCTTCGCCATGCACCAGAAAAATCTGCTTCACCTGATCTTTGACGCCCAACGCGTATTTCATTAGGAGAGTCTGCCCGGCGTGGCCCGATAATCCGCCAATCGTGGCGATCTCGGCGCGCACATCGTACGGTTCGCCAAAAATACGCACTTGCTTTTCACGATCTGCCAGACGGCGCCCCAGCGTATCCGGCGCCTGCCACGACACGATGCAGACGGTATTTTTCGGATTCTCGATATTATTCTTCAAATGATGCAGGATGCGCCCGGTCTCTGCCATGCCCGAAGCCGAGATAATGACCATCGGGTCTTTCCGGTCATTCAACGCTTTGGATTCGTCCACAGAGGTGATGTAAGTCAACATTTTGAAATCCAAAGCGGGATGCCGGGCTTCCTGTACGAATTGCGCCGTCTCTTTATCGAAACATTCGGGATGCCGTTTGAACACCTGCGAAGCATTGACCGCCAGCGGGCTATCCACAAAGACCGGGACGCGCGGCACATCGCCATGGAACATCATCTCGTTCAAATGGAAAACCAATTCCTGCGTCCGCCCGACGGCGAAGGCCGGGATAATCACTTTGCCGCCGCGGTTGACCGTGCGCAAAACCACCTGGTGAAACTCTTCGAACGAATCCTGCGGATCGCGGTGCGGCTTATCGCCGTAGGTACATTCCATGATCATGTAATCCGCAGAATCGGGCAGAATGGGATCGCGCAGTAACGGAAGGTTATAGCGCCCAATGTCGCCCGAAAACCACAGACGAATCTTGCGTCCCTTTTCTTCGATCTCCAGCGAAACAGCCGCCGATCCCAGAATATGACCGGCTTCCACGAAACGGGCCGTTACACCGGGCGCCGGTTCGAATAGCTGGTTGTAATCCTGACCGCGAAAATGTTCAGCGACTTTTTCCGCATCGGCTTGTGTGTAGATCGGTTCCACATAACCGTCGCCGCGGCGGGATTTTTTCTTGTTAACAAATTTCGCATCCGATTCCTGAATGTGGCCCGAATCCTGCAACATCACATCAGACAGGTCGCCTGTTGCATGTGTGACGTAGATCGGGCCGTCGAAACCGCGCCGCACAAGGTTCGGAAGATTCCCGGCATGATCGATGTGCGCGTGCGAAAGAACGACCGCGTCAATCGAGCGCGGTTCGAATGGGAAATTTAAATTCCGGGCGTAGGCTTCGGCTCGTTTGCCTTGATACAGCCCGCAGTCCAGCAAGAGGCGGGAACCGTTGATCTCCAGCAAATGCTGGCTTCCCGTCACAGTGTGAGCCGCTCCATGAAACACAATCCGCATATCAGCCTCCCAATACTTCCAAAATTTGTGAACCGAATTTTTCATACCGCCACGGCGAGCGAGCCATTAAGGTCTCCAGATCGCCCGGCGTGCGAGGCGCGCGATCGGCCAAAAGTTGAACGTAAGGCTTCGGCAGGATGATATCCGACTCGACGGCCATTTCCTGCGCGATTTTCTTGCGCCAATTCTTAAGACGATCGAGGCGCGCTATCACCGCTTCATCCGGACGAGAGAGTCGTTTCCGTTGCACAAGCGGAGCCTCAGCCCCGCGCCGCGCCGCCGCAAAGATCGCCTCACCCCATAAACGGCTTTGCCGCTCGCTCAAATTCAACTGGGATAAATCGGCTTCCGGCTTTGAAAACAAACGCGCGACGAGAATGAGTTTATCATCCTCCATTACCTTAAACGGCGGACGATCCATCTGCGCCGCCACTTCTTCGCGCCAGGTCAGCAGTTCTTTCAAGACGGTCAATTCGCGCAAGTTCAGATCGCGACGGCCGCTGTACCGTTCCCACAGCGCGGCGTTCCATTTGGGCCTGGGTTCTTCGGCGTCGCAAGCGCGTCGAAAATCATCCAACGCCAAGAACCAGCGCTCCTTCTCGCGCAGTTCCTGTTCCAGAATATCGCGCAGTTCGATCAGGAAATGCGTGTCGAAGCGCGCATAATGGATCAGTTCGGGCGAAAGCGGCCGCGCGCCCCAATCCGCTTTTTGATGGCGCTTGTTCACCGCAATGCCGAATTTATCGTCGAGCAGTTTATCCAACCCAACTGCAGGGTAACCGAGGATGCGCGAAGCCTGCATGGTATCGAATAGATTGGCGAACTGAAAGCCATAATCGCGGCGCAGGCAGATCAAGTCATATTCCGCGGCGTGGAAAATTTTTTCGGTCTTCGGGTTCGCAAATAACGGCGCGAGGGCATCCAACTCATCGAACGCCAGAGGGTCGAGCAGATAATCGGCGGCGGGCGTGGAAAACTGTATCAGGCAGACGCGTTCGCGGTATGCATGCAGGCTGTTGGATTCAGTGTCCACCGCCAAACGCGATTCCGCCGACAGCTCCGAGATCATTTGCGCGAGGGATTGCGAATTATTGACCCACTTCGGCGGCGATAGATAGTCAATGGGCATGATGAAATTATACTGCCTTCATTTTCAAACTCGAACCCGCGTCGGAAGAGCGCGGCAAAAGCGGTTTTTCCATCACCATGCCGTCTTCTCCATCGTTGTAATAATTCTTCCATATATCCGCCGTGTGATAGCCCTCCTGCTCGTACAACGCAATTGCACTGGAATTGGACAAGCGCACCGTGAGGCGCATGCGCGGTAATTTAATTCTCTCCTCGCAGGCGCGTAATAAGGCGCGACCGATCCCGCGCCGCTGATGGCTGGGAGCAACGCAAATGGTGGCGATCCAGGCCATGCCTTCGGAAGGACGCGGATCGCCCGCAACGAATCCGATCATCCGTCCATCCACTGCGGCTTTCAAACGGACGACATCCGGGAAGGTCAGTATCGCGATCAAATCCAAAAGATTCCAGGCGTCGCGCTCGAAGCACTCGTGCTCCAAACTTCGCAGTACATTGAGGTCGCGCAGAGAAGCAGGCTGAATATCCATAAGAAAAAGCCTCTCGTTGCCGAGAGGCCTCAATTGTAGTACGGTTTGCTTACTTCTTGCCGCCATCCTTGCCGAGGAAATTATCCAGCATGCTGGTGAATTCCATCGGGAAGATGTACTTGGTGGAGGGGCTGGCGCCAATCTTGTTGAGAGTATCGAAGTACTGCAGGGTCATGGTCTTCTGGTCAATGGACTGCGCCGCAGAGAAGATTTGCGTGAGCGCCTGCGAGAAACCCTGAGCGCGCAATACCTGGGCCTGCTGATCGCCTTCCGCCTGCAGAATGGCGGACTGCTTCTGGCCTTCGGCCTTCAAAATGGCGGATTGCTTTTCGCCTTCAGCCACGTTGATAGCCGCTTCGCGCGTACCGGTCGATTCGGTCACGACGGCGCGGCGGATACGCTCAGCGGACATCTGGCGATTCATCGCTTCTTGAACCTCGCGCGGCGGGATGATCTCGCGGATTTCCACGTTGGTCACTTTTACACCCCAGCGCTCGGTCACTTCGTCGAGACGGGTGCGGAGCATGGTGTTGATATGTTCGCGCTCGGAAAGAACATCGTCCAGCGGGATGCCGCCGATGACCGCGCGCAAGGTGGTGGTGGCGATACCGGCCGCGGCCAATTCGAAGTTGCCCACCTGCAGAACCGATTCAGCCGGGTCGAGCACTTTGTAATACCACAGGAAGTCAATCGAGATGGGCGCGTTATCCTTCGTAATGGAAGTTTGATGCGGCACTTCACGCACCTGCTCGCGCAAATCCACCTTGACAGGCCGATCCACACCCGGAATCAGCAGAACCAGGCCCGGCCCTTTCGGTTTATCCAACACGCGGCCGAGGCGGAAGACTACCAGACGTTGATATTCCGCCACGACACGAACCGCATTCGCCAAAAATAACAACAGAACAATGACGATTGCGCCGATCAAACAAAGTACCGTCGAACCAATTGCTCCAGTCATAGACTACTCCTTTTATGATTTGGATAAATTCTTTTCAACCAACAAGATGAACCCATCGCGTTTCAGCACTCGAATCTCGCTCCCCGCTTCAATCGGATGCGCACTGCGCGCGCTCCACAGCTCACCGCCGATTTGCACCGAGCCTTCCTCGGCAATGACCGTACGCGCTTCACCCACCTGGCCGATCAGGGCGTCCGGATCGTGGATGGGGCGCATGTCTGCCGCCTGAATGGTCTTGCGTACCGCGATCCACAAGAAAACGGCCAGCGACAAGGAGACGATCAAAGCCAGAAGCGGATTCACAATGGGCCGTCCGCTGTCCGATGCAAAAAGGAAGACCGAACCAACGATCAGCCCAAGGATGGACAGTCCCAACA
Source organism: uncultured Anaerolineaceae bacterium (assembly GCA_964502095.1). Taxonomy (GTDB): domain Bacteria; phylum Chloroflexota; class Anaerolineae; order Anaerolineales; family Villigracilaceae; genus JACPVF01. The sequence continues at coordinate 217,180 of CAZCUF010000001.1, forward strand.
AAAGCTCGCGCTTTGTTTTCTGAATGGCCAGGATGAACGGGATCAAACTCAGCCCCAGAACCAGTAACGCCCACCAATTCACGTTAATGTTATAGACGGCATAACCAGCCATCGCCAGGCAAAAGAAGGTGCTGATCTCCAATATTCCCGTTCCCGGCGTGACGACAGCCAGAAGGCCCAGCACCACACCGCCCACCAAAAACAAGTATGCAATATTCGGATCGAGCAGGAAATTCATCGCGCCTCCAATTGATTATACAACAAACATACCCTTCACCTATTTATTTACGAATCAACATGACCGAGGTCGCGAAAAATGGCGAGGCAACCGTTTATAATAAACCCCGCTCAAGGAGCATTTCTCCGAAAAGGAGTTTTTGTGAATATTCAGAAAGTTTGCATACTAGGCCTCGGCTACATCGGCCTGCCGACGGCCTCCACTTTCGCCACGCATGGATTAAAAGTTCATGGTATGGATATCAACCCGCGCGTGATCGAAACCCTCCAAAACGGCAGATTACATATTCATGAGCCGGGCTTGGAACAAGTCGTTGTTCAGGCAATACAATCCGGCAATCTCACGGTTTCATCAGTACCAGAGCCAGCCGATGCGTTCATCATCGCGGTGCCCACGCCGTTTTATGAGGGCGAAACCGGGAATTACAACGGCGAAACTTATAAACTGGCCGATATGGGCGCGGTGACATCGGCCGCGCAAACCATCCTCCCATATTTGCGAAAAGGGAATCTGGTTGTACTCGAATCAACCTCGCCTCCACGCACGACCGTTGGATTGATCCAGCCCATTTTGGAGACCTCCGGCCTCAAAGCCGGTTCCGATTTTTTTCTATGTTATTCGCCGGAGCGCGTGCTCCCCGGGCAAATTTTGAAGGAACTGATCGAGAACGCCCGCGTCATCGGCGGCATAAACCCTGCCTCCGCGCAAGCCGGCGCGGCGTTATATGGCACATTCGTCAAAGGCGAGATCATCCAAACGGATGCGACCACCGCCGAAATGGTCAAGTTGATGGAGAATACCTACCGCGATATCAGCATCGCGGCGGCCAATGAGTTTGCGCGCCTGGCCGAGTTCTTCGGCGTGGATATTTGGGAGGCGATCCGTCTCGCCAACCGGCATCCGCGCATCAACATTCTCAATCCCGGCCCGGGTGTGGGCGGACATTGCATCAGCGTCGATCCGTGGTTCTTCGTGGAAGCCGCGCCCGAACTCACTTCGTTGATTTTAAAAGCCCGCCAGGTGAACGACTCACAGCCGAAATTCGTGGTCGAAAAAATAAGGCAGGTGATTGGCGAACTGAAAGGTAAAAGAATAGCCGCGCTCGGCCTGGCTTACAAACCGAATGTGGATGATTTGCGCGAGTCGCCTGCGGTGGAGGTGATTCATCTTCTACAGGATGCAAACGCGCAAGTACGCGCGTTCGAACCGTTCAAGCCGGAAGCTGGCCTGAAAGGAATTGATTCCGTCCCCAGCCTCGAAGCGGCTCTAAACGACGCCGAAGCATTGGTCCTGCTGGTTGGCCATACCGAATTTTGCCAGCTTGATCCGAACAAAATCCGCGAGATGACCTCGGCGCGCATTGCCATTGACGCAGTCGGCGGCTGGGACGATGCCGCGTGGACAAAGGCAGGCTTCAAGCTTGCACATCTGGGCGTAAATAAGAGCAGGCTATGAAAGTCCTTTCCGTTTTCGGCACCCGCCCGGAGGCCGTGAAAATGGCTCCCATCATTCGCCGCCTCGCGCAAACTGCCGATATCGAGTCGCGCGTTTGCGTCACAGCACAGCACCGGCAGATGCTCGATCAGGCGTTGGATTTATTCAAGATCAAACCGGATTACGACCTCGATCTCATGCGCGACGACCAGACCATCGCGCAGGTCAGCGCCGCGATCTTTACTCATCTCGACCCGGTATTCACAGACTTTCAACCGGACTGGGTACTGGTGGTAGGCGACACCACCACCGTGGTCATCACTTCCCTGCTGGCGTTCTATCGCCGCATCCGCGTTGGGCATGTGGAGGCGGGATTGCGCACATATGATAAATGGCATCCGTATCCGGAGGAGATCAATCGCCGCTTGGCGACAGTGGTGGCCGATCTGCACTTCGCGCCCACTGACTGGTCGCGGCAAAACCTTCTGCGCGAGGGCATCCCCGACTCGATCATCAAGGTGACCGGCAACCCGGTCATTGATGCGTTGAAGATCGTAGCCGAACAACCCGTACCGCAGGAGGTCGAACAATTGCTGGCGCGGTTGCAAATCTCTTCGAGCAGGAAGTTGATTCTCGTCACTGCCCATCGCCGCGAAAACTTCGGCGAGCCCATCGAAAACATTTGCCGCGCGCTGGGTCAATTGGCCGGGCGCGGCGACGTGGAAATTGTATATCCGGTTCATCTCAACCCAAATGTGCGCGAGCCTGTGCATCGTCTGCTGGGCGATACAGCGCATATCACCCTCCTGCCGCCGTTGGATTACCTTCCGCTGGTGCACTTGATGAAGCGCGCTCATTTGATCCTGACCGACTCGGGCGGAATCCAGGAGGAGGCGCCAACTTTCGGCATCCCTGTATTGGTGCTGAGAAAAGTGACCGAACGGCCGGAGGGAGTGGAAGCAGGGGCATTAAAACTTATCGGAACAGAGACCAGCCATATCGTCGAGGGCGCGAACCGGCTTTTGGACGACGAATCTGCTTACGCGGCAATGGCAAAGGCCGCTAATCCGTTTGGAAACGGACGCGCCGCAGTTCAAATCGTCGAATCGCTGTTGAAATTCAGTCGTTAACCCTTTGTAATGTTCCGAAAGTTCAATCTGGGTATAATGAAAGCGATGCGCGCGCTGAGTTGGCCTTTTGCGTTTTTCACGGCCCTGTGCCTGCTCGCCGTTCAGTGGGTTCCGGTCAATGCTCAGGATTCAAATATAGAGTATTTCGACCAGACCGGGCATAACGTACAAGGGGAGTTTCTGCAGTTTTACCGCAAAGCTGCCAATCCAACCCTCGTTTACGGTTATCCGATCACTGAGGAATTTCAAAGTAAGGACGGCTTACAGGTTCAGTATTTTCAGCGCGCCCGCTTCGAACATCACCCGGAACTGCCTGAAGGCCAACGCGTGCAATTAACGCCGATCGGCGTTAATTTGTACACGCCCAGCATCCCGCTGACGTTCGATAACCCGTTTGCCTGCCGCGTCTTTTCAGAGACGGGTTATTCGGTGTGCTTTACGTTCCTCGAGTTTTTCGACGCCAACGGCGGAGTGACGCAGTTCGGATATCCGGTATCGCCTTTCGAATACAAAGATAATGTCATCGTGCAATATTTCCAATACGCGCGCTTCGAATGGCAACCGTGGAATCCGGAAAACCAGCGCGTAGTGTTGACCAGCCTCGGCCGCATCTATTTCGACAAGATGAATGAAGACCCCGGCCTGCTACCGCCAGTCAACCCCCTGAATGCCGTTACACAACCGCTTGTGCTGGCCCTGCAAGTGCGGGCGTTCGCGCAAAAAGCGGTTACCATGGCTGACGATCAGCAAACCATTTTCATCGTAGTCCAGGATCAACGCGGCCAGCCCGTCACTGGGGCGAGTTGCACCACAATCGTCCGCTGGCCGAACGGTCACAGCGACAGCAATACAGTGCAGATCAATAATACAGGCGTGGCGCTGGTGGGCCTTTCTTTCAGCAACCAGCCACAGGGAAAATTGATCTACACGGATGTCTCTTGTTCGTTCGGCGGATTGACCGGATCAACCGCCACATCGTTCCGAATTTGGTATTAACCCCACACAGCGCGCAAATCGAATACCGGCCCGTCTTTGCAAGCCATTTTCCATTCGTGATGGACGGTCAGCGCGCACGCGCCGCAATCGGCCAGACCTCCGCACGGCATGGGCGCGTCAACGAGAATTTGCGCTTCGCCCCCCGCCCCAGCCTGTTCACCCAACTCAAGCATTGACTTCACCTCCGCAACCGACCGACGCGGTGCGTCCAGCGCGGTGTAATCGGCCCAGGCAAACGCATCTGCCAATACGGCTAACGGTTGTATTTCCACTTCAGGAGGCAGTTCAACGGGCGCGCGCCTGCAAAGCAGTGTTACAGCCGCGCCTTGTTGCAGAGCAAGGTTCATCAACGGTAATAAGCGCGCGGAGGAATCATCCAACGCGGCCAACGCCACACGCCGCGCCGCCGCGGGAAGTTTAAAGCCGCGCCCCAAAGCCCCGCGCAGGCGAAGCCGCGTGCCGGGAAGCCATACGGCTGGAAACGGCGGCGCGGCGAGGAATCCGTCAGCGGAGAGACCCGCTTGAAAAACGGAAACAGGCAAGGGCGAGTCTGATGCGACGCTGGCTTGCAAATATTGCCCGGGCGCGGGAATCAGTTCCGGCGGGCAAACGATGCGCGCCGCGGCCGATTCCATCTCCCAAAAAATTTCAGCTACCTGGCCCAATCCCTGATGCATGGCCGCATGCTATCACGCTTCGTTACGCAATACAAGCAGTTATAATAACCGGCATCGCACAGCAAAAGGAGCCTCATGCCGATACCGAAATCGGGCCGCGACATTCGCCTGACCACACTCTCGACTTGCGCGGGCTGAGCGTCTAAATTAAGCGCGGACGCGCTGGCGCAGGTTCTGCGCCCAATTCAGGATGTTTTCGATCCCGCTTCCACACCGGACCTGTTGGTGGGCCTGACCGGCCCGGACGATGCCGCCGTCTGGAAGCTGGACGATACGCGCGCGCTGGTGGTCACCACCGATTTCTTCACGCCGGTGGTGGATGACGCCTACGATTACGGCGCGATCGCCGCGGCGAACAGTCTCTCGGATGTGTATGCCATGGGCGGATATCCCTTTCTGGCATTGAACATCGCCGCACTGCCGCCGGACCTGCCTGTTGAAATTTCGGCGGAGATCTTGCGCGGCGGCGCGGAGAAGGCACGCGAGGCCGGAGTAGTGGTGGCAGGCGGGCACACGGTCAAAGACCAGGAACCAAAATATGGATTGGTCGTGATCGGCTTTGTGGACCCGCATAAAATGCTCACAAAAAGTGGATTACAAGTCGGCGATGTGCTCGTGCTGACCAAGCCGCTCGGTTTTGGCGTAACGACCACCGCGTTGAAAGAACAGAAAGCCGCTACAAAGGACGTGGAAGAGGCGGTCGGTTGGATGACGCGCTTAAATCGCGAGGCCGGGCTATTGGCGCAGGAATTCAGTCTGCGCGGCGGAACGGACGTGACCGGTTATGGCTTGCTCGGTCACGGCCTGGAACTGGCGCAGGCTTCAGGCGTTTCGATCTGTTTCGAATTTTCGAAAATCCCGTTCATCTCAGGCGCGCAGAAATACGCCGAAGGAGGCTTCTTCCCCGGCGGCGGATTCGATAACAAGGCTCATTACGAATCGAACGTCCGATTCACTGGCAGTCTGAATGAGGCCAGCGAGATGCTGTTGTTCGATCCGCAGACTAGCGGCGGCCTGCTGTTGGGAGTCCCGCATGAAAAACTGAATATGTTCGAAGCGCGGGCGCGGGAATTGGGCCAGCCGATTTGGGTGATTGGGCGCGTCGAACCGGGCAATGGAATTGAAGTTACAATATAAACAATGGATAGGACGAAACAATAAACTTCGCCATTATTTCCAACGCGTAAATCTCTGTGAATTCTTAGTGAAATTTCCCCTTCAGCATTGATGTTAAACGGATTCAGGAAGGTTCTGAGCGGATGAGTCTTTTGAACGAGGTATTGATCATTCTGGCGTTGATCGTGGTCAACGGACTTTTGGCCATGTCTGAAGCGGCCCTGGTGGCAGTGCGAAAAGCCCGGCTTCAGCAAATGATCAACGAAGGCGATAAGCAATCGCAGGCCGCGATGGATCTGGTCAATGCGCCGAATACGTTTTTATCCACAGTACAGCTCGGCATTACGCTGATCTCTGTGCTGGCGGGCGCGTTCGGAAGCGCTACAATCGCCGAAACACTGGAGACCGAATTTTCAAAGACTGCTTATCTTGCGCCCTACGCCCATTCACTGGGACTGGGAATCGTAGTGGTGGTCATTACGTTTCTGACCATGTGGGCTGGCGAACTGGTGCCCAAACGATTGGGGATTCAAAACCCGGAGCGCGTGGCGCGCGCCGTGGCCGGTCCCATGCTCTTTATCTCGCGCCTGTTCTCTCCGCTTGTAAACCTGATGGGCGCCATGAGCAATTTCGCCTTGAAGTTGATGGGAATCTCCTCTGCAGAATCTCCGCCGGTGACGGAGGAGGAATTACAGGTTCTGCTCGATCAGGGAACGCAGGCGGGCATCTTCGAAGAATCCGAACAGGATATGGTCGAGGGTGTGTTCAGCCTCGGCAACCAGCGCGTCTACTCGATCATGACGCCGCGCACCGAAATCGTCTGGCTCGATATCAACGATTCACCCCAGGAGCTTCTTCAAAAGATCTCGGAAAGTTCGTTCTCGCGTTTTCCCGTGTGTCAGGACAGCCTCGATATGGTGCTGGGCATTGTCAAAGCCCGCGACCTGCTGGTGCCAAGCCTGGCCGGTGAACCCATTAAACTCAAAGATAAAATACGGCCTGCGTTATACATTCCTGAAACCACATTCGCTTCGCACGCGCTCGAAATATTCAAAGAACAAAACCGCGAGCTGATACTGGTCATTGACGAATTCGGAAGCCTGCAGGGCCTGCTCACCTTGAACGACATTATCGAAGAGATCGTCGGCGATATCGAATCAGAGCCGCAAGCCACTCAACGTCAGGATGGCTCCTGGCTGTTGGATGGAATGCTTTCCACCGATGACTTCAAGGAAATCTTCAACGTTCGCACCATGCCGCACGAGGAGGAGTATGAAACCTTGAGCGGATTCATGATGATGTCGCTGGGGCGCGTTCCACAGGCCAGCGATCACTTCGAATGGAACGGCCTGCGCTTCGAGGTGATGGACATGGACGGTCATCGCGTGGACAAAGTGCTGGTCACCACTCTGCCCAGTCATCCGCCGAATGCGCCCGTCCCTGCACCGCAAAAATAAGACGAATCCGTATTTTCTCCCGCCGCTTTTCGCACCAATCGCATCGAATTTCCCCTTTTGGTTCAATGGTATAATTTGCGCCCGTATGAGTCCAGAAACCCCATCACAAAAGACAAAGGTCTGTCCCACTTGCGGCACGCGTCTCAGTGAAAACGCCACGCGCTGTCTGGTTTGTGGAACAGAATTTAATCCCAAAACCGCGACCAAAGCGGCCAAAAAAGCGGAACAAGCAGTGCAAGCCACGCGCATGCCCAATATCACACTGAGCCTGCCGGCCGCGCTCGGCTTTTTGGCGCTCTTCATTGTGATCGGTGCGGCAGTAGTGTTCTACGGTTTACGCGCCACCAACCGCGTCGTCGAACCGACCGCCATTCCCAGCCCCACACTAACCGCCACCGCCAGTTTGACTCCCACTGAAACTTTGGCGCCCACCGATACGCCTACCATCACGCCACAGCCGCCTTTCACCTATAAAGTCGCGGCCAGCGATACCTGCGGCGGCATTGCTTTTACCTTTGGCGTTTCGGTACAAAGCATCATCATCTTGAATAATCTGGCATCCACTTGCCCGCTCAGTATTGGGCAAGAGCTTAAGATTCCCTATCCAACCGCCACCCCATTGCCGCTTCCAACCAATACACTGGAAGCGGTGGATGCCACCAAAGCCGCCTGCGAAAAAGTGGTTGTAACCGTTCAGGCCAACGACACTCTTTCCAGCATTTCGCTCAACTATGCGGTTTCGATGCAAGCCATCAAAGATTGGAACGGTCTTTCCACCGATAACGTGTACGTCGGTCAGTCATTGACGATTCCGCTGTGCGCGCGCGCGGCTACGCCAGGACCGACTCCCACCGCGACCATTCCACCTCCCTACCCCGCCCCCAACCTGCTTCTGCCTGCGGACGGCGCGGCCTTCACTCTCGCAAATGACATTGTTACCCTGCAATGGGCGTCAGTCGGCACATTGCGTCAGGGAGAGTGGTATCAGGTAACGGTCGAAGATGTGACCGGCAATCAGGGCCGGCGTCTCACAGATTATGTAACCGACACAAAATATATCATCCCCGCCACATTCCGCCCGAAGGATAACGTGGCGCATGTACTGCGCTGGTGGGTGGTTCCCGTCCGCCAATCCGGCTCGGACAATCAGGGCCAGCCCATTTACGTAACGGCCGGCGCAACCAGCGAGAAGCGCGTCTTTACCTGGGCAGGTATCGCAGTCCAAGGCACGCCTCAACCGTAATAAAACGAACGCGTCACCAACTCCCTGCAAGTCAACGCAGGGAGTTTTCTTTTACAATTACCCAACATCGAAAATACACTTGTAAAATGGAGGCTGGACACGCCAATGGACATTCGTGCCTATAACCGCGAAGCATGGAACCGCGCAGTAGACGGCGGTGAAAACCGCTGGACTCAACCTGTCAGCGCGGAGGTGATTGCCCGCGCGCGCAACGGTGATTTTTCGATTGTGCTCACCGAGAATAAACCTGTGCCGCACAACTGGTTCCCGCCGCTCAACAATTCGAATATTCTATGTTTGGCTTCCGGCGGGGGCCAACAGGGGCCGGTGCTGGCGGCGGCAGGCGCAAAAGTCACTGTTCTGGATAATTCACCGCGTCAACTCGAACAGGACCGATTGATCGCGGAACGCGAAGGCCTGCACATGGAACTTATCGAGGGCGATGCCGCCGACCTGAGCCGCTTCGCGGATGAAACATTCGATTTGGTTTTCAATCCATGCTCGACCGTGTTCATGGCAGATGTACGCGCGGTCTGGCATGAAGCCGCACGCGTACTCAAACACGGCGGCGCGTTGTTAACCGGTTCGATGAATCCGATCTTTTACATCTTCGATCTTCAAAAAGCCGACCAGGGGATTTTGGAAGTGGCTCATTCCATTCCTTACGCGGATCTCACCAGTTTAAGCGGGGAAGATTTGGCACAGGTAATGGAGAAAGGCCTGCCGCTGGAATTCGGTCACTCGCTCACCGACCTGCTTGGGGGTCAGTTAGAGGCGGGATTCGTCATCACAGCGCTATATGAAGACGCCATGAACGATTCTCCGGTTTCGAAATACCATCCTGTTTACATTGCCACCCGTGCAGTAAGGATTTAAAATGCAGGCAGAGGAACTCATGAAACGGATTTTAAATGTAATCGGCGCGTGCCTGATCCTGGCTGGTATCATATTTTTTCTTCAGGGGCTGAATGTTCTACAGGGTAGTTTCATGTCGGACGATCCCCAATGGGTGGTCAACGGTGGGATCATTATCCTGATCGGAATCGCAGTGTTGATCTTCGCCAGACGCCAGGCAAAACATTGATTCTTTTCCGGGCGAGCGCGCCGTTCAATAGACACAACTTATGACTGACGAATACCGCGTCGGCGACCGCGTGCAAGTTCAGCTGGATTCAGCCTATTGGAAAAGCCGCGGCTGGTTCGCGGGAACGATCGCGCGGATCGACGCCTATTCACAGCATCGCAGTTTCTATTGGGTGAAATTGGAACTCGAGGTCGTGGCGGCGCAGGGCGGCAGAACCAGGCTGATTTCGGTCTTCAATCTCAAGAGCATCAGAAAAATTTAACTTCGCCAGCTCTCAAAGCGGTACCATCGGCCTCCGTATCCACTATTCTTCGTCAGGGTTATAATCGCTGGGTTTTCATCCAACTTTACTTAAGGAGATTCCGCCATGCATTACCTTATTGTTATTCTTCGTCTGCTTCATGTTGTCGGCGGCGCTTTTTGGTTCGGGAGCGCGATTATGCTGGGTTTCTTTATCAGCCCAACCGTCGCCGCCACCGCCGACGCGGGGCAAAGATTTATGGCTCATCTGGTCAAGGAGTCGCGCCTTGTGACAGCGATTTCAATTATGGCGGGCTTAACTATCCTTGCAGGCGCCGGGCTATACTGGATCGACTCCCAGGGTCTCACTTCCGAATGGTCGCGGACAGGCACGGGTCTGATCTTCGCGATAGGCGGCGTGCTCGGGCTAATCGGATTCATCTTCGGCGTGCAGATTGGGACGAACTTAAAGAAGATCGTCAAGATCGGTTCGGAGATTCAGGGAAAGCCAACGGCGGAGCAGGCAGGCCAGATTCAGGCGGCTCAAAAGCGCCTGCGCGTGGTTGGGCCTGTCAGCGCTTATGCCTTGATCCTGGCGGTGATCTGCATGGCAGTCGCCCGGTACTGGTTCTAAAGAATATATTGAATTTCAAACCCCAAAGGTTCCGGGGCGTACGCCTGAAAATCTTTGGGGTTTATGCTTTTTAAAGTTCAGAGCGCGCCTGTGTTGGGTTTCTTCATTGGCCTATCCGAGCGCTGTCATCCGTTCCCGTCCATTGACCGCCACACCCCGCCGCACGCCTGCACTGCGACCGCAGGGAGTGTCGAAGTGGACAGCCTCCCCGAGGCGGAAAGCGAACTTCAATTCTCCCGGCCCACAAAATTAAGATATACTCCAATCATGGAATTTGCGTGGGACCCGCAAAAGTCCTCGAGTAACCTTCGCAAACATGGCGTCAGTTTCGATGAGGCAGTAACCGTTTTCAAAGACCCGCTTGCTTATATCTTCGATGATTTGGAACACTCCCAAGACGAACACCGCGAAATCACTATCGGAATGTCTGCTTTGCGAAGAATGCTTCTGGTATGCTTTGTGGAAAGACGAGAAAATACTGTGCGCTTGATTAGCGCGCGGCCCGCAACTCGAATAGAGATAAATGACTATGAAGAAAATGCCCGAAACCAAAACCCCTAAAATTCAAGAAATGGCCGCGGAATATCGCTTTGACTATAAAAAAGCGAAGCCGAATCGCTTTGCGTCGCGCATGAAAAATGAGCCATTGATCGTTATGGTTGACCCCGACATTGCCAAAGTGTTCACCACGTCCGAAGAAGTGAATAAAGCCTTGCGCGCGTTGATTTCCGCCATGCCCGAGAAGAAGACGAAAGGCACAACAAGGTAATCATTCCGAAATTCATGCTCTCCTTTCATCCTTCATAATTCAGCCTTTATCCTTTACTCCACACCCCGCCGCACGCCTGCACTGCGACCGCAGGAAGTATCGAAGTGGACAGCCTCCCCCTCCCCAAAGCCTTGCGTTGAGCCTGTCGAAACGGGACTTCCACCCGCGCACCATCATCCGTTCCTATCTGAATATAAAAAGACTTCCGAGGCATCAACGCCATCGGAAGTCTTTTCAGAAATTTCTTCTTGCGATTACGCAGCGACTGTCTCAAATGCCACATTCAAGCGCGTGGAAGCAGGCAAGATGTAATTCAGTTTTTCAAAACCGATCACATTCCCGTCTTTATCCTTCATCAAGATAATCTCATCGCCTGTTTCTTCCGCGACGGCTTCATCCTGGGGATTGCCAAACCAGACCGTAAGCGTATTGCCTTGTTGATCGTAATAAACCTTTACTTGTGCCATATTCGTTCTCCTTCTTTCACCGCGTCGGTTGGATACGCTGTGATCAAAAATCCTTCGCCGTCAAGCCGCTTTGTCACTGCACAGACCCATCTGCCGATTCGTTCAGGCTTGTAGAAAAGATAAACGCTTGGATCTTTCTTGCTCAATCGGATCTCGTCAGGATTTTGCAGAACATCCTGAACATCGGCTTCGCGTCCAGACATGAGGGATGTTTTATCGTGATAATCACATTCCAATACTCAACCGTCACGCGGACGCGAAAGCCAAGCGGCGTTTCAGCTTCAAAAAGGATCTCGTTGTTGCCTGTCATTGACTATTTTATATCACAAAATCTGTTGGAGCGTTGACTCGTGTCGCCAATTCATCCTTCATCCTTTCTGTCCCCCCGCCGCACGCGTTGTGCTGAGAAAGGGAATTCACGTGTGCCCGCCAGCCGTATTTCCGTCGTTGACCCAGACGAAGCAACTTCCATACTTGAAATTACACAAATTTTGCTAGTATTTGCTTTATACTTGGAAGACACAGGAAAGGAATTTGACCAATGAAAATTCGACGACTTGAAATCAAAAATTTTCGTGGCATTCATGAAATGACGTGGAAAATACGCGGAGATATGATTTGCCTGATTGGTCCAAATGATTCCACAAAATCCACAATCTTGTGTGCTTTGGAATATCTTTTTTATCCCAATCAAAACCTGACCGTTAGCGATGTTGATTTCTACAATATGAAAGCAGACGTGCCTATTGAAATCAGCGCGATTGTTTCTGATTTGCCCAAAAAGTTAAATTCCCCCCAGTCTGAAGATAAGTTTGGTCTTCACATTGGTTTTTTCAATCCGCAAAATGGCTTGCTTTCAAAGCAAAAGCAGGATGGTTTTGTTCCCGTGCTACAAATCAGGCTACAGATTGAGAAGGACTTGGAGGCAAAATGGTTTATAGATAGTCTACAAGATGATGGAAGAGACCCATTAACAATTTGGGGAGCGGATCGGCGCGCTTTGGGAATAGCACGTATAGGTCAGTATGTTGATTCTGATTTATCCTGGGCACGCGATTCAGCGCTTAGTCGACTCACACAAAAGGATGACTCATCTAAAATCTCATCTTTTCTAGCGGATACCGAACGTGCAATGCACGACAACATTCAGCAAGAGAAATTGAGCATGTTAGATCAAACAATCAACGATGTTAAGAAACTCGCGACAGAGATTGGCGTCGAAGCCGACTTGCAAGCCAGAGTAAATCGTGGGCGTGTTAATGTGCGCCAAGGGGCAATAGGATTACATGATGGCAAGTTGCCGTTTACAATGCGCGGCTTAGGTAGCCGCAGATTGCTTACAATGGCAATTCATAAAAGTTCTGTCGCTAACGGTGCAGTGATTTTGATCGACGAGATTGAAAACAACCTAGAACCCTATCGTTTGCGGCATTTGATTCGCCAAATTCGACCTGATAAGCCCGACGACAAACATCAAGTAATTTTCACGACACACTCTCCTGTTGCTGTGGTGGAATGCAAAGCAAATGAGTTGTACGTGGTACGATCAAGCAATGGCGCTACAGATGTAAAAAGTGTAACAAAGACTTTTGAAGGCGAAAAGATACAAGAAGACATTCAAAAGATTGCCCGTTCGATATCGGAGGCGTTCCTTTCACCACGCGTGATTATCTGCGAAGGAAAAACGGAAGCGGGCTTTTTAATTGCATTGGATGAAGATTACTGGACAGAGAAACATCAAGACCCAAATGCTGGTTTCACATACCAAACAATGGCTGAAGCTGGGGTAATGCCAGTGGAAAGCCCACAAGGAGGCGGTTCAGAGTCGCCTAATTATGCTTGTGCAATGGCAAAGTTAGGCTATCGAGTTGCTTATTTTGGAGATTCCGATAGAGGGGATGAAACTAAACAAGATGAACAAATGATTCAATCAGGAGTTAACAAGATTTTTCGCTGGGAAGGTAATACTTCTATTGAAGAACGGCTTTGCCTAGACTTACCTTGGGAAGCCTTAAAAAAATTAATTGAATTGGCGGAAACGCATAATGGCGAAAAAGTATGGAATGAGGTACGCTGTGATATTAATGGAAAAGGATTCGCACTTTCAAACGAGGATGATTTGGATGTATTGCGTCAGAATATATCCGAGAAGCAATTGCGTGAGATTATCGGAATATTGGCAAAGGGTTATAAGGTCAAGAATGGCAATAAAGAGAAGAAAAGAGGAGAATGGTTCAAACGAAGGGATAAGAGCGAATACTTGGGCGGGTTAGTGGCAAAGTATTTAGACCAAATGCAAGATACAGCTACCTATCGCACACTCTCAGCATTGGAGCAGTGGGCTTATGAATGCTAATGCTGCCAAATACGATGAAATAATTCAGGCACTAGTCACTGCCAGTAAGCCTGTATGCATTACGGCAGAAGCAGGATGCGGTAAAACAACAGCTATTGCCAGCGCAGTGAAACAGTGCGAAGGCAAACAACTTATCCTGACTCATACAAATGCTGGCGTCGCGGCTTTGCGGGCAAAATTGCGAAAAAAAGACGTTAGAGAGTCGCAATACCGTGTAGATACGATTGACGGTTGGATTTACAAATATGCAAGCGCTTTTCGGGAAATTTCAGGCTTGCCGCAAGCATATCCAAACGATTCAAATGGGTGGAATGCAGTCCGTGACGGCGCGAACAGATTGTTTGAGCAGGACTTTATTGGCGACATCCTACAATCTACTTACACTGGTGTTTTTGTGGACGAATATCAGGATTGCAGTTTAAGGCAGCATGAAATCATTTTGAAACTTTGCCGCTATCTTCCCCCCGTCAGGGTTTTAGGCGATCCCCTGCAAGCAATTTTTTATTTTAATGACCCAGTTGACTGGGACAAGGATGTGTTGGCGCATTATCAACGGCTAATAGGTTTGAATTTCCCCCATCGCTGGCATCAGCCAGAGACGAATTCAATGTTAGGAGATAGCATTTGCGATATCCGCCAGGAATTGGAAAAAGGCAATTCTGTGGACTTGCGAGATTATCCAGTAATCAAATGGTTAGAATGGTCGGAGCAACAAGAAGAATGTATTTGCTTATCTGCTGATAAAGAATACCCTAACGAGCAAGTGGTTGGAATTCATGCCAGTAAAAAGGATGACACAATACCAAATCAACAAGGTGGATTCCTTGACCATGAGACAGCAAAGCGTTTGAAAGGGAGATATAAATGCCTTGAGGAAATGATATGCAAGGATCTAATGCAATGCTCGAAAAATATAGATAAACACCTTAAGCAAGGAAATTTTCGGGCTATATCCAATGAGATAAAAAATTTAATACTTCGTAGCTGCGGTAATAGAAATCCTTTCGGCGTTGAATCCTTTGGAAATGAATTTGCCCTTTTAGAAAGTGAACAAAACCTATTGCATGTTAACGATGTTTTGGACAGGGTTCTCAATAATCGCCTAATGGAGGTATATCGTCCCGAATTACTTGAGGAGATGAAACGAACAATAAAGGAATTTCATGCTAACGCGCATAAATATTCGAATTTTGAAGATGCGGCTTGGGAGGCTAGAACTAGAACGCGTAAAAATGAGCGAAAAATTGACGAAAAAAAGGCGCGAATAATTTCACGCCTGTTATTGATTAAGGGGTTAGAACTTCACCATGCTATTGTTTTGAATGCGGATAAGTTGGAAAAGGCTTGTCAATTTTATGTGGCAATTACAAGAGGCTCAAAGAGTTTGACTGTCTTGTCCAAGAGTCCGATTTTTCATTGGCAATAAATTGATTTGGATGAGTAATCTTTATCCAAAGACAGAGCAGTTAGGCGCCTCACTCTCCCGTCGGCACCCAGATATTCTTCACCTGCGTCGCCTCATGCAAGAACTCGTGACCTTCGCCCTGCTCGCGATCCATCCAATCGCGCGGCAAGCCGTAGCCGACCCAGGTCCGCTTCATGTTCGCGCCAGACTCGTACTCCACGTAGTAACTGCCTTCCGCCGAGCCGAAGTACCAGACCGCGTCCACGTCTTCGTGCTGGACGAGAGTCTTGGTCAGGTGGTCGCGGTCGCCTGTGATAATGTTGACCACGCCGCCAGGCACGTCGGACGTATCCAACACCTGATAAAAATCGGTCGCGCTCAACGGGAAGCGCTGGCTGGGAATCATCACGACCGTGTTGCCGCGCGCAATCGCAGGCGCCATCAGCGAGACGAATCCCAACAGCGGATACTCGTCGGGGCAGGCGATTCCGATCACGCCCACAGGCTCGTTGACCGCCACCGTGATTCCGCGCAATGTTGTTTCTTGGATATTGCCGCCGTATTTATCCGCCCACGCCGCGTACGTGAACAGCCGTTCCACCGCCGCGTCCACTTCGGCTTGCGCCGACTTCTGCGTACGTCCCGCCATCTCGACGATTCGTTTGACAAACTCCGCGTTGCGCGCATCCAAATTCTCGGCGATGAAATATAAAATCTGCGAACGGTTGTATCCGTGCCGCATCGCCCAACCAGATTTCGCAACGATGACCGCGTGCGCGGCTTCGACTGCATTACGAATGTCTTTTCGATTTCCATCGCCGACCTGACCAACAACCCTTCCCTTCGCTCCCGCTGGTCGAGTAGGGGCGTTCTTCCCCGTATCGAGACCAAGAATGGTCGTTGTGTACGCGCCATCGGGACGAACCTGCTTGCCGCCAATGTACATCTTCGGGGTGCGGTCAACAGGGGGAAGCGAATGTCCGTTTGCCCGACCCGCTTCGGGCCGCGCGGGACGCGAGGGAACATGCTCGCCCCATTTGGTTGGTTGAATAGGCGTGTTCGTCGCCGTATCAAGGCCCAGCGTCGTCATATCGGGCAGTGGTCTCTCCATCCATTTCGGTCTCACATATTCGAACAAACCTTCGCGTCCGCCCTCGCGGCCGAATCCCGATTCGCGATAGCCGCCGAATCCGCCCGCGGCGTCGAACACGTTATGACAGTTGACCCACATCGCGCCCGCCTTGATCTTGCTGGCCGCGTCGAGCGCGAGATTGATGTTGTCGCTCCACACGCTCCCGCCGAGTCCGTAACGCGTGTTGTTCGCCAGCGCAATCGCCTCCGCGGGTGTACGGAATGTTAAAGAAACCAGCACGGGGCCGAAGATCTCCTCCTGCACCGTTGACGCGGCAGGGTCGAGGTCCGTGATGAGCGTGGGCTTGTAGAAGAGTCCTTTCGTCGGCATGGGGATGTCGGGCTGGAACACGTTGCCGCCTTCCTTTTCGCCCATCTTCACCCAATGATCCACCGTGTCCCATTGACTCTTATCCACGATGGCGCCCATGTCAATGGCTTTGTCGAGCGCGTCGCCCACGCGCAGATGACCCATGCGCGTTTTCAATTTTTGGATGAAGCGCGGCGCGACGTTTTCCTGGACGATGAGACGGGAGCCCGCGCAACAGACCTGACCCTGATTGAACCAGATCGCATCCACCACGCCCTCAACTGCCGCGTCCAAATCGGCATCTTCGAACACGACAACAGGACTCTTGCCCCCCAACTCCAGCGATAACTTTTTTCCCGACCCCGCGGTGAGATGACGCAACGTGCGCCCGATCTCGGTGGAACCCGTGAAGGCGATCTTGTCCACGTCGGGGTGCGTGACGATCATCTCGCCCGCCTTGCCACTGCCCGTGATGATGTTGACCACGCCTGGCGGAAGTCCTGCTTCGGCGACAACCTCTGCAAACAACAGCGCGCTCAGCCGCGTGTACGACGCGGGTTTAAGCACCACCGTGTTACCCATCGCGATGGCGGGCGCGATCTTCCATGCCAGCATCATCAACGGGAAGTTCCACGGGATGATTTGTCCGATCACGCCGACGGGTTGGTAGTCGCGCAGTTCGGTTTCCATGAGTTGCGCCCAACCCGCGTAATAGTAAAAGTGACGCGCCAACAGCGGCACATCCACATCGCGCGACTCGCGAATCGGCTTGCCGTTGTCCATTGATTCCAATACCGCAAGCAGGCGATGATGCTTCTGGATGTTGCGCGCGATGGCGTACATGTAACGGGCGCGGACAACGCCTGGAGTTTGACTCCACGAATCAAACGCAGTCCGCGCGGCGGCGATGGCGGCATCCACATCTTTCTTTTCCGCCTGCGCCGTCTCGGCGATCAACTCGCCCGTGGACGGGTTATACGACGAATAGTACTTCGCATTTTTCGGCGTCATCCATTCGTTATTGATGAACAGCCCGAACTTGCGTCCGTGATCGTCCAGCCAGGCATTCGCCGCGGCAGGAGACTCGGGCGCAGGTCCGTATTCCATAGTTTTGAAGAGGTCGAGCAGGGTAGACATATTATTTCCTATCTTGGTGGTCGAGTAGCCCGAATGCTTTTTGAGGGCGTATCGAGACCACCAGTAAGCATCAAACTATTGTTTTCCAGTAATCCGTTGGTTTCGATACGCCCCGCAAAGAACGCGGGGCTACTCAACCAACGAGGTTTCATCCCAGCGGCATGTGATGTTTCGCGGCATAGTGACCGGTGATGAAGTGATATAACTGCCGCTCCAGGTCCATCAGCAGGCTGGATGCGCCGAAGCGGAATTTATCCGGCATCAGCCACTCGTCGCCGAGTTCTTCCTTCATCAGCGATTGCCACGCCATGGCCTGCTTGGCAGAACTGATTCCGCCTGCGGGTTTGAAGCCGATCTTGTAGCCGAAGCGATCCAAATACTCGCGGATGGCGCGCGTCATGACGAGACTCACTTCCAGCGTGGCATTGACCGATTCCTTGCCCGTCGAGGTTTTGATGAAATCCGAGCCCGCCATCATTGCCACGAGGCTGGCTTGATAGACTTGCTTCAACGTCCCCAGATCGCCGGTCGCTAAAATCGTCTTCATGTGCGCGTCGCCGCAGGTTTCGCGGAACTGGCGGAGTTCATCGTAGAGGGAACGCCAGTCGCCTGTGAGAACATGGTCGCGGGCAATGACCACGTCAATTTCACGCGCGCCCGCTTCCACGGCTTGTTCGATCTCGCCGATGCGCTGTGGGAGCGGAGTTTGCCCCGCGGGGAAGCCTGTCGCGACGGAGGCGACAGGGATGTCACTACCGCGCAACGCCTCCACCGCGTCGCGGACTCGATTGGGATAGACGCAGACCGCGGCAACGGTCACCTGCTCCCCGTCCAGGTTGAGGCGTTCGAGCATATCGGGACGAATCGGCTGTTTGGCTTTCAGGCACAGGCGGTGGATCCGCCCGGGCGTGTCGTCGCCGCCGAGAGTAGTCAGGTCTATGCAGGTGACGGCGCGTAACAGCCAGGCGGCCTGCCAGTCCTTTTTGACCGTGCGGCGTTTCTGCAGGGTTTCGATGCGGCGTTCCACCGCGCTCTTGTTGACGTGCGCGCCCATTACCCAGTCGAGGTCGAGAGGCGTGCCGGGATTACGATTATTGTTCGAGGTCATGAAAGCTCCAATTTCCAAATCTGACTTTATTATACAGCGAATGGACAAACTCATCTTTCAAGGCAATGTTCGGCGCGTTTTCGTATATACTTAACCGAATTCTGATCTCACGAGGCGGTTATGGAAGCAATGAGCGAAGAACAGTCGGCAAGTTTCAGGTTTCCGTTCGGGGAAGAATCCTGCGAACATGAACTCAGCGTTCTCCAGGAAGGATATAAGAATTTCTATTACAGTCAGAGTCGTTTCAACGCCGAGGCATTGGAGAGGGATGTTTATCTCATCGTCGGCAGGCGTGGGTCGGGCAAGACCTCGCTCACAAAGTATTTCAACTTCCAGGACCGCATCAAAAACGCGCACAGTATAGACGTGGCAGAGCCCAGCGTTTATAGCGGCATCCTGCAGGGTATGGCGGATCAACCGACTCTTTCCGCCGACCTGGCCGTGATCGAAGTGGGCAAGGTTTGGGATTACCTGATCTGGTCGTTGATCTTCGACGAACTGCGCGATAAGGACCCCGCCATTAAAACCGCCAGCATTATGGTGCGCAAAGGCACGGCGTCGCATTTCGTCCACGATTTACTGAGAGGGCTGGTCGGAAAATACATTGACGACAGCGGCAGGGTGGCCGATGATATTTCCACCACAACCACCTCGCAAATTTTCACCGCCGCACAAGCCAAAGCATTGGAAGTGACGCGCAAAGAACCGGTGATCGTAGCCATCGACACCTTCGAACGATATGACCGGGAAAACACGGCCATGATGGTGGTGACCGCCGCGTTGATTCAGCGCGCCAACGAGTTCAATATCTCCTATGCTCATAAAGGCATTCACGTCAAAGCCTTCGTCTCCGCGGAGATCTTCCCGCACATCAAGGAAAGCATCATCACGAACACCACCAAGTTCATCCGCAACCCGGTCTATTTGCGCTGGAAACCCAGAGACTTGATCCGCTTAATCATGTGGCGTTTTTACCGCTACACGGAAGAGAGCGGGTATCACTTCGTGACTACAGAGCCGAATTGGGACGACTTCAACGACATCCTCGAAAAGCTCTGGAATCCGTTTTTCGGGGAAACCATTGAGAACCTGCGCGGCGGAATCGAACGCAGTTTTCCATACATTCTGCGCCATACGCAAATGAGACCGCGCCAGCTTGTCGTTCTCTGCAATCAAATCGCGCGCGCCGCCGAACGCAGTGGAAAATTTCCGCGCTTCAAAGATGTGGGCATCAGCAAGATCATTTCCGAATCGGAATACGACCTGGCGGACGAAGTTTTGAATTCTTACGATCTGATCTACCCGCGCGTATCCGATATCATCACCGCGCTCACCAACGCGCCCATGTTCTTTCACGGAAATTATCTCGATCAGGTCGCCAAACGGACTTCCAGCGCCTGGCCGCAGGGCGCCTACTCCACCGCCGCGTTCCGCCGCGTAGTGGCAGAACTTGGCATTGTAGGCAAAGTGCGTTCCAAAAACGAAGAGACCCGCATCATCGCCGCGGACTTCGAATATGCCATGCAGGACCGGCTCACGCTCACCAGCGACGACGATTGCGTGATCCATCCCATGTTCTATGCAAAATTGCAGGTCAGCAGGAACGGCTGGATCGTCTATCCGTTCCCCGATCACGAAGATTATCAACCCCTGCTCGAAAAACGATAGTTTTTTCATTCACGCCGTAACCATAAAACGATCCGCCCTCCGCCATAACGCGGAGGGTTCTGCTTAAAACCCGGCATGTTATACTCGCCGATAATCAGTTCTCACGCCATGAAAAAATTCCCAACTCCGCTCAAACTTTTACTGTCCGCGGCCGCGCTTTTCTATCTCATCTTTATCCTGCGCACATCGTTCATCGCAAACGACCAGCGCTATTTCACGCTCATTGACGACGCCATGATCTCGATGCGTTATGCCCGCAATCTCGTACAGGGTCACGGCCTGGTGTGGAACATCGGCCAGCCGCCTGTGGAGGGCTTCACCAATTTGGGCTGGATGCTGGTGATGGCCGCCCTGCATCTCATCCCGTTTTCGCCCGCGCACATCTCGCTGGCAGTCATGCTCATCGCCGCGCTCATCCTGCTGGGAAATACCGTTGTCGTTTTTCAGATCGCGCAAACGCTCGATTCATCCGCCGCCTTCGCGCCGTTCATCGCGGCGACGATGACCGCGTTCTATTTTCCGATTGTGTTCTGGTCCCTGCGCGGACTCGAAGTCGGCGCGCTGACTCTAACCATTGACGCCGCGCTTCTCCTCGCCCTCCGCATCAGGCGCGGCCCCAAACCTGCCTCCGTCTATGGGCTGACTCTACTCCTCGGCCTGGCTGTACTCCTCCGCATGGACGCGTTTCTGCAGTGCGCGCTTTTTTTGATTTACATTGGCGCCACATTCAATACAGGAAATCAATCGAATCCTTCTTCAAACAAGATAATCAAAAATAAATGGTTCGTAATCGGATTGCCCGCTCTATTCACCCTGCTTGTGGTCATAGGAATTCTACTTTTCCAGCGCTTCTATTTCGGCGACTACCTGCCAAACACGTATTATCTTAAGGTCACAGGCGTAACAGCGTGGGAGAGAATCCGCACAGGATTGCTTTCGCTCAACGATTACGCTTCGCGCGATTTCCTGATGCCGCTGGTCTTCGCATTGATCGGGCTGGCAACGGTCAGGGAATTGCGCACGCGCCAGTCACTGCTTTTGCTGAGTCTCTTTTTGGTGCAGATCGGGTACTCGGTCTGGGTGGGAGGCGATTACGCCGAAGAACTGGTGGATGCGGCCAATCGTTTCATCGCGCAGGGCATGCCGGCATTATTCATCCTGTTCGCGCTGACGCTGGATCAATTCATCCGCCGCGTTTCGACGACGCAATTCAAAGCGGCAATCGCCATGGCAATTGGACTGGGCGCACTGCTGGTCGTCAGCGGTGAACCGTGGGCCAAGTGGACGATCAGCAACGCACCGATGCTGAGAACCGACATCCAGCGCGTAAAGATCGGCTTGCATATCAAAGCCACCACCCAACCCGAAGCAGTGATCGCCGTTCACGCCGCGGGGCAGATTCCGTATTACTCCGAACGCACAGCGATCGACCTGCTCGGCAAAAGCGATCCTGTAATTGCAAAAGGCCCGCCTGCCACGGGTTTCGCGCCCGGGCATGACAAATGGAATTATTCTTACAGTATCCTGATGCTCAAACCGGATTTGATCGCGGATAACTTCAATAAACTGGCGGCATTCATGAAGGACGTGCCACAATATCGGCGCCTGCCCAATGGAATCTACGTCCGCGCCGACAGCCAGCTGGTGGATTTTTCCGCTTTGGCGAAAGACTATAAGTGATCTTTCCGGCACAAGAGTCGAGTCAAAAAGAACTCCCGAATTTCTTCGGGAGTTCTTCGTTTTCACTCAGGCGGGTTGCCTGGCTTCAGCCGCCGATTTTTCGAGCATCGCGGTTGTGAGAGATTTTGGGCGTTCGAGCGGCATGCCCAGCGCGCGCGACCAAACATAATTGGCCGTTACGCCGAGCGCGCGTCCCACACCGAAGAGCACTGTGTAAAACTCGAAGTCGCGCACGCCATAGTAATACTGCAACGTACCCGAGACCGCGTCCACATTCGGCGCGGGGTCCTTGGCCTTGCCTTGCTCCCGCAGTACATCCGGGACAACCGAGTAAACCAGATCGGCCAGGCGCACCAATTCATCATCGGGAAAATGCGTCTTGGCGAATTCCAACTGAGCAGTAAAACGCGGATCGGCCACGCGCAGTACGCCGTGACCGTATCCCGGAATCACAAAACCGCTGTTAAGTGTGTCCCACGCGAACTGACGTAATTGTTCGCGCGAAGGCACGCCGCCGAACTGATCTTTGACTTCGATCAGCCAGCGCACCGCTTCCTGATTCGCCAATCCGTGCAAAGGCCCGGCAAGGCCGTTCATAGCGGCGGAGAAAGCATAATATGGGCTGGAAAGCGCCGAACCGACCAAATGCATGGCATGCGCCGAAACGTTCCCCGACTCGTGGTCGGAATGGATGATGAAATACTGGCGCATCAACTCCGCGTATCCCTTGCGATTCTCCACGCCCATCATGCGCGCAAAGTTTCCGGCAAAGTCCAAACGCGGATTATATTTGGGCTTCTTCGTTTCGCCGAAATATTTCAGCCGATAAATAAACGCCGCGATCATTGACACGCGCACGGTCAGGCTGAGGCTGTCATCGAGCGCCGCCGACCAGTATTCGTCGCGCTTCATGCCGGAAAAATATCTCTTGGCGAAGACCGATTCATTCTGCAGGGCCAGGATGGCCTGCGAGAAGAGCGTCATCGGATGAGTCTCTTTCGGCATGGACTTGATCATTTTATAGACATAATCGGGAACAACCGCGCGGCGGCTCCACTCCGCTTCAACCTCCAACGCCTGCTCTTTCGTGGGCACTTCGCCCACCATCAATAGGTAATAGAGTCCGCCGACCAGCGGCATTTTATTGCCGCGGCCTTTGGGCAGGGCCTTAAGCACTTCAGGGATGGACATGCCGCGAAAACGGATGCCATGTGCCGGGTCCACGAAGGAGACGTCCGTCAGCAGGGATTTGATGTCCCGCATTCCGCCTACGATCTGACCGATGGTGACATGATCCACCACTACATCGGCGTGTTCTTTCCCTAAAGCCCGAATCCGCTCCTGCCAGGCCGGTAATTGGGCGGCGATCTTATCATGTACAATCATGCTTCACCTCCATAATTTGCATAAATCTGCGGCGCAAGCTGGTGTTTGGCTTCACGCCGCGATACTTCTCGAATTAGATCTTTACCAGTTTCTTCAGCGCGTCGTGCGTTTCCTTCACCGCCGCGGCAGATTTCTGGAATAATCCCTGCTCCGTTTCATCGAGTTCGTACTCGATGATCTTCTCGATTCCTTTGCGTCCCAGCATGACAGGCACGCCAAAGAACATATCTTTGAGTCCGTACTCGCCCTGCATATAAGCCGCACACGGAACGATGAGATGCCTGTCTTTCAAAATCGCTTCCACCATTTGCGCGATCGCCGCGGCGGGCGCGTAATACGCGGAGCCGGACTTCAGTAAATTAACGATCTCGCCGCCGCCTTTGCGCGTGCGGTTGACGATGGCTTCGAGTTTGTCGGCGGGCAGATAATCCTTCAACGGAATGCCGGCCACATTCGAGTGACGCGTGAGCGGCACCATCTCATCGCCATGACCGCCCAACACATAACAATGGATATTTTCCACGCTGACGCCGGTCTCCATGGCAACGAAGGCGCGCATACGCGCCGAATCGAGAATTCCCGCCTGCCCCACTACACGATGGGGATCGAGTTTGGTCGTCTTCATGGCCAGGTAAGCCATGGTATCGAGCGGATTCGTCAAAATAACATAGATCGCATCCGGCGAATACTTGAGGGTTTCAGTGGCGGCTTTGCCCACGATCTCCGCATTGGTCGTCAACAGATCATCGCGGCTCATGCCCGGCTTGCGCGGCAATCCGGCTGTGATCACGATAATATCCGAACCTTTTGTGGCGGCATAATCGTTCGAGCCGGCCACTTCCACATCTTTCCCAACGATCGGCAGGGCTTCCTGCAAATCCAGGCTCTTGCCTTGCGGCATGCCTTCCACCACATCCACCAGCACAATATCGGCCAGTTCGCGTTCCGCCAGCCAATGCGCGGTCGTCGAGCCCGTCATTCCCGAACCGATAATCGAAACTTTATTCATAGCTCCTCCAAAGGACAATGTGACTTCATTTTATCCGAAAGTGAGACAACCTAGAAGGAAAGTTCACCGCTTCCGGAAGTTGACAAAAAAACAGGATTTTGACATCCCAATTGAATATCAAAATCCTGCAACGCTTCTTCCCGGATCCTCAATCTGCTTCCGTTTCGAGGAAACGAGTCGCCTGAATGGCCGCCGCCGCGCCCATCCCCGCCGAAGTGACCACCTGTCGAAAATGCGGATCAGCCGCCTCACCCGCCGCAAAGACGCCCCGCACGCTGGTCTCCATCTGATCGCTGACCTTGAGATAGCCCAGTTCGTTCATCTCCAACTGATCTTTGAAAATCTGCGTATTCGGCGTATGGCCGATAAAGATGAATAAACCATCGGTTTCAAAAGCTGTCTCTGCACCGCTCTTCACGTTCTTCAAGCGGACGGCTTCCACTTTCTCGTCGCCAACCACTTCGGTCACGATCGTGTCGTACATGAATTTCATCTTGGGATGTTCTTTGGCGCGCTTTTGCAAAATGGCGCCGGCCCGCAATTCGTCGCGGCGATGGATCACGGTCACGTCCGACGCGTAACGCGTGAGGAATAAGCCTTCCTCCAGCGCCGAGTCGCCGCCGCCCACCACCGTCACTTTTTTATCCTTGAAAAACCATCCATCGCAGGTGGCGCAATACGAAACGCCGCGTCCGGTCAATTCCTTTTCGCCCGGCACATTCAACAACACCGAACTGGCGCCGGTGCCGATGATCAGCGTATCGGCGAGATACGCGCCGTTATCGGTCGTCACTTTGAACGGCCGCGCCGATAAATCCACAGCGTTGGCTGTATCGAACTCGGTGACCGCGCCGAAATGTTCGGCCTGTTTTTGGAACAACTCGCCCAATTGCGCCCCGCCCACGCCCTCCGGAAAACCGGGATAGTTTTCGATGGTGTACGTGAGCGCGGCCTGTCCGCCCAACTGGATGCCGGTTAGAACAACAGGCGCCAACTCTGCGCGCGCCGCATATAGCGCGGCGGAATATCCCGCCGGTCCCGACCCCAACACCAAGACTTTAACATGCTTCGAATTCCCATTCCCAGACGACTGACCCTGATTCACCATTCACTGCCTCTACTCGAATATTTTCGCTTATCGGACGTTGCAAGACGTCCGCGTATTACGTTTGAATTGTATCAGAGGCATCGAGCGCTGAGAATTGCCTGCAAAAAGCCGTTTATAAAATTCATCCCGCGAGTTCATCACAGGATGAAAAAACGTCTCGTTACCAACACCAATCGACCCGGCCTCAATTCGCCGATTGGTCTGTAATTTCCAATGCCTCGTTCAAAACATCAAATCCATCTTTCAATTGCGCCTCCGTGATGATCAGCGGCGGGATGATCAAAACAGTATGCCAATGAGTGTACACAAATAAACCGTGCTCCAGGCAAAATTTCTTCAACGCGGTCATTTCGGGGGAGGTCGAATTCCACGGCGCCATCGGTTCTTTGGTCTCTCGATTCCTGACCAGTTCGATAATGCCGAATAAACCGATCGAGCGGACTTCGCCGACCGAGGGATGCGCCTCGCCCAAATCGGTCAGCATGCGCTTCAAAACCGGACCCAGGCCTGCCGCGTGCTCGATCAGCCGATCCTCCCTCATAACGTTGATATTCGCCACCGCCGCCGCCAGCGAGACCGGATGCGACGTGTACGTAAGTCCCGATTCAAAGACCTGCTCGTTGAATGCGGCCGCAATCTTCGGCCGCATGGCCACCGCGCCGAGCGGCGCGTACGCGGAAGTCAGTCCCTTGGCCATCGTTACAATATCCGGAGTCACATTCCAATGTTCCACTGCGAACCATTTGCCCGTACGCCCGAACCCGCTCATGACTTCATCCGAGATCATTACGATGCCATATTGATCGCACAAGTCACGGACGCCTTGCATATATCCTTCCGGAGGGACAATCACCCCGTTCGTGCCCGTAACCGATTCGATCAAGATCGCGGCAATCGTCTCCGGCCCTTCGTATCGAATAATCTCTTCGAGATGGTTGAGATAATCGCGCGCAAAGTCAGCTTCGGAGATAGCTGGGTTGGCGCGATGGAACGTGGAACGATACCGATACGGATCGAGAAAGTGAACCACGCCCGGCATGAGTCCCGGCTCCCAGGCCGCGCGCCGCGGATCGCCGGTGGCCGCCAGCGCGCCAGCCGATGCACCGTGATACGACCGATAACGCGTAAGGATCTTGAAGCGTTTGGTGTACCCGCGCGCCAGCTTGATGGCATTCTCATTTGCATCCGCGCCGCCGAGCGTGAAAAGGACCTTGCTCAATTGTCCGCGCGGCGTAACTTCGGCAACTGTTTTACTGGCCAGCGCGCGGATCTTAGTGGTCATGCCCGGCGCGGCATAAGACAGTTCCGCGGCCTGATCCTGCATGGCTTTGATGACGCGTTCATCCCCATGCCCGATGTTGACACACATGGTCATGGAGTTGAAATCCAGATAACGCTTGTCATCCACATCCCAGAAGTACACGCCCTTGGCGCGCTTGACCGCGATCGGGTTTACTTTGGCCTGCGCAGACCAGGTCCAAAAAACGTGTTCTTTCGAAAGCGGGAGAATATCTTCATCGGGGAGATCGAACATGAACGCATCCTTTATTCATTATTTACTTAATCAATTCACCGCAGCGTATTGCAGATTATAATACTTCGCCTGATTTTTCATCTTCGAGGAGCAGAAGCATGAGCAAATTTCCCTATCGGCGGGTGGTGGTGATCGGCACGACCAGCTCGGGAAAGTCCACACTGGCCAAACGGCTGGCAACGCGCTTCGATTTGGACTTCATCGAATTGGACGCGTTGCACTGGGAGCCGAACTGGACTCCGGCAAAACCCGAGGTCTTGCGCGCACGCGTCGAAGCGGCGACCAGTTCCAGGTCCTGGATAGTAGCGGGCAATTATCATGCCGTGCGCGATCTGGTCTGGCCGAAGGCTGAGGCCGTTATCTGGCTGGATTACTCTTTCCTGTTTATCTTCCGGCGGTTGTTCGTGCGCACTATTCAGCGAAGCCTGTCTCGGGAGGAATTATGGAACGGCAACCGCGAAAAATTTTGGTGGCATCTCAAGTTATGGTCGGATGAATCGCTCTTTCGCTGGCTGATCAAAACATATTGGCGGCGTAAACGTGAGTACGCGATGTTATTCACTCTGCCCGAATACCGGCATTTAAAAATTTTTCATTTCAAAACGGAACAACAAACCGAAATTTGGCTTGCATCTCTGTAAACGAACATGACCGAAATGAAAGGCAAAAACGAGAGCAGAGCCGTTATAATCGTCCAGTAATTCGATAAAGGCAAACCCGGTGAAAACCGGCGACGCAAAGCCAATGGGTCTAAAACCGCTACGCGGTAACGATTGCCAGGCCGCCGAAATTAATGTCAATGTATTTCAGGCGAACCCGGCAACTTAGCTGGGTTCGTTTTTTATCGAATTCAAATTACAACCTATCGAACGACAAGGGCAAACCCGGTGAAAACCGGCGACGCAAAGCCATGGGTCTTCCGCTGTGCATCAGCACGGTAATGACTGCCAGGCCGCCGAAACGATGAGACGAATCGCCTCGTGCTTCGACTTGACGTAATCCGCGCACAGCGGAATCGTCGGCGCCGGATGCCCTTGCAAGGAGAAAAAAGCAATGGCATCCAGAAAATCATTTCGTCTTATCGGTTCCGCTCTCTGCCTGATGATTGCTCTGGCGATGTTCCCCACTCGGGCCCTCGCCGATGCGCCAGGCACTCCCGACTCTTCTGCGGCAACGCCCTTAATGAATTTTGCCGCGGAAGTCAGCAGTGGAAAGGATATTGTGACCGGCGTGTATGCTGTCGACAGTTTCTCGTTCCCTGTAGTGCAACAGCCGAAAAGCAACTTTGCGGCTATCTCCACTGCGCCGGATACGGTGACGCAATTTGGCCTCGCGGCTCAATTCGGCAATGTCGGCCTGCTGGCGCACAATTACCTGGCCGGCGCACAATTCTTCGATCTCACCGAAGGCCAGCGGATTTATTTAGTGTATGGCACAGGCCGCGTGGAGGCTTTTACAGTGACAGAAATTCTGCAATATCAGGCGCTCAGTCCATATAGTATATACAGCGAGTTCAAGAGTTTGGACGACGGCGTGACTCTGACCGTCACCGAAATGTTCAATCTGGTTTACACAGGCGCACGGCACCTTACGCTTCAAACTTGCATCGAGAACAATGGGAATTCCAGTTGGGGCCGCTTGTTCGTGATTGCGGAACCGGTCGTGCCGGGTTCCAATTAATTTGTGCATCTGCCGTCTCTGGGCCAGACGGAATGCAAAACCGCCCGACTGATAACCTCTCCTCCAGTCGGGCGGTGCCTTTTAAATCAGTGGGATTCGATCAATCGTTGCCGCGTTGCAACCACGCGACCAAACGCGTAAGTCCGAATACGGCCAGCAGAACCAGAATCACCGCCAATTCGAACGGCATTCTGATTCGCACCAGCGAAACGACGCCTGCGATCAACAGGGAGACAATGGCCACGATCAGAGCGCGGGCGAGGTGACGCACTTCGAGGCCGCGCAGGTCGTCGGTCGCGGAGGCGAAGCGCAGACGCCGCGTGAAATCGGCCAGGTCCCATCCGAGCAATCCACCCACCGCGCCAAGGACCATCAAACTGGCGGGCAAATTGAACCAAAGTCCAAACGCGGCCGCGGCTATAAAAATCAGAAGAATGACCGAAGCGGCCCAGCGCCAGCGACGCCATTGCGCGATCAACCAAAAGCCCCCAAGTAAAAGAAACCAGCGCGCCGGCGCGTCGAACCCGGCCAGAAAATAACCATAGGCGAGCGCGCCCGAACCTAAAACAATACTGATGACCATCACGAAAGTCGTCACGTTATCCCCCGATGGCGCGAAGCCAGGCTGACGGCCGACTTAATTTTTGCTGTACCGCCAGATCGAACGGCTGGGCAACATTCCAATCCAGCGTTTGCACACCGGCGCGTTGAAGCTTTTGAAAGATCAATTCGCGCTCCATGCGGTTCACCCGCGCCGACGTTTCCACCTCGGGCGCGGCCGGTAAAAAGGAAAGTTCGAACGAGACCGGGTCGGGGCTGACGACCATGACTTGATATCCCACTGCGCGCAATCGAATCAACGAAAGTACATCCTCCGCGGTCAAAGGGCTGACGACGATCAACTGCGATTCGGGCGGAAACAAACGCGTGGGAATATATTCGAGGGCGGTGAAAATCTGGCTGTCGCCGGGCTGTGCATGCGCCAGCGCCTGCAAAATACGTTCACGCTGTATCTTGCCATAACCGGAAAAAGTCCAGCCCAAATATTTTCCATATAACAACAAGCCCACACGATTTCCCTGCATGAGGAAAACGTCGGCCAGCGCCGCGGCGGCCTGCACCGAATATTCGAAGATCGAACGGTGATGCCCAAAGAGATTCGTGCTCAAGCGGCCGTCCAGCACAACGCCCACATCCACAACGCGTTCCTGTTGATATTCATTGCTATAAAGCTGGCCGGCATGGCGCGCGCTGACGCGCCAATTGATGCTGTGCGGAGAATCGCCGGGCTGGTAATCGCGCACGCCAAAAAACTCGGTGCCGGAACCTCCGGCGCGCGCCGGAACATCTCCGATGTAAACGCGCGTGCGGCGCGGACGAATCGTAACGCGATGCAGACGCGTAAGCGGCGGAAACACAAACAATTGACTCTGCGCCTCGATACGGACCTCGCGGCTGGTCACCGCCAGATGATCGCTGGCCTTCACTTTGAGTCCCTCGAACGCGTATCCGCCGCGCGGCCCCGAGACCGTGTATGCGAGAGTGTGAGACGCGCCGCGCGGCAGAGTCAGCAGACTAATGGGCGACCCGCCTTGGATTGTCAGATGAGGCGGCAGAATATCTTCGATCAATACTTCTTCAAGCGCTTCCCCGCGATTGGTAACGGCAAGAGTCACATCTATACTTGAATCGGGCACGGCGCGTTCCGCGCTCAAATGACGCGCCGCCTCCAGTTTGATCTCCTCCGGCCCGCGCCAAAGCCCGATCAGCAGATAGAGCGCGAACGGAAAAACGAGCAGGAGCAGTTCGCCGCGCAAAGTGATCAGCGCGGTCAGGAACAACGCGTAGACGATCAGGCCGAGGAAGGTTGAGCGATTCATTCAGGGATCATTTGATCACCGGCACAGGCACTTTCGAGAACACCTCGCGAATCACTTCGCCCACCACTTGATGCGACATCCAAAATTCAGGCTGAAGAATCAGGCGGTGACTCAATACCGGCGCGGCAAAGCGTTTAATGTCGTCGGGAATCACATACTCGCGTCCTTCCAGAGCGGCGCGGGCGCGCGCCAGCTTGAGGAACGCCAGTGAAGCGCGCGGACTGGCACCCACAGCCACGCGTCGATCCGTGCGCGTGGCATGCACAAGCTCGGCAATGTATGTTTCGAGGTCCGCGTCCACGTGAACGGTCTCCACCACAGCGCGCATCTCGAGCAAATCCTTTGCGTGGACAATCTGCCGCAAAACGACTTCATCCTGCCGGCGTTCGCGGCGGCGATGTAAAATCTCGCGCTCTTCCTCCACGCTGGGATGCCCGACTGTGAGCTTGACCATGAAGCGGTCAAGCTGTGCTTCGGGCAATGGGAAAGTGCCCTCGTACTCGATCGGGTTCTGCGTGGCAAGCACAAGAAAAGGCTCGGGCAGTGCCAGCGACTCGCCTTCCAGAGTCACCTGCCCCTCCTGCATCGCCTCCAGCAAGGCAGATTGAGTCTTGGGCGAGGCGCGGTTGATCTCATCGGCCAGAACGATATTGGCAAACAACGGACCTTTGCGCAATTCAAATTTATTTTTGGCGCGGTCGAAAATGTAACCGCCCGTGATGTCGCCCGGCAGAAGATCCGGCGTGAATTGGATACGCTTGAAGTCCAGGCCAAGCACGCGCGCGAAACTGCGCGCGATCAAAGTCTTACCGAGGCCCGGATAATCCTCGAGCAGAACGTGTCCGCCGGCCAATATGGAAGCCATGATCATTTCAAGCGGATCGCGCTTGCCCACCACCGCGCGCTCCACCTCGCCGGTCACTTGTTTGCTGAGTGTCAGGACATTAACGGAGTTTTTCACGATGCGTCTCCAGTTGAGACTCAAGGAATGTCACCGCCTCACCAATTTCCAGGTCGAGGGGTGAAGTGGAGCGTGACATCCTGCGCGCCCTGGGATATTCTGCGAAAGAACCGTGGAGGCCGGT
This sequence comes from uncultured Anaerolineaceae bacterium, assembly GCA_964502095.1. GTDB lineage: Bacteria > Chloroflexota > Anaerolineae > Anaerolineales > Villigracilaceae > JACPVF01. Next base: position 249,142 of record CAZCUF010000001.1, read on the forward strand.
CTCCAAATAATTTTGCAGATGAGTCGAGGGCCGCCAATCCGCGCCGACCAAAGGCGCGAAGACCGAACGCGAAGGATCGCCCTCGCGCTGGACGAGCATTTGATATGCCAAATTCCCGAGGCGGTTAGCCACCAGCCATTTGAAATAAATGCCGCCCTTCGATTTACGAATCCATTCAGCCAGCTTTTCCACCGGGCCTTGCGCGGGACGCGCCCTGGAGGGCCGTCGTACACCATAACGCGGCTTTGAACCCAGGCTTTGCACAAGGAGGATCATGGCCGCCAGCACGATCAAACTCCAATCCACCAGTTGCGGCGTGGACTGATAAAACAGATTCAATATCCAGAATAGATATGCCAGCGGAACGACGACCGCGCGTTGAACGACATCGCGCAGTGGAAAGGCCAGCAGGAGCGATAATACAAGCACACTTGCAGTCACCCAAACAAAACGCCGCGTCATGCAACTTCTCCGCAATAATTCATGATGGCCGTCAAACAATTCACGGCTTCGCCGATCTCGGCCTGTGTGGACGTCAGCGCGCCGTAACGAACGCGCTCGAATAGGCGCGTCAATTTGTGTACAGCCTCGGCGGGCAGGCCTGCCCGCTCCAGGCGCGCGGCGAACTCAGAAGGGGTCATTGCAATCTGCCGCGTCAGGCCGCGCCGCTTCTCCACCACATCAGACATGCGCGCGTAACAATCCACGATCACATCGTCCCAGGGGCGGCCGGCGGAAAGTTCGCCCAATGACCGGCGCGCGATCTCGCCCAACTCATCCAACGGCTTTTGCATCGCCAGCAGAAAAGCCTGCCTACGCCGCCACCAGCGGCCAGCCAGCCATACGGCCGCCACGATCAAAAGAGCAATCGCAATACTGATCAATAAAATCAAAGGGGAAGAGAGTTTCGGCGGAGTAAAAACCGGGACAAGCACATTGGCGTCCGCCGCCGAACCCGCCGTTCCTGCCGCAAGATCGTTAAATTTGAAAATGCCCGATAACCCCGGAACATATTTGAACGCCAGAAGCAGCGCGATCAGGCCCAATGCCAGGCGCAGAAAATTTCGAAGCAGTTTACGGCGCATTTCCGGCGAAAGCAACAGGCTGGTCAATATCACGATCAAGACCACCACCGCCCAGGCCACGAGTTGTTTCCACAACGGGATGGCGACCATATCGCGCACAAAATGTACTACGGAGATATTAACTGTCTGCGCCTCATTCCGACCGATTGCCTGGCCGGCGCGAAATGAAACCTCCCTCAGCCCCGACGACAACGCGGCCACCGCCGCCAGCGCAACAACCGCGAACGCAACGACCCAACCTTTTCGGCTGAAAAAAGCGCGCATCATATGAAAAGAATTTTACCACCGGCAAAAGTTTCAGCCGTGTTATACTGCCGCGGATGAGCGATTGTGAAGGGACACTTCATCCGCAGGCCCGCGCCGGAATTCGATTGATGAACGAGGGCCATTATTTCGAGGCGCATGAAGAGTTGGAATTCGCCTGGAAGGATGAGCAGGGCCGCGTACGCGAGCTATATCAGGGCATTCTTCAAGCGGCCGTCACGTATCTGCACATCCGCCGGAGAAATTATCAAGGCGCGCTCAAGGTCTATCTACGCGGAATGCGGAAATTGAAGAATTGGCCCGATACCTGCCGCGGCGTTGAAGTGGAGCAATTACGCAAGGATTTGAACGCGGTAATTGCCGAAGTCCAGCGGTTGGGCGAGGCGCGGCTGGGAGAATTCGATCAGTCGCTGATCAAACCTGTCATTTGGAAAGAAGACTGAAATGGGCGCTGAATCTCAAACACAGGAAACGAACGAGAAGGAACCGCCGGAGCCGAAAGAAAAACGCGTTTACATCTGCGACCGATGCGGAAGTCGGATGTTCGAGAAGAATTGCAAAGTGACCTGCCCCAATTGTGGAAATCGCTTCGACTGCTCGGACTTGAATATTTATTTCGATTGACGCGCCTTATGGCAGGGTGCGGAAGGTCTCTGCGATCTGATCGAAGGTGGGCAACAGCGTATAGAAATTATCCAGTGTCGCATTACAGCCGATCTCCCAGGCCACATCTCCATCCTGAACCATGTAATACACATATCCAACGGAGGTCGTGTTGAAGTTGGCCTGCAGGGTGGCGCGCACGCCCTGTGCATGATACATCGGAAAATCCTTGCGTTGCACAAAAGTATAAGTCACCGGCAAATTCGAGAAACGCGTATCCACGTAGGTTTCGAAATCGCCATCCGTCAGCGGTTGTTGTTTCAAATAGATGGCCGTCTCAATGAACTGACCCGGCGTGTTCTTGTGAAAGGTCAGTGTGTATTCGGGCGGGTTATCCTGAATCTGTTGGGCGAGGTCCGTTTGCCCAAGTTTACTCAGCCCTTGAATCAGCGACTTGTTGTAGTCGTCCGAGCTTTCCACTACAAATTCCGCGGGGAGCCAGATCTCATACTGGTCGGTAATGTATTGGCTCCAGCCCTGCGGAATGGAAGCCTCATACGGAGTCTCGGTGGGCGTGGAGGTGACGGTGGCAGTAGCGGTCGGGGGCGGAGGTGTGGGCGTCGCGCCCACAAACGGTACCTGAACAATCGGCTGGTTGCTGGCAGGTAACTGCGATCCATTGATCACAAACCATCCGCCGAATCCCAACACACCGAACGCGGCACAAGCCAGGCAGGCCAAAACGATCAACTGCAAAACCGTCATGCCTAGAATTCTTTGGGAACGCTTTGTATTTTTCATGGGTTATTTTGAGATCAGGATGGCACGCGCCGGCGCACCATCCGAGCCGACGAGTTTCAAAGGGAGACAATACAAATCGTAAAACCCACGCGGAACTTGGGAGAGATTCAACCCTTCGAGGATGATTACGCCCGCTTCCAACAGGACCCGGTGAGTTGGTTCCAGTTCATCGAACGGCGCGACCGAAAGATAATCCACGCCCACCAAACGAATGCCATGTTCGATCAGCCAGCGCGCGCCGTCTTCGGTGACGGCTACGAAATCGTTCTGGAATTCGGTCTCGCCTTTAGCCCACAGATGCGAGTTGCGCGTACCGAACAAAAGGCGCGTCGTCCCCTCCGCCAAAGGAATCCCGGATAATGTTTCAGTATCAATGGCGTCCATGCCGTCCGGCAGTTGGGCCACATAGCACGAGCCCGTCAACATCTCCAGCGGCAGAGACTCAACGGTGCGATGATCATTGAGAAAATGATGCGGCGCGTCGACATGCGTGCCTATATGCACGCTGGCATTCAAGCGCGAAACGTTGCTTTGCGCGCCGGCAGACATGGATTCGATCAATTCCAGTTGGATCGGCGGGTCGCCCGGCCAAACCGGCAGGGACGGCGAGATGGGCAGAGAAATGTCATAGATGCGCATGGCAGATTCCTTATGAGGTGGAGGCCGGCGCTTGAGGAGCCGAACCAATTAAGGGCGTGGAGGGAGAAACGTCAAGTAAAGCGGAGAAAATTGAGCGAAGAATCTCATTAATCGATTCGCTATTCTTCCAATATTGTCTCGGCCAAAGTAAATTGTTTCAATGCAGATTTGTCAATTGTAACGCCCAGGCCCGGGCCGGACGGCACGTCAATGGTACTATCGGAATTCAACATAAATCTTTCCTGCGTGATATCGCGCGCATAATAGCGATCCGAGGCCGAAATATCGCCGGGTAGTGTGAAGCCTGGCAGGGAAGCCAGCGCCAGATTGGAGGCGCGGCCGACGCCTGTTTCCAACATCCCGCCGCACCACACCGGGACATTCTGCCCGCGGCACAAATCGTGAATTGCCAGCGCCTGACTCAACCCGCCCACTCGCCCCGCTTTGATATTGATCACGCGGCAAGCTTCCATTTCGAGCGCGTAACGCGCATGGCGCGGCGAGACCACACTTTCATCGAGGCAGATCGGCGTTTTGAATTCAACCTGCATGAGGCGGTGATCCCAAATATCGTCTTCGTAGAGCGGCTGTTCGATCAAGAGTAAGTTTAATTCATCGAGCGGAAGCAAAGCCCGATACGTATCCAGCGAATAGGAGGAGTTGGCGTCCGCTTGCAGGCGGAGATCGGGGAACGCGGCGCGGACGGCGGAGACATCGTTTACATCGCGGCCCGGCTTGATCTTGAGTTTGACGCGCCGATAGCCATCCGCGAGATATTTTTTCACCAGCTTAACGAGCGCGGCGGGCGATTCTTGAATCCCGATCGAAACGCCGACTTGTACTTTCTGATGAATGCCGCCCAATATTTCGCGCAGAGATCTGCCCTCGCGCTTGCCGAGCAAATCCCACAATGCCATCTCCACACCGGCTTTGGCAAAATGGTGGCCGCGGATGCCGGCGACACGCCGCTGAAAATCAGCCGCACCTTTAACGTCTTGATTCAGAATCAGCGGCGCGGCAAAGTCCTTGAGAATATGCCAGGCGGTTCCAGTTGTTTCATAGGAATAGCCCGGCGAATAATCCGCTACGCACTCACCGTAACCCGTCAGGCCCTCGGAATTCAAAGCGACAAGCACACATTCGCGCTCGTCCTGACGCCCGAAAGAGGTTTCAAACGGCGCAACCAGCGGCATGCGGAGATGAGTGAGAGTGATTTGTTCGATTTTCATGGTTTTTGAAAAACATCCTCCTGCGTTTTCAGAGGAGGATGAATGTTTCGGTTATTCTATCTTAACTTCATCGGCGTCTTCCCCCACTTGCAGGCCCTTGAGCGCGTCATCCATGCTGACGCTTTCGCGGCGCATGCCCGGCGCGGGCGTGCCGCAAAACGGGCAGATATTCCACGGCAACTCCATCAGCCGTCCGCAGTTGTGACAGGTTTTCTTCAGTTTGGTGTGACAGTTCGGGCAGACCTGCCATTCGTCTTTCACGCGCCGTTCACAGCCGGGGCAAAGCGGCAAATCTTCGAGCGCCTGAAGCAGAGCTTCCTCTTCCAGCGTGCGTTGATATTCCTCTTCGAGCGTGCGCGGCGGGCGCAGAATCAAATAGACCAGCACGCCCGGCAAATTCAAGACCGCCACCAGCAATGTAGAAAGAATTTGCACCAGCGGATCGCGGGAGCGGGCGCGGATATCGCGGTACGTCCAAATGACCAGCGCGATCCACAAGGCCGCCAGAAGCGCGCCGCCGAAGGCCGTTAGCACCAGCAAAAAATTGCTGAGGAACGTCGGGTCGAGGGTCATGATTTCAAATTGTACCGCATTATCCCCCGGCGATTCCGCCTTCGGTCAACTTGCGTAAATCGCTCAACGCGGCTTCGATTTCCTCCGCGCTGACCGGGCGATCTTCGTCGCGGTGTTTGAGTTGTCCGGCGCGCGCCTTCTCCACTGCTACTTCGCGAATGGCGGCATTGCGCGCCAGCGCTTCTTTCACCAACGCCGCGCCCTGGGCATACCCGATCACCGGATTCAACGCGGTCACTACAATGGCATTCTTTGCCAGCCAACCCTCGGCTTTTTCGCGGTTGGCCGTCAGGCCTTTCACAGCGCGTTCCGTAAACGCGTTCACCGCGCCGATCATCACCTGCATCATCTCGAACAAATTATGCGCGATGATGGGCATCATTACATTCAATTCCAATTGTCCGGCCTGCACCGCCATCGCAACCGCCGTATCACAACCCACCACATGAAACATGGATTGATCCAGCATTTCGGCCAGCACCGGATTCACCTTGCCCGGCATGATCGAAGAACCGGGTTGAACCGCGGGCAGATGAATCTCATCGAGGCCAGTCGAAGGGCCGGATGCCAGCAGGCGAAAATCATTAGCGATACGAATCAACGTCAAGGCCGTGACGCGTAACGAAGAAGAGAAGTCAGCCGCATCGGCCATGGATTGCATCGACTCGAATAAGTTATCCGACTCGTATAATTTCAATCCGGTCAATTGGGATAATTGCTTGACCATGCGCGGATGATACTCATGGTGTGCGTTCAACCCGGACCCGACTGCAGTTCCGCCGATCCCCAGCCGCTTCAACCCCTCGGCAGACCGGCGCACGCGCTCCGCGTCGCGCCGTACCGCTTTGGCGTACGCGCCGAACTCCTGCCCCAGGCGAACCGGCACGGCATCCTGCAAATGCGTGCGCCCCGATTTGACCACATCATCGAACTCAATTGCCTTAGCACCCAACGCGTCCGCCAATCCATCCAACGCGGACAATAACTCGTCCACGCGCCATAAACAGCCGAGACGAATCGAAGTGGGAATCACATCGTTCGTGGACTGCGCCATGTTGACGTGATCGTTTGGATGCACTTTATATTCGCCAGGCTGGCCGCCCAAGATCTGAGTGGCGCGATTGGCAATGACTTCGTTGGCGTTCATGTTATGGCTTGTGCCCGCGCCAGCCTGAAACGGATCGACCACAAACTCGGAATCCCATTTGCCGTCCATCACCTCGCGCGCGGCCTGGATGATGGCATCTGCCCGTTGTGCGTCGAGCAGGCCGAGGTCCCGGTTGACCGATGCCGCCGACAGTTTGATCGCGGCAATTGACCAGATAAATGCGCGCCAGGGCTTCAATCCCGAAATCGGGAAGTTTTCCACTGCGCGTTGAGTCTGCACGCCGTACAACGCCTCCGCTGGAACCTGAAGCTGTCCCAGCGAATCTTTCTCAACTCGAAAACTCTTGTTCATATTTGCCTTTCATGGAATGCTGAAATTGAAGAACCACTGATCGCCGTCGTTGACATATTTGGAAGATTCGCCGATGACTTCGTAAAAAGATTGCCCCGGTTTGAGATAAATAGGCAGGCCTGCATCGTTGACGATCAACAGCGGCTGGTCCATATCGGTGCGATACCAGCGGCCCGGATAGGCCAGCCCATCGCGGAATGCAAATGCCAGCCCCGAACCGACCGGATCAATATGATACACCTGATCGGCCGCATCGTATTGATTCGCAGTGGACGTGGAGACGAAGATCTCGATCAAATTATCTGTTGTGATCGGCAGGCCGGTGAGAGCATCGGTGAGAGGCAGATATGCCTGAGGCTGGTTGTTGAGCGTATCCACATCGTCTTCATAGCGGAAATATTTGTGCGCAACCGGGTCGTAATCCCAATAATTGTAGCTATAGGATGAATAATGTGTGTAAATACGCGCGGCCGTTTGCGTGGACGGTTGAAGCTGATCGCTAAAAAACCCACTGCGCAGATTCTGGCGGCTGTTATCGGCCACATGTTTCTTCTCCACGCAGTCGGAGAAGCCTGTGGTATCGAAGAAATAATCGTTGTAGCCGCGCCCGCCGTCAAACGGCGGACAAACGCTCAAATCGGGAACGACGAGAAAAGGCGCAAAGTCGCTGTTAAAGAAATATTTTCGTTCGCGCGGATCGGAGAATTTATAGACGAGGAAGGCATGATACATGCGCAGAATATGTTCATCGAAGAAGCGGCCCGAGCGCACCGGCCCGACGCGCGAGGCGTCCTTGCTGTAGAAGATTCCGATAAAACGCGTCTCGCCCCATTCGGTATAGTATTCGTACACCACATCGGCCAGCGATAAACCGGATTGCGGACGAACGTAGCGCGGAAAGTTCCCAACCTTGATCGCCAGCGGACGACGATTCGCCAGCGCGGGATCGGGAAACGGCAGGCCGGTCAATGGATTATTAACACCCGAAATATCGTCACCAGAGCCAAGCGCGGGAGAAATCACCTGCGCGGGCAAAAGCGAGTTCTGCCCGGCCCTTACAGTGGGAACGGGTGTATACGTGGGCGGCGGTTCCGTAGCCGGCAAGGCCGGGCCGGAGAATAACGAATCGGTTGGCCCGGGTTTCGGTTGAAACGGTGTGGGAGTGGGGGCCGCCGAATCGTCCGCAAGCAGGTTCGAGCGGGGCTGTGATGCGCAGGACGCCGTCAACACCAGAAGAATGATCAGGCAAAAGATCGTCGAAGCGGACGAGTTCAAGCAGACGCTCGATCTTCGAAGCATATATCCGATTCTACCAAATCCGTATGAGATGAGAATAATAGCCGTTCGGTAAAAAAGTTTTGCTCCGTTACAAAGAGCCTTAGCTGTGCGTAATAGGCGTTCTCCAACGCGCAAATTGCGCAAGGGAGCGCAAAATATGCAAGGCTTTTTGAATTCTTGCAACAGATCAAAGAAGCTTCTTCATAGCTTCAGGTTTTATATGCCGAGAATTTTTTTGAATATCTACAGCATAACCATCCGCTGAAAACTATTCGCAAAACGGTTACAATATCTTATCCCATGTTGATCGTTATTACGGTTTCGCTTCTATTCTTAACGGCGTTGACTTTGCTGGTCGTGCGTTTCTTCAGGCCGAATTTTCGTTTCTTCTGGCTGACGGCAACCGGCGGCGCGTTGCTGGCCTGGATTAGTATCTGGCTTTGGCAGGTGCGCATGCCGCTCGAATTTCAATTATCACCCTGGCAACCCGCCAACCTGTTTTTTGATTTTCCGTCTTTCCTCGCCGATGGGATTTCATGGCCACTGGCGCTCAGCCTCACGACGCTGGCTCTGGCTGTGATTCTCACTGCCACTGTGCGCGCGGAGTTGAACGACCCGTTTTCCTCCGCCGGCACACTGATTCTCACAGGTTTCGGCGTGCTGGCTGTCACTGCCAATAATCCGCTGACATTGGTCTTGGTGTGGGCCGCGATCGATATCTCCGAATTGATCATCCAATTGAGCCTCTTGAACGATTCCGCCGCCAGCGAACGTGTAGTGATTTCTTTTTCCACGCGAGTGGCAGGGATCGCTCTCGTGCTGTGGGCCAATATGGTCAGTGTTGCCAATCAAAGCCCAATGGATTTTCACTCGATTCCGCCACAAGCTGGTTTGTTCCTGTTACTCGGTTCAGCGTTGCGCCTCGGCGTCCTCCCTCTTCATTTGCCTTATCCTTCCGAATCCAGCCTGCGACGCGGCTCGGGCACCGCGTTACGGTTGATCGCGGCGGCCTCCAGCCTGATTTTATTGGCGCGCATTCCAGTTGAAAGTGTGCAATCAGTGTTCACGCCGTGGCTCCTGATTCTCACCGCGCTGGCAGGCCTGTACAGCGGATGGACCTGGTTGCGCGCTCCCGATGAATTGGCCGGACGCCCCTTCTGGTTGATCGGCATGGGCGCGCTCGCAGTAGCGGCCGCTCTGCGCGGCGATTCTGCCGGCGCGGTAGCCTGGAGTTGCGCGCTGGTACTGGCGGGCGGCGTAATCTTCCTCGCCTCGGTTCAACAAGTCTGGCTGAACCGCGCTCTGTTGATCGGCGCCTGGGGACTTTCCGCTTTGCCGTTTTCCCTCACTGCAGTCGGCTGGCTCAGCAATGTGGAAGGCTTCTGGCCGGTCTGGCCTTTTCTTCTCGCCGCGCAGGCCCTGTTGGTTGCCGGGTATGCTCGTCACGCACTGCGCCCGGGTACGCGCGAAAACTTCGAATCGCAACCCATCTGGTCGCGCAACGTGTATCCGACAGGCATCATAATTCTGCTTTCGACCATTCTCCTGCTTGGATTATTCGGCTGGGACGGAGCGCCCGCCATCGGACTCTGGCCGCTGGGGTTGGCCGCTTCTCTTCTGACCGTTGGCCTGGTCTGGGCTATTCCGCGTTTCCGCCTGCTGAATCCGATCCGCGCGCATTGGATACGCCCATCCGGTTCATGGCTGGATGCCATCTACCGCGGCTTGTGGGATCTTTATCGGCAGTTGGCGCGCCTCAGTCAATTGATCTCGGCCACGCTCGAAGGCGACGGCGGCATGATGTGGACGCTGTTGTTTCTGGCTTTATTTATTTCTTTGATGACGCAGGCAAAGTGACATGATTGCAGATATCGTTTCCTGGATCGCGGTCGCTATTTTGGGCGCGGCGGTTGCCGGCTCGTTGATCGGCCGCGACTGGCGCATAAGTCTCGGCTTGCTGGCCGCGGCTTATACCGCCGCGGCCTGGCTGATCGCACAGCATTGGCCGGCTGGCATGGCCGCCGTTAAACTCGTGACAGGTTGGATGGCGACCGCCGCGCTCGGCATGACTCGTCTCGCATTGCCGGAAGATACGGAAAAAGATATTCCCTGGCAGGAGGGAGTCCCATTTCGGCTTTTTGCCGCCGCCGCGGCCATTCTGGTTTCGATCACAGCCGCGCCGCGCATTGAAGCATTTATGCCCGGTATCAGTGCGCCGGTGGTGATTGGCGGCCTTTTATTGATCAGCGCCGGTTTACTTCAACTTGGGCTAAACTCCCGGATTCTGCACGTGACGATTGGTTTACTGATGTTCCTGTGCGGATTCGAAATACTGTATTCGGTGGTCGAATCATCAATTCTCGTCACAGGCTTGCTTTCCATGGCCAATCTTGGGCTGGCCCTGGCAGGCTCCTACCTGCTGGCACAGTCTTTTACGGATGAGGAACAGCCCGCATGAGCGCGCCGCTATTATGGATCGGTTTGCCATTGATCGTGGCCGCATTGACCTTGTTAATTCAAGACGAAAAATATATCTCGCTGGTTGGCGGCGTGACGGCTTTGGTCCTGTGCGGCATTGCATTGTTCGTCCCCATTGATACTGCTTTATTGATCGGGCCGATCTCGCTCAAAATTTCCGCCTCCTTCCAGGTGCTTGGCCGCAGTCTATCATTAAGCCCGGCGGCGGGTTCGCTCCTCGCCATCTTATACGGCCTCGCTTCTTTATGGCTCTTCGGAACACTGGCCGCGGGTGTGGCGCGGCGTCTCGTGCCATTTGGCCTGGCAACTATCGCGCTGTTGGTGGCTTCAATCGCTGTAAATCCGTTTTTGTTCGCGGGTATTTTGATCGAGGTCGCCGTTCTGCTGGTGGTGCCGTTGCTCTCGCCGCCGGGACAGGTTCCGGGTCGAGGCGTGGTGCGATTCCTTATCTATCAAACGCTGGCACTGCCGTTCATTCTGTTCGCGGGCTGGATGCTGGCCGGTGTGGAGGCCAGTCCCGGCGATCTGGCGCTGACGATTCAATCTGCCACCATGCTGGGGCTTGGGTTCGCGTTTTTGCTGGCGGTCTTTCCGCTTTATAGCTGGATTCCTTTAATCGCGGAAGAGGCTTCGCCGTACACGGTGGGGTTTTTACTTTGGGCGTTTCCAACGGTCACAATCATCTTCGGCATGAGCTTTCTCGACCGTTATACCTGGTTGCGCACCTCGCCCGAGTTTATCAACGCACTACAGATCGCTGGCGTATTGATGGTGGTGACAGGCGGCGTATGGGCGGCCTTTCAACGGCATCTTGGGCGGATGATGGCTTACGCGTCCATCGCCGAAACGGGTTTCGTCATCATGGCATTGAACGTTCAGCCCAGTTTGAATTCGGTGCAGGTTATTTTCCTGCACTTAATTCCGCGCGGGCTTGAATTGACGGTTTGGTCTCTGGCGCTGACCGTCATTCAACGCGAGACCGAATCTTTGCGCTTCAGTTCGCTTCAAGGTTTGGCCCGCACTTATCCGCTGGCCTCCATCGGTTTGCTGTTGGCAAATTTCTCCAGCGCCGGTTTTCCTCTGCTGGCGGGGTTTCCTCCGCGGCTGGCATTGTGGGAAGGCCTGGCGAGTCAGTCGTTGGGCATTGCCTTCTGGCTGTTGATCGGCCTGCTGGGCCTGATGGCCGGCGCGATTCGAACGCTGGCGGTGCTGGTGATGGCGCCGGAAGGTCAGGCCTGGGCGTTGAATGAAAACTGGATGCAGGGAGCCATGCTCGGGGTCGGCGTGATCGGGTTATTCCTCCTGGGGCTGTTCCCACAAATCACACAACCGTTCCTCGTTCACCTGCCGCAGATTTTCACGCATCTCGGCCAGTAGCGCGTGCTATAATTTTTTGAATTCCCTCGCTGGAGGAACCATGGATTTCGAACAAATCGTAAAACGACTCGAGTGGCTGGACGCGGAACAACGCAAGAACAAAACAGCCATTACGGGCATGGAAGAGCGCCTGGCCGCGGTGAATACTACCGCGAACGCGGTCTCGAAACAGGTCAAGGGTTTGAGCAAGGAGGTTTCCGAAGCCTCCGGCTCGGGCGCGCGCATCGATCAGTTCAATCAGATGCTGGCGAAACAACGGGATGACTTCACCAAATTAATCGAAGACCTGGAGAAGAAATATCAACTGCGCGAACGCGCAGCCGCCAAGCGGCATGCGGAAGAACTCAAGGAACTGCAAAGCGAACTGACCAAACTGAAGAAAACGGCCGATCTCACCGAGGTCAAACGTGAGCTAAAAACGCGCGCCACTGAACAATTACGTCTCAGCGATGCCGTCAACCAGGTCCAACCGCAGATCGAGGAAGTAACGCGCGTGCACGAAGATATGAAAAACACTCAGCTGGCGCTGGATGAAAATCGCCGTCAGGATGTGAAGCGCGTGGCCGATATGCAAGGCGAATTATCCGCATTACGTAAACGCATAGACGAAGCGCGCGGCAAATTGGACATAAATTCGGATGGCATCCGCAATTTGGATAACCGGGTCAGTGAACTGCTCACTTCCGAACTCGACCGGAAGACCGCGCAAACCGCCTTTTTGGAACAGCAGGCCCTGGCGCAGGTGGACCGCGACCGCGTGCTAAAAGAATGGCGCGAAAAATTCGATGATTTCAAACAGCAGACGCAAACGCTCGATACGCAGATCGCGAATCTCGATGAAACTCTGCGCACGGCCAAAAAGGCCCAGGACACTTATACCGAACTGAACACCAAACTCGAACGACGCATCAGCGAAATCTCTGAAATGCAGCGTTTGGCTGAAGATCGCATGCGGCAGGAATGGGTCACCTTCAAGGCCGACGATCAGAAACGCTGGACGGGTTATTCCCTTTCACAGGATGAATCCCTGCGCGATTTACGCAAGGATATCGAACGTCTCGAAGAACGAACCACTTCCCTGGAAGATGCGAGTCAGGTCGTGCAGGACTTGCTACACCAAACCACCGACACCACCGAAAAGCAACTTCAAGAATTGATGAACATTGCCCACGAATGGATGACTGCTTACGAACGCATCATGGGCCATACCAAAAAAACCAAGACTGCGCGAACCGCGAAATAAATTATGCGCGTCATCGGCACTGCCGGCCATGTCGATCACGGCAAATCCACACTCATCGCCGCGTTGACGGGTGTGCATCCCGATCGCCTGAAAGAAGAACAGGCGCGCGAGATGACCATCGAACTCGGATTCGGCTGGATGACTTTACCGAACGGCGAACAAGTGGGCATCGTGGATGTACCCGGCCACCGTGACTTCATCGAAAATATGCTGGCGGGCGTGGGCGGAATCGACGCGGCCCTGCTGGTCGTCGCGGCGGACGAAGGGGTAATGCCGCAAACCCGCGAACATCTCGCCATTTTAGATTTACTGCAAATTTCCGCGGGCATCATTGTTTTGACGAAAACCGACCTCGTTCCTGACTCAACCTGGCTTGCTCTCGTCGAAAAAGATATCCGCGCCGCTGTGACCGGAACCGTTATGCAGGATGCGCCGCTGGTGCAGGTCTCCGCCAAAAATAAAACCGGCCTTGATGCACTGACCTCGACGCTCCAATCCCTTCTCGCCGATCAACCCGCGCGCCCAAACCTTAACCGTCCGCGCCTGTCCATTGACCGCGTCTTCAGCATGAGCGGATACGGCACCGTAATCACCGGCACGCTTGGCGACGGCGCGCTCTCCATCGGCGACGAGGTGGAAATTTTGCCCTCGGGTTTACGAGGACGCGTACGCGGCTTGCAGACACACGGAAAGAAAGAAGAACAGTCCCTGCCGGGTTCGCGTACTGCTGTCAACATCTCTGGTGTAAACGTGGAACAGATCCGCCGCGGCGATATGTTGATTCACCCGAATCAATATCAGGTCACGCGGCGCGCAGACGCGCGCTTCCGCCTGTTGAAAGACGCCTCCGCTCCGCTCAAGCATCACAGCGAAGTGAAATTCTTCATTGGCGCAACAGAAACCATCGCGATGTTGCGACTACTCGGCGCCGATGAACTCGCGCCCGGAGAAGAGGCCTGGATTCAACTCGAATTACGCGAGCCGGTGGTGGCTGTGCGCGGGGATCGTTACATCCTCCGCCGCCCCTCGCCGGGAGAAACGCTGGGCGGAGGTGTGATCGTTGATCCGCAACCTGCCAAACGCCATAAGCGTTTCGATGAAAACGTTCTGAACTCTCTTGCGGCCATGCTGGCAGGTTCGCCCGCGCAGATTTTGTTCGAGGCCGCGCTGTCGGTTCAGATCGCGCCGATCAAGGAAATGATATTGCGTTCGCGGCTGGATTCCCAATCGGCGCAAAGTGCGCTGAACGAATTACTGGACAGCGGCCAGTTGATCTTATTGGAGCCGGGTTTGTCAACTGTTTCAAGCGATTTGCTTGCGGCCGCACTGCCGTACTTCAACACCTTGCGCGGCCAGGCCCTGCAAATCGTGGAAGCCTATCACCAGAACTTTCCATTGCGGCGCGGCATTCCGCGCGAGGAGTTCAAAAGCCGCCTCAAACTCCCGGCGCGTGAATTCAATGCGCTCATCGCGCAGATGATCGAACAGGGAAGCATGATTCTGAACGAGAAAAGCCTTGCTCAGCCGGGGCACGCGGTCAGGTTCGATGACGGCCAGCAGGCCAGGGTCGAGACTCTGATGCGCAAGTTCGAGCAGAGTCCCTTTTCGCCGCCGAGCGTCAAAGATTGCCGGGCCGAAATCGGCGAGGATATTTTCAACGCGCTGGTCGAATCGGGTGAGCTTGTGCCCGTTTCAACGGAAGTCGTTTTCCGAAAAGGGGATTATGATTCAATGACCGCGCGCATCGTGGAAACGATTCGCCGCAACGGAAAGATCGCGCTGGCGGAAGTGCGCGACCTGTTCGGCACCAGCCGTAAGTACGCGCAAGCCCTGCTCGAACACTTGGACTCGGCGGGCGTGACGATGCGCGCTGGAGATTTCAGAAAATTGAAAAAATAATTTCTACGCGGAGGAACCATGTGCGGACGATTTACCCTCACCGTTGACCCTGCCGAACTCAAAGACGCATTTGCCGATTTCACCTTTCCATCCAAATTTGCGCCGCGCTTCAATATTGCGCCAACCCAGCCCATCCTCGCCATTCCAAACGACGGCCAGCACAAAGCCGATTTCTTCGTGTGGGGCCTGATCCCAAGCTGGTCGAAAGACCCGGCCATCGGTCAGCGCCTGATCAACGCGCGCGCCGAGACGCTGGCTGAGAAGCCGTCTTTCCGCGGCGGTTTCAAATACAAACGCTGTCTCATCCTCGCCGACGGTTTCTATGAATGGCAGGCCGTTCCCGGCACGAAAGCCAAAACGCCTCATTTCATCTTCCTCAAAGACCGCCAGCCTTTTGCCTTTGCAGGATTGTGGGACGAATGGCACAACCCGGGTGGAGATTCGATTCGTTCGGCGACCATCATCACCACCGAACCGAATGAATTAATGGCGACTCTGCACAATCGGATGCCCGTGATCCTGGATCCCAAAGATTATGAGCAATGGCTGGATTCCTCGCCTCGCGCGCCCGAAAGCCTGCTTCCGCTTCTCAGGCCCTTCCCCGCTGACAGGATGACCGCATACCCCGTTTCCACGCTGGTCAATGCGCCAGCTAACGATCGGCCTGAACTGGTCGTTCCAGCGTAATCATCCCTGTTGCGTCAATTCATATTTCAGGAAAATTCTTCGCCCAGCGGGTTAAGGTAATATGAGCGCCCTGCTTGACGTCTCTGTTTGCGCCCTGTTATGATGACTCGCTGAAAGCTTTGTTTATATGGACAATCGTTCTCCCGAAAAGACCAATTCGACTAAAACTGCCGATTCCAACAAATCCCCAACGGAGCAAAACCAAAACGGCTGGTTTGCGCGCGGAATGAGTTTTCTACTCCACATGGGGCTGGGCGAATCGGTTCTGCGCCTCAGCACGAACCTGCTATCGGCGCTGGCCATTGGGCTGGTGATTTGGCTGGTGCAGATTCTCGTGCGTCAAGGACCGCTGAACGCCAATACAACGGCGGCCCAGGCCGCAGGTCTGACGCCGACCGCAGTGGTTCAGGTGGCCGCGGTGGATGCGATTCCAGCCGATCCGTTGGAGGGCGGAATCGTGCGTCAGGCCCAACTGCATACGGACGTTCCAAGCCGCCCGCGCACAGACATCGTCACTTATACCGTACAACAAGGCGATACTGTCTCCGACATCGCGGATAAATATGGCCTGCAGGCAAAAACGATCTTTGCCGCGAATTACGATGTGTTACAGGATGACCCGCATAATCTACTACCCGGCCAGCAATTGCGCATCCTGCCGGTGGACGGAGTGTACTGGGAATGGCTCGGCGGAATTTCGTTCGGACAATGGGCCGCGTATTTCAGCGTCAAGCCGGAAGACATCATCAATTATCCTGCCAACCATCTCGACGCGAACGCGGTGGGCGATCCGCAAAATGCGAACATCAAAGTCGGCACTTTTTTAATCGTGCCGAACGGTCAATATCAATATCACACGCCGGGACAGATTCCACTGGGCATCACGCGCAGTAATCCTGCGTCCGCGCAAGTGGCGGGAAACGGTTCATGCGGCCCGGTTAGCGGCGGCGCAGTTGGAACCGGCACATTTGTGTTTCCCACCGACAAGCATTACCTCTCCGGCTTCGATTATTCCACCAAGAGCAATCATCTTGGAATCGACCTGGCGGCGAACATGGGCGATAACGTTTACGCGTCCGACGGCGGCGTGGTGGTTTACGCCGGTTCGAACAGTTACGGTTACGGCAACATGATCATGATCGATCATGGCACGGGCTTTCAAACGTTATATGCGCATCTGAGTCAGATCTTTGTGACATGCGGGCAAAGCGTGACTCAGGGACAGACCATTGGCGCGGCCGGCGCGACCGGCCATGCCAGCGGGCCGCACCTGCACTTCGAAGTCCGTACGGCCACCACGGTGATCAACCCGTGGAATGTTTTGCCCGCGCCCTAACGGGCATCCCTCGCCGGTCTTGCAAAAGGCCATCGCCTCAGCTATAATCGTTCTCACTCCGGGCGCGTAGCTCAGCTGGTTAGAGCGCATCTATCACACAGATGAGGTCGGGGGTTCGAGTCCCTCCGCGCCCACCAAACCATCTTCTTCAAGGTGGTTTTTATTTTTTAACGGGTAAAAGACCGGGCCTGCGGGCAAATCGGACTGTTGGATAAAAGATGAAGAAACCGACCCATCGAGTATAATCTCACGCAATGATTCCCCGAACAAACCAGGAATGGCTGGACAATCTGCGTTCCAATGGAGCCAACCGCGAAGCCGCGTTGACCGATTTGCGCGAGATCGTTCAAAGAGGCCTGCCCTACGCCCTCTCACGCTGGCTCTCCCCCGACGATCCGTTGTTCACGCCCCTCGTCGAAGAAGTGACCCAGGAAACTTTATTGCGCGTCCTCGATCAATTGAACACATTCGAGGGCCGCAGTATGTTTACCACCTGGGTGCACAAGATCGCCATCCGCATCGCGCTGACCGAACTGCGGCGCAAACGCTGGCAGGATTCCTCCCTCGATGCATTGGTGGATAACGAAGAAAACCCCGCGCCTGTGGGCCTGATGGCCGATCCGCAAGCCGGGCCGGAGACCAACGCCGAGCGTCAGGATATGCTGGTGCACATCCGCCGCATTCTGGACGAGGAACTGACTCAAAAACAAAGGCAGGCGCTCATCTTGTTGGGCGTTCAAAACATGCCCATGGAAGAAGCCGCGCGCCGCATGAAAACCAATCGTAACGCCCTATACAAACTCCTGCACGATGCCCGCCTGCGCTTGAAACGGCGGATGGCCCTCGAGGGGCTTGAAGCGCAGGATGTGTTATCGGCTTTTGAAAATAAGTAAGATTAAGAATCGATTAATCATCAAAAACGCAGGTTTTAGCCATGAAGAATTTAATCCGCTGGTTTCGCAATTTGTTCCGAACCGACAAGACGGACCTGTCCGAGGAGTTATTTCGGGATCTGATGCGTTCTCTGCAGAAAAAGCACGAGGGCGAATGCGACTGCGACGATGTCTATGCGCTAGTGGATGAATATGCTGAGATTCAAATCAAGGGCGAGGACGCCGCCAAACTCATGCCGTTGATCAGGGAACACATGGATACCTGCCGCGACTGCAACGAGCAATACGAGGCTTTATTGTCCATCCTCGAAAAGTCAAAAACAGAATAACGGTAAAACGGAATTTAAAAAGATAAGCGGCCTTCAATGAAGGCCGCTTTAATTTAATCAATGAAAGATCTTCTCCCCTGCGCGCACCGGAACTTTAAGGCGGTTCTCAAAGGGCGTGATCGGGCAGGACCACATTTCGTTATAGGCGCAGTACGGGTTATAAGCCAGGTTGAAGTCCACCAGAAAGCGGCCGCCGGGCAAAGATTCAGGTTCGAGATAGCGGCCGGCAGGATAGGTCTCCTTCCCTGCCAGCAAATCCACAAAAGGCAGGAAGAATCCGTTCTCGCTGTGATAGATCGTCAAAGCGGCCTCCTGTCCGTCCACCAGAAAGTGAAATCGGCCGAACTTCTGATAGGCCTGCACATCGCCGGTGGTGGTTTGCATTTTCACTTCTTCTTTGACCGGAAACTCCTCCACCTTCACTTCCAGCCGCAGGTTCTCGTCTTCGGGAAAATAATTCAAGCCGTGAAAATCGCTCTTTTGCTCAGGCGTCAGCGGGCTTTGTGGATGGCGGCCAAAAAAATCGTCTTTCGCTTTTCGGAATTCTTCCAAGTCGCTCATTCTTCCTCCGGGGTGATTTCGCGATTTCAGACATCCGCAAAAAAGTTGTTCTTACGGCCTTTCCAAACCCATCCCTTGCCTTTTCTTATCTCTTATGCTATTTTTAGTCCCATATGACCTCCCCACAACGGACTGTCATGATTATCGAAGATGAAGCGGATGCGGCCGAACTGTTCGCCGAGATGATGCGCGTCAGCGGTTACCGCGTGCTCAAGATGTTCAGCAGTGCGCCCGCCATGCCGGCCATCCAGCGCGAAAAACCGGATGTAGTCATCCTGGATGTAATGATGCCCGATATCTCGGGCCTGGAAGTTCTGCGCTTCATGCGCCGCGAGCCGGGCCTGGCAGAAATCCCGGTCATCGTCGTTTCCGCCAAGAGCCTGCCCGCCGACATCAAAACCGGGCTGGACGCCGGCGCTTCGCTTTACCTCACGAAACCGGTCGGGTTTCTCGAACTGCGGCAGGCGGTGGAGAACGTTCTGGAAAAGGGCGGCAGTTACGCGTAAATGAGTCTGTTACGCACATTCATCGCGCTTGAAATCCCGGCCCAGCTTCAAGACGCCATTCAGCGGCAAACCGTCGCCCTGCGTAAAGCCGCCGATACCAGCGTGCGCTGGGTGACGCCCCACAACCTGCACCTGACCTTGAAATTTCTCGGCGACGTTTCCTCCACGAATATCCAATTCCTGACTCAGATGCTGACCCGCGAAGCCGCTCAACATGCGGGCTTTACATTGCAAATCGGGGGCCTCGGTTCGTTTCCGAACTCGAGGCGGCCGCGCGTGATCTGGGTTGGGATTCAAGCCCCGGCGGAGTTGGAGGCGCTCCAGCGCGGCATCGAATCCGCCGCGGCGCGGCTGGGCTATTCAGCCGAGGAGAGACCTTTCTCCCCGCATCTGACCATCGGCCGCGTCCGGCAAAATCCCACTGCGGCTGAACAAAGCAATTTACACGCCGCGCTCGAAGCGGCGCATATCGGCCAGATCGGGCGCACCGACGTGACCGAAGTCCATTTGATCAAAAGCGAACTCCAGCCGGGCGGCTCGGTATATACCCGCCTGTTCTCGGCGCAACTTAAATCTCAATGAGGCAACCCTGAATACACTCGATCTTGCTCGTGAACTCGTCAACGCGCTCGAAGATAAGAAAGGCGAAGATATCGTCCTGCTCGATCTCAAAGATATTGTTTCGTTCACCGATTATTTCGTGCTGTGCACCGGCACCAGCGACCGCATGCTGGACGCGCTGGCCGATGCGATATTGGAAGATATGCGCAAGAAACATCGCAAGAAAGGCAGGAAAGAAGGCCTGGCGCGCGACGGCTGGGTGTTGGTGGATTATGGCGACGTGATCGTGCATCTCCTCTCGCCCGACCAGCGCGAATATTATCAATTGGAAGAGTTGTGGGATGAGGGGAAGATCCTGCTCAGAGTGCAATGACTTCTTCGAATTTTCAAAAAAAGACGGCAGTGGTCACTGCCGTCTTTTTGACTCATTTCTCAAACACCCACCGATCCACATCCCTCGACCAATCCACCAATTCATCCTGCTTGAACCACAGCCCCACCTCGCGGACGCCGGTCTCCGGCTTATCCGAAGCGTGGATCAAGTTGCGCCCTACCTCCAGCGCGAAGTCGTGACGGATCGTGCCCGGCGCCGATTCAATCGGCTTGGTCGAGCCCACCGTCTGGCGGATGGCGGCGACCGCGTTCGGTCCCTCCCACACCATCGCCATCACCGGCGCGGAGGTAATGTACGCGATCAAACCGTCATAGAACGGTTTGCCCTCGTGTTCGGCATAGTGCCGTTTTGCCAGGTCCAAACTCACCTGCATAAATTTTGCGCCGACCAGGCGCAGTCCGCGCCGTTCAAAACGGGCAATGACCTCGCCAATCAATCCGCGCTGAACGCCATCGGGCTTTACCAACACAAGCGAACGTTCCACAGATTCCTCCAATTCACAAAATAAACTCGGGGACAAGCCCCGAGCTGTTGATTTTACCATGCGAAGATTTTCGATCTAGCGCAACAACTCTTCCGCTTTGGTATACGAATCCAGCGCTTCTTGCAAACGGTTGGCGCGCATGTAGGCGTCACCCAGCGCCTGCCAAATGGATACTTCCACCGGGTAGCGATACAACGCGTCGCGCAGGCCGCGGATGATCTCTTCCAGCCAGCGGCCTCTCTTGATCAATTTGCCATAATGTTCGATGGCCGCCGGAATGTCGCCGCGATTCATTTCCTCCTCCGCGTCGGCCAGCACGGAATCGGAGGCGGGGCTGAGAGCTTCGGTTTGGCGCGCGGTCGATTTCGACCTGGCCGCAGTTTTTGCAGGAGCAGGTTTGGCCGCGGGAACTTTCTTCGGCGCGGGACGCGGCGCAATGGGTTCCGATACGACTGATTCGGATCGAAGAGTCGCTTCCGATTCAATTTGAGTTTCTTCGGCAGGATGCCAATCCAATGGAGTCGCCGGGGCGGGTTTCTCAAGCGAAGCTTCCGGCTCGCCCTGCAACCAATCGGGAATCGATTCAGCCGGAGCCGCGGCGGTCACTCCTTCATCCTTGCTGAGATCCGCCAGCCATGCAGGCAGTTCGGCGCTCTCCTCCGCAGAAAATGAGGCGGATTCGGCTTGCACGGCAGGAGCCGCCTCACCGACAGGCTCTGCGGCTTCGGGCGTCGTTTCCTTACCCGAACCGGCATCGAGGCTCTTCAACCATTCGGTTAAATCCGCGCTTTCTGCGGGCGCTTCCGCGGCGGGCTGTGCCTGCTCCGCTTCTTTGGGAGTCAGATCATCGCCCAAATTTTGCAACCATATTCCGGTTTCATCAGTAAGAGCCGCGGCGGGTTCAACAGGCGGCTGTGACTCCGCCGGTTCGGCCATCGAGCGCGCCGGCGGCTGGGATTCATTGATCGCGCGCGCTTGTTCCACCCAGGCTGGCGGCGTTTCACTGCGCGCGTTCGGGTCGGTTACCAGTTCTTCCGCTTTGGCGCCGTGCTTGGCCGCCAAACTTTCGAGCCAGGCCACCGCGTCATCCTGTTCCTGCGCGGTTGCGCCAAGCGTTTCCAAACTCGGTGTCGAAGCCGCGGCCGGTTCAGGCGCGGCAGTCCCCGCTTCAAAACCAGAGACGGGCGTCGTCTCCGGCGAGACAGGCGGCAGGTTGACGCCGGTATCTTCGACACCTTTCAGCCAATCGGGAATATCCGCCGAGGCGGGGCTTTGATCGTTTTTACCAGCGGACTGATCCAATCCGCTCAGCCAGTCCGGGATTTCCTGCGCCGATGCCTGAGCAGACCCCAGATCGCTCAACGGTTCGGGAGTCTTCGCCGCGGGTTCGGCCATTGACGGCGCGCCGGTTGCAACCGAGGGAGTCGATCCTTCGAATTCTATGGGAGCCATGGCTTTGAGCCAATCCGGAATATCAGCCGGGGCCAGCGATTCGTCTGCGGAGGACGACTCGGTGAAGGCAGGCTGTGCGTTCGCTCCGCTGGATTCCGTCCAGCCGGCTTGACGGAGAAAATCGGGGATGTCGGCAGAAGATTGAGCAGTGGGAGCAGGCTTTTCTTCGGGGATGGAAGCGGCGGGAGTATCGGCCTTCATCCAATCCGGTTCCTGCTGAGCGGCGGATTGCGGCGCGAGTCCGATTTCAGCCTCGCTCCAGCCTGGCTCCATTTGCACGTCCTGTCCCTTGTATTCCAACCGCTCCAGATTCACCGAGGCATCGGAAACTTCATCCGATTGAAACACAGAGCCTTGTACAAAGGCCGCGTAGGGATCGAGTTCGTTCACGCGGTGACGATAGGTCTGCGTGGCGCCTACGCTGTCACTGCCCTGCAACAGTTCGACCATGATGCGGTTGGCATCGAACGAGTATTGATAACGGTTGAGGAGTTGCGAGCAAATATCGGAGGCATCGGCTTTTTGGCCGGCATGGAAATAGGCGCGCGCCAGCAAGGTTTGCATATCGTCGCGCTGGGAATCCTGACTCAGGACCGCCTTGACCTCGGAGATGGCTTGCGGATAGAGTTCGCCCTGCACATACATATGCGCCAGCGCGCCGCGCGTCATGCGGATCTTGGGAGGCTCCACCCCGTCTCTTCGCCCGAACAAACGCTGTAATTCGCCCTGAATGGCCGCATTGGACGGTTGCGACTCGAAAGCGCGCTCCATGTGCCAAATGGACTCATCCAGCTTGCCCTGATCGTCGCGGATGATGCTCATGCCTACATGCGACACAAAATCGTCGGGCACGGCCATCAGAACGCGCCGGAAAACATCCACCGCTTCGTCGTAACGTTTGGCTTCCAAATAAGATTTGCCGAGCAAACGATACGTTTCCAGATGTTTGGGAAAAGTTTGCAAGATGTGACGACAATGCGCAATGGCCTCATCCTGACGACCCTGGTCGATCAGTTGCTCGATATCCTTGTTGTAGATTCGCAGTGAGACTTTTGCCATGCGGTGTGCACTCCAGACGTAAGTATGCCCGATTCTTAAGAAATGCGCAAGAGACCAGAGGAGTTAATCGTAAAAAAGCGGCAGAGGAGGAACGGGAGTCTGGCTGATGCGATGCGCGTCGGCGACTCTTTCGCGCGCCTCGGCCTGTAACGCGGCGTCGTTGGCGTGAATCGTGAAGAGAGGCTGGCCTGCTTCGATCTGGTCTCCAACTTTGTGATGGATTACGAATCCCACCGCGTGATCCACCGGATCGCCTTTTTTCGCACGCCCCGCGCCCAGCGCGACCGAGGCTTCGCCGATCGTCCGCGCCTGAATCTGGGAGAGGAATCCGCTCTCGGGAGCATTAACCACTTCGACGAATTTTGCGGCCGGGAACCTGGAGGGATCGTCCACATAGGAGACGTCCCCGCCCTGAGCCGCGACCAGGATGCGGAGCTTTTCGAAGGCAGTGCCATCGGTCAGCGACCCTTCCGCCATACGGCGGCCTTCCTCCAGGTCGCGAGCACGCTTCCCCAAAACGAGCATGTGCGCGCTGACGTGCAGGCAATGCTCGCGAAAATCAGTGGGACCGCCGTTATGCAAGGTATCGATCGCCTCCACCACTTCAAGCGCGTTGCCCACTGCATGACCGAGCGGCTGGTTCATATCGGACAGCAGGGCCACAGTTTCGCGGTGAGCCAGTTTGCCGATGTCCACCATCAGGCCAGCTAGTTCGCGCGCTTCTTCCAGCGTTTCCATGAACGCGCCGAGGCCGGTCTTTACATCCAGCAGAATGGCTTGCGCGCCGGCGGCAATCTTTTTGCACATGATGGACGAGGCGATCAACGGAATGGAAGGCACAGTTCCCGTCACGTCGCGCAACGCGTATAGTTTTCCGTCGGCAGGCGCGAGGTCCAGAGATTGACCCGTGAGCACGATACCCTTTTCCTTGAGTTGTTTTTTGAACTCATCCGTGGATAAGTCCACGCGATAGCCGGGGATGGATTCGAGTTTATCGAGCGTTCCGCCGCTGAAGCCCAGCCCCCGGCCGGACATCTTCCCGACCGGCAAGCCGCAGGCCGCGACCATGGGCAAGACCGCCAGCGAGGTTTTATCGCCCACACCGCCCGAGGAATGTTTATCCACTGCGATATCTACCACATTGGAAAGATCGAGCACCTGGCCCGAACCCGCCATAGCCAGCGTCAGTTCGGCAGTTTCGAAAGGCGTCATTCCTTTGAGCAGAACCGCCATTGCAAACGCTGAAGCCTGATAATCGGGAATATCCCCATTGGTAAAACCGCCGACAAAAAACTCGATTTCTTCGGAAGTCAGTTCGCCTCCGTCGCGTTTTTTGATGATGATGTCGACTGCACGCATGGATTCTCCTTGTAAAAACTTCCGCGCGTATTGTATCTCATTTTGTCGGACAATTAAATCATTTGCGGAGAGTCGGGCTCTCCGCAAATTTTCTATCCCTTCACCAGTTTTTGTCCATCTTTTGTATCCTGCACCAGCCAGCCGAGCGCGGCGATTTGATCGCGCAGGGAGTCTGAGGCGGCGAAATCCTTGCGGGCACGCGCCGCGCTGCGCCGTTCAGCCAAGGCGGTCACTTCATGAGGCGGAGTTTCCTCCTCCAGCGGCGGCGTATTGGCGACCAACTTCCATGCCTCGGCGGAAATATCCTGCCCGGCGGATTCCGGTAAACGAAGCGTTCCCAATTCGCTCAACGAAAAATGACGCCCCGAAGCAAATATTTGAGGCTCGCAATCGCGCACCAGCGAAACACTGCTCACCCCGGCGATCTCACAACTGCCTTTTTGAAAATCAATGACTACGCCGGTATGTTCGTCCAAACCGAGAATTGTATTCTCCGAAGGGAGCATACCGCACCACTCGGCAAAACGATCCATGCCGATAAAACAACGGCTGGTATCCAGGTCGACGCCGCCTTCGGCGTTGTTCCAATGCGGGATGAATGACAGGTGCATGCCGTAATCCGCGAATAGATTCAGCCCTTCTTTAACGTGCACGTCTTCGCCCGCTTTATAAATTTCGTAAACGGGCAACACGTGAGCGCTGATGGCAATCGTGGCCGCGGAAGCAAAGACGAGCGTCGCGCCGAGGCGGTGGCGGGCGCGGAGAATATCCCAGGCCAGGCTCCCCTTCAATTGGCGCGCGGCGTAAGTGGGACTGCCCGGCCCCATAAAGATCATATCCGCATGTAAAAGAGGCGTGAGAATTTCGGGATTATCGGGGCTGAAGGATGTACCGCGTTTGCGCGCCGGGACGATATCGATGACCGGTTCATAATTTTGCAAACGCGTTCCAAGAAAATCGCCCACGCGTCCCGCCACCTGACCGGAGTTTAACTCAAAGCCGGCTGTCGTTTCGAGCAGGGCCACATGTAATGGCTTCGGCAGTGTGCGCGCCAGCGACTCAAAAATGCGGCCGCCTGCCAGCGAAGTTTCACCGGAGCCGAGGAAAGCGATTTGCCCGGGTTGGAGAATGGTCATGCCTTATTAGATGCCGCGTTCAACTCATCTATTACAGCGCGCAACGCTTCGTTTTCGGGAATATCGGACATGGAACTGCCGTAATGCAAATATCGGATGAATCCTTTCTCGTCCACGATGCAGTTCAACGGCATGCGGCCCAGTTTAAACGGATTCACTTCCTGACGATACATCCGCGCCACGCGGTGATTCGGATCGGGCAGACCGATAAAAGGCAGGTTGTGATCCGCCCAATAGCGTTTGAATTCAGGAACTCGATCCGGGCCGACCGCCAGAATCTCGGCATTACGGTCTGTAAAGCTTGAATACCCGTCACGCAAGCGCGCCAACTGCGCGCGGCAATACGGTCACATGAAACCGCGCAGAAAAGCGAGAATAACGATTCGGCGCCCGCGGTACTCGGACAAGCGCACCGGCCGCCCATGAATATCTGCCAATTCAAAGTCGGGTGCAAGTTCGCCCGAAGCCGGAAGATTCATTTCAACAGGTCTTGCGCTTTCTTCCAAATGTCATCGAACATTTCAACGGTCAATCTTCCGGTGGAGGTATTTTGCTGGCTGGGATGATACGAGCATAACAGCCGGCAATCGGTTTTCAATTTATGAACGACACCGTGTCCGAATTGATATTCCGAATTTCGGAGGCCGTGAACTTTCAGAACGCGTTCAAATGCGATCCGCCCCAGGCAGACGATCACCTTCGGCTCGATGATGGCCAGCTCCCGTTCGAGATACGGCTGGCAGTTGTTCAACTCTTCCGTAGTCGGTTTGTTATCGGGCGGCGCACAACGCGCCACTGCGCTGATATACAAATCTTTTAGACGAAGTCCATCGTCACGCGCGACCGCAATGGGCTGATTCGCAAACCCAGCTTTATACAAAGCCGGGTACAGAAATTTTCCCGAAGCGTCGCCGGTGAAGGCGCGGCCTGTACGATTCGAGCCGTGCGCGCCGGGGGCAAGTCCCACCACAAGCACGCGCGCTTGCGGATCACCGAAGCCCGGCACAGGTTTGCCCCAATAATCCCAAGCGCGGTAGGCTTTGCGTTTTTCGCGCGCCACGCGCTCGCGCCATTCCACCAGCCGCGGACATTTTCGGCAGATGATGATTTCGGCGTTCAATTCTTTTAGTTGAGATTGCTTCGTCACTTCGCTCCTCGCAATGACATCACAGAATTAACATCGCATCGCCGAACGAATAAAAGCGATAGCCTTCCTCAACGGCAATCTTGTACGTTTCGAGAATCCTTTCCCGGCCCGCAAACGCACTGACCAGCATGATCAACGTGGACTTGGGCAGGTGAAAGTTGGTGATCATGGCGTCCACAACTTTGAATCGAAAACCGGGCAGGATGTAGAGCGAGGTGGGGCCGCTGAAGGGGAGAATTGGAGAATTAGAAATTTGGGGATCGGGGACTGCAGACTGAAGATTTGTCCTGAGCGAAGTTGAAGGACTGGCGGCCGATTCGAGTGTGCGGACAGAAGTCGTGCCAACCGCAACGATCCTGCCGCCGTGTGCACGCGTCTTGTTGACCGCGTCCGCGGTTTCTTGAGTCAATTCGCACCACTCGGTGTGAATTTTATGCTCTTCAGGATGCTCTTCATTCACCGGCGCAAAAGTATCGAGGCCAACATGCAGAGTCACATAAGCAATTCTGATGCCTTTCACCTGCAACTCCTCCAGCAGGCGCGGCGTAAAATGCAAACCCGCAGTAGGCGCGGCGGCGGAACCCGGCTCTTTGGCATAGACGGTTTGATAACGTTCCGGGTCGTTCAATTTTTCGTGGATATACGGCGGTAGAGGCACATTGCCCACTTTGGAAAAATACGGTTCAATCGGCTCCGAAAATTGGATTAACCGTTCGGAGTCTTCGAGTATCTCTTTGATTTCCGCCTGCGGCCCATTCTCGACCCTGATCCTGGCCGCCACGCCCAAACCTTTGCCTCCCACCAGAGCTTCCCAAGTTAATTCATCGCGGCGGCGAAGCAGTAGCACCTCCACGCGCCCGCCAGTGACTTTACGCGCGTAGATTCTGGCGGGGATCACGCGCGTTCGATTCAGGACGAGTAGATCGCCCGGGTTGAGATAATCGGTCACGTCGCGGAAGATGCGATGTTCGACCTTTTCATCGTCACGGCGCAACACCAACAGCCGCGACGAATCGCGCGGCTCGGCGGGCGTCTGCGCGATGGAGGATTCGGGGAGGTTGTAGTCGAAGTCGGAGGTGTGCATGGGGAGATTGTAATAGGTAAATTGGGGGTTGGGGTGGTAGATGGGAAATTGGCGGTTGGGAAATTGGGGATTGGGAAATTCGTGACTGGGAAATTGGGGATTGGGAAATTGGTAATCGGGAAATTGGGGATTCAAAAAGAGCGCCACGCCCGCGCTTGCCGCGCGAGGCGTTTCGATACGCCAAATTGATGTTCCCCCAATCACACAACCGTTCTTGTAAATCCATATACCTCCAATTTCTTAAAATCGACTGGCCTTCGCGAAGCGCCCTGTCGGGTCGGCGAGAACCAAAAGAATCAGAGTTTCAGAGTGCAGAGAATCAGATTTCAGATTTAATGATGGGGGAAACACACACACGAAAACCGCACCTGACGTAGCTGAAGAAGACCGGGTCGCCCCTGAGGCGGTTCGCACAGCGGGCATACCCGAGAATATAGCCGAACGAGCCGCCGCGCAAAACACGATATTGACCTTTTTCGGGACCTTGCGGATCTATCGCGTTTTTACCTACTCTGCCCTCATATTCCTTTTCGTTAAACCAGTCATTACACCACTCCCAAACATTGCCAGCCATATCAGCGCATCCATACGGCGAATCGCCTTGCGGGGAAAATTTCCCAACATCGCTTGTATCTCCAATGTTCGATTCGCTGGTATTGGCTTTCTGCGGGTCAAACACATCGCCCCATGGGTAGATGAGAGATTCTCCCTCACCCTGCCCTCTCCCAGCGGGAGAGGGTTTCCAACGCGCGGCTTTCTCCCATTCGGCTTCAGTGGGCAGGCGGTAATTCTTGTTTGTCTTCTCACTCAACCACTTACAATACGCGTTGGCATCGTCCCATGTTACGTTCACCACAGGATGGCTTCCCTTTTCCGCAGGGAACTGGTCGCCGTCCCAACCGCGCGGCGGGGTTTGGTCTTTGGTATCGCGCAGAAAGGCTTGATACTCGCGGTTTGTGATTGGGTACTTGCCAATCGAGTATTCTGAAAGTTCAACCGTGTGTTGAGGCTGTTCCAGTGCAACCCAATTTTCATCCGCGCCATCCTTAATGGCTTGCGCGGCTTGTTCCTTTGTCGTTCCCATCAAAAATTTCCCCGCAGGGATTCTCACCATCTGCGGCTCGAACACCAGCCTTGCAACTTCAGCAGGTGACGGCGCGGCTTGTGGGGCTTCCGCG
Source organism: uncultured Anaerolineaceae bacterium (assembly GCA_964502095.1). GTDB lineage: Bacteria > Chloroflexota > Anaerolineae > Anaerolineales > Villigracilaceae > JACPVF01. Next base: position 278,236 of record CAZCUF010000001.1, read on the forward strand.
CTACGCGTGAGTGTGAAATACACCCTCAATTGATCGGGCGACAATCCTGCAAAGGTGGCGTCCTGCGTTTCGGGCTTGTGTTTCATGGTGAGGATTCGCCGCACCGCCGCGCTTCCACGTTGCGAGAGGAAGGGGACGAGCGCGGGCGGAGGCTCGATCTTTCCCTCACCCCTAACCCCTTCGCGCAGCACCCCTTTGGGGCTCCCGACGGGAGAGGGGGATTCGTCATCCTCTTTTTCCATCTTTCTTTCTTGCGAGGATTCGGCGAGGTAGTATTCCTCTAACTCACGCAAATAGCGCGGCTCCTCTTTCAAGAGCAGGTTATAAAGATCAGGATGCGCGGCTTGAATGGCGACCACCTTCGCCAGTCGAATCGGCTTGACCGATTCCTTTAATTTTTCTTTGCGTTTCTCCGCCAGTTTCGAGAGCATCAAAAACGTGTTGACCGTACGCTTGATGTTGCGCGGGTTGTCGCCCAGCCCCTTGGCGAAAACTTTGTGACAATCCTCGTGCGCCCATTCGCCGCTCAGTCCCTCCACGAACTTGCCCATGTCGTCTTGAATCACAGGCGGAATTTGGAACGGCAGTTGGATGATCTTTTCGAGATACTTGATGCCTTCGATGGTGAATTGCGGTTTGCCTTCCGCATCCTTTTTATCTTTGACATCCTTGTATTTCATCTCGATGCCGCGCGCGATCACGTCCTGGTCAATGCCCAAGAGAAACACGCAGTCCTGCACATCGAGAAACAACTTGATGGCTTCGAGAACTTGAATGGCTTTCTCAGGCAAACAGCGGTCAAGATCGTCCACGAACACGACAAGCCGATGTGGAGAGATATAGGATTTTATGAGCGTGGCAAACTTCTCTTGAAATTGTTCCAACGAACGGACCTGCTCTACGTAAATCTTCGTCCGTTCGCGCTGGATAGCGCTTTCAAACCCGCCTTCGATACTTCCCTTCCCTGATTTTTGCAGTTCCTTCGCCATATCCGCCAGTGTTGCCAGCGGGGGAATAAACGACAACCCGATCTGGATCGCGCCCTCGGCAACTTTCGCGCCGAGTTTGGCGAGGTCAATGGTCACGCCGCCCGTTTTTTCGAACTCCAGCCCGCGATAGAGCATGGTTTTGAGAGTCTTGAGTTCTTCCGTCTCCCCGCTTTTTTCTTCGACAGCAAACAGAACATTCAAGAGGAACGCGCGCCAGAGAGTTTCTTCCTTGTCATATTTCCATGCGTCGAACCATGCTACTGTGAATTTCTTCGGCAATTTTTTCCTCACCATTTTCATGAGCGAGGTCTTGCCTGAGCCCCACGTGCCAAATACGCCGATGGTCAAGGACGTGTTGCCGGTTTGAATAACATCCGCAAGCGTTTCGACATACGGCGTGAAGTCGAGCGCGTCTCTTTCGGTCGGCTGATCGTTGACGATGTAGGTTTGTGAGTTAGAGGCGGGCATGGGTAAGTTCCTCCTATAATTCTCATTGTATACCTAAAGGGCGCTGTTGGTATCAGGTGCAGTTGTATTCCCGAGTCGGAAGATATACCGTACCGGGCAATAAAGGCAGTCGCAGCATTTCGCCCTCTACCCCGCCGCGCGCAACCCGGCTTATTTTTTCAACAATCGAAGGATCACATTCACAACAATCGTCAACACAATGGAAATCAGAATCGAAGTCGCGATGGGAAAATAAAACGACCCGTTCTCGCCTTCGATGCGAATATCGCCGGGCAAACGTCCCAGCGGCAAGCCGAATTTCTCGGCAAGGTATATTCCCCCGCCGATGAGGAAGAGGACAATTCCGCCGAGCATCAGGTAACGGGCGAGGGATTCCATGCTCAACCTTGCAAGATCACGCTTTCGATCTCGCGCATCACTTGCTCTAATGCAGGAACGGCAGACGATTCGATGCTTCCATCAAGCAAATGTTTGTGGTTTGGAAACGTGGATATGTGTTTGTGATGCGCGGTGTTGTCATATCGAAACACAAGCGCGCCGTCGGCGCGCTGATAGTGATAGGCATACATAACTTTTTGAAGCGGCAGTCGCAGGTCAATTAATTCACGGAAGAACAGGGTGGAACCGTTACTAAACTCCACTTCACCGCGAATGAACCCAACCAGGTCGCCGCGCTTTTCCAGACTAACATCCGGCGATTCGACGAACGGCAGACTAGCGATTAGGTCGAGAAGGTCTTGGAAATACTCCTCAATCAATTTTTGCCTCACGGAGCGATTGAAATTGATTTTCCAGCAACCTCAGCGCCGTGAGTTCCATGTTCCAGTCTATCGTTTCAACGGTCTCTTCCAATTTTCCGTCCTGCAATTTCTTCTCGAACTCCGCCGACGACATATTGGCGCGTTTTTCGAACCCGGCAATTCGTTCTTTTGTACGGGCAATGCCATGTTGCAAGGCCTTCAATTGGTTGCGGATCGCGACCTCCACCAACGGCTTGATCGATTCCTCGGCAGTCGTTTTGATCACAATTTCCTGTAGCATGTCGAAATCCTTTCGTTCCGCACCATTATACAACTGGGCGGGAAAACCCACCCCTACAAATCACAACAACCTCGGCTGGCCCTCTTCCACATAATCCAACCCCAAATGCTCATACGCGGACTTGGTGGCGACGCGTCCCTGCCGAGCATCAGGGCGAAGGCGGTGGATGGATTCCACAATTTCAATTTCCACGTTCGTAGGGCGCTACAATCTGCACATCCCCTATTGGATAATGCTTCAGATTTCTTGTTATTACCTCCGCACCAGCAACAAAAGCGGTTGCGGCAATGAGCGCGTCTGCCAATTCCATCTTCGTGGTGGGTCTATGCCGATTCAAATATTCGCCCGCCTTGTGCGCGATGATCTCGTCCACTTCCAGTTTCATCCGAGTCGGTCCGCGTCGAATCTAAACGATATCCTTTGCGAATTTCGCGCACATACCGCAGCGAATCGGCGGAAATATCGGTGCGATCCGCCCACATCCCAAAACTTTCTGCCAATGCTTCGCGAATCTTCTCGATGGGAGTAACAACCATACGCCCCAATTTATCGACCGTGATCGCAACCTCCTGCCCTGCAGGCAAGGCTTTGCGAAATTCATCGGGAATGCTCAACGTATATTTTTGAGTGATCTTCGTAACGACCATTCGAACCTCCGATATAACACCATTATACAACTACAACAACCTCGGCTGGCCCTCTTCCGCGTAATCCAACCCCAAATGCTCATACGCGGACTTGGTAACGGGCGGTCAATTCCATAGTCAATCTTGCAACATCAGACTTTCGATCTCGCGCATGACCTGCTCTAATGCAGGAACGGCATAGGCTTGTCCTGAGTCTGTCGAAGGAAAGACTTTGAGAGGGCGTTTATTGTCGGGCATTACGATAACCTGGTAATATGGCCGCTCAACCATTTGGTCAAAACGTGACGATCAACTTCGCCAGAAGCAACGCCGAGAATAATTTCTGCTTGTTCGTCTACGCTGGCAGAGATCTCACAGCCGTTGTGCATGAGGAATGCTTCCATCGCCGCGTGGCCTGTGCGTTTGTTCCCATCAACGAAAGGATGATTTTGAATCAACGAAAACCCAAGGGCAGATGCTTTCTCTACAATGGTTGGATATAGCTCTTCGCTGTTAAATGTCATGCGCGGTTGGGCTATTGCTGATTCCAGCGCGCCCAGATCGAGAATTCCCACCGAGCCGCCCGATTGTTCCATCACACGGCTGTAAATTTCCAATACTTCTCCCACCGTCAAGTACCTCATTTACGCCAGTCGTTTGTACAATTCTGCGTTTTTACTCAAAACACGTTCTACAATTTTTTGAAAGTCATCCAGCGGGCGAGTAAGCAATTCTTCCAAACTGGCGCGCACCAATTCCTCGGGCGGAACATGAAAACGCTCGGCAAGTTCTTGTAGTTTTTTGACTCGTTCATCGGGTAGGGTAATGGTAAATGTGTTCATAATTTGCCTGCTTTCTCTATGAGCAAATTATACCTTGTCCAACCACAGTTACACGCTGCGCCGTCGTTCCAACGTTTCGATGTTTCCGTCTACAACAACCTCGGCTGACCCTCTTCCACATAATCCAACCCCAAATGCTCATACGCGGACTTGGTGGCGACGCGTCCTTGCGGGGTGCGGTCTAAAAAGCCAAGTTGCAAAAGATACGGCTCGACCACGTCCATGATCGTATCCTGCTCTTCGCTGATGGATGCGGCGATGGTGTTCAAGCCCACAGGCCCGCCTCCGTATTTTTCGATGATCGTTTTCAGCACGCGGCGATCCACATCGTCGAGTCCGAGGGGATCAACTTGCAACAAATCCAACGCTTCTTTCGCCACCTTGCGCGTGACCGTCCCATCCGCACGAACTTGGGCGTAGTCACGCACGCGTCGCAACAGACGGAGCGCGACGCGCGGCGTCCCACGGGCGCGGCGGGCGATCTCTTCGATTCCATCTTCAGAGACTTCCACTTTCAACAATTTCGCAGCGCGCGAGACGATGGCCTGCATCGCGTTCAAATCATAGTAATCCAGCCGATAGACCGCGCCGAAGCGCGCCCGTAACGGCGCGGTGACCAGGGCCAGCCGCGTCGTCGCGCCCACAACCGTGAAGCGCGGCAGTTTGAGGCGAATGGAGCGAGCCGAGGGTCCCTTGCCGATGACAATATCCAGCGCGAAATCTTCCATCGCGGGGTAGAGCACTTCCTCCACCGCGCGTCCGAGGCGGTGCACTTCATCAATGAACAACACATCGCCCGCGCGCAAGTTGGTGAGGATGGCCGCCAAATCGCCGGCGCGCTCGATGGCAGGCCCTGCCGTCACTTTGACGTTGACGCCCATCTCATTTGCAACGACGTGCGCCAGAGTCGTCTTACCGAGGCCGGGCGGCCCATAAAATAAAACATGATCCAGCGCCTCGCCGCGGTGTTTGGCCGCGTCGATGAGGATCGAAAGATTTTCCTTCACTTGATCCTGGCCGATCAAATCCGCCAGTTTCTGCGGACGAAGCGCGTTATCCACCTGATCGCTGGGTTTGGCTTCAGGGTCGAGAGGGCGTTGTCCTGAGTTTATCGAAGGGCGAGGCTTTGGCATGGCGTGATTATAACCCGACAAAAAGGCCTCCCGGATAAAGTTCGGGAGGCCGCACAATTTTTGTCCGCGTTCTTCGCGCTTTATTTCGCCGGCTCGAACGTGAGCTCCACGGTCATCCCCCACAGCGCGCGTGGGTCGATTTGATTCACTTTCACCTTTACTTCGTAAAGAATATCGCCGCCCTGAGTCGTTGAGGCCTGCGCGATATCGTCCACCACACCCGTCATCGTGAGGCCGGGCAAAGCATCCGCAGTCATGCTAACGGTTTGGCCTTTACTGATGTTGACGATATCGAGTTCGGTCAAATCGCTGGTTTCCGCGTACCATATGCGGGTGTCTGCGATTTTAATGGCCCATGATTCCGGGCCAGCCTGATCGCCAGATTCAACATTCAACGCCATGACCGTACCATCGAACGGCGCGGTAATGACGAAGTTCGCCAGGTTCGCCTGTGCGGCCGCGAGCCTGGCCTTGGCCAGCGCCAGTTCATCTGTATTCGGACCGTTCTGCGTGAGATCGTATTGATATTTGGCTTCGGCTTCAGCGGCCAGAGCGGCATCCAGATTGGCGCGCGGCACGTCGCGTTCGCGCATGGTCGATTCCAAATTCTTGACCGCGATATCGTAATCGCTTTGCGCATGATCGAGTTTGTCCTCGGCGTCTCTATAATTCGGGTCATTGCGATTCAAGTTTTTGTATCGATCGAAGGTTTGCTGGGCCTGATCGAGATCGGTCTGGCGATCTTGCACATCGTCCTGGCGGTCTTCGATGCGATTCTCGATATCACGCAGATTCAGGTCGTTCCATTTTTTCTGGGCGGTCTCGCGCACTTTTTGCGCGTCCATGTATGCCAGCCAAAGCCTGGCGCGTTCGGCGCCGGCGCTTCTCATCAGCGAGTCATATGCCTGTTGTGCGGCGACCAACTCAGCCTGAGCCTGATTCGAGTTTGTCAATTGCAGAAGTACATCTCCTGCTCTGACACGATCCCCAACCTTGACGTTCACATCCTGAACCACGCCATGCGCCAAAAAGGACAGGCTCGCGGCGTTCCCCGGTTTGAGATGCCCCTCGGCGATGACTGTGCCCGAGGGAATCGGCGTTGCGGCAACGGGAGCCGGCGTTCCCTGCGCGCAAGCCGAGAGCAACAGGACGGCGGTCAACATCAGCAAAACGATTCTCGATTTTTGTTTCATGTCCAATCCTTTCAAACGATCTTCGGCAAATGATTTCTATTCGTAAGCGAGCACTTCGCGGATGGTCATGCGCGCCGCGTTGCGCGCCGGTAATATCGAAGCCAGCGCGGATAACACCAGCACCAGGCCCAGCCAGATGCCGTATCCGGTGAATGTAAAAATGACATCAATAGGCGCTTCAAAGACAGCCAGGCTCACAATAGTCGCAAGCAAATAGGTAAACGGAATCGAGAGAATGACTGCCAGTACAAATGAGATCAGGCCGATCACAACGCCCTCGGCAATGACTGTACGCATGACCGCGCGGTCGTCCGCGCCGATGGCGCGCATAATGCCGATCTCGCGCGTGCGTTCGAGCACGTTCATGCCCATTGTGCCGGTCAGCCCCATGGCGCCCACAATGGCGGTCAGGACCGCCATGATCAACAGGAAAGTGACCAGTATGCTCAAACTTTCAACGGCCGTATCGAGCGAGGCGCGGCCCGCTTCGGCTTGAAGTACTTTGAAACCGCGCTCCCGCAGGCTGGTATCGAGCAGTTCCGCCATGTGATCCTGATCGGGCCGGTCATGGCGATCTGTCACCACGCGGAATGAAACGGCCTGGTTGGCCTGATCGTTCTTATGCGCGAGATAATCGTAGGTTGCATAACCCAGCACGCCTTCACGGTTGACGAATTTGAAAATGCCCACTACCTGCCAGTCTTCGTCCCGGCCGTTGATTTTCATATGCAAATAATCGCCCGGCCTCAAGCCTGGATATTCGGTGAGAATATTTTCACTCACCGCGATCTTTTGTTGGTCGCCGGCCTGCACCCATCGTCCTTGTATCACAATCGGTTGTACCAGGTCGCTTCCCGCCGGAGGTCCAAAGATATTTATGCTCCCCAGCGCGTTATTATTTTTATCCAGCAGATCCGCGCTGACGAATTGCCAGCCTTCGGTGCGCACCACGCCGGGAATCTGCAACGCGATCTGATTCACTTCGTTCAGGCGATAAGGCCGGTCGAACGTGATCGAAACATCCGCCAGAAAATATCTGGCAATGGCATTCACGTAATCGTTGAGCGTGACGCGCACGTTGAATACTGCGATGAATATCGCGCCGCCCATCGTCAGCGTGAAGAGAGTCAACAGCAGGCGCTTCCGCCGCCGGAACGTGTTGCGCAGTGAGATGATGAACGGCCGCGGAACGTGAATCCCGCGCGCCGCAAGCAGACGGGTCGCCTGCACCATCATCCAATCGAACCAATGCACCCGTGTCTGTTGTTCTTTGACCGGGTTCTCGTCCTGGGCAAGGTCTCCGCTGATGGCGCGCAGTACCGTGACGCGCGAGCCGTTGATGACCGGCCATAATCCCGCCGCGAGCGTGACCACCAATCCCACCAGAATCTGAATCAACACAGCCAGCGGCACAATACGATAGCCGAGAATATTGAAATTCAAATTATCGGCCATGAACAACGCCAGCTCGTACGCGCCCTGCGCGCCCAGCGGGATGGCGATCAATAAAGCCAGCAGGCCGAAAGATAAAATCAGGATCAGATACATCAAGAGGACCTGGCGACTGCGCCCGCCCACCAGCTTGATCACCCCGATATAGCGCAAATGCTGGGCCAACAACGCGTTGAGCGTGTTGGCGATCAGGGAACTCGATAAAAACAGAATCAAAATTCCCAACGCCATCAGAATGCCCAGCACCGCGTTGACCGTCGCCGCTAGCGGATGCAAATGTGATTCGGCGAAGCGCAGGCGCGCCACCGGCGTGCCGTTCCTCTCCAGCTTATCCTTGATCTCCGCGCCTACGGCGCGAATATGAGCAATATCGTCGTTGCCGCTCGAAACTGTGACGTACATGCGGTTGAATAAATCGGATTGCTTCAAATAGGGCAGACTACTGCGCGAGATGTACGCGTACGGCGCCGCCAGAAAATCTCCTGCACCCATGGCTACATCCTGCACGATGCCCACTACGCGCATACTCGTGACGGTGTCGTCCGGCAGTTGAAATTCGAGCATGTCGCCCACCTGCACGTTCAAGCGTTTCAACGCGTCGCGCTCCAGCACCACTTCGCGCTTGTCGGGAACGCTCTTCCCCTCCACCGGTTGAAGCAGGTTGATCTTATTTTTCTTGAAATCATCGAACGCCACCGCGTCCAATACGGTCCACTTCGCGGTGCCGGGCAACCGCACGCGCACACTGACCACGCGCCGCGCTTCGGCGTCCTGAACACCCTGGGTATTGCGAACCATGCTCAATACATCGTCGTTGAAATCCGTTGTGCGCAGTTCGACATTGGACGGATTATTGGCCGCGTATGAGGCGCTCATATCGTGGGCAATGATCGCATACGTGCCCGCGATCACGCCGATGGAAAAAACGCCCACCGCGATGGAAAAGACCACCAGCAGGGTGCGGGAGATGTTATCGTACAGATCGTGAAAGACTTTTCGCCAGCGAGGTCTCATACCTTCGCCCGCCCTTTAAGTTTGGCACGCGCCCTGATCTGCGCGCGATGCTCTTCAAGTCTGCTTTTAACCACTTTGCCCAAAGCCTCCGCTGTGATCGGCGATTGATCCACGATGCGTAAAAAATCGCCGCGCGGAAAGGTGAGCAGTTCCACCGGTTTCCTTCCGGCGCGCACACAGGCAATGGACTTGCCGCCGCGCAATAATTCGATCTCGCCGAAGAATTCGTTTTCCCGCAAACGCGCCAAAAGTTTGGAGCGCGTGCCCGAACTGGTCAACACATCCACGGTGCCGTGAACGATCAGATACAACTGATCCACGGGCCGCTTGCAATCGAGGACGATCTGCCCCGGCTGAACGGTCACCCGTTCGGCTTTTTTGGTAATCTCCAGCATGTGACGATGCCGCAGTAAAGGCAGGGCGCGCGCAACCGTCTCATCGATCAATTCACCGTCCGCGATGATGAGATTGCGATGGGTGCGCGCAGTGAGCGATGGATCGTGCGTCACCATCACAATCGTTTTGCCGCGCCGCGCCAATTCGTCGAACAGATTGATGATCGCGCCCGCCGATTTCGAGTCGAGATTGCCGGTCGGTTCATCGGCCACCAGCGAGGGCGGGTCGCACGCCAGGGCGCGCGCAATCGCCGCCAACTGTTGTTGCCCGGTCGAAACCAGCACCGGCAATTTGTTGGCGAATTTCTCCAATCCCACCATCTTCAACAGTTCAAGCGCGCGCGCCGGGCGCGCATCGAAATCGTATTCATCCGCGTAATCCATGGGCAACATCACGTTTTCCAGCAGAGTCAGCATCGGTAAAAGCTGGAAGAACTGGAACACAATGCCCAAATTCCGCCCGCGCCACTTCGAGCGTTCGCTCTCGGTCACGTTGGTATAAATATCTTTTCCGCCGATCACCACCTGCCCCGCGCTCGGATGATCGATGCCGGTGATCATGTTGAGCAGAGTCGATTTGCCACTGCCGGATTTGCCGACAATGGAAACGAACTCGCCGCGCCGAATCGTCAAGTCGATGCCCTTGAGCACAACGAACTCACCGGCCGCGTTCTTGAACGTTTTTACAATGCCGTGCATTTGGATCATCGGTTCGGGCGTGGACCCGGCTTCTTTAACGGCAGACAACTTGCGGATGGAGCGAGGCGGCGTCATTTCCCACGCTTCTTTCCGGACCTGTTACCCGGTTCCGTTGCGCGGACAATCTCCCCGTCCGCCAGAGTCAGATGCCGCGTGAAGCGCGGCGCGAGCGAATTATCGTGCGTCACCATGACAATCGTCTTGCCCTGTTCGCGGACCAGCTGTTCGAACACTTCGAAGATGTGATCGGCAGTGAACGAATCCAAACTGCCGGTGGGTTCATCGGCCACGAGGATCGGCGGATCGTTGGCGAGCGCGCGCGCAATAGCCACACGCTGTTGTTGTCCGCCGGAGATATACGCGGGCAGTTTATTGGCATGTTCCTCGAGTTCCATGATGCGCAACAGATCGAGAGCGCGTTGGCGCGCTTGTTTGGGATTGAACCCGCCGCACAGATCCATCGGCAGGGTAATGTTATCGACGAGAGTCAGCATCGGCAGAAGCTGGAACGATTGATACACCACACCCATATTTTTCCCGCGCCACAATGCGCCTTCATCCTCGTCCATCGAATGAATGGATACCGAAGCCCCGTTGGTTCGCGCCAGCACTTCGCCCGATGTGAGATGATCCACACCTGTGATCATATTCAGCAATGTGGATTTGCCCGCGCCGGATTTTCCAACGATGCCGAGAAACTCCCCTTTCCGAATTTGCAGGTCGATGCCCTTCAGCGCGTCGAATTCACCCGCCGCTGTGGAATAGACTTTGACCACTGCGCGCAGTTCGATAATGGACGAATCGTTGGAAGAGCGGACAACAGGCATGGAATGAACCGTCATTTCAATCGCATGGAACGCATACGTTTATTTCAACCGCTCATAAAAGCTGGCAAACAAAAACGGCTGCCTCAGCAACCGTTCGCATGACGTGCCGTGCGCACTGATTTTACACTGCCATCCAATTGTGTCAATTTGCGCAAAATAAGATTCTGATTAGAAGAATCCGACTGATAAATATGACGGTTTTGTTATACAGGGCTGTTCTGTTGCAAGGATGTCATTGCGATGGCTGGTGATTTCGATACGCTCGCAAACTGCGCTCGCTACTCAACCACCAGCCCGAAGCAATCATCTCGCAGTGACAGAGCAGATATAATAAAGTAACTCTTACAGGAGAATGTACATGTCCAACGTCCACGTATCCAATCATCCCCTGATTGCCCACAAACTCACCCGCTTAAGAGATAAGAACACCGAGCCGAAGAAATTCCGCGAGTTCGTGCGCGAGATCGCCGCGTTGCTCGCCTACGAAGCGACGGCGGATCTGGCAGTCAGGCCGCGCGAACTGGAAACTCCGCTCGCAAAAATGACCGGTTACGAACTCAAAGAGAAGATCGGCCTCGTGCCGATTCTGCGCGCCGGGCTGGGCATGGTGGAAGGGGTTTGGGAATTGATGCCGAGCGCCGAAGTCTGGCACATCGGTTTGTATCGCGATGAACACACACTGCGGCCCGTTGAGTATTACAACAAGCTCCCCACCGAGCCAACCGTCTCTGTCTGTTTGATTCTCGACCCGATGCTTGCCACAGGCGGCTCGGCCACCGCAACAGCAGATGTGCTCAAGCGCTGGGGCGTGAAGAAGATCAAGTTCGTGGGGCTGATCGCCGCGCCGGAGGGCCTCCAGGCCATGCAAAGCGCGCATCCCGATATTCCGATTCATCTTGCCGCCATTGACGATCACTTGAACGAACATGCTTACATCGTCCCCGGTTTGGGCGATGCGGGCGACCGTCAATTCGGGACAGGTTAAGGCCACAATCGTTTTTTGGAAATGAAACATGAAAGCCATGCTTTTACGCGAGACGAATTCCCTCGCTTCCAACCCCGCCCCGCTCCTGCTTGCCGATCTACCGGAGCCTTCTCTCGCTGACGGTGAAATCCTGATTCGCCTGTCGCGCTGTGGAGTCTGTCACACCGAGTTGGACGAGATCGAGGGCCGCACGCCTCCGCCGCATTTGCCGGTGGTGCTGGGACATCAAGCGGTGGGCATCGTTGCGGACGCGGCGCGGGATTCCCAAATCAGGGCAGGCGCGCGCGTAGGCGTGGCGTGGATCTTCTCCGCCTGCGGCCATTGCGACTTTTGCAAACGCGGCTTCGAGAATTTGTGCGCGGACTTCCGCGCCACCGGCCGCGACGTGGATGGCGGTTACGCCGAATACATGAAAGTCCGCGCGGACTTCGCACACCCGATTCCCGAGTCGCTTTCAGATTCGGAAGCCGCGCCGCTGTTGTGCGCGGGCGCGGTGGGCTACCGCGCTTTGAAGCTGGCAAACCTGCGAGACGGTCAATCGCTGGGGTTGATGGGCTTCGGCGGTTCGAATCATTTGGTATTGAAGATGGCGCGTTATAAATATCCCAAGTCGGATATTTTCGTGTTCAGCCGTAACGCTGGCGAAAGAGAATTTGCCCTTTCGCTGGGCGCGGCCTGGGCGGGCGCGATCGATCAGAATCCGCCGTCAGAGTTGAACGCGGCCATAGATACAACGCCGGTTTGGGGTCCGGTTTTGGAAGCGTTGAAATATATCCAGCCCGGCGGACGCGTGGTCGTCAATGGCATCCGCAAGGAAGAGGCGGATAAAAACGTCTTGTTGAACTGGGATTATCCGTCGCAATTGTGGATGGAAAAGGAACTCAAGAGCGTGGCGAATGTGACGCGCGCGGATGTGCGCGAGTTTCTACAGCTGGCCGCGCAGGCAAACATCAAACCGGAATTTCAGGAATATGAATTGAAAGATGCAAACCATGCTTTGCTGGAAATGAAACAGGGAAAGATTCGCGGCGCAAAAGTATTGCGAATAACAGACACCAAATAACGAACTTGAATCGGGAAAGAAAAACTGTTAATGTCTCTCGTTAAAGACCCTGAACGGACTGAAACCAAAATCCTGCATAGATACGCGGACTTCAAAGGCAAGCGCGTGCTGGAGATCGGCTGTGGCGATGGACGGCTGACGTGGAAATATGTGCGCGAGGCGAAAGGCGTCACAGCCATGGACCTTGAAATGCAGGATCTGCGCCTGGCTTGCGCGGATCGCCCATCCGATTTGAGCGATAACGTTACCTTTCTGTGCGCCGATTCGATTCATTTGCCGTTTCAAAAAGAAAAATTCGATCTCGCGGTGCTGGCCTGGTCGCTCTGATGCATCGCGCAGGAGGGCATGGTTCATGCCCTAAGAGAAGTTCACCGCGTGCTCGCGCCGAACGGAATCCTGATCGATCTGCGCCCGCTGGATGAACGCTGGCCTGTGGAAATCGCCTCAGCGCGCGCGACGCAACAGGTGGGGCGCCTGATCGATTCGGAATTGGCCGTGGAAAGCGATCTGGCTTCGAATCGGGCCGTGGAACAAGCCGCGGCAGAGCGATTGTTCGTCAGGGAAAAAGAAGAAACCTTTCCGCTCTTTTATTATTGGGATACTCCCAACGAAATGCAGACTTTCATCCATGAGGAATGGGAGGACTTCAACAAACTCGATGAATCCGTGATACAGGCCGTACGTTCGGCCTGGGCTGTGGCCGACGCCGACAGCCGCGTGCGCTTGCGAATAAAAATGCTGATCGCACGCTGGAAAAAGATTCAATCATAGCGTTGATTGAAAAATCCTCCGATTGTTGATATACTAAATTCGAACTTCCAAGGCGGGATGACACTCTGGCGATACGGAGATTGTCAATGGACAATCTCCTTTTTATTTCTATGATGACGATGAATAAACCTACGATTGCCCTTCTTCATTATTCAGCGCCGCCTGTTGTGGGCGGCGTGGAAAGCGTACTCGGACATCACGCGCGTTTAATGGCCGATGACGGCTGTTCTGTGCGCATTCTGGCCGCGCGCGGCGAACAGACCGACTCGCGCGTAGACTTTGTGTCTCTGCCAAAAATCGATTCGATGAATCCGCAAGTGTTGGAGATCAAAGCCAAACTCGACGGAGGCGTTGTTCCGTCGGAATTCGAAAGCCTGCGCGGTGAGATTCAGCGCGAACTCGAATCCGCGCTGAAAGGCGTTGACATTTTAATCGCGCACAACGTCTGCTCATTGAATAAGAATCTGGCGCTCACAGCGGCGCTTTATGAACTCCATCGAAACTCGAAGCCGCCGCGCTTGATTCTATGGCATCACGATCTGGCCTGGACCACGCCGCGTTATCGCCGCGAATTGCACGACGGCTATCCCTGGGATTTGCTTCGTACAGCCTGGCCCGGCGCGCTACAGGTGACGATCTCGAAATTGCGCCAGCGCGAGTTGAGCAAACTGATGCAGATTCCGCTCGAGTCCATTCACATCGCGCCGAACGGCGTGGACCGCGAATCGTTTCTTAAACTTGAAGCGCAGACTCTCGAACTCAGCCGCCAGATGAAACTCGACTCCGCCGCGCCGCTGTTGCTGTTGCCGGTCCGCCTGACGCGGCGCAAAAATATCGAGCTGGCCCTGCGCGCGCTGGCTGAATTGCGCAAGGATCTTCCGCAAGCCATGCTGGTCGTCACTGGGCCGGCCGGTCCGCACAACCCGGCCAACATCGAATACCGCAAAAATCTTTTAGCCCTGCGAGATGAACTCGGCCTGCGCGGCGCGGCGCATTTCGTCAGCGAATATTCGGATGAGTTTCTGCCCGATGCGGTCGTCGCCGATTTTTATCGTTTCGCCGATGCGTTGATTCTGCCCAGCCGCGAAGAAGGTTTCGGCATTCCATTGATCGAAGCGGCCTTCAGCCATCTGCCGGTCTTTTGCGCGGATATTCCGTCCCTGCGCGAATTAGGCGGCGAGGAAACTTTTTTCTTCTCGCCGGATGACGTGCCCGCGCAGGTGGCGGCCTTGATCGCCGATTATTTCCGAACCGATCCCGTCTTCCATTTCTCCGCCCGCATCCGCGAGACGTTCACCTGGAACGCCGTTTATTCGAAATTTATTACGCCGCTATTACAACCATGAACCCGAGAAAATTCAAGCCCATTCGCACGGCCCTTGTGCCCATCTGTTCCGACTGCGACAACCGCGCCGCCGTCACTGCCGCGCGCTGGATGGCCGATGAAGTTATTTTGGTGGGGTTGGTCAAGGTCGAGGATGAAGCGGCTTTAAGCCGGGCCACATTGGAGGCGCGCAAAGTCCGCCGTCAAATGGAAGGACTGCGCGGCGAGGGAGTTCGCGTCCGCGTGCGCGTGCGCGTTTCACCCAATCCGTGGGCCGAATTGCAAAATGTGGTCACTGTGGAAAAACCGGACCTGCTGGTTTTCAAAGCGCAATTTTTATTGGACGAATTGGGAGTCACACTGAACGAAGTGCTGGCGCATCCGCCCTGTGACATGGCGCTGGTCCACGGCAATTTACAGTCGCCGCCCTTGCGCGTTCTCGTGCCGGTACGCGGCGGCCCCTACGCGGAGCTTGCTTTGCGCGTTGGGTTGAGCCTGCATTCCAAACAGCTCACCGCTTTGCATTTGCACTATCCCGACCAAACCAACACCGACGCGCCCTTTCGCGGCTTGAAACAGGTGCTTCAGCGCATGCCCGAGGTGGAAACGCGCGAAGCCGCCACCAGCGACCCGGCGCAGACCATTTTGGACGAAAGCAAAAACGCGGATGTGATCGTGATCGGCTCCACTGCGCGCAGAGACGCCAACGCCACGCTCGGCACGGTGGCAGACCGGCTCTTGCATGCATCGTCCGCTCCGGTGATCGTGGTGCAAACCAGGCGATCCATGCCAGCCGCGCAATTCGACGAAAGCGCCGGCGCGCAGGCCATTTCGATTCTGGTGGATAAATGGTTCGCGGAAAACACCTTTCACGCCCACGAGTTCACCGATATGGATCGCATGCTGGCATTGAAGCGCGAACAGAAAGTAACCATCAGCCTGGCCCTGCCCGCATTGAACGAAGAGTTAACCGTCGGTAAAGTCATTCGAACGGTGAAAACAGCCTTGATGGACGACGCGCCCCTGCTCGATGAGATTGTACTGATCGATTCCGATTCCACCGACCGCACGCGCGAGATCGCCGGAGAATTTGGCCTGCCCGTTTACATTCATCAGCAAATCCTGCCGAAACTGGGAGCGCGCCCCGGCAAAGGTGAAGCGTTGTGGAAAAGCCTGCTGGTCACCAAAGGCGATATTTTAGTCTGGATCGACACCGACATCGTCAACATCAATCCCGCGTTCGTGTACGGCATTCTCGGCCCGCTGTTGCTCATGCCGCATATTCAATTTGTAAAAGGCTTTTACCGCCGACCGCTCAAAGTGGGTGAAAAGACTCAAGCCGGCGGCGGAGGGCGCGTTACCGAACTGACCGCGCGTCCGCTATTGAATTTGTTCTATCCCGAACTCTCCGGCGTGTTGCAACCGCTCTCCGGCGAATACGGCGGACGCCGCCGCGCGCTCGAACAACTTCCGTTCTTCTCCGGCTACGGCGTAGAGACCGGCCTGCTGATCGACATCTTCGAAAAGTATGGCCTGAACGCCATCGCCCAGGTGGACTTGATGGAACGCGTCCATCATAACCAGCCGCTCGAAGCGCTCAGCAAAATGTCGTTTGCAATTCTACAGGCCGTGATTCGCAAACTCGAGTCGCGTTTGAATCGTCCCCTGCTCGAAGAAGTCAACAAATCCATGAAATTGATTCGTTACAAGGATGGAAACTACTCGCTGGACGTGGAAGATATTATCGAACGCGAACGTCCGCCGATGATCGAAATCCCCGAATATCAGGAAAAACTCAACGCTTCACGCGGGGCCTGAGGCCGGTCCCGTTTCTCGATCATTACCCCGCCCTCAGGCCACATCCACCCCGCTGAAACGCGCCAGCGCGCGATGAAGGGCGAGCGCCGGCAAAATGACCACCACATGCACTACCGAACTTAATCCAAAGATCAACGCCACGGAACGCAGAAAATCGTTCAGCCACGGCGCGATGTTCGCCAGCATCCAGGGGCCCGCGCCGGCAAAAAACGCCAGCGCGAGGATGAACGCGGTCAACAACCCGAGCGGAAGCCAGGCGTGCCGGTCCGACTCGGACGGCATCATCGTACTGCTCACCACGAAAGTGAGATAAAACCAAAGCGGGAAATCTTTGACCTGTGGAAGCATCGAAATACCCAGCCAGAATAAATTGAAATTCGCCGTGCGCAGTACGTCCCACAAGGGCAGGAGATCGATCTGATACAGGGCGATGTATGCCACGCATAACCCGCCGCTGATAATGGGCGCCGCGCCGATCAGCGCATCGCGCGCCCAATCCGTTTGGACGGTTTCCACATAACCGAGCCTGAGATTTCCGTTTGGCATGGCGCGTGGAATCAACGAAAAGCCGCCCGTCCGCACGCCCAGCAACTTCGCCATCAAAAAATGACTCAGCTCATGCAAAAAGACTCCGGGGAAGAACAGAATCGAAAACATCCCCATCGTCAGCGCGGGATTACGCGTGAGAATCAAAAAGACGGCCTGAATTTCGCGATGCAGAATACGCTGAAGAAATACCAGCGCCAGCAAAGTGAGCAGAAACCAGAACAGGCCGTCGAAGGGAAAGGACATGAAGACGATGGATCCGCAGATCGCATAGATTTTGCGAAATTCGTGAACGCCCTGCGTTCGATTCTTTTTTTATGTTCCAACCGCCGCGCGCGTAATGGCGACGAATTCATCCGCTTTCAAGCTCGCGCCGCCCACCAGCGCCCCGTCAATTTCGGACTGGCCGAAGAACTCGGCCGCGTTGGCCGCGGTGACCGAGCCGCCGTATAACACGCGTATGGATCGAGCCGCATCGCTCCCAAATATTTCGGCCAGCGGGCCGCGCACGTACTCCCCGATCACCTGGTTGGCGTTCTCACTGCTGGAAGCGCGGCCGGTGCCAATCGCCCAGACCGGTTCATAGGCGATGACCAGGCGCGGCGCGAAGGCGGGGTCCACGTCAGCGAGGCCGGCGCGTATTTGACGCGTGACCACTTCACGGGTCTGGTTGGATTCGTACTGGGCGAGCGTCTCCCCTACGCACACAATCGGAGTCAGATCGAACTTTTGCGCGGCGTGAATCTTTTTATTCACAGTTTCATCCGTTTCGCCGAAATAGGCGCGGCGTTCCGAATGACCGACGATCACGTATCCGCAAAACTCCTTGACCATCAACGGCGAGACCTCGCCGGTAAAGGCGCCTTTTTCCTCCCAATACATATTCTGCGCGCCGAGGCCAATATCCGTGCCCACGAGCAGGGCTGAGACGGCCACCAGCGAAGGGAACGGAGGGCAAAGCACTTTTTCCACGCCGCGAATTTCGCGCAGGTCCGCATTCATCTTGAAGACCAGTTCGCGCGCCTCCGCAATGTTCTTGTTCATCTTCCAGTTTCCGGCAACAAAAGGAGTTCTCATGGTTTTTACGGCAGTTGATTGATGGTATTGTCCGCCAGCGTACGCAACCAATCGGGCGTACTCAAATCGGACGAAAGAATGGTGAGCAGTTGACGGGCTTCTGCAATGCGCCCGTCTTTAATGTCAATCTCGGCTTCGAGCATCACGGAAAGCGGAAAGTCCGGTTTCAAGCGTTTGACCTGATTCAACGCCAGGCGCGCGTCTTCGATGTTGCCGTGGTAGAGGGCAAAACGTCCGCGCACTGCCAGTCCAGTGGGCTGGTCGGTGCGTTCAATCGAGTCGAACGGCAGGTACACCGGCAGTTCCGGATTCATGGCCGCTTTATAGGCGGCTTCTTGAAAATGATTCAAAGCATCTTGCGGTACGCCTCCCAACGGATACGTACGAATCACGCGCAAGTACAAGGCCGCAGAAGCCACCCAGGCTTCGCGGCTGGAGAACTCAAGCGCGGCTTTTTCGAGGAAGTTTCGATCCTGCCCGGCCTGGTCGGAAACTTGCAAAAGAGTCTCGTATGCCTGACGCGGCAAATGGGCGTCCCAATACGCTTCCGACAAAGCCAACAGCGCGTCCGGGTCATTCGGGTTTTGCGACACTTGTTGCTGTGCAGTGGCCACCGCAGGCGGAAGCGGAGGCGCGGGCGTAAGAGTCGGCAAAGCCGAGGCGGGCTGAATTTGAGTCGCGGCCAGGGTGGGCGGCGGAAGAGTTGCAGTCAGCGACTCGGTGGCGTGAGTTGGCCTGAGGTTCGCGGGCAGGTTCTTGTTCAGGCGGCCGTTACGAAATGCGACAAACCCGAACAGGCAACACAGGACGATCACACCTCCCCCGGCGATGAACATCCAGGGCGAGGTGCGCTTCTTGGCGCGGACCTGTTTGGCGGCCACCGTTTCGAGGCGTTCATCCGCTTTGGAGGCTTGAGGCGCAGATGCGACCTTTGAAACGGGAACAGGTTTCGGCAGAGTCAGAGCCGTGCCTTGCATCGGAACGCCCGCCGTATCCCAGGCTTGCTTGAAGGCCCGGGCCATCGAATCCACGCTGTCATAGCGATCGGCGCGTTCCTTCGACAGGGCTTTCAACAAAACACGTTCCACGCTTTCCGGCACTTTGGGATTCACGGCGCGCGGCATGGGCAGAGGCGAATAAATATGATCGTGGATGATCGAAAACGGCGTATCGGCGTTGAACGGAACCTGACCGACGACCAACTCATACAGCATGACGCCGAACGAATAAATATCGGTGCCTTCGTCGAGGTCCTTTTTGCCCATGGCCTGCTCGGGCGAAATGTATTGCGGCGTACCCATGATCGAATCGGAGGAGAGAGTCGATTCGCCCGCCTGCGCGATGCGCGCCAAACCGAAATCCGCCAGATACATCGTGCCGTCGGTGGCGATCAATACGTTCGACGGTTTAATATCGCGGTGCAAGATGCCCTGCTTGTGCGCGTACGCCAGCGCCGAGCCGACCGAATCGACCACTTTTTGAATCTCTTCGGAAGATAACGGCCCGCGTCCGATACGAGCCTTGAGCGTTTCGCCCTCGATGAACTTCATCACCAGATATGGGCGATGCTCATGTTCGGCATAATCATAAACCGGCACAATATGCGGGTGTTCGAGCTTCGCCACCACGCGCGCTTCACGCTGGAAACGCAATTCAAATGTTTTATCTTCGCTAAAGGCCGGGTGCAAAACTTTCAACGCCACATAGCGGTCCAGCGCGGCGTGATAGGCCTTGTAAACGGTAGCCATACCGCCCTGACCCAGTTGTTCGGTAATACGATAGGGACCAATGTTTTCGCCGATATTGAATGTCATCTTACCTCTGGCCGATTAACTGCCCCATATTGTACTTGACAAACGCCTGCACGCCCATCATCCAATGGTTGCATTGAAATTAAATTAAAGCAGGGAGTCCGATCTCCCTGCTTGCAAAAAAATCCGTTATTTATCGAGCAGAGCCGCCACGCCGGGCAATTCCTTCCCTTCGAGGAATTCCAGCGACGCGCCACCGCCGGTCGAGATGTGAGTCATTTGTTTGGCGACGCCCGCCTTCTTGACCGCGCTGGCGCTATCGCCGCCGCCGATCACAGTCGTTGCGCCGGATTCAGCCAGCAACTTGGCGAGGGCGAACGTGCCTGCCGCGAACTTCGGGAATTCGAACACGCCCACCGGCCCATTCCAGACCACGAGCCTGGCTCCGCTCAACGCGCGTTTATAGCTCTCGAGCGTCCGCGGCCCAACATCCAGCATACGCCAGCCCGCGGGAATCTCATCCACATTCACCACCTGCGAGTTAGCCTCCGCATCGAACTTGTCCGCGATGACCGCGTCCACGGGCAGAATCAGCTTATCACCGGCCTTGCTCATAATAGCTTTGGCCGTTTCCACCGACGCCGCTTCGACGAGGCTATCCTGCATGTTATAGCCTTTCGCGGCCAGGAACGTATTCGCCATGCCGCCGCCGATGATAAGCTTGTCGCATTTAGTCAGCAGATTTTCCACCACCGCGATCTTGTCACTGATCTTGGCGCCGCCGAGGATGGCGATATAGGGCCGCTCGGGATTTGAAGTTGCGCGGCCCAGATATTCCAATTCCTGTTCCATCAGGAAGCCGGAAACAGCCGGTAGAAAATGCGCCACGCCCTCGGTCGAGGCGTGAGCGCGGTGTGCGGAACCAAACGCATCGTTCACATAGACTTCCCCCAGCGCGGCCAATTGTCTGGCGAAATCAAGATCGTTCTTCTCCTCGCCCGCGTGAAAGCGCGTATTTTCCAACATCAGCACCTCACCGGGCTTTAAGGCCTTCGCCATCTTCTCCACTTCAGGTCTTATGCAATCGGGCGCCATTTGGATCGGCCTGTCCAACAGACCGGCCAACACTTCGGCCGCGGGCTTTAAACTAAACTCCGGGTCCGGCCCGCCCTTTGGCCGCCCAAGATGACTCATCAGAATCACAGACGCGCCTTGATCCAGCACATATTGAATGGTGGGCAAAGAGGCTCGAATGCGTTTATCGTCCACGACCTTGCCATCGGCCATTGGCACATTGAAATCCACGCGCATCAGCACGCGCTTGCCTTTGATGTCAATATCCTTGACGGTTTTCTTGTTCACGGCTTCCTCGTAAATTGAAAATTAGAAAAATTGGTAGATTGGAAAACCAATCTACCAATTTTCAGTTTGCGAATTACAGGCTCTTCGCCAGCATCGCCGCCAGGTCCGCTGTGCGGCAGGAATAACCCCACTCGTTATCATACCAGGTCACGATTCTGGCAAAAGTGCTCTTTTCTTTGCCGAGCATTTCCGTAAAGGGCAGGTCAATGGACGAAGAGTGCGGGTCGCCTTTGTAATCGAGGCTGACCAGCGGTTCATCCACAGCCTGCAGAATGCCCTTGAAGCGCGGCAGTTTAGCGGCATCGCGATAAGCTTGGCGCAGTTCCTCGGTTGTAGCGGCCGTTTCAAACTCGGCAGTCAGGTCAATGATCGAAACTGTAGGAGTCGGTACGCGCAGGGCGTAACCATCGAGGCGGCCTGCCATATCGGGGATGACCAGCTTCAAGGCTCTGGCCGCGCCGGTGGAGGTTGGGATGATATTCAGGGCCGCCGCGCGCGCGCGCCTCAAATCGGAATGCGGCAGATCGAGAATCTTCTGGTCGTTGGTGTAGGAGTGGACAGTGGTCATAAAGCCGCGCGCGATCTTGAACTTATCGTGAGCGACTTTTACAGCCGGGGCCAAACCGTTGGTTGTGCAGGAGGCGTTGGAAATCACGTGATGAGTCTTGGGGTCATATTTATCTTCGTTCACGCCCAATACAATGGTGAGGTCTTCGCCTTCGGCAGGCGCAGAGATGATGACCTTCTTCGCGCCGCCTTTTGTGATGTGATTGACCGCGCCTTTCACGGTCTTGCCCTTCTTGTTCACGCCGTCTTCCTTGACCGTGAACAGGCCCGTTGATTCGATGACGATCTCCACGCCGAGGTCGCCCCACGGAATCGCGGCCGGGTCGGTCTCCTTGAACGCTTTGATCTTTTTGCCGTCAACCAGCAATCCGTCATCAGCAACTTCCACCACGCCGTTGAAACGCCCATAGTTCGAATCGTATTTGAGCAGGTGCGCCATGGTCTTCATATCGCCGATATCGTTGAATGCCACCATTTCAAGGTCCTGCGGGTAATAATCGCGAATCGCTTTGAGAACTTGACGGCCGATGCGGCCGAACCCGTTGATGCCAACTTTGACAGTCATTTTATTTCTCCTGAATGAAAAATTTACTTGTGAAGCTTTACAGCATGCTATCACAATTTTCGATTGAGATTACTTGCCTGTGAATTATAGCACTGTGAAATTGTGACTTAACTCAGCGGGCCGGTGCGTTGATAAAAGATGTCCATCAAAGTTTGCGCAAGCTTGACCGAATCGTGCCGGTGCGGAAATTCGGCGTCCACCAAATCTTCGGTATAGACGCGCACATCGGCGAGGGAACGCTCATCGGCGCGTACCCACTCCACGTCACGCGTGAGGCGTTCATCGTAACGGTCGTTGCAGACGATTACATCGAATAATTTTTCCCCCACGTGCGCTTCCAGGGCCTGCACGTGGTCGTAACAACTGTAGAAATCGGTTTCTCCCGCCTGAACCGCGATGTTACAGACGAATATCTTGACGGCGCGGCTGACGCGCATGGCGGCCAGAATGTCCATCACCAGCAAATTCGGAAGCAGACTCGTATATAAACTGCCCGGCCCGACCACGATCATATCCGCCGAAAGGATGGCTTGAAGCACGGGCGGAAAAGCGGGCGCGTCATTCGGCTCCAGCCACAGGCGGCGTACACGTCCAGCCGCGTGCGGGATGCGACTCTCCCCTTCCACGCGAACTTCATTGACAATGTGCGGCAGTTGCATATCCGCCACAAGCCTTACATTATGGAGCGTGGACGGCAATACGCGCCCATGCACCGAAAGCACACGCCCCGATTCACTGACGGCCTCCTCGAAACTCCCGGTAATATCGCTGAGCGCGGTGATGAACAGATTTCCGAAAGAGTGGCCCTCCAAACTGGAAGCGCCCCGAAAACGATATTGAAATAATTGTGTCAACAGCGCTTCATCATTGGAGAGCGCCGCCAGACAGTTGCGAATATCGCCCGGCGGCAAAATACCGAGGCTCTCGCGCAATTTTCCCGAAGAGCCGCCGTCATCAGCGACTGTAACCACCGCGGTAATATTATGCGTATGGTCTTTGAGTCCGCGCAGTAACGTGGATAAGCCATGCCCTCCGCCAATCGCCACCACGCGCGGACCGTGCCGAAGATGGTGATATTCCGCGATCTCATCCACAACCTGATGCCCGGGGCGGATAAAGGGCCGCAACAGGGATCGATTCAATTCCCAGATGCCGAAAAATATCATGCCGAGTCCAAAACCGACAAGGACAATCAGCCGCAATGGGCGCGGAATAAAATGCAGGGAAATGACGGACAGGAATAGATCCAAGTTGGGGTTGACCGACTCCGAAAGATAAAGGTCTTTTAAAAAGGCGGCCAGGCTAAGCCCCAGGAAGATTATGCCGCCCAGGATCAGCAGAAACCAGCGTTTCACTCCCAAACCGGGTTTGAACCAGCGCACAGCCAGCCGAATCTGTTCCTTGAAGCGCGTCCGGTTTTTGGGAGGAAATTTCATAAAAACGAGTCTAGCAGTCCTTTAATAAAACGTCAATTGAAGGACGTTGAAACTCTCCGCAGGCACAGGCGGGAGGAGCCTCGGTTATAATCAAGCCATGAGCCCCATCGTTGCAGTTGATATCGGCGGCACACACATTCGCGCCGCTCTCTATGAGCCAAACAGCATTACCCCGTCCAAACATGAGCGCATACGATCGAACGCCCTTGAACCGGGCGTTTTCGACCGCCTGGTTCAAACCATGGAAGCGGTCTGGCCCAAACAGGAAAAAGTCTCGTCCATTGGGCTGGCTTCCCCGGGCCCATTGGACCCTTACAAGGGTATTATTCTCACAACTCCCAATATTCCCGAATGGCGGGATTTTCCTCTCAGCCAGAAACTGTTCGAGCACTTCCATGTGCCGGTACATATTGATAACGACGCCAATCTGGCCGGTCTCGGCGAATGGAAATATGGCGCCGGCAAAGGTCACAACAACGTGCTTTATATCACCATCAGCACCGGAGTGGGCGGCGGCGTAATCATCAACGGACGTTTGCTTCAGGGCTATCATGGCCTGGCCGCCGAATTGGGACACATGACAGTGGACGTCAACGGTCCGTTATGCGGATGCGGACATCCGGGACATCTCGAATCGTTTTCCTCGGGCCCGTCCATCGCGCGCTACGTCAACGAACAGTTGGAAAAAGGAAAAACATCCTCGCTTCACGCGGACCCGGGACTGTCTGCCCGCCAAGTGGCGGACGCGGCGCTGGCAGGCGATGAACTGGCACGCGCGGCATTTGCACGCGCCGGGGAATATCTCGGCATAGGCATTGCGAACTACCTGCACATCTTCGATCCTTCGGTGGTAATCTTCGGCGGAGGCGTTTCGCAGGTTGGGGATTTGCTGTTCGAGCCGTTCCAAGTCAGTTTGCGGAAGAGCGTGATTCATCCGCGTTATCTCGAAAATCTGGAGATTACCAAAGCCGCGCTGGGCGATGACGCCGGCCTGTTGGGCGCGTTGGCGCTGGCGCGTCTCTCGGAGGAGAATCCGCCTTGAATAGGCGCGTAAAGCCAAGGAACTGAATCTGCCGATAAAACGGAGGCAGATTCGAGGTCGAAAAAAGACGCGGGCAGACCTTCCGCGAGTTTTCTCTCAATTCACCAGTCAGGAAAGGAAGTAAATATGGAACCTATGAACTTGCCGGGGCCAAAAGCGCGGGCGATGATTAAACGCGACTCGGCGGTGATCTCGCCGTCTTATCCGCGCAGTTATCCGTTCGTGATGGATCACGGCAAAGGCACCGAAGTGTGGGATGTGGACGGCAATCGCTTTTTGGATTTCATGGCGGGGATCGCTGTGGCCTCAACGGGGCACGCACATCCGAAAGTGGTGCAGGCCATCAAGGATCAGGCCGATCAATTCATTCACATCTCGTCGGACTTCTATCATGAAAAATGGATTCGGCTCGGCGAAAAGCTGGCCGAGATCGCGCCGTTCGATGACTATGGCGTTTCATTCATGACCAACTCAGGAACGGAGGCGGTGGAGGCGGCCATCAAGCTGGCGCGTTATCATACCGGCCGTAGTAATTTCATCGGCTTTACCGGCGCGTTCCACGGACGAACGATGGGCGCGGTGACGTTCACAGCCAGCAAGCCGAAATATCACAAGGGTTTTTACCCGTTGATGAACGGCGTGATCCACGCGCCGTATCCGAATCCGTACCGCCCAATGTTGGAACGACAACCCAGCGAAGACGATGGGCAGACTGTGGTGCGTTACATCGAAGATCAGATTCTCGATCATGTTCTACCGCCCGAGGAAGTGGCGGGCATTCTGGTGGAGACGATTCAAGGCGAAGGCGGGTACATCGTCCCGCCCGCCGGTTTCTACCCGGCCTTGCGCGAGTTGTGCGATAAATACGACATCCTGCTGATCGTGGACGAAGTGCAGTGCGGCATGGGGCGCACCGGCAAGTGGTGGGCTATCGAGCATTTTGGAGTCGAACCGGATATCGTAACCGCGGCCAAGGGCATTGCCTCCGGCATGCCGTTGGGCGCGTGCATCGCCCGCCGCGAGATCATGGATTGGGAGAAAGGCTCGCACGGCAATACTTATGGCGGCAATCCCATTTCCTGCGCGGCCGGGCTGGCTACCATCGACTTGCTCGAAACCGAGTATCTGCAAAACGCGGCTGAAACCGGCCAATATACGCTGGATGCACTGCACGAAATTCAAGTACGGCATCCGTCCATCGGCGATATGCGCGGGCTGGGTTTGATGATCGGCGTGGAATTCGTCAAAAACCGCGAGACGAAAGAACCGGCGGTGTCTCTCTCCGACCGCATCATCGAACTGGCATTCGAGCGCGGCCTGCTCACGCTCGGCTGTGGCAAGTCCGTGATTCGCATTGCGCCTCCGCTCAGTATTTCCAAAAGCGAAGTGGACGAGGGGCTGACGATCTTCGAGGAGGCGGTCACGCTCGCCGAGAACGAAGCCGGGTTGAGATAACAAAACAGACGCCCGATTAAACGCATCTGGCGCGGACCTCAAACTGGTTCCGCGCCAGATTTTTTTCTCAGGGACAGGTTACTTCTTCAACTGACAGACACCGACTTTGTCATCCCACGCGCACGCGTACGCATTGCGCCGACAAACGGTTTCGATGGTGATCTTACTGCAAATATCCACCGGCTGACTGCATTTCAGCGTGGTGGCCGAAACTGTGACACAGCCCGTTCCGGTCAGACGCAGGCGCGTAGGCGTACAGGCTTTGAGAGTCGAGTCGTACGTGGTGCCGGCCGGGCAGGCCGGGTACGCGGCGGCTGTCGTCGATTGGCAACATTGGTTGGTCGAATCGTATTGATAGCCGCTTCCGCAACCCTGAAAGGTTTGCGCCGCCAATCCCGGATTATTGATGCCATAAGGAGTTTCGGCAATCCCATTGGGCGGAACACATGCACCGAACTGCGTATCGAAATATAAACCAATCGGGCAGGAGCCGTCCGCGCCGGGAGCCAGCGCGCAACTCTTTTGTCCGCCGCGCTCGATCAACTTGTAACCCGTAGGACAGCCCGCCACACCAACCTCGGAAGAGATCGGCGAGTACACACATGCGCCTGTGTTAGCGTCGAGCGTGTAGCCCGGATCGCAAACCGGCGCCGAGTTTGCCTGGCTGTTGACGTTCGAGCAGGCCGCGTTGCAGACTGTAATATCCGCAGTTGTCTCTGTGGCGCGCGGACCTTTACAAGTCAACACGCGTTTGCCATCCACAACCGCTTCGGTACAATCATAATCTTTACGATTAAGTTGATATGCCGCGCCCTCAGAAATGTTGAGTGTAACGAAACTATCGCCGCCCGAGCAATACTGGCCGCGGATCACTGCCTCCGGCAACTGGCATTGTTGTCCTTGCGCCTGAGCGGAAACGCCGGGCACATACGCGGACACCTGACAGAACGGAGCCAGCGGCTTGGGCTGAGTCACGACACAGCGAAAGCCGAGATCGCGGCTGTGATAAGTGGGCGCGGCAAAATGGCGGAGGGCAGACGCGGCTTGATCTGTGTCGGTCTCGAAACTACTGCCGCGAATCACGCGCTGAGCGCCAGAGTCAGGGCCTTTCGGATTCTGGCCCGGGGAACTATTGTAATAGTTCGCGTCGTACCAATCCTGCACCCATTCGAAAACATTACCGGCCATATCGTACAAGCCCAGCGGAGTGCGGCCGCCCGAATAATCGGTTACATCCGTAGTGTGGCCGATACAACCGCCGAAGTTCAAATAATCGCAGGCCGCGCCGTCGTCTCCCCACGGATAGGTGCTGGAGGAATTACTGCGCGCCGCGTATTCCCATTGCGCTTCAGTGGGCAGGTCGCCTTGAATCCATGAACAGTACGCGCTGGCCTGATCCCAGGTTACGCCCACAACCGGATAGCTGTTGTAATCTGAAATCGTATAATTCGGCGTGCCCAATTCCTGTGTGGGCGGCGTGCATTGTCCCGCCGATACGCATTGCGCATACATGCCGTTCGTAACAGGAGTTTGTTGAATCCAAAACCCATCCAACGCAACGGTGTGTGTGGGGCTGTCGCTCGTACCGGCGCCCATCGCAAATTCGCCTTGCGGAATGTACGATAACACCGAAGTATCGATCCACTTCATGGTGGTTCCGGCTTGCGCGCCGGCCAGCGGCACTGGGACCAGAGTCGCGGTGGAGGTGGCAGTCGGGGGTTCGGTGGCAGGTGGAGGCATGGTGGGAAGCGGAGTGGACGTCGGTGCGGGAGTGGGCGTAGGCACACAGGCTCCCAGCAAAAACGCCGCGGCAAGGATGACGAACGCCATCCTATGCAAAGCTTTTTTCATTCAGTCTCCTTCTCCGGCGGGCGAACCCGCAGGTCGTTCGCAATTATAATGCAAGCATGGATTTCACCGAACTGACGCTGACTCAGGCCCGCGAAAAAATTGGACGGGGCGAACTCTCGCCTCACGACCTGACTGAGGCCTGTTTCCGCCAAATTGAACGTCTCAACCCTGCGATCAACGCGTTCATCACAGTCGTCGAGCCGCAGTTGCCTGACTCAAAACTGAAAGACGCGCCGCTTTACGGTTTGCCCATCGCGTTGAAAGATCTGTACGAGACAGCGGGCACGCGTACTACGATGGGTTCGGCATTCTTCGCGGATTATGTTCCCAGCCGCGACGCATTCGTTGTGCAAAAGCTCCGGGAAGCAGGGGCAGTAATTCTTGGCAAGACCAACACCCACGAGATCGCGCTGGGCGTAACCAACGTGAATCCGCATTATGGCGCGTGCCGCAATCCGTGGGATTTGGCGCGCATCACGGGCGGGTCATCGGGTGGAAGCGCGGCCGCGGTAGTCAGCGGCATGGCTCTGGCCGCGCTCGGCACCGACACCGGCGGCTCGATTCGCATCCCGGCCTCATTATGCGGAGTTGTTGGGTTGAAACCAACCTACGGGCGCGTGAGTCTGCGCGGCGTCTTTCCGCTTTCGTGGAATCTCGATCATGCCGGGCCGTTGACTCAATGTGTGCGCGATGCGGCGTTGCTATTACAAATCATCGCCGGTTACGATGAAGAAGATCCGGCTTCGGTCAACCTTGCAGTTGACGATTATTTGACTCACATCGCTGACGGCGTCAGGGGATTAAGAGTTGCGTTGGCAGTCGGAGATTTTATCGAGGAGGCCGACGCAGAAGTTTCGCGCGCGGTTCACACCGCGGCGGGAATGTTCGCGTCATTGGGCGCGCATGTGGAACCAGTCGAAATCGAATGGCTGCGCGAAGCCGCGCTGGCTAACTCACTGATGACTCAGGCAGACGGCGCGGCCGTGCATCGCGAACGCCTGAAGGAGCATCCCGAAATGTTCGGCGTGGATGTCCGTCAGCGGTTGGAGAGGGGCGCGGAATACACTGCCAGCGAGTACAGCCTGGCGAGGCGGAAGCAGGCTGAAGCGCGCAGAGGAGGCGAACAGTTCTTTCGTCAATACGATATGTTGATCCTGCCGTCCACACCGATCACCGCGCCGCTGATAGAAGGCAGTGATGCGGTCGAACAGGCGCGCCGCCTGACGCGCTTTACCGCGCCGTTCAATCTGACGGGCCTGCCCGCGCTGTCCATGCCGTGTGGATTTACAAAAAATAACATGCCAATCGGCCTGCAGTTGGTGAGCGCGCATTGGGCGGAAGCCAAACTATTGCGCGCCGCGCAAGCCTATGAGCAAGCGGCTGAATGGCACGTAAAAAAACCAAAATAAAATGCTCCCGCTTTCACGGGAGCAAATCATTTATGGGCATTTCTGCGTGCGCGAGATACAAGAACAGGTGGATTTGCAAAAGATCGGAGCATTGTCGCCGCAACTGCTCGGGTCGACATTGCATCCGTTTTGCGTGCCGCCGCCGCAGGTCTTTTCCACAATCGTAGTCCAATCCGCGGGGACGGGCGGGATCAGGCCGTTGATATCCGCCACACATGCGCCCTGATAGTAATGGAAGCCCGCCGCGCACAATGGAATGGAGGCGTCCTTGCCCGGCACAGCCGAACAACATTGCGCGGCCTGGTCATATTGATAGCCAGTCGGGCATACTCCCGGCCCGCCTTTCGATATACAGGATGTGCCATCCCCGCTCAATGTGTAACCTGCAGGGCAGGATAGAGCGCCGGAGGGTTTGAGCGAACAGGTAGCCTCGACGTGAATTGTCACACCGATCGGGCAAACGTGCGTCTCGTCCGCAGTGTTGGTCGCGGGGTTGCAAGTATCCATGCCGGTTAAGACTGAGATGATGCTCGGCGCGTCCACATGAACCGTGATATTGCTGACCGGAGTTTTGTTCGGTCCGCAATCGCCATTGTGATTGATGACCGGGCTGGGGCAATCCAGATCCTTTCCGCCGCTGGTAGTGGGATTGCCGGAGCCGTCCAAACCGTAATACACAACAGTCTGACAATAGGGCGCGAAATAAGCAGGCTCTTCGATCACACAGCGGAAACTCAAATCGCGGCGCTGAACGCCGGGCGAATCATAGAAACGCACCGCCGCGGCAGTTTGATCCGCATTGCTTTTGTAGCCGGTGGAACGAATGGAACGCCGCTGACCAGTTTCCGGTCCAAGCGGATCCTGAGTTGGGCTGGTCTTGTAATAAACCGGATCGTACCAATCCGCCACCCATTCGAAGGCGTTGCCTTCCATATCGAGCGCGCTGTAATAACTGACACCGTTGGGATATAAAGTAACGTTGGTGGTTTTTCCAATGCAGTTATTGAAATTCAGGAGCGCGCAACTCGGCGCGGCATCGCCCCACGGATAAATATTTCCATCCGGGCCGCGGGCGGTCTTTTCCCATTCAGCCTCGGTCGGCAGGCGGCCATGCACAAAAGTGCAATAGGCATTGGCCTGATCCCAGTTCACGCCAGTGACCGGGCTGTTGAGACGCGCAGGATCGAGATAACTCGGATTATCGTCCGTGTTCGGCGGAGTGCAGTTCCCGGTCTTCACGCACCACGCGTATTGCTGATTGGTAACCTTTGTGCTGTAAATCCAAAAATCACTCAACGTCACCGTATGTTGAGGATTGTCCGAGCCGCCGCGCCCCATGATGAACTCGCCCGCAGGCACTGCAACCAGCGTCGAGCCATCCACGTAAAGATATTTCGAGCCAACGGTCATTTCGGGGCCGGCTAAATTGATCGGCACGAGAGTCGGTGTGGGCGGCGCTTCGGTCGGCGCGGGGACGAGCGTTGGGGCTTCGGTCGGCGCCTGGGTAGCGGTGGCAGGCGCGGTCGGCGCGAGAGTCGGAGTTGCTTGAGGCGCGCAGGCCGCGAGGAGCATCGCGATCCCCATCATGGCAGAAAATAAAAATCGAATATGTCTCATGTTTCTCCTCTTCGGGCGCAGATTCAGGAATCAATCCGATTATATACGGGCTCCATTCGATTTCATCCCCCCAAAGGTTTGGCCAGCCATGCGCCTCCCGCTCGCCGCTCTCAATTGGCTTTTTGCAGTTCAGGCAAAATCTTCTCGAAATACTCCAGCGACTGCGGGTTGATCAGAGCATCCCGATTGGTGACCGCGCGGCCGTTGATGATATTCGCCACCGCGCTCTCCACTTTCTTCATGCTCAAAGTATAGGGAATATCGGGCGTTTCAAGGATCAAAGCAGGCACATGATGCGGTGAAGCGTTTTGGCGCAGGGTCGTTTTGATCTTGGCTTTCAACTCATCGTTGAGGCTGAACCCGGGCATAAGTTTAACAAATAAAACGATACGCTGGTTATCCTGATAATTCTGTCCCACCGCGAGGCTATCCGCGATTTCAGGGAGTTTCTCCATCTGCGCGTAAATCTCCGCCGTTCCAATACGCACCCCCGACGGCTTGAGCACCGCGTCGGAGCGGCCGTAGAAAGTCACACCGCCGGTATCGGAATGGATCAAAATATAATCGCCGTGCCGCCAGATTTTCGGATAAACGTCAAAATAGGCGTTGTGATATTTCGTTCCGTCGGGGTCGTTCCAGAAGCGGATCGGCATGGACGGCGCAGGCGCCTCGCACACCAGTTCCCCCTGCGTATCGCGAATCGGATTTCCCTTTTCATCGTAGGAGTTGATCTTCATCGCCAGCGCGGGGCTTTGCAATTCGCCCGCGTATACCGGTAGAATGGGACTGCCCGCCGCGAAACAGCCGTTGATGTCCGTGCCGCCGGAGATGGAATTGAAATGCAGGTCATGCTTGATTGCGCGGTACACATACTCGAAGCCCTCTACTGAAAGCGGCGAACCGGTCTGGGAAATTTCGCGCAGAGAAGAAAGGTCGAAGCGCGTGCGCGGCGAAAAATTTTCCTTCATCAAAAACAGAAGGTAACTGGCACTGCAACCGAAGATGGAAATTTTTTCTTCGTCGATCAACTTCCACATGGCGCCGGGATCGGGATAATTGGGATTGCCATCGTAAAGGATAATGGCCGCGCCGACCGCCAGCGAACTCAACAACCAGTTCCACATCATCCAACTGCACGAAGTAATATACATGATGCGGTCATCAGGTTTGAGATCGGTATGAAGCAGTAATTCCTTGAGGTGATTGATCAGTACGCCGCCCGCGCTTTGCACCAGGCATTTTGGCTTGCCGGTCGTGCCGGATGAAAACATGATATACAGTGGATGTTCGAAGGGTAACTGCTCGAACTGGATCTCAAGGTTTTCTTCCGCGGACAGAAAATCGTCCCAGCGAACCGCATTCGACACATTCGAGACTTCAATCTGCTCCCGCGTGTATGAAACAACCACCACTTTTTGCAAAGACGGAATCCCGCGCGCCACTTGTGCCGCATGTTCCAACGTGTCGAAAGTTTTGCCCTTGTAAAAATATCCATCCGCAGTGAACATTACCTTGGGCTGGACTTGTCCGAGTCTCTCCAGCGCGGCAGAGGGGCCGATATCCGTCGCGCAAGACGACCAGACCGCGCCGATACTGGCGGCGGCCAGCATGGCGATAGCCGTTTCCATCATATTGGGCATATAGCCCACTACGCGGTCTCCAGCCGCGACGCCCAGCCCGCGCAATGACTTTGCCAGTCGCGCGACGACATCGTATAACTCGGCATACGTCATCGTTTTAGTCACTTGTGTTTCGCCCCTGAACACAAAAGCGATTCGTTCACTGCGGTCTCGCAGGAGATTCTCCGCGAAATTCAAGCGCGCGCCGGGGAACCAATTCGCACCGGGAAATTGATCAATATTTTCAACGACCGCGTCATACCCGCGCGAATATTTTATATCCGCGAACTTCCACATCAGCGACCAAAAGTCGGCGATCTCATGGATGGACCAATCGTATAAATCAGAATACGTCTCGATCTTCAGCTTGTACGCGTGATTGGCATCTTCGATAAAACGCGTGATGTTGGCCTGCTGTTTCCGCTCTGCAGATGGAATCCAAAGTGGTTGTCTCATAAGACGTCACCTCCGAGTTCGGTCAATTCATTATATTGTATTCCCACTTATAGGCCATGTGCACAGCAGAAAATTAAATGTATGCTTAAGAAATTCGCTCGATATCCGAGGAGCACATCCATGCCACAAAATACCGCCGCAGGAACCTTTGCCTGTCCCAATTGCGGCGCGCCGGTGGAACCGGTGCGCGATGCTAAAACATCTCAATGCGGATATTGCAGCGCGACCGTGGTGATTCCGGAAGCGCTGAGAACTTATACTCCCCCTCCCAAACCCGGGTTTGATTTTGGGCCGATCGACACGAACGCCATGTTCACCCAAGCCGTCCAACTGCCGCGGGTGTACACGCTGGCGCAACAGGGCAAGTTCGAGGAAGCCGCAGAAATTTACGGCCAACTCGCAGGCCTTTCACGCGAGGAAGCCCTCAAAGCAGTTAAAGGGATGGCAGGGAACAAATGACCCCCTGCTTTATAAATCGAAATCCACTATAGATCCGTGCACTGAAATTAACGTTAGATCATTTATCGGTCAATAGAATCTGAGGAGTATGAAGCATGTCCGATCAATCCCGCATCTTTGATTGCCCTGCCTGCGGCGCGCCGATGACCGCCGAATACGGCACACCCACCATGAAATGTACTTATTGCAATAACACAATTGCCATTCCCCAGCGTCTGCGCACCGCGCCGCCTTCCAATCAGCCGAAACTCGGCAGTTGGGGCGGTTTGAATTTCGATGCACTGGTGGGGAAGCAAATGCGCGTGCCCGAGGCCATCGCCTTGGCGAAACAGGGCAAACTCGGCGAAGCGGCCAATTTATACAGCGAGATTACCGGGCTGGATTACGACGACGCCATGAAGGCCATTATCGAACTGGCAAAATGAAATCACTTCTTCTGCAAACACGAAACTAAAACCTGCATATCGCCTTGCGGCTCGGATTCTGTGATCGCCAGCACCGGCACATCATGGATCGCGTACACCTCGCGCACAGTTCCATTGTGCCAACTGCGCGGCAGGATGCCAACCGCATTCGGATTCGAGCCGACCGCATCCAGCACTTCCTGCGGACCGGCGGCCAAACGCGCAGTGGACGCTACGCCGCCTCCCTGCATCACGGCCTGGTCGAACACCATTTGCACATCCGCATCGGACGCGTAAACCCACACCTGCATGGACGGGTCGCCGCGCCCCGCAAATAGATCGCGCACCTGCTCGAGCGTCAGGCTTTGAATCGGGTTGGCGAGGTTGGTGACGACCAAAATATCCTCGGAGGCGATTTGAAACGCGGAACCAGTCAACGGGGTCGGTTGACCGATGCGGATATCGATCTTGGCCAAAGCGGGGGTGTTCAATCGGACGAGCAGGGTTTCGGTCGTGCATCCAAATAATTTAGCCATCCAGGGGGCCGCGGCAGGAGTCACATACGCGTCGATCACATGCACATTCGCGGCCGGTTGGGTCTTTGGCGCGCAGGCGGTTGAGAGAAGCAATACGAGGAGAATAAGCCCTTGAAGGGCACGCGAAATTTTCATGGCATTAAATCAAAGTAAAGGCAAGACACAGCGCGCCGATCACAGCGCAATACACTGCAAAAACGTTCAATGAATGCCTGCCAACATAATTGATCAACCATCCGATGGAAAGCCAGCCCACCACTGCCGCCACTATGAAACCGACAGCCAGCGGCGCGAGGATCGTCGGGAGGAGGTTGAGTTTCAGCACAGAGATCGTTTGATAAGCGCCTGCCGCCAACATCACCGGCGCGGACATTAGAAAGGCAAAGCGCGTCGCGGCAGGCCGGTCGAAGTTGCGCAACATCCCGCCGCTGATGGCACTGCCCGAACGCGATGAGCCGGGAAACACCGCAAGCACCTGGAACAACCCCACGATGAGCGCATCGAACCAGGTCATCGAATCGAGATTGCGGAGGCGGCGTCCCAGCCACTCAGCCAGAAAGAGCAGGATCGCGGCCGCAAAAAGACGAAGCGCGGCTTCCAGCAAGGGATTCGTGAAAAGGCGCTCGACGACATCTTTAAGTAACACACCAGCGACCAGAGCAGGGATGGTCGCGATGATGATGTACCAGGCCAGTTTATTCTCGGGGGTTGAAAATGGCTTTGCGAAGAAGGCCATGAACGAACCCCACAGGTCTTTCCAAAAATAAATCAGCAATGCCAACAGCGGCCCAATTTGAACGAGAATGAGGAAGGAAAACATGGCGCGGTCTGAAGGAATATTGAATATCCGCTGGGCGACCAGCATGTGTGCAGTGGAGGAGACGGGAATAAATTCCGTCAGGCCTTCGATAAGGCCCAAAATAAGGGCATGGAAAAACGTCATGTAGAGTCCTCGGTAATGAAATTTCCCTATTGTATGTATAGAATCTGATAATAGGATTAATGGCGCAGTTTAGCTGGCGGCTTTTCTCCTGGCATTATGGCTCCATTGTTCCAATAATTCGGGCACGCGCGGCTCGAATGTGCCGTCTGCAATATAAGAGCGGATCTGTTCCATAAGCCGAATCAAAGCGCGCAGATTGTGAATAGAGATCAATGTCCCCGCGAGCAATTCTTTTGCCACGATCAAGTGACGGATGTACGCCCGCGTAAAAGTCTTGCAAGCGTAGCAATCACACGTTTCGTCAATCGGCTTCTCGTCGCGCGCGAACGTCGCGTTCATGAGGTTGAGGCGTCCTTCTGGCGCAAACGCGGAATGATGACGCGCCAAGCGCGTCGGCAGAACGCAATCGAAGATGTCAATGCCGCGAGCGACGCCGTTGATGAGGTCCTCGGGCGTGCCGACTCCCATCAAGTAGCGCGGTTTGTTTTCGGGCAATAACGGCGTGACCACATCGAGTGTGTCGTACATCTCTTTTTTGGTCTCGCCAACGGAGAGTCCGCCGATGGCGATGCCGGGGGTGCCGAGCGAAGCGATGAAGTTGGCAGACTCAGCCCGAAGGTCCGCTTGAACGCCGCCTTGCACGATCCCGAATAAAGCCTGGTCGCGCCGCGTCTGCGCTTTGAGAGATCGCTCCGCCCAGCGATGAGTCCTGTGCATGGCGAGTTTCGAGTAGGCGTGGTCATTGGGGTCGGAACATTCGTCGAACGCCATGATGATGTCGGCGCCGAGGTTCTCTTGAATGGCGACGGATTTTTCAGGCGTGAAGCGATGCGTCGAGCCGTCAATGTGACTTTTGAAGGTGACGCCGTCGTCGTCTATTTTGCGGGTTTGCGCGAGCGAGAAAACCTGAAAGCCGCCCGAGTCGGTGAGCATGGGACGATGCCACTGCATGAACTTGTGCAAGCCGCCCATGTCGCGCACAAGTTCGTCGCCGGGACGCAGGTAAAGATGATATGTGTTGCTCAACACGAGCGAGGCGTTGATATCTTTGAGATGTTCAGGCGTGAGAGTCTTGACCGTCGCTTGCGTGCCGACAGGCGCGAAGACCGGGGTGATGAGGTCGCCGTGCGGCGTGGAGAATATCCCTGCGCGGGCACGGTTATTTTTAGAAGTGATCTGGAACTCGAACATCGGGCATGATTATAAGCGATTGCAACTTTCGGAATTTCTGCGGAGCGAAAATTGTATTCGGGCGAGGTAATTAACAAAATGCCAGCATTTCAATTTTGATAATCATACAACAACAAACTGTAAGCCTGTTCCCTTCAGGTTCAAGGGTAAAATGCCATCGGTTGGAATTGTCACGAGGCTGAGGCTGGCTGTGAAATTTTCTTCATCAAATTAATCGTTACGGAAAGAAATTGGCATGCCAAGAGAAAGAATCCTGCTCGTAGAGAGCGACTCAGATACAGCTTCCCGAATCACGCAACTTCTGAACTCTTTAGGCTATATCGTTGCAGGCCGGGTCTCTCAGGGCAAGAGCGCGGTGCAAAAAACGCAGGAATTAAAGCCAAGCCTGGTACTGATGAACATCCGCATAGAGGGGGATTTGAAAATTACCGAATCCGCAAGACAAATCATCGAACAATTCCAAATCCCGGTTATCTTTTTCAGCCCAAATCCCGATACGCTTACTCTTCAGAACGCCATGCTGGCGCAGGCGTACGGTTTCATCACCAACCCATTCGATACAAGCGAGTTGAAATCGAATATCACGCTGGCGGCCTACAAATTTAAGATGGAAGCCAGACTGCGCGAAAGCGAGGAGCGTTACGCGCTGGCTGTACGCGCCGCCAATGACGGCATATGGGATTGGAATCTTAAAACAAACAAAATCTACTACTCTCCCCGCTGGAAGCAAATACTGGGATACAAAGAGGACGAGATCGGCGACGAATCTGAGGAGTGGTTCAAACGAGTCTATGGGCCGGACCAAAAACAGGTCCAGACCGAACTGGTTTCACATCTGCGAGGACATACATCGCAGTTTCAAATCGAATATCGAATGCGCCATGCAGACGGCTCGATTCTGTGGGTGATCAGCCGCGGCCTGGCGTTACGGGATTCGGATGGCCGCGCCTATCGGATCGTTGGCTCACAAATCGATATTCATGCGCGCAAGCTGGCAGAGGAACGCCTTGAATTCGGCGCACTGCACGATTCATTGACAGGCCTTCCGAACCGCGCGCTTTTCATGGACCGGTTGAACAACCGCCTGCAACGTTCGAGGCGCAACCCCGAGGAACTCTTTGCGGTCATGTTCATGGACCTTGACCGCTTCAAAGTCGTCAATGACAGCCTCGGTCACACTGTGGGAGACCAGCTTCTCGTCATCACCGCTCAGCGCCTGCAAAAATGCCTGAGAATTGAAGACACGGTCGCCCGGCTGGGCGGCGATGAATTTGCAATTCTAATCGACCGTATCAACGAAGCCAACGACGTTCTGCTTGTGGCGGAAAGGATCAAAGCGCATTTGGTGGCCACCACCGTGCTTGGGTCGGTGGAACGATTCCCGACCGCCAGCATCGGTATTGTCATTCATAAAGGTAATTACTCGAATCCGGAGGATCTTTTGCGCGATGCCGACGCGGCCATGTACCACGCCAAGTCCGCCGGCGGAAACGATCATCGTTTATTCGACGAGTCCATGCATGCCGATGCAGTGGAATTGATCAGGCTCGAAGGTGAATTGGAACGGGCTGTGGAACGGAGCGAGTGGCGGGTGGAGTATCAGCCGATTTATTCGCTCGCCGATCAGAAGATCATCGGCGCCGAAGCGCTGGTACGATGGGTGCATCCGAGGCGCGGTATTATCTATCCGCACGATTTCATCCATATAGCCGAGGAGACCGGGCACGTGCTGGCCATCGGAGATTACGTAATGCGCGCGGCCTGCCAGCAGGCCAGAGCCTGGCGCGAACTTGGGCATGAAAATTTCTGGGTCGCAGTCAATATCTCCGGCCGTCAATTTCAGGATAAAAAACTGGTCGAACTGATCCAAAATATCCTTGCGGAGACCGGCCTGCCCAGCAACGGCTTAAGGTTGGAAATCACGGAAAGCGTCGCGATGCAGGACACGGAGTTCACCGCTCAGACCTTGAACGAGCTGAAGAATATCGGGGTCGGCACTTCCATTGACGACTTTGGCACCGGTTACTCCTCGCTCAATTACCTGAAAGCGCTCCCGCTTCACACGTTGAAGATCGACCAATCGTTCATCCACGATATTCAAAACGCCAACAATAAATCGCTGACCATGAGCATTATCCACATGGCCCGCCTGCTCAACCTGGAAATCATTGCAGAGGGCGTGGAAGAAGAAGACCAGCTGGCCTTTCTCCGTTCGCAAGCGTGCGATAACGTTCAGGGATACTTGCTCAGCCGCCCAGTTTCAGGAGCGGATTTCACAAAACTACTCCAGTAACACCCTTCCATCCGCCCGCCTCCACGCTTATACTTTCATTCTTGGCACAACACTCCACCCCTCCCGCGAAACGCTGGCTCATTCCAGCCGCCATCACACCCGAAGCCGATGCGGCCCTGGCGGCCTTTCCCCCGGTCTTGCGACAAATCCTTTTCAACCGCGGCTATGCCACAGACGCCGAAGCGCGCGCCTTCCTAAAGGCCGAACCGGCTTTCCCAACGGATCCGTTTCAAATGTCCGGCATGGAAGCGGCGGTGGATCGAATCCGCTTTGCGCTCGAACATGCCGAACCGATCGCCATCTACGGCGATTACGATGTGGACGGCGTTACCGCAACCGCACTGTTGGTACAGACATTAAAGGCCATGTACGCCAATGTAACCGGCTACATCCCGAATCGATTCGACGAGGGCTACGGCCTCAACAACGACGCGTTGGATCACCTCAAAGCGGACGGCGTAAAACTGATCATCACTGTGGATTGCGGAATTCGTTCACCGGATGAAGCGCTTCACGCGCGGACCATCGGCCTGGACCTCGTTATCAGCGACCATCACCACCCTTCGGAAGACGGCCTGCCATCTGCGCTGGCGGTGATCAACCCCAAGCAAAAAGGCGATGTATATCCCGATAAAGATATGGCGGGCGTAGGTCTCGCGTATAAGATCGCCGAAGCTTTACATGCCAAACTGCAACCCGAATATTTGAATCTCGAACTGTTATTGGACCTGGTCGCGCTAGGCACAGTAGCAGACCTCGCTCCGCTGGTCGGCGAGAATCGCTCGCTGGTGCGCAAAGGTTTACAGCAAATGCATTCGACTGTTCGGCAGGGGCTGTATGCGCTCGCCAACATTGCCGAGATTTCTCTTGCAAAAGTCAATGCGGGCAACATCGGTTTCGGGCTGGGGCCGCGACTCAACGCGGCGGGGCGGCTTGAATCCGCGCTGGCTTCTTTTGAACTGCTCACCACTACCGATGTGTTTCGCGCGGGCCAACTCGCCCAACAACTCGATGTGCAAAACCGCCAACGGCAGACGCTCACGCGGTCGATTCAAGAGCAGGCCGAGGTCATCGCCATGAGCGAGGACTCGGACGGGTATTTACTCTTTGCCGCGCATGAAGAATTCAACTCCGGAGTGGTTGGTTTGGCCGCCTCGCGCTTGATGGAATCGCATTATCGGCCGGCAGTCGTAGCATCCAAGGGTCCCGCAGAGACGCGCGGCTCGTGCCGGTCCATTCCCGAATTTCACATCACCGACGCGCTCGATCAGTGCGCGGATTTGCTGGTGCGACACGGCGGTCATGCCGCCGCGGCGGGCTTCACCGTGAAGAACGAGAATCTCTCTGAATTCGTATCGCGACTAAAAAGAATCGCAGAGGAAAAACTATCAGGGCAGGAACTGCGCCCCACCGTTACAGCCGATGCGGAACTATCGCTGGTCAACGTCCGCCCGGAACTGGTAAAAAATTTAAATTATCTGGAACCAACCGGCTATGGCAACCCCGATGCGGCTTTTGTATCGCGCGGAGTCAAAGTCAAGCATGCGCGTACGGTCGGAGCGGAGGGCAAACACTTGAAACTAAGTCTGGAAGACGATGCGGGCTACACTCATGACGCCATCGGCTTTCGGCTTGGGCATTTACAGCGCGATCTGCCCAGCCGCGTGGACATCTTATATACGTATGAAGTCAATCAATTCAACGGGCGCGTGGGCTATCAATTGAATCTGAAAGATATCAAGCCTGCGGGCATTGCCGATTAAGTTTCCGCCATCATTCATTTGGTTCAACTCGTCACGGCCCCCAGCGCGGCTGGTAATCGCAATAACCGTTATTCGTCAAGCGGCGCAAATCTGTGCCGTCCACGCGCATGACGTAAATCTCGCAACCGTGAATATCGTTCAAATGATCGAAGTAGGCGGTAAAAGCGATCCACTGCCCATCGGGCGAAAAGCTGGGCCCCTGGCTGTTTCCGCCTGAAGGCGAAACTTGATGCTGGTTCGATCCATCCAAATTCAACGTAAAGATCTCGCGCCGCCACGCTTCGCCCGAATAGGTGACGATCAGATTCTGCGGCGACCAGTCACTGCGGCCGCGCAAGGCAGGCAAATGACTCACCAGCCGCAATCCGCTTCCATCGAGATCGACAACCCATAGCTGATTCGATCCGCCGCGGTCGGACGCGAACAGGATTTGACTCCCATCCGGCGACCAGCTTGGATCCCAGCCTGTGCCGTTCACTACGCGGCGCGGGTTGCTTCCGTCTCTATTCATGACCCAGACCTGATTCTGATTCGAAGCGATCGTCCAGCGCATGAAGACGATCTGCGCGCCATCCGGTGAAATATCGGGCGAGTTCAACACCCCCAAACGATCTGTGACCTGCTTAACCGAACCATCGGCCAAATTCATTTCGTAAATTTCGTACACGTTATCTTCGCGATAAGCGGAATAGATCACACTTTTTCCATCGGGCGCCAGCGCCGGATAATAATGTTGGATTCCATCTTCCGTAGTCAAACGATGATAGTCGGAGCCGTCCGCGTTCATGATGCAAATCTGATTCCCCGATTGCACTTTGAAGAGCTGGCAGGTGAGGACAATGTGCCCGGTCGGTTGCGTGGAGGAGGAAGAAATCGGAGTCGAGGACTTGGCGGGAAAACCCGTCTGCGGGGTGGAAGCCGATAACGTGGCGAGCAGGTTTGGGTCCGGGGTGGAGGCGGCGGGAAGATTGCATCCCAGCAGAATCACAAAGAGAAAACCGATAAAAATCAGCGCGCGAAGATTCGTCATTGGATAAGAAATAAAATACCTCAGGTCGGTCTATAAGCCGCATTCTGTCCGGCGCAACCAGTGCGCCTGGGCAGTCATCTCTCTGGATGACACGTCGCCGTGCCATTCTTGCGGCCTACCCGGGACTCGAAGAGACGGGCCGCCTCTCACCCTCCGAAGAGGATTTTGTCCCTGCTTGGCCTTGCTCCCGCCGGGGGTTGCCTGGCCGCCCGCATTACTGCGAACGCCGGTGGTCTCTTACGCCACCTTTTCACCGTGACTCTCTTGCGAAAGCCGTCTGTTTCTGTGGCCCGTTCCGGCAGGTAACATCTTGCGATGTTTCCCCGCCCCGGATGTTATCCGACAGCGCGCCCGATGGAGTGCGGACTTTCCTCGATGGCGTTAAACGCCACCGCGACTGCCCGACCAGCCTGAGGCTTTTTCATCATACACGCAGGCACACACAACGTCAACCGTACAGGAGGAAATTGGGCATTTCGGAACACCCAGATCGAAATCGGAGCGTTCCCAAATTCGGATTAAGAGAATTTCATGATTGCTTTGAAGATTCGAACAAAAGACATTAAAATAGGACAAGCACAAATCAGCGAGGAGTTTTTTGTGAGTCATTGGTCAGGGAAACAAGTCATTGGGTTGACCGGCAATATTGCCACAGGCAAAAGCGTGGTGCGCAGGATGTTGGAACACCTCGGCGCGTACACCATTGACGCGGATGCGTTGTCTCACCGCGCGATTGCCAAAGGGGCGCCCGGCTACCAGCCGGTATTGAATACGTTCGGCAGGTGGCTGTTGGGCCAGGACGGCGAGGTTGACCGCGCCAAATTGGGCCGGCTGGTATTCAACGATCCCGAAGCGTTGGAGCAGTTGGAGGAGATTGTTCATCCGTTGATACACCGCGCGGTCAATATTCTGATCGAGCGCGCGACGCAGTCCCTGATCGTGGTCGAAGCCATTAAACTTCTGGAGAGCGAATTACGTTCGGCTTGCGATGTCATTTGGGTCACGGACGCGCCGCGGGAAGTTCAAGTGGCGCGATTAATTCGCAAGCGCGGCATGACGCGTGAACAGGCCCTGCAACGCATCCAGGCCCAGTCGGCGCAAAGCGAGAAGCTGGCCGCGGCCTCGGTCATCATCCGCAATACCGGCTCGTACGAGGATTTGTGGAAGCAGGTAACGACCGAATGGAAAAAGTTCACGCGCGTCGATGAGACCGGGCCTGCGCTTCAAAAGACAGTGAGCGGTGAGCTGTCGCTCCAGCGCGGGCGGCCGCGCGATTCGGCCCAGATCGCCGAATTCATCTCACGCCACGATCAAAGATCCATGACCGCCGAAGATGTGATGGCCGGTTTTGGGGACAAGGCCTACCTGCTTTTGAGAGCCGGGGGAAGGCTGGTGGGCGTGGCAGGCTGGCAAGTGGAAAATCTGGTTGCCCGCACAACCGATCTTTATCTGGACGATTCTCTCGATCTCAACCAGGGACTCGAAGCAATCGTCCACGAAGTGGAACGCGCCTCGCACGACCTGCAATGCGAAGTCTCATTGATCTTCCCAGGCGAATATCTGGCGTCCAATCTCGCGTTGTGGAAAAAGCTGGGCTATGAACCGCGCACGCCCGGCGCGCTGGGTGTGCAGGCCTGGCAGGATGCCGCGCTCGAATCCATGCCGCTGGGCAGCGCGTTATACTTCAAACAAATCCGGCAGGAC
Source organism: uncultured Anaerolineaceae bacterium (assembly GCA_964502095.1). Lineage (GTDB taxonomy): Bacteria > Chloroflexota > Anaerolineae > Anaerolineales > Villigracilaceae > JACPVF01. Next base: position 321,952 of record CAZCUF010000001.1, read on the forward strand.
CGCGTCCTGCGACCAATTTAGGGATCAGGTGCTCAGGGGCGCAGGAAATTCGATCAGCGAATTCCTGACCGTGATCCCAACCGCCTGACGACCTATTCTTGTGACTGAGCTTTTCAATAACCTCCTCTTTATTTTTCAGCGCCTCAATTGGCTGAGCGTCGTTGACATCTCACTGGTCACGGCGATCTTCTTTGGTTTGCTATATTCCCTGCGGGGTACGCAAGCCATGGTCTTACTGCGCGGCATGATCCTGCTGGTCATTTTGATCGTGCTGTTCACAAGCCTCGTGGATCTGCCGGCCTTCTCGTGGCTGGTCAAAAACGCCCTGCCCGCATTATTACTGTCCATTCCAGTGATCTTCGCCCCGGAAATCCGGCGCACACTGGAACGATTGGGAAGAGCCGGAAATTTATGGTCGAACGGAACACACACCAGCGGGCTGGTCATGCAACAGGCGATCCATTCCACCGTCAGCGCGGCCGCGCGGCTCTCGGCGCGTCAACACGGCGCGCTGATCGTTCTGCAAAGATTGGACAGCCTCGAAGAATACGTGGAGAGCGGCGTGCGTATGAATGCCAAAGTCACGCCCGAATTGCTCCTACAGGTCTTTTATCCGAATACGCCTCTGCACGACGGCGCTGTCATCATCGTGGACGGCATGCTGGTCGCGGCCGCCTGCGTCATGCCGCTTTCCTCGAGCGGCATCCTCAACCGTTCGCCCGAGCGGCAAATGGGTTTGCGTCATCGGGCCGGCCTGGGCATCTCGGAAGTCAGCGACGCGGTGGCCGTTGTCGTTTCAGAGGAGACGGGCGCGATATCGATCGCGCATTCCGGGCGGATGATTCGCCGTCTCGACCTGGAGCGGCTCGAAAACATCCTGATCGCTTTCTTCCGTCCGAATGAGAAGGGTGAAAGCTTTAGCCCGGTCGAAAAATTCTTTTCCAAATGGTTCCAACGCAAAGAAGACCAGTGATGCGATCCTTCGGTACCAATCTTCGGACTCTCTTATGGGCGCTGGCGCTGGCGCTGGCAGTTTGGGTGGCGGCTGTTACTTCCGCAGACCCCGATGAAATCCACGCGCTTCAAAACCCGGTCAAGCTGGAAGTGGTGGGACAGGACCCGAGCTTGATCATCAACGGGAATTATCCTCAGCAAGTGGAGGTCACTTTGCGCGCGCCCAGTTCGGTTTGGGAACGCATCAACGCCGATCCCGCAAGTGTGCGCGCCATCCTAGATCTTTCAGGCTTGAGCAGTGGCCCGCATACGCTGGATATTCAGATTCAAGTGAGCGAACGGCCTGTGCGCCTGATCTCCGCCACGCCCGCCTCCATCTCCCTGACCCTGGAGCCGATTGCCAATCGAACGCTCAAAATCAGCCTGAACACCAGCGGACAACCTTCCATCGGTTATCAGGCCGGAGAAGCTTTGATCGAACCTTCGCAAGTGGAGATATCCGGCGTAGAGTCGCTCGTCAATAAAGTTGACAAAGCCATAGTTGACGTGAGTTTGGATGGCCTGCGCGAAAACGTGGACCGCGATCTGCCGGTGACGCTCCTGGATGAAAACGGACAACCAATCACTGGCGGCATCAGCCCTCTGCCCCAGAGCGTGCACGTGACGCTTCCGATCAGCCAACAAGGCGGCTACCGCGATCTGGCCGTCAAAGTGGTGGTGCGCGGACAAGTTGCCAGCGGCTACCGCCTTTCGAATATTTCAGTCTATCCGCCGGTTGTGACCGTGTATTCCGGCGACCCGACCGTAGTCAGCGCCCTGCCCGGCATCGTGGAAACACAGCCGCTCGATCTGCAAAACGCCAAGGACGATATCAACACACGGCTCAATTTAAATTTACCGGCGGGAGTCTCGGTCATCGGCGAGCAATCGGTTTTGATTCAAGCGGGCATCTCTCCAATCGAAAGCAGTCTCACGCTCTCCAATGAAACGGTTCAAGTGATCGGCCTGTCATCCGATTTGACCGCGCAGATCCTGCCGCCGACCGTGGATGTGATCGTCTCCGGCCCACTGCCGTTATTGGATACGCTTACGCGCCAGGACGTGCGCGTGACAGTGGATGTCACCGGGCTTACTGTCGGCACGCACCAACTCACACCCAAAGTGGAAATCCTGATCGCAGATGTGACGGTTGAATCAATCCTGCCCGGCACCATCGAAGTGACTCTGGTGCAAACCAACAGCCTCATCACACCCACCGTCACGCCAACGCCGCGGCCGTAGCCGGCATTTCCTCCATATCGTCTATAATCAATCGAACATTATGACCAAACCTGTTATCGCCCTCGTGGGTCGTCCCAACGTGGGCAAAAGCACCCTCTTCAACCGCCTGATCGGTGAACGCCTCGCCATTGTGGATGACACACCCGGCACCACGCGCGACCGTCTGCTGGCCGAATCCGAGTGGAACGGCCGCGCCTTCAACGTAGTAGATACCGGCGGCATAGACCCAACGCACGGCGGCAAAACACCGCTTTCCATCGGCTCGGCAGATTTCATTCAAGAAATTCGCGATCAGGCTTTGCTCGCCGTTCAGGAAGCCGATGCCATTCTGCTCCTGACCGACGGCGAAACGGGAGTCACCGCGCCCGATCAGGAAGTGGCTGAGATTCTGCGCCGCTCGCAAAAGAAATTAGCCGATGGCCGCGTCTGGCCGCCGATCTTCATCGTAGTCAACAAATGCGAAACGGAAAAACGCCGCGTCGAAGCCGCTCAATTCTACGAACTTGGTCTGGGCGATCCGTATCCGATTTCCGCGTTACACGGAACCGGGACCGGCGACCTGCTCGACGATTTGGTGAAATCCTTTCCGCCTCAAGCCGCGGACGAGGAGGACGATTCCGTTAAAATCGCGATCGTCGGCAAACCGAACGCGGGCAAATCGAGCCTGCTCAACAAGCTGGCCGGCGAGGAACGCGCCATCGTCAGCCCGATTCCCGGCACCACGCGCGACGCAGTGGATACGAAGATCGTCTTCGATGGGATCGAGGTAACGCTGATCGACACGGCGGGCATTCGTCGGCGTGGAAAGATCGGGCAGGGCGTAGAACAATATTCCGTTCTACGGTCATTCAAAGCCATCGAGCGCGCCCACGTCGCCATCCTGATGATCGACGCCGTTACCGGCATCACCGCGCAGGATGCGCACATCGCCGGTTACATTTTGGATGAATGGAAATCGTGCATGGTGCTGGTGAACAAGTGGGATCTGATCGAGAAGAATACGTACACGATGGATGAGTTCACAAAGAAAATTCGCGCCGATTTAAATTTTATGGATTACGTGCCGATTCTGTTCATCTCCGCGAAAACAGGCCAGCGCGTGGATCAAGTTCTGCCGCTCGCCTTGCGCGTTCAGGAAGAACGGCTGGTGCGGCTAACCACCTCCAAGATCAATCAAGTCATTCAGAACGCGCAGGATTTGCACGCGCATCCGTCCAAATCGGGCCGGGCGCTCAAAATGTTCTACGGCACACAGGTCCGTAGCGACCCGCCGACGTTCATGATCTACGTCAACGATCCAAAGCTGATGCATTTCAGCTACATGCGTTATCTGGAAAATAAGATTCGTGAAGAATACAGTTTTCTCGGTACGCCTATTCGGATCGTTACCAAAGGGCGGCGCGAAAAATAAAATTAAAAATGAACGCAGATGCAAAATGCGTTTCGGCATTCTGCGTTCATTCATGACAGGAACTCAAGGCCGCCAGGAAGGCGCGTACCAATCGGCATCGAGAGTCAAACCTGGGGCGGACAAGATATGCTGTTCCAATGTTTCCAAATTGACCGCGAATAGATGGCCGCCGGTTGGCGAGGTGGTCTCCTCGACCAGAACAAATTTACCGTCGGGAGAGAATTGCAACAGGCCAATGGTCGTACCCTGATAAACCTGAACAAGGCCGCCTCCATCGCGCCCAACTACATACACGCTGGCGGTGGGATTGCCGCTCGTCCAATGACTGAAATACGCAAACGCAATGCGCTTCGCGTCCGGCGACCAAACGATGGGATACAAGCTTCCTCCGGTAAACGAAGCGACATCCATGGCATTAGCGCCATCCGACTCGGAAATTTTCAATTCATGCTTTTGACTGCTTTCGTCATAACTATCGAAAGCCAGATGCGCGCCGTCTTTGGAGGGGAAGAAAATATTCTTTGCCAACGTTGTTTCGAACATCGGGCGTATATCGCCGTTTAAAACGCCGATCAAATACACCGCGCTCTGCGCGCCGGGCAAGGCTGAGCGCACCAGAATATTTTCAATCAGCCAGCCGTCCAACACATACGGCCGTCCTGCAACAGGCAGTCTGCCGTTTGCAGTTAGATTCTTCAATCCGCTTCCATCGCGATACACTGCATAAACATCCTCCCCGCCCCGGCCATCCTGCACGCGAAACGCCAGCCACGTTCCATCCGGCGACCAATACGGCGGATCGATGAACGGAAATTCCGCCAGCGATTTCCATGTGCCCGCGGCGGGGTCGAACACCCACAACTTATACGGCGTGCCGTTGATGTTATCGGGATACGCGAACGCGGCCAATTTCCCGTCCGGCGACCAGGCCAGCGGGCTCAAATTGAAATTGAAAGCGAACGGCGCGGCCACTGATTGCAGAGGCGGACAGGCGGCGAGTCCTTCCACGCATGAACCGGGCAAACGCACCAGTTGAGCATTTCCGCCGGATTTATGCGGCAGGATGAAAAAATATAATTCGTCCAACGCATCTTCCCCCGAGGTTGAGGCGGGCGGCGTTTCAACCGGCGTACCGAATAATACGGGCTGCTGAATTTCATCGGGGGTCGAATCCGTGCTCAAGGATTCTACCGGTACGGCGGAGGCTGTTGTATTCTGCATGAAGGCTTGGGTGGACGCGGTCCCGGCAGGCGCACATGCCGTCAAAACAAGCGAAAGGCCGATCAGCCAGAAAACGATGCGCACATTCATCAGTTCTCCTCTTGAACGATTTCAACTCCGATTCCGGTTACAAAACTGCCGCGACCAGGGCCGCGGCAGTTATCTTTGAAAACAACGTCGTTATGGGGTGCTCGTTGGCGTTGGCGTCTCAGAGGCAGTGGGCGTGGCCGTGGGCGGTTGCGTGGTCGCGGTGGGCGACGCGGTGAGAGTGGGCGTAGCCGTGAGTGGAAGAGGCGTATTGGTAGCGGTAGCAGTTGTCGGCACGGTGGAGCCGTTATAAATGATCGGGTTGATCCACAAAGCGCGGTCGCCCGTTGGAGAGCCAGTCGAGAGCACAGTCAGAACAAATTTAACGTTCTGACCAACGAGGGGTGCCAGGTTCAAATCGGTTTGATAGAACTGGCCCTCATACTTTTCGACAAATGCCCACAAGGTTTGGATCGCGCCACTGCCGATTTGATAATCGAGCCGAAAAACTACGTAACAGGAGGTGGCTCCGTATTCACAGTTGACAGTAGAACGGAAACGATCACCGGCTTTCACAAGGTATGGCGGAAAGAAACCCTGAATATAACCATTATAGATATTCTGCGGAAAGGTCAGCAGGGCCGGTTGGGCCAGCGTGGCCCCATCCTCACGGTGCGGATTGTTCTGCTTGAGAACGAAGCCGCGCGCGTCGCCATCGGTGCCGGGGCAGGGTAATTGTCCCGCGCCGCTGAACCAGGCCGCATTACAGACGTTGCCTGCAAAATCATAGACCGTACCGGCAACAGGCGTGGAGGGCGTCACCGGGGTGGAAGGCGTGGACGTGGCAGGTACGATCCCCGTCCCTGTAACTTTGATCTCGACCCACCAGGACTTGTTGGCGGCTGTGCCAATCCCAAACGGAACGCCGCTGGCATTTCTGAATTTCCAATAACCGCGGTAGGTGCCGGCCGTGGTTGGCGAGGTCAATGGGATGGTGATGTCTACAGTTTGGCCGGGGGCCACATTGGTGGGCAACGCCGCGCTGTCGGGGCCGCCCATCTTTTCGCCGCTGTCGAAGATCAATGCGTAAGCGGTAGTCCATGTGCAGGTGCCGATGTTCTTCAACCGCCAGGTTTTGCTAAAGGCATAGCCGGGCGCGAAACCGGTTCCATCCGGCACAGTGACATCGGTGATGAATTGCGCGCGGTCACAGCCTGCAACTGGCGGAGCGGCCGACGTGATCGCAATCGCATTGACGATCCAGGTCGGGTCGCTCCCGCCGCCATCGGAAAACTCGAGGGACAGGGAACCACTGCCAATTGTGGCATTGAAGCTGTTGACTGCGAAACTGCCTGCGGCTGTGCTTACGCCCGACAGAACCGTTGTGCCATTGGCTTTAACGATCATGTTATCGTGAGCGAAGTCGTTATCGCCCATCGTTATTGCCACCGTGTAACTGCCATTGGGCAAATCCACTTTGAAGGTGCGCGCCGCGGAACTGCTCATCACAAAGTCGCGCTTGGCCGCGTCAGAGACCGCGGCACGGTCGCGCGATTCGAGCGTGGAAGTATCCGTCCAGCCGAAGCTTCCGGCAGTGTAAGCTGTTGTCTCGGTGACGCGGTTGTAATTGGATGCCAGCGGCGAGGAGGCAGTGCCGAAATCGTAGTTATATCCGCTGGGCGGAGGAGGCGGCGGAGGTGTGGCGCCGGCACGCGCGATAATGGGATTGCCCCACAAGGCGCGGTCGCCCACCGGCGACCCGTAGGCGTTCACGACCAGAATGAACTTCACATCCTGATTCGCCAGCGAATTCAGGTTGAGATCGACGTTATAAGTAAGGCCTTCATATTTTTCGCGCCAGGTCCAGAACGTGTAGATCGGACCGGAACCGATTTGATAGTCCAGGCGATATGAGACGTAACAGGTTGTGGCGCCGTACTCACAACCGACAGTAGCCTGAAAGCGATCCCCGGTTAATACACGGAACGCGGGATACACGCCCTGAACATATCCGTTTGTGATATTGTTGGGCGCTACCAACAGACCAGGCTGGGCGGAAGTCACGCCGCTTTCAAAACGCGGATTATCTTTGCGTAACGCGAAGCCATTCGAGCTTCCATCGGTGCCGGGGAAGGAAAAAGAACCTGTGCCGCTGGCCCAGGTTGCGGAGGGCGCATTGGCTGTAAAATCATACGCGGCGCCAGAGGAGGAGCCCACCTTGATCTCGGCCCAGAACGCTTTGTTGGCAGTTGAGCCAATCCCAAAGATCGCGTTGGAGGCGTTGCGCAATTTCCAATAGCTGAAGTATTGCCCGGCGGTGCTCGGCGCGGTCATATCAACACTGATATCGACCGTTTGGCCGGGAGCGACATTGATCGGGAAATTCACCGCGCTTGCCGCGCCAAATTTTTCGCCGCTATCGAATACCAGCGCGTAAGAGGTGGTCCACGTGCAGGAGCCGATGTTCTTCAAACGCCAGGTTTTGCGGAAGGCAGTGCCCGGTGCAAATGCTGTGCCGTCTGGCACTGTGACATCGACGATGAATTGCGCCCAATCACAAGTCGACGACCAGGCTGCCGCGTGCTGTGGAAATGTCGCTGCCGGGATCAATGAAAGTATTAGAGCAATCAACAAGAATATAGAGGCAGTTTTTAATCGGGAACGCATAGGATACTCCTTCTCAAATCTCTCAGCGTGATGACGGTTCCATCCAACAAAAGGTTCCGCATATGACTATACGCCATTGCTAAGTATAACTTTTCTTTAACAAATGTTCAATATGTTTAGCGCACCAACTTATGCCCCTTTTCTCCTTATAATGCGAGTATGTCACGTACCATTCTACATTTCGATTTAGACGCCTTTTTCTGCGCGGTGGAAGAAACCCGCAACCCCCAATTGCGCGGCAAAGCCTTCGCGGTTGGCGGAAACCCGGAAGAGCGCGGCGTAGTAGCCTCCTGTTCCTACGCGGCGCGCCAACTCGGCATCCACAGCGCCATGCCAATGGCGCGCGCCGTGCGCCTCGCGCCGAACCTGATCATCATCCCTTCGCGGCACCGGCATTACAGCGATGTTTCGCGGGAGGTGATGAAACGCCTGCACGAACTGACTGAACAAGTCGAACAAATTTCAATCGACGAGGCTTTCCTCGATATTTCCGATTTAAGCGAACCTCCCGAACGCCTCGGGCGCGGACTTCAGGCCCGCATCCGCGACGAATTGGGGTTACCCAGCTCGATTGGAATCGCCTCGAACAAACTGGTAGCGAAAATCGCAACAGAAGTTGGGAAAAAAGCCGCCAAAGGCGGAGCGCCTCCCTTCGCACTGACCATTGTCCCCGCGGGAGACGAAGCCGCGTTCCTCGCGCCTCTGCCCGCAGACATGCTTTGGGGCGTGGGGCCAAAGACGGCCGCGCGGCTGGCAGAACTGGGCATACATACCATCGGCGACCTCGCCCGTTGGCCCGAAGCGGACCTGATCCGGCGTTTCGGGGAGAATGGGCGCGATTTGGCGAACCATGCCAAGGGGCGGGATGAACGCACAATCGTCACAGAACGCGAGACAAAATCCATCAGCCAGGAAATTACATTCACACGCGATGTTCGCGACGAAAAGTCGCTCGAACGCGAATTGCACCAACAAGCCGCGCAGGTGGGCGCGCAATTGCGAAAAAATCAATTGGTCGGGACGACGGTCAAGCTAAAGTTGCGCTGGCCTGATTTCACAACCCTGACGCGGCAGGTCACTTTATCCCAGCCCACGAACAACGACTCGGAAATCGCGCAAGCCGCGCAGGCGCTATTGAAAAAAGTTCGCAAGTCCGGCCAGGCGGTGCGTTTGATCGGCGTTGGCGTCAGCGGGCTTGGGCCGCCGCTGAGACAACTATCGTTGTGGGAGGATGGCGGAGAGAAGTCGCGCAAATTGCAGGAAGTGTTGGACGCGTTGAGAGAAAAATACGGAGACGATGCCATTCGGCGCGGCAGGGATTAGCGCGGCCGTGATCCGGTAGGCTGGTCTCTTTCTTCCGGGCGCGTTGGGTCGAATCGGGCAAGTCCCTGAAACATTAAGAAACACGGATTCGATTCTATTGCTTTTCAGCCTGAGCCTGCATATACTATTATAAAATTTTGTCTGGCTCACTTTATACTTCACAGGTTTATAAGCGCTGAGCGCCGTCTCAGGCCCTGCATCATGAGAATCATCCGCCCGTTTCAACTGCCCCAAGATATCGACATCATGCTGAAATTGGTGCGCGAAGGCTTTCAGTATCCGGAGAATCCGGGCTGGAGCGTACAAACGGACGAAAGCGAATCCCTATCCGATCAGATTAAAAGGGCAAAAAAATTCTGGCCTTTGATTCGGCTGGGCCAGTTTATTTTTCCGCTTCTGCGCGATGTATTGCGCGGATTTATCTACGAAGCTGATCGTGAGCCGGTCGGATTGATCAATTTCATGCGCCAGCACAACGTTCCCGAGTGGACCATTGCCAATGTAACCGTGCTTCCGGCATATCGCCGTCAGGGCATCGCCCGCCAATTGGTCGAGTCCGTCTTGTCGGAATTGCGGGCGCGCCATGCCAAAATCGCTTATCTTGAAGTCATCGCAGATAACACGCCGGCCTATAATCTCTATAAAGAATTGGGCTTTGTTCCGTACATGAGCAATAGCGAATACGATTGCAGTCCGGAAAATCTCGTTGACGTGATCGATTTGCCCGATGAGTACTCAATCGAAGAGATCGGCCGGTTCGATTGGAAGCGGCGGATGGAATTCGAAAGACGCATCACTCCGCCCGAAATTCTGCGTTACGAACCGATCCGCGCGAACCGCTTCCGGCCGCCGCTCGCGGCGTATCTGTTTTCCGGAATCTTCGATGCGATCAATGGTTCAAAGCAAAATCGGTTTGCCATTGTGACGCATACTCGCGAAACCGTTGCCCTCGGCGCGTATCATTACCGCACGCGCAAAGGCGGATTGAACCGGGCCGAACTGGAACTCGACCCGGCGCACCCGCATTTGGCAGAGTTCTTCAGCCGGCATCTGCTGGCTGAAATTCGCCGAACTGCGCCCGGACGCCGAATCGAGATTCACCTGAAGGACTGGCAATCTGCACTCGGCCAGACTTTTGAAGTGCTCGGCTGTACCAAACGCTTTACATTTCACAAAATGGGGCTTTTGCTGGAATAAAAAGACGGATGGGGATTTCCCATCCGTCAACTTGCTGATAACATTATGGTCAAAGGAAAGAGCGGTCAGCAACCTTCTTTTCGTTCGGGGAACGTCTGAAACAAAATATGGTTTTGTTCAGGTCGAGGCGTCTCGGTCTTCCCTTTGTTCTGGAAAGTCAGGCGGTATCTCTATGGCTACCTCCTTTCTCTATGCACCCATCATACAACAAAACTCTTTGGAATACATTAAAAGAACTTTTCAAACAGCTTAGCGCAGAGGGAACGAGCGATCCAGCAGGTCGCGTAAAAAGGCAATCAACGGTTCGAGGCTGGAATCGGGCAGGTTGGTATCGTCATAATGCGCCGAGTATGTTTGGCCTCCCGATTGAACTTCCAGATCATACAAAAAACAGTCGGCACAGACGGCAGTTTGAGGCGCGGCAGTGGTGAACGCGGAGCTATCGAGGCGGACCTTCAACCGGCCAAGTTCCTCCTGAGTGAGCTTCGAGGTCACCGTCTGATTCGTGCGTTCATCCACGGCTACGATCTTTCCATCGCTTGTTACCGTGATGTTACGCTGTAATCCCATGATCCCGCCCGATTGAGTCAGCTTAACGGTCCATTTTCCCTGGGAAAGCGGCACAGATGGCGTGGCTTGTGATGGCGCGGCCTGAGGGCGCATCAAAGCGGGCACGCAGGCTGTCAATGAGAACGTCAGGACAAAAACAAGCAGAAGTCGAGACATGGTTCCTCCATCTCAAATTTCTTATTCAACGATTTAACGAAAGCATTTGTTCCGGGAATGATAGTTCCTGAGAGCGGGTTCGGGTACAATTTTAACCAGTATACAACCAAGAGGCTTTTATGCGTGAAGTGGCAATCTTAGGAATCGGACAAACCATTGTCGAAGAACAATGGGACAAATCACTGCGCGAGATCGGCGGAGAAGCCGCGTTTGCGGCCATGCAGGACGCAGGTATGGAACGCGTCGACGCGCTGTATGCGGGCAACATGCTCTCCTCCCTGATTAGCGGTCAAAGCCAACTCGGGACCTTCTTCTCGGATTGGATCGGACTCTGGCAACAGGAGGCCGTAAAAGTCGAGGCGGCCTGCGCTTCGGGCGCGGCGGCGTTTCGCGCGGGACTGATGGCTGTCGCCTCCGGTGAAATAGACTCTGCGCTAGTGCTCGGCGCCGAGAAGATGACCGACAAGACCAGCCACGATGTAACCGCGGCGCTTGCAACAGCCGCCGATGCGGATTACGAAGTGGAACAAGGCGTTTCATTTGTAGGCTTGAATGCTCTTGTGATGCGCCGCTACATGCATGAGTTCGGCTGGAAGCATGAGGACTTTGCGCCGTTCTCGATCAACTCGCATGCCAACGCCGTGTACAATCCGTTTGCACGCCTGCACGAAAAGATCACCCAGGAAAAATATGAGCGGGCCAGCATGGTCGCCACACCAATCAATCTGCTGGATGCTTCGCCGATTGGAGACGGCGCCGCCGCGGCGGTACTCGTACCGGCGGATAAGGTTATAAATCATCCCAGCCGCCCGCGTGTGACCGTAAGCGCTTCGGCCGCGGCCACCGACACCATTGCAGTGCACAGCCGGCACGATCCGTTATTTCTGCAAGCCGCGTACGAATCGTCGAAGCGAGCCTATGAGATGGCGGAAATCTCACCGGCAGATATCGATGTTTTCGAATTGCACGATGCGTTCTCGATCATGTCGGTGCTTTCATTGGAGGCATGTGGTTTTGCCGAGCGCGGCCAGGGACCAAGACTCGGCCTCGATAATGAGATCAGCGTACAGGGCCGTCTGCCCGTGTGTACGCGCGGAGGCCTGAAAGCGCGCGGGCATCCGGTCGGCGCGACAGGGATGTATCAGATCGTGGAAGTCGTCCAACAGTTACGCGGCGAATGCGGCCAAACCCAGGTGGATGGCGCAAAGATCGGCATGGCGCAAAATATTGGAGGCTCCGGAGCGACCATTCTGACGCACATTTTAAGAATATAATAGCTTTTAACTGAGCTTGATTTTGGTATATACTTGCACCATTAGCATAGAGAAAGGAAATTCCCATGAAGGAAAGGCGTAAACTCGACAGACGGAATTTCTCATACTACATGCGGGTCACAGATGAGAGATCGGGAGAATTAATTGGCCATCTCACCGATATCAGCACGGGCGGGTTTAAGCTGGACTGCCAAAAACCGCTCCCTTTGAATGTGGATTACCGGTTGCGGATTGAACTCAGCGGCGAAATTGCCAGTAAAAGTTATATGAGTTTCGGGGCGCGCAGCCGCTGGTGCGAGCATGACCGCATCGATCCCACCAGTTACAACGCGGGCTTTCAAATTACAGATATGGCGGCAGGCGATGCCGAGATCTTCAGCCGCATGTTCGAAATGTATGGATCCACCACATCCGGCCACCAATCGAACGATTATTTATGGAAATAGAATCGGGCATAACTGTTGGAAGAAAATCCCCGCCGATAAAACTGGCGGGGATTTTCTCTTCCTGCCAACGTTCTTTCCTTTTTTGTGTACAATTGGCCCATGCGTAACTTTCTCCGTTGGCTCGTTCGTTTTCTAGTTAATTTGATTGCAACCGTCAAAATTCAAGGATATGAAAACCTGCCCGCATCGGGCGCGTTCGTGATCGCGACCAATCATCTGGGCATCCTTGATTCGGCCATGCTGTTCTACGCGCTCGACCGCTGGGATGTTTTTATCCCGGTCGCTGAAAAATGGGAACAGGTGGGCTTATTCCGCTTTCTCAGCAAATACTTCAACCTGATCTTCATTGACCGCTTCAACCCGGACCTGAAAGCTTTGCGCAAAATCATCAAGCTGATGGAAGCCGGCAACATCCTTGTCATCGCGCCGGAGGGGACGCGCAGTCGTTCGGCAACCATGGCGGAAGGCAAACCGGGAGTAAGCTATCTGGCAGGCAAACTAAATCGTCCCATCGTGCCGGTAGGCTTGGCCGGCACGGAGGACAAAGCCATTTTGGACAACCTCAAACATTTGCGCCGTTCCCACCTTTTCGTCACAGCAGGGAAATCTTTTTCGCTTCCGCCCCTGCCGGCCAAAGACCGCGACGAGGCGCTCAAACGCGACACCGACGAAATCATGTGCCGCATCGCAGTCCTGATTCCGCCCAAATATCGCGGCGTGTACGCCGATCATCCGAGGCTGAAGGAATTATTGGCGCAGGAAACCTAGCGCATGTTCTCGTCCGTTCGATTCGTCGCGCGCAGGCTCCTGCCGCTGATCGCAGATATCGAAGTGTACGGCTCCGCGGATCTGCCGCGCGGCGGATACATCTTTGCATCGAATCATCTGGGCCGTCTCGATTCGCTAATGGTCTATTACGCGCTCGATAACGACGATATTGTCCAGCCGCTGACCGACAAATACAAGCGGCATCCTTTCTTCAGCCTGGTAGCCAAATGGATGAAAATGGTCTGGCTGAGGCGCGGCGAGCCGGATATGAAGGCAATTCGCGAATTCGTCTCACGGCTGAAGAACGGCGCGGTGATGGTCATCGCGCCGGAGGGTACGCGTTCGAAAACAGCCAGCCTGCTAAAAGGCGAACCCGGCGTAATTTATATTGCCAGTTCGGCAGGCGTACCGATCATCCCCTGCGCGTTGACGGGCACGGAGGACGCACTGGTCAGCGCGCGCTTGAAGAAATTTCAACGCTTGAAGATCACGCTGACCGCGGGAAAATCGTTCATGCCCCCGGACCTCAAAGCGGTGCACGGCGCGGAACGCGATCGTCTATTGCAATCTGCCACCGATGAATTGATGTGTCGCATCGCGGCTTTATTGCCTGAAAGTTACCGCGGCGTATACGCGGATCATCCCAAATTAAAGGAATTACTGCAACACGACTCTTAAACACGAAGGGCATAAGCTTATGTATGCCCTTCGCAGTAAATCCCTTTAGATCACTTCTCCTGTGTGCCTCTTCAAAAACTTCCCGCCGCCCGCCTTGCCCAGCCACTTCTCGCCGTCCACGATCAGCCTGCCGCGCAGAAAGACTTTCTCGGGATAGCCGGTAAGCTCCCAGCCTTCATACAAGTTATAGTCCGTGCGCTGGTGCGACATTGCCACGCCATATTTCACTTTCTTCTCCGGGTCCCAAATCGCGATATCCGCGTCCGCGCCCGGGATGAGCGCGCCTTTGCGCGGGTACAATCCAAAAATTCTGGCGGGGTTGGTGCTCATATACGCCACAAATTGATTCGGCGTAATGCGTCCCGTCCGCACACCGTAAGTCCACAGAATCGGCATGCGATCCTGAATGCCGGGCAGGCCGTTCGGAATCCTGGTGAAGTCGTCCCTGCCCAATTCTTTTCCGGGGATCGCAATCTCGCGTCCTTCATAGACGATGGGTTTGGTCCCGTCAAAGAAGAACGAACAATGATCCGTGCCGACGGTTTGCAAAATATTCTCCGACAGCCCTTCCCAGATGCGCGCATTGTCCTCCCTGGTGCGCATGGGCGGCGAACAGATCCATTTGGCGCCATCGGGACGGCGCAAATCATCTATCGAGAAAAATAAATACGGAGGACAAGTCTCGCCCATCACCTTTACGCCGCGTTCGCGCGCGTATCGGAGCATATCCACTTCCTTCCCCACGTTCATGTGGACAATATAGACCGGCGAATCAGCTTCCGCGGCCATGGCCGCCATGCGCAGAGTGGCTTCCACCGCGCCCCACGCAGGGCGGGTCAGCGCGTGATATTCAGGCGAGGTATGCCCCGCGGCCAATGCCTCCGCAGTCAGCGCTTCGATCACATCGCCATTCTCGCAATGCGCCATCATCAACATGCCATTTTCTTTTGCAATTTGCAAGGCCTTGAATATTCCGCCGTCGTCGAGGCGCAAACGGCCATTGTAGGCGGTAAATACTTTAAGGGTGGTGATGCCCAGCTCGCGCAGGGACGGTATCTCTTTGGCGATGCGCTCGTCGAAGCGAGTCAAATTCATGTGGAAGGAATAATCAATGGCGGCTTTCTCGGCTTTCTTCATCCACAAGTCCACGGAATATTTAAAGCCCTGTGGCTCCAACACTGCAAAATCCATGGCGGTGGTCGTACCGCCGAAAGCCGCGGCTTTGTGACCCGTGTAATGGTCGTCGGAGGAGACCGTATCGAACATCGGCAGGTCGAGGTGCACATGCGGATCAATACCGCCGGGCATGACCAGCTTCCCCGACGCGTCGACTATTTGCGCGGAATCAGCTTCAAGGTCCAGGCCGATGCGGCTGATTTTTTCGTCCTCGATCAAAATATCCGCTTTGAATGTGTCCGAAGCGGTGATGAGAGTCCCATTTTTGATCAGTGTTTTCATGTCTACTAAAGTCTCCAAAATAGAATCATGCCCAGCATCAGCATGACGAATGAAAGGATGGTCAGGGGCCAGCCACTGCGAAAGAAATCGCCAAAGGTATAGTTGCCCGGCGCGATCATCATAATGTTAACCGGGTGTGCAAGCGGCGTGAAAAAAGAAGCCGAACAGCCGATGGCAGTCGCCACTGCAATGGCTTGCGGACTAATCCCCATGTGAATCGCGGCGCTGATCGTCACCGGACCGGTTACCAAGGCCGTGACCTGACCGCCCATGATCTGCGTGAGAACAGCCGACAGAACATACGCGCCCGCCGCGACGCCCAGCGCGCCGAACGGTTCCACAATATTGAGCAGGCCCGTTCCGAGCAGGTCGGCCAGATGCGTTTCCACCATGGCATCGCTGACCACGTACATTCCAGCGATGAGAAAGACCGCCTGCCATTCCACAATCCGATAGCCTTCTTCCATCGAAACGCGCCCCAGCAGAAAATATAACACTGCCGCAGAAAGCATTGCCAATTCGACCGGAACGCCAAGGATGGTCGCGACGATGGCGCCGGCAACGAGCGCGACCGCGAAAATTGCCATTTTCCCATCCACAGGCAGGTCACTGAGGTTGGGTTCAAACACGATGAAATCCGCGCCGTGATGCAGGTCGGGGATTCGATGCGGGGGCCCAACAATGAGAAGAGAATCGCCGGGTTTGATGGGAAGATCGGCGACATCCGTACGAAAACTGCGCTGGCCGCGTAAAAGAGCCAGCGCGGCAAAGCCATATTGAGAGCGAAAGTTGATATCCTTGAGCGTCTTGCCGATGGACGAGGAACGCGGCGTGGGCGTCAACTCTGTCAGAGTCAGCCCATAGGTGGTGAGTGTGTTTTTCTCAGGGCGAAGGCGCACGCCTTTCTCGGCCAGCTTGAATACGCGTTCTTCGCGTCCCACGATCAACAGGATATCGTTCGGATGCAATACATCGGTCAATGCCGGTACGGAAAATGAACGCTCATTGTGATGACGCATGGCCACGATGACAACGCCAAGCGTTTCGCCGATACCGCTCAGCTTCAGGGTTTGATTAACCAGCGGCGATGAAGGCGCGATCCGCCCCGCCCACAGGCGGTTGCCCAACGCGTAAAGTTCCTCCAACTCATTGCCCGATAAGCGCGCCAGGCTTTGCTCCACCGAGGGCTTGCGGTCCGGCAATAGACGTTTCCCAAAGAAACCGAAGAAGAGGACTCCCGCAATCGCGATCAAACTCCCGGCCGGCGTGAAATCCAAAATGTGCAAGGGGGCCTGTGGGGGATCGGCATTGGTAAGCAAATTGCTAACGATGATATTGGCAGTGGTGAAGTAGGTGGCGGCGCCGCCCAGCAGACTCCCATAAGCCACAGGGATCAATAATTTACTGGGACTGACACGCGTGCGGCGCGCGGCTTCCATGGCAATGGGAAGCACCAGCGCGCCCGCCGCGAGATTATTCATGAAGAGGGAGAAAAGCGCCGTAATGCCGGCAAATAGAGCGATCAAATAACTTTGATTGTTCCCGCCCCAGCGGACCAATCTTTGTGCGAGCCAGCGTGTGATGCCGCTCTTTTCCAGAGCGTGTGTGAGAAAAAACAACGAGATCAGAATTAGGATAACCGGCTGTCCAAACCCCGATACGATGTTGCCGGCGGCGGCAGGCGTATGAGCCGGCCCCAACATGCCAAAGCCAAATAATTGCAAAATCCCCAGCATGACCGCCATCAGCAATGCGGCCAGGTCGATACGGAGACGGTTCGCAATCACAAAAGCCAATGGTACAAAAATGACGCCAATCAGGATCCATTGCGGGAGTGTCATGTCAATTTCAATGCCTCGTCAGTGAAGGTCGGGAGTGGAAGGCTTTACGCGGCGATTCAACCCGCCGATATTTCATCATAAGAGCCGGGCGATTCCTTAATTCCCAGCAGTGCGATCAATATCTCCGGCGGAATATCCGCATCGGGTAAATCGGTTTTATACAACTGCTCATTTTCGGCGCGCTCGCGCAAAGAACGCCACAACGTTTGCCGCTCTTCGCCTGCCACAACCAGATCATTCAAAGTCTCGGCTTTCAACAAGTATTCGCCGGTTGTGTAAAGAAACGTCAGCCGCTTCCACTTATCCGCGCGAATTGGCTGGGCTAATTTCTCCAGGCTCCCCAATTGAATCTTGTAATATTCTTCGTGAGCGCGCGGGTGTTTCGCTTCCTCGCGCAGGAGTTCGCTGCGCGTGGTCAATTCGTGGCCGCGCACTTCGGCGATAAACTCGATCTGTCCACCGCGTTCGACGAAAGACACAGGCTGGTAAAAAGCCAGGTAGTCCACAGCCACAACTTTCGGGGCGGAGCGAAGCGGGATGCGATACCATCCCAGCATGCGCGCAATTTCCAGGTCGCGCGGCGAGGGCAGAAGGCAGACCAGGATTAAATCCGTCGAAGCAACCATCCCTGTAATTTTATACCATACTATAATCGGTCAATGAAGAGCCTGCTGACATTTTTGACCGCGCTTGCGCTTACGGCTTGTACGCCGGAGATGATCCCGATTCCCATCACGCCTCAAGTTGTTCCCACCTCGACGGACTCACCCGTGCCGACACCCTCCCCAACTCCCATGTCATCGCCTGCACCCGCCAGCCATTTCTCGATCATCGGCTACTTTCCCGATTACCGCGAGCTCGATCTCGATTGGGGAAAATATCTGACCGATATTATTTATTTTTCCGCCGAGCCGCGCGCAGACGGGTCTCTCGATACCAGCCGCCTTACGGACAAAGTCTTTCAGGGCTTGAATGAGATGAAAGCAAAGTACGGCACGCGCATTTATATTTCGTTCGGCGGCTGGGAACGTTCTTCCGGTTTCGCACCCATGGCCGCCAAATCGGAAACGCGCCGGCAATTCATTCAAAATGTTTTAAATTTCGCGCTGGAGCACAATCTGGACGGCGTGGACATCGATTGGGAATTTCCCGAGGACGATGTACAGCACAAAAATAACATCGCCCTGCTGACGGAAATGCAGACCGCGCTCGCGCCGCATCACATGATCGTCACGCTGGCGCTCTCACCCGCTTCCGACAGGCCTCTTTCGAGCTACGCGGACGTGGACCGCGTTCACGTCATGTCCTATGACAACGGGCCACGCCATTCGACCTACGACCAAGCCGTCAAGGACATGAAATTCTTTGTCGATGCGGGTTTCGCCAAAGAGAATCTATTTCTCGGCGTGCCGTTCTACGGGCGAGTCATCAACAATCCCCAGCAGGAATATTCCTATCAAGAGATCGTCGGAGAATATCACCCCGCGCCCGGCCAGGATGAAATCGGCGGAATTTACTTCAATGGAATCCGCACCATTCAACGCAAGACCTGTTACGCGTTTCAAAACAGATTCGGCGGTGTGATGATCTGGGAATTGGGACAGGATACCGCCGATGACACATCGCTTTTACAGGCGATTCATCGGGCCGTGGCAAACGGCTGTAAATAATAAAAAGCAGTCGACTCTAGCACCAAATGGCAAACAAAATCGAGGCGGTCATAGACCGCCTCGATTGATTACAGCAAGCCCACTTCTTTGTTGAACTCAACGATCAGTTCGTCAATTTCATCAGCCTGTTTCTGAACGTCGGTCCAATAGTTCGGCTCGTACCATTGCCGCTGGATTTCGTCATAAGTCCTGCCCTGCTGTTCGACCCAGGTGTAATACTTCAGGTTGTGCACGCGGCGGCGGTCGGTATAACGCAGTTCAAGCATGTTATCCGTCGTTTCGCCCTGCAGATAGCGGGCAAAATCGGCCGCGGCATCTTTCTCCGTGTATTGGCCGAATTCCTGATGCATTTCATGGATGCGGGAACGGTAGAGTTCCATCGAGTCGGTCAGCACCGTCAGCATGATATCGTTCTCGCCCATCTCGTAGTATTTGGCAGTTTTGATCGCACTCAATACATTCGAGACGCCCGAGAAGCCCAGCAGATCCAATTGATTGACAACGGCTTCGGGAACGCCTTTTTCGACCAGATAGGCGCGCCCGGTCTCTTCGGCGAACAAACGGGAAATATTGACGACGGCCTGATCGTCAATCGCCACGACCACGTCCGTGTTCTTCGTGTTGTGAATCCACGGCACGTGCTTATCGCCGATGCCTTCGATGCGGTGCGCGCCAAATCCGTTTTCCAACAGCGTTGGGCATTGCAAAGCTTCACTGGCAACGATCTTGCTGTCCGGAAATAGTTGTTTCAGGTAATCGCCGCTGGCAATCGTCCCGGCAGAACCGGTGGCCGAAGCCATGCCGCGATAGTGATCGTCCTTGCCCATCACCTGCTTGAGCACTTCCTCCATCGCATGGCCGGTCACTTCATAATGCCAGAGATAATTACCGAATTCCTCGAATTGATTGAAGATCATCAAATCCTGGCCCGAAGTGCGCAGTTCCTTGCACTTGTCGAAAATCTCTTTGACGTTCGACTCAGAACCCGGCGTTTTGATGGTCTCGCCTGCGATCGTGGCCAGCCATTCGAAGCGTTCTTTCGACATGCCCTCCGGCAGGATTGCGATCGATTCACAGCCCAGCAATGCGGAATCATACGCGCCGCCGCGGCAGTAGTTGCCGGTGGAGGGCCAAACCGCTTTCTGCGTGGTCGGGTCGAACTGACCTGTAACCAGCCGCGGCACCAGACAGCTAAACGCCGCCCCGACTTTGTGCGCGCCGGTCGGGAACCATTTTCCAACCAACGCGATGATGCGCGCCGGAACACCCGTCAGCGAAGAGGGAAGTTCGAGAAAGTTGACCCCGCCAAAAGTTCCGCCTGAAGCGACGGGCTGATTACGCCAGGTAATACGGAACAGGTTGCGCGGGTCCACATCCCACAAGCCCACCTTCTTCAGCTGTTCCTTGATTTTCGCAGGCGTCTTGGAAGGGTCTTTCATCTGGGCAAAAGTGGGAATGATGATATTTCGCTCGCGGGCGCGCTGAATCGCCCGGGCACGACGGTCTTTTTGAACGGTCAGGTCGATAGTAGTCATGGGAAATCTCCTGAAAAAGTTGTCAGACAACTTGTATTATATCTTACGATTGCGGAATGACCAATAACCTATTTTTAGCGAAAAGGTTCCTGCTTAAAATCTGAAAACGCGAAGGAGACCAAAATGAAATCTTCCACCACCGGAGCCGTTTCAGGTTGTATCGTTTGGGTGTTGGTCTTTGCCATTCTCGGAACGTGTGTGTTTCCAGTTGCCCTGGTTGTCGGCGGAATCACCGCGGCCAGCAATTTCGCGGTTGGAATTGTCGGACCGATGGTTTGCCCCAAAGAGACCATTGCACAGATTAACACGTACGCGACCACCTCCAGAGATAGCAATGGGTATGAAATTCCCTCGACAGGTTATGAAATTCAATGTATGGATTCGAGCGGACAGGTTGTGCATACCGACCCGGTCGGATTCGCGTTCATTTGGGATGGAATCCTTTTGGCGGCTGGCGTCGCATTGACCGCCTTGCTGGCTTTTCTATTGGCAACGCCGGCAGGAATCCTGATCGGAAGAATGCTGGGCAGGAAAAAACCGGCAACCACTTAATGTAAAAGTCCCGTAGTTTACGGGACTTTTTATTTACTTTTTATACGCCACCATCACCCCATCGCGTACAGGGATGAGCGAAACGATCCAATCGGAATCTTGCGTGATCGCGTGCGTAAATTCGCGCACGCCTTCCGTGGCCGCCGTTTTATCTTTTTTATCGAAGATGCGGCCGCTCCACAACACATTGTCAACGATGAGCGCGCCGCCCGAGCGCAATTTCGCTTTGATCAGCGGAAGCGATTTAGGATAATCTGCTTTCTCGATGTCATTGAAGATCAAGTCGAACAGGCCGGGTGTGTTGGTCAGCGTTTCAATCGCTTCAGCCACATGATATTGGATGAGATTCCCGAATCCCAGCCTGGACAGATGACTGGTCGCCATTTGAGAGAGTTTCTCATCCCAGACGACATGATGCACCAACCCGCCGCCATTTTCCTGCACTGCTTTCGCAAACCAAGCTGTGGAATAACCGTACCCGGAACCCATCTCGAAAACTGTTTTGGCTTTGATCATGCGCGCCACTTGATAACAGGCATAGCCCGCGGCCGGGCCAATGATCGGAAAATCGGTTTCCGCCGCATATGCCTCCATTGCAACCATTTCGTCGGGCCGCGCTGGAACGAGCGTGGTCAAAAAGCCTTGAACTGTGGAATACTTTAATAGGTCAGCCATTTTTCCTCCGATAAAGTGATCTTTCCATCTGCTCCAGCGCCTTCTGCAAGGTGCGGCGGGAACAGCCAAAATTCAAACGAATAAACCCATCCCCTTCCTGACCGAAAATCTTTCCGTCGCTCAACGCAACTTTAGCCTCCCTCATGAAGAAATCAAACGGCGAACCCTGAATACGGCCCGACTTGACCAGCGCGGTGCAATCCATCCATGCCAAATAGGTGGCGTCCGGGCGCGTAATTCGAACATCCGGTAAATGCCTGGCGGTAAATTCAATCAGAAAATCGCGATTGGCGGTCAAATATCGGCGGAGGGATTTCAGCCAAGAGTCACACTCGCCGGAGAAAGCCGCTTGCGCGGCAGTCAGGCCGAGGCTGGCGGTATGCAAGCGCAGGTGTTCCGTCATCGTTGCATATTTCTCGCGCAACCCGTCATCCGGGATGATTGCGAAGCCGCAAAAGAGACCGGGCACATTGAACGTTTTGGATGGCGAGACCAAGGTAATGGTCCGCCTGGCAATCTCAGTGGAAAGCTTGGCAAGAGGCGTGAATTTTTGTCTGCCCAGAAGCAGCTCGGAATGAATTTCATCCGAAACGATCAGCACATTATTTTCAATGCAAATTTCCGCCATGCGCAACAAGTCTTTACGTGAAAACACAATTCCCAAAGGATTGTGCGGGTTGCACAGCAGAAACACGCCAGCTTTTTTAATTCCGCGCCTGAAGAGTTCCCAGTCAATTTCGTAATGAAGGATGTTTCCCGCGGCAGTTTGAACAAGCGGAGCGTTATATTGTGAGATTCCGATATTGTTCTTGATTTCATGAAATTCGTTATATACCGGGGTTTGGATCAACAGTCCTTTGCGCGGTGTGCAAAAGGCGCGTGCCGCCACATTGAATCCGCTGGCGAGGCCCGGTACCACAACGACCGATTCCGGGGCGACCTTCCAATGATAGAGTCTGTCCATACGCGCCGCCACCGTTTCCTTCAAAGCCTGCGATGGCAATTCATAACCCAGCACACCCTGATTCACAGATTTGCGAATCGCATTCAAAATGGGCGGCGGTGCGGGAAAATCCATATCTGCCACCCACAAAGGCAGAACGTCCTTCGGATACCAGGTCCATTTGTTGCGCATGAGAGAGTTACGACGGTTTGGAGTTTTATCAAATGTGTAAAACATGAGCGACCTTTCCCCGAAAGTATACGACAATTTAAAGATCCTGAGACTCTTCCGCATTACAGCACAAATAGGAGAGCGTTAGAGACGCTCTCCAGCGTTGAACAAATTCCAGTTCGAACATTTGGAAGCTAATCTTTGGGCGCTTCACGGACGATATATAACGGCCTGCCTTTGGCTTCATCATATAAACGACCAATATACTCGCCGAGAATGCCCAGCGAGATCAATTGCACACCACCGAGGAACAGAACTGCGATCAAGGTCGTGGCCTGTCCAAAGAATGCCTGCGAGCCTGTGATACGCACATAAACCACAATGGGGATGGCCAAAATGGAAATTCCCGCCGAGATGAATCCGATGTAGGTTGCAACCTGCAAAGGGAAATATGAAAAACTGGTGATGGCGTTCAAAGCCAGGCGAAGCATTTTGTTTAGCGGGTATTTTGTCACTCCGGCATGTCGGGCGGCGCGCTTGTATTCCACGCCGATCTGCTTGAAGCCCACCCAGGCCGACATACCGCGCGGAAAGCGATGGCGTTCGCGCATGGTCTTGAGCACCTCCACCACCTTGCGATCCATCAAACGGAAGTCGCCGGTATCCAGCGGAATCTTCACATCGGTAATGCGATATACGATGCGATAAAACAGCGAGGCAGTCCAAAGCTTGAACCAGGATTCTCCCGCTCGCTCGGCGCGCACCGCATAGACCACCTCGTAGCCCTCGCGCCATTTCTTCGCCAGCTCCAAAATGACTTCAGGCGGGTCCTGCAAGTCCGCGTCGATGATAACCACCGCATCGCCGCGCGCGTAATCCCAGCCGGCAGTGATCGCGATCTGATGGCCGAAGTTGCGCGCAAAGATCACGGGACGGACGCGCGAATCGTTCTGTGCGAGCTCGCGAATCTTATCCGTCGAGCCGTCGGTGGAACCGTCGTCCACAAGAATCAATTCCCAGGATTCATGGGTGGTTTCCATCACGTCTTTAACACGGCGATAGAGTTCGGGGAGATTGTCGATCTCGTTAAAGATGGGAGCGACGATCGAATAAGTGACAGTCATGTTTTGAGAGTCCTTCGCGCAGAACGACGTTTGGGCTTGGATTCAGCCGGGGCAGGCATAGCAGGCCCGGGGTTGGCAAGAGGCGTGGGAAGGTCATCGTCGAACGAGGACAAACCCAGCATGCGCCGCCGCAAATAACGGCCAATGACCAAAATCGTCGCCAGCAGAGGCACAACCACCAGCACGCCCAAAACGCCTTCCAGCATGATGGCAGTGACAATGCCGATGAAGACCAGGCCTTCGTGCAATAGCACGCTTTGGCCGAGCACGCGCGGCTGAATCCAGATGGTCTTGATGTTGTTGGCTAGAAGATAGACTCCGAGCGTAAGCACGGCAAACCAAAGATTCGAGAGCGGCAAATAAGTGGAGCCTTCGAGCAACGCCACGACCACAGCCAGTACAGCTACCGCCGCCGGGCCGATCTCTGGAAGCAAATTTAACAAGCCTGCCAGCGGACCGATGATGATCGCGCCCGGCAGACCGATTGCCACCCAGACGATGGAATATAGAAAAGCCAGAATTACGATCAACCGAAATTGGCCGTCAAGATAGCCCATCCAGACTTTACGGATTTCGTCGTACAAACGATGTAAATCCGATTGTTCCGGTTCGGGCGCCAGTTCGATCAACCACATACGCATGCGGCTCCAATCGGTCATCAAATAATAGACCGCGACCAGAATCACCAGCGTCCATAGAAAATTGCGCGAGACCGCTTCGATCAGGCGCAAGGCATCCTGCGGGCCGGGCACCAACCCGCCGTTGAACGAATCGCGCAAAGCAGGAATTAAATTGCCGAGATAGATATTCAAACTTCCAACGTGAATCGGAGCATTGAGTTGAGTTTGCAGATTGTCGAGTGTGCGCGTAAGGTCGTTGATAATGCCTTGAATTTCATCCAGCAAACCGGGAAGTACCGTGAACGGAATCGCGATCAATAAAACCAGGGTGCTGAAGTAAACCAGATTGGCCGCGACTCGACGCGTCAATTTCAAACGCGTCGTCACAAAGTTCACTGCCGGGCTGAGGAAGTACGCGGTCAGTGCGGCAACGATCAACGGCTCGAACACAGCGCGTATATACCAAAGCGTGAATGCCAGCGCCGCAATCAGCACCACCAAAACCGTATTTCGAAAGGCAGGTTCCCAGGTCTGGTTCATTCTTACAGGAGGTCGCGTACAGCTTTTTTGACGGCTTTGATCGCAGGCTCGATCACCGGCGCTTCAACAACCGCTTTCATCGCGGCGCGGATATCTTTGAGACCACTGCCGGTATTCATCACCAGGATGGGATCATCGCTTCCCACCACGCCCGAGCCTGCCGCGCGTACCAGCCCGGCGTACGCGGCCGCCCCAGCCGGTTCGGCGAAAATTCCCATTTTTCCCAGCTCTGCAATGGCTTGCAGAATCTCCCCATCCGATACAGTGATGTAAGCGCCGTTGGTTTCGCGCGCGGCGCGCACCGCGCGGACTCCATCGCGCGGCAGGTCAACGGAAATACTGTCAGCAATGGTTTTGGCCGAAACCGGAGTGATCGTTTCCTGTCCCGACTGAAACGCATTGGCAATCGCCGCGGAACCTTCAGCTTGTACACCGATCAAACGCGGAACTTCAGGAATCCATCCGAGCGCGAGCAAATCCTTGAAACCTTTGTGGATGCCTGAAATGATATTTCCATCCCCCACCGAAACGAAAATGGTCAGCGGCGCATGGTGATGGCGCGGATCGTCAGGCTCGTGCCACTCGCGATGTTCTTCCAGCCACCACTCCCAAATTTCAAAGGCGGCGGTTTTCTTCCCTTCCGCCGTGAACGGATTGTAGCCCGTATTGCGGCAATACCAGCCGAATTCATTGGCGGCTTTAATGCTGAGATCGAACGCGTCGTCGTAAGTGCCGTCAACCAAAAGAACCTTCGCGCCGAAGATCAGCAATTGCGCCACTTTAGCCTGCGGCGCAGATTTGGGGGCAAAGATCACCGCTTTCTGCCCGATGGCCGCAGACATGCCCGCCAACGCCGCGCCCGCGTTCCCGGTGGAGGCGGTCACAACAACTTCCGCCTTGAGTTCCTGGGCACGCGCCACCACAACCGCGCTGGCGCGATCCTTGAAGGAGGCCGTGGGATTGCGCGACTCGTCCTTGAGCCACAGGTTTTGCAAACCGAGCTTTTCCGCCAACCGCGGCAACGCGAAAACCGGAGTCCAGCCCGCGGCGTGGAGTGGAGTCGAACCGCCGGGAGGTTCCGACACGGGCAAAAGAGGCAGGTAACGCCACAGCGACGAATCGGTTCGGGAGGTAATATCCTCCGGCTGATATTTACCGCGTAAAGACCCGTAATCGAGTACCACGTCTAAATTTCCGCCGTCCTGCGGGCAAGTGTACGTCACCTGTCCCGGCAGGTACTCCCGCCCGCACAATGAACAACGATAGCCAGTGAATTTATTCATATTTACTCTTTGCATAATTTTACCCGATATAAGAAAGAACCCAACAGCCTTAACCAAAAACGGACTCTCAAGACTTCAAGCTTGAGAGTCCGGCTATACGTACCGCTGATTACCTGCTGTCTTCTCTCTCCCAAATCTCCCGCGCGACCGTCTCCTGATCCACAGGCAGTTTATCCACACGGACGCCCACCGCGTTGTAGAGCGCGTTCGTGATCGCAGGCGTGGTTGGGATACTGCAAATCTCACCGACGCCTTTCGCGCCGTACGGCCCCGCCGCGACGGGATGCTCCACAATGATCGATGTAATCTCCGGCGTAAGCATGATACCCGGAATACGATAGCGCGCCAGACGATCCGTGACCACATAGCCGTTTTCGACCACGAATTCTTCAGTGAGGGCGTTGCCAATGCCCATCATCACGCCGCCCTCGAACTGTCCCTCCAACCCGAGCGGGTTGACCGCCATGCCCACGTCATTGGCTGAAATGACCCTCAGCACGCGTACTTCACCGGTCTGTTTATTTACTTCTATTTCCGCGGCCTGCGCGCCGAAGGAAAAGGCAAAGTGCATATCTCCGCCTTCGCCCAGCGGCATGGTCTTTGGCGCCTCGTATTCGTAGCGGACACGCGGTTTCTGTCCGAGAGAAGTCATTTCCTTGTAAATTTCCGCATAGGTCAGTGAAGTTCCATTGACATGGACGATTCCGCCTTCAAAGCGAATCTTCTCGGGACGCACATCATATTTTTCGGCCATCGTGGCAGTGATCTCATCGCGCAAGGTCTTAGCCGCATAACGCGAGGCATTGCCTGTAACGAAGGTCTGGCGGGAGGCCGTTGTAGGGCCGCCATTGGGCGCCAGGTCCGTATCCATGACCAGCACGCGTACCTGCTCAGGCGGAACAGACATTTCCTCCGCCACAATCAAACGCATTACCGTCACAAGTCCCTGTCCCATTTCCGCCGCCGAACTGCGGACTTCAAACGTGCCGTCCTCATACAGCTCCACATCCGCGCCGGAGGTATCGGGCGCGCCGCCGCCGAGTCCCGTATTCTTGTAGGCCGCGGCAAAACCCCAGGAGCGAATTAAATTCGGGTTTGTTGGATCAACTACCGGCTTGAAAGGAAGCGGATTATGTTTCCGCATCTCAGCATCCACTTTATCGATACATTCCATCAGCCCAACCGACTCGCGTAAAAGCTGTCCCGTGTTCGTGATACTGCCGATGTGCAGTGCGTTCATGCGTCGAAATTCAACCGGTTCGATTCCCAGCTTCTCGGCGAGCATATCTATCATTGACTCGACCGCAAACCCCGACTGCGTCACGCCAAAGCCGCGGTAGGCGCCCGCAGGCGGATTGTTGGTGTACATGGCATAACAATCGGCGCGCACATGCTCG
Organism: uncultured Anaerolineaceae bacterium; assembly: GCA_964502095.1. Taxonomy (GTDB): domain Bacteria; phylum Chloroflexota; class Anaerolineae; order Anaerolineales; family Villigracilaceae; genus JACPVF01. The sequence continues at coordinate 349,734 of CAZCUF010000001.1, forward strand.
ATATCATATGGGCCTGCGGAATGCGTGGTGGCGCGCGTCATTACCTTCTCGCCGAGCGAGGCATACGCGCCCGTGTCGCCATATAATTCCGATTCGCACGCCACAATGCGGCCATTCTTCTTTGCGCCGATCTTGACTCGAATCTGCGTGGCGTGCCGCTTCGGATGCACAAGCAAACTTTCATGCCGGTCGAATAACAGCTTGACGGGGCGTTTCGTTACATTGGCCAGCATCGCGACATGAATTTGTCCGGCGATATCTTCCTTGCCGCCAAAGCCGCCGCCCATCAATTGGCCGACGATTCGCACGCGCTCCTCGGGCCAGCCCATGACGCGCGCCACCTGAGTCCGATCCTGATATGGGATTTGCGAGCCGCAATAAATTTCCATGCGGCCGTCCGTCAGCGGCACCGCGATACTGCACTCCGGTTCGATGAAAGCATGATCGGTGGTCGCGGTGTGAAAAGTGTGTTCGAGAATCACTTCCGACTCGGCAAAGCCCTTTTCCATATTGCCTTTGCGGACTTTGATGTGTTTGAGCAGATTTCCCTTTTCGTGGATTTGCGGAACGCCCTCCTGCCGCGCCATTACCGGATTCGTAATCACCGGCTGGAGGTCGAACTCCGCCTCGATCAACGCCGAGGCCTGCTCGGCGACCTCAGGCGTTTCCGCCGCGATGATCGCGATCGTATCTCCAACGTATCGGACGCGTTCGCCCACGCCCACCATCACGGGCCAGTCGTAAATGACCAGTCCATGGTTGTGTTCTGCGGGAATATCCTCCGCAGTCAATACAGCCACAACGCCCTTCAACTCTTTCGCCTTGGAGATATCGAGCTTTTTCAAGAAGCCGTGCGGAACCATCGCGCGCCGCGCCTTCGCGTATAACATGCCGTCGAAGGCCAGATCATCCGTGTAAATGGCTTCGCCTGTAACTTTACCGATGCCGTCATGGCGCGTGTGGGAATGACCCACTGCTTGATGATGGTGGATCGAATCGGGGATACGCGGTTTCTTGATCGGTTCGCCCGTTCGCATTGACTCGGCCGCGGCGAGGATGGCGTTTTCGATGGTTGGGTAACCTGCACAACGGCACAAGGTGTCTTTCAATGCAAAGCGAATCTCCTCGCTGGTCGCGTTGGGGTTTCGTTCGAGCAGTTCATAGGCTGTCATAATCTGCCCCGGAATACAGAACCCGCATTGCACCGCTCCATGCTCAACAAACGCTTCCTGAAGCGGATGAAGCTTCTTTTCGCCTTCTTCTTTCTTCTCCTGCTTCGCAGAATATTCCCCTGCCAGCCCTTCGATGGTCAAGACCGTTTTCCCATTTGCACGCTCGGCAGGATAAAGGCATGAGACCACCGGTTTGCCATCCACTAAAACGGTGCACGAGCCGCATTCGGCCTCGTCGCAACCGATCTTTGTGCCGGTCAGGCGCAGTCTCTCGCGCAAGAGAGCCGAGAGCGTTTCATTGGGTTTGGCTTCGAGAGTATGGTTAATGCCATTGACGGTAAGGTTTATGTTCGACATGTCAATTATCCTATTCTGCTCGTTTCCAAGCGGTCTCGATTACATCTTTAAACAACCCGGTAATAATATGCCGGCGGTAATCCGCACTCGCCCTTCGAGCGCTAGTGCGGAATTGGGCCTGGGCCAGTAAAGCTTCGAGCGCGGACTCGAAGGTCTTCTCGTTTAGCGATTTGCCGCGCAAAAAATCCTCGGCTTGCGCGGCGCGGAAGGGAGTCCCGCCGCCGGGGCCGACGGCAACGCGAATGTCTTTGATGGTGTCCGCTTCCCGCTGAAGCGCAACCGCACAATTCAAGATGGGAAGCGCGACTCCCTGCGGGCGCATGATTCGTTTGAAGCAGGAGGCCTGATGAGGTTTGGATAGCGTCAAATAGAAACCCACGATCAATTCCTGCTCATGGTTCAACGCGGACTTGCCGGGGCCGAGGAATAATTCCTTACAGGGCACACGGCGCGCGCCCGTTGCATCCGCCACTTCGGCCGCGGCGTTCAACGCCAGCAGAGCAATGGTCCCGTCTGCGGCGGGCAGTGCGTGAGCGACATTGCCTCCGAGAGTGGCTACATTGCGCACTTGCGGCCCCGCGATCAAATCGCAGGCTTCGACCAAAGCCTGGGCGTGCGCGGCAGTGAGCGGGTCGAGTGCGACGCGGTTGACCGGGACAGCGGCGCCGATGAAGAGTTCCTTCCCGACAATCTCGAGGCGAGTCAACTCGGCAATCGAAGTCACATCAATTAACGTTAGAACAGGAGCGTGCCGGCCTTGTTCGAGGTCGAGCAACAGATCCGTTCCCCCTGCGATGGGCAGTAGCGGACGCGGCGCATGCGCGAGAGCGTCCATAGCTTCAGACAAAGTTTTCGGCTGAATATAATTTTGCCAAAGGTTCATTGGTGGTGTCCTTTCTACGGCGGTACTTTTCGATGAGCTTTGCCCAACGCCGTTGATGCTCGTCGCATCAGCGACCACCAAACCGATGGAATATGAATTTTACCCTTTCATGCATTACTTAGGAAGACTGCGGCGGGTTTTCCTCCGGGTGCACACCTGCCATGAGCAGGCCTAATCTTTCGGGCGTAGCCAATTCGCACGGGACGATATCCATGATGCGGCCTTCATAAATGACCGCGATGCGGTCGGAAAGCGCCAGTATCTCGTCAAGGTCTTCCGAGATCAGCAGGATGGCCGTGCCCGCTTCGCGCTGTGCCAACAGGCGCTGATGGATGTATTCGGTCGCGCCGATATCCACACCGCGCGTAGGCTGTGCGGCGATCAGCACCGCCGGATGACGCGACAGCTCGCGCGCCATGATCAATTTTTGAATGTTGCCGCCCGAAAGGTTCTTCAGCGGCGTGTCGAGATTGGGAGTTTTGACCGTATACTCTTTCACCAAATCCTTGGCGTGCGCGGCCATGTGGGAAAAATCCAGAAAGATGCCGTGCGCATATTGCGGCGCGGCGTGATCGTGCAAATAGATGTTTTCCTCGACGGAGAATTCGCGAATGGCGCCATCGCGCATGCGCTCCTCGGGGATATAGGCCATGCCCGCGTCCACGCGTTGATTCAAAGTGGCCGAGGTGATGTCGTTCGCGCCGATGGTCACCTTTCCAGTGATCGCTTTGCGCATGCCCGCCAAACATTCCGCCAATTCGCGCTGACCGTTGCCCGATACACCGGCCAGCCCGAGAATTTCGCCGGAGTGGATTTCAAGATCGAGCGCGTGCAGAGCTTCTGTGCCGCGGTCGCCCATCGCGCTCAGCCCCTCGACCTTCAAACTGACCGGCCCGGGCTTGCGCGGCCGCGCCTCCAGTTGTTTCAACTCACGCCCAACCATCATCTTAACCAGTTCATCGCGCGTGACCTCGCGCGTGAGGCGCGTGCCGATCACGCGGCCATCGCGCAGGACAGTCACGCGACTGCTGATGTCCATCACTTCATGTAACTTATGCGAGATGAAGACCAGGGCATGTCCCTCGCCAACCATGCGCTGTAACGTGGCAAACAGATCCTTCACTTCCTGAGGCGTAAGGACCGCGGTAGGCTCGTCGAGGATGATCAGGCTCGCGCCGCGATACAACGCTTTCATGATCTCCACGCGCTGTTGCTCCCCCACCGACAACTGCCACACATACGCCTGCGGATCCACTTTCAGGCCGTAGGCTTCGGAAAGCTCCTGAATCCGTTTGGTCACTTTATCGAGATCGATCAGCGGTTCGCGCGAAGAGCGCAATCCCAGCGCGACGTTCTGGGCAACCGTCAATGTGGGAACCAGCATGAAGTGTTGATGGATCATTCCGATTCCCGCCCGAATCGCATCAGCCGGTGAACGGAACACATACGGTTTTCCATCGATCAGAATCTCGCCCTCATCCGGCTGGTACAGTCCATACAATTGCCGCATCAACGTGCTCTTTCCAGCGCCGTTCTCGCCGAGCAACGCAAGCGTTTCGCCGGCATGCACATCCAGAGATACTTTATTGTTCGCCAACACGCCGGGGAATCGTTTGACGATGTTCCGCATTTCGACATGCTGGATGCGTCGAGTGGATTGCGTTTCAGGCATAAGATTCACTCCAGAGTACAACAGCGATTCTCTCTCCTGCAGAAGACTGCAGGAGAGAGAATGAGAAGCACAAGCAGGTTACGGATTGACAGTAATCGAGCCGTCTTGAATTCCTTTAATAGCGGCATCGCCCGCGGCTTTTACATCCGCAGGGAGGGCATAGCCGGAATTATACGAAATCTTGAGGCCGTTATTCGCGAGCGTCAGAGTGTACACACTGCCGCCCAGCGTGCCAGCTTCGTGCTTGCTGATCATGTCTTTCACCATGGCCGTCCAGTCATAGACCTGGCTGGCAACAACGAGGCTGGGCGCGAGGGAGGCCTGATCGGCCTGCGTTCCAAACCACAGAACATTGCCCGCATCCTTGGCCGCGCCGATCGAGCCGACGACAGACTGCGAGGAGCCGGTGAGGATATCCGCGCCAGCCTGAATGTGAGTCTTGGCCGCGGCGGTCATCAGCGCTACATCGGAGAATGAGCCGGTCCAGGTTTTGGAAACTTTGATGTTCGGATCAACCGAGGTTACGCCCTGCACAAAGCCGTCAATGTATGTTTTGGCATCGCCCACTTCCACGGGGCCCGTTACGCCGATGATCTTGCTCTTGGTGAGTTTGGCGGCCATCACGCCGTTCACATATCCGCCCTGTTCTGCGGCGGCAGTGTAGGCGTACACGTTCGGCATGCCGAAGGTGTTGACATCCGTTCCCCAGGCAAAGGTGGTCTTGGGGAAGTCCGGGGCAACATCCTGAACCGAGGAGCCGTACTGTGAACCGTGCGCGATCACAATATCATAGCCCTTGCTGGCGTAATCGCGGATCGCCGCAGTAGCGTCTGGAACATTAAACAGGTTATCCGTATAGACGATCTCCATGGCGGAGGGGCCGCCCATATCCTTCTGCACCGATTGTAATGCGACCCACATAGACTGGCTGAAGGCCGCATCGTTCGTAGCGCTCGGCATGATCACCGCGATACGAATCTGCTTGGCGGTCGACGGAGCGGCCGCGGGCGCGCAAGAGACCACCAACATGGCAATCAGCAGAAGACCCACCAACAACATGCTCTTTCGTTTCATTTCTTCCTCCTAGAAGAATTTTGAGTGTTGGCTGATTTGATTCAGCCGGGACCGGGTACAGCGCACTTTCAGGTTTTTGTTCGGCCTCCTTCTCGATCTAAATTAGCTTTCTCCCCGTTCGAATGGCTTGTTCAACGCCGCGGGTTGACGCGTGCGATTGACGCTGACGGTTAATGCCGCGATAGTCAATAAATACGGAAGCATTACGGCCACATCCGACGGAATCTTGACTCCCAAAACCTGCATCCATAATTGAATGGAATTGACAATGCTGAACAACAGCGCGCCGCCCATCACTCCCCACGGGTTCCATCCGCCGAAATAAACCAAAGCCACCGCGATAAAGCCCTGTCCAGCCGTCAAATTATCCTGGAACAAATTTACCAGAGCGATCGATAACGACGCGCCGGCGATTCCCGCCAGGACCGAACCCAGGCATACGCTGAAATAACGAATTCCGTCAACGCTGATACCGAGCGAATCCGCCGCCGCCGGGTTCTGACCGACCGACTTGATCTTCAATCCGAGCGTTGTTTTCTCCAACACCCACCAGGCGATAGGCACAAGCAGGAACGCGGCATAGACGGGAATACTGTGATCGAACAAAATGGGGCCGATCACAGGAATATTTCCCAGCACTGGAATTTTGACCGGTTGAAATCCGTCAATGGTCTTGACGGTTCCGATCGTGGTCTTGAACAACAGGCTGGACATGCCCAACCCAAACATATATAAGCCGATGCCGCTGATGCCCTGCTCGGCTTTCAATGTGACGCTGATGAACGACATCAATAATCCCAGCACCAGGCCAATCAGAATGGCCGCCAACATACCCAGCCATAAATTACCGGTATTCAAGGCAACGTAAAAGGCGCCATAGGCGCTCAACAACATGACGCCATCCACGCCCAGGTTGATCACGCCGGAGGTTTGTGCAAATGTTTCGCCGATCGCGGCATACAAAAAGGGAGTTGCCAGACGAATCATCGAGATCAGAATACCGCCGATTACGCTGGAAGAAACGATATCGTTCATGACGATTCCTCCTCGCCGCGCGCACTCATCCTGTGGCGCGCTTCCCATTGCCGCGCCCATAATGCCGAGCCGGAGACAAACAACACGACCAAACCAAGAATGGCGTTGATCAGAGCCGACGGCACCTGAACGGCTCTCTGCATTTGATTCGCGCCCACCAGAAGGCCTCCAAACAAAACCGAGGCGGGGATGAGCCCCAGCGGATGCAAACTGCCAAGCAGGGCGGCCACAATTCCGGTAAAGCCATAGCCGCCGGTAACTCCGTCCAGCAAACGATGCTGGACTCCCATCACTTCGATGGCGCCCGCCAGGCCCGCGAAGCCGCCTGCCAGGGTGAGAGATAAAGCCTGATAAAACGGAACGTTGATTCCGGCGTAGCGCGAAGCGTCCGGATTAAAACCGACGGCGCGGATTCGATATCCGATGGTCGTCCGCCATAAAAAGAAGTACACCAGGATCGCCAATAGAACTGCCAGAATCGCGCCGGCGTGGAGCAGTGTTTGCGGAATTAAACGCGGCAACCAGGCTTGTTGAGGAAGCCGCGCGGATTGTGCGAGGAACGTGCCGGAAGCGACTGCGGCCGGGTCCATCAACGGGCCGCGCAACAGGAGATACATCAATTGCTGGCCGATGGAGTTCATCATGATGGTGCTCAAAATTTCATTCACGTTCAAGCGCGCTTTCAAAATGCCCGGTACAAATCCCCAAAACGCGCCCGCAATGAAGCCCGCGATCAATGTAAAGGGAATCAACAGCGGGCCGGACCAATGACTGAAAGTCAGCGGAAGCCATGTGCCCACGATGGCGCCTACAATGATCTGCCCTTCCCCACCGATATTGATCACATTGGCGCGAAACGCGATGCAGATGCCAAGTCCCACCAACAACAACGGAGTTGCTTTTACCAGAGACTGCGTAATCCCCGAAACACTGCCCACCGCGCCATTGACCAACGCGCCGTACGCGGCGATGGGGTTGGCTTTTAAAACGATCAGCATGACGGCGCCGATCAGAAGGGCAACCAACACACCGGCAAGCGGCAGTAAAATATTAAGTACGATATTCACCCAATTGAAAACCGGCTTACTGTGAGGGGCTGAAGCACTGGCAACTTTCCTAGCTGGCATACTTAAATCTCCGATGCAATTGAAATATCACCAACTTCAATGAATCCTGAATGCGTGTACCTGCTTCATCCGCCAGCGCATGAAGATTCGTGGAACAGTGAATCGCGCACGAAAACAGGCAGGTTGCCTTGCTTATCGAAAAATCGAGAATACCGGTAAAAAGTCTTTCAGTTTATCAAAATCACTCGGACTCGAACGGCACGCCCAGCGAAGTGGGAGGAGAGGCGCGCAACGTTCGTAATAAGCGCGCCACAACCCGCCGCGGGCGTTCGGGCATGGCCGCCAAAGCGCGCGCTACCCATTCCGCATCGCTGATGTTGACAAGCAGTAGAGTCAGAATCATCAAAGGGAACGGGGCAACTTGAAGCACCTGCGAGGGAATCCCGGGCAATTTAGGCTGGAGCACAAGGCCCAGCCACTGCAACAAGGCGAACAGATATACGCCGAATGCGCCACGCAGTGGATTCCATCCGCCAAAAATAGTGATCGCCAGCGCGATCCAGCCAATGCCGTCCAATCCGGTCTGTGTGCCCATCCAGCCGGGTTTGACGTTCAACGTATATGCCGGGCCGGCCAGCCCAACGATCCCGCCGCCGACAATCGTATAAATATAGCGCAAGCGATTCACGTTGGCGCCGCGCACAAAGGCGGCCGCGGGACGTTCGCCAATTCCCTGCAACATCAAACCGGGCCGCGTACGGAAAATCCATAACCAGGCCAGGATAATGATCGCATAACTGCAATAGGTGGCAACGTCAAGCCGAAAAAACAACGGGCCAAGGATCGGAATATCTTTCAGGAAAGGAATCGGCCAGGCAGAAAGCGTTGGCCCGGGCGTGTTCATGAACGGCACGCCAACAAGATAGGCCAGATCGCGCCCCACCAGCGCCAGCACAAAACCGACTGCCACTTGCGATTGATGCAACGTGATACTGCTGAAAGCCACGATAAACGCTATGAGGGCGCCGATCAACACGCCGGCTAGAAACCCAAGCGCGATGCTCTTCGTCAGATATGTGACGGCAAAGCCGCCCATCGCCGAAAGCAGGACCGTTCCATTCAGCGAAAGGTTGATAATGCCAGCGCGTTCGGTAATCGTCTCGCCGATCACCGCGAACAGCACGGGCGCGGCGGCCGCGATAACCCCAGCCAACCCGATCAGAGTCGCATCCATGCTAGGTCCTCCTCAAAAATCGTTCACGCACACCCTGCCCCAGCAGAACGAACAACACTAATAAATCCTGCAGAACGCCCGCAAAGGAAGAGCCCATCTTATAAACAATTTGCAATTGGACACTGCCCACATTCAATGCCGCGAAGAAAAATGCAATGGGAATCACCCAGATCGCCTGATAATCGATCAGCATCGCCACCAGCAGACCGAGAAAGCCAAATCCGTTCGAGATATTGGGCAACAGCCGATGATAGACCGCCAGCACCTGAATTGCACCAGCCAGCCCCACCAACGCGCCGCACAACAGGAAAGAGAACATGCTGTACTGCCAGGTGGGGATTCCCAGCGAGAACGCGGCTTTCATGTTTTTGCCGACAGCTTTCAACTTCAACCCAAAGTACGTGCCGCGTAACAGGAAGTAAACCAGAATCACCGCCAGAATCGAAAGCCCGAGTCCCCATGGGCTTAATCCGGTATTCGAAACCGTGGGCAACCACAACTTTTCATCGAAAGGCTGTGTGCCGGACATCGATCCCACACCGGGCCGCTTCCATGGGCCGAAGACCAGATAAATCGTCAGCGCGGTCGCAACGAAATTGAGTCCCAGTCCGCCGAAGATCTCATTCACGCCGCCGAATGTTTTCAATACGCCCGCCAGCCCGCCCCATAACGCGCCGCCGATGATTCCAAACAAAATGCCTAAAATAATGATCAGGGCCGGCGGCACATTCGTATCCTGAAGCAGGCGCAGGATCCACGTGGTAAAGATGGAGCCCAGAACCATCTGTCCTTCCACGCCGATATTCCACAACCCGGCGGAAAAAGTGATCAATACACCGGCAGTCGTCAACAACAAGGGTGACCACGAGATCAGAACGGCAATCAGGTTATTTTGGGAACCGAGGGCGCCGCTCAAAATGCTTCCATACGCCGCCAAGGGCGGCGTATCTGCGGCAACCAGAATGAGCGTGGTGACCAACAGGGACAGAATCAGTGCGCCGGCCTGAAAACCGATATTGACCCAAATATTCTTTCTCATTTGGCATCTCCCGGCGCGAGATCGTTCCAGCCTATTCCGCCGATCAACTGCCCCAGTTTTTCTGTTGTCAACGAAGCGGCATTCAGGGGAGGAGTGGCTTTGCCGCTAAAGAACACGACCACGCGATCGCTATATTGAAGAATCTCCTCCAGGTCTGAAGAAATGAACACCAGCGCTGTGCCCTGCTTACAGCGTTCTTTAAGTTTGCCCCAGATATAAATCGCCGACTCGATATCCAGCCCACGCGTGGGATGCTCCAATAAAATCAGCGAAAGGGGAGTCCGCAACAGGGCCAGGAGCGCGCGCTGTTGATTTCCTCCCGAAAGCGATTCAACGGTGCTGGTTGGCGTGCCGCGAATATTGAAAGACTGGATGCGCTCCTCCGCCAAGCGAAGCCCTTTGTTGTTATCAATGAGCAAGCCTGAGGTTTCCTCGGCCAACACAAAATGTTCGATCAATGTCAGGCCGGGCACCAGGCCCTCTTCCATGCGCGCGGCGGGCATAAAGGAAACGCCATCATGTTGAAACGCGTGATAGGATTTTCCGGTCATGTCCCGATCTTTTACCAGCACATGCCCATTGACCGGCCGCATTAAACCCGCGCAGGCTCGAATGAACGGCCCCTGTCCACTGCCCTCCATACCGGCCAGGCCGATCACCTCGCCTGCATGAACTTTCAAATTGATTCCCGAAAGGCGCAGACGCACATCTTCAACAGCCAGACCGCGCAGTTCAAGAATGGTATCCTTTTTGGCGTATGTCTGCCGTTCGCCCAGCGGCACTTCCTTGCCAAACATCATTTCCACCAGTTTGCCGGCGTTAAAAGGTCTTTTCATTCCGCCGATCAATTTTCCCTGACGCAAGACTGCCGCCTGATCGCAAAGTTTTTCCACATCTTCGAGTTTGTGCGAAACAAAGATCACAGTGATGGCTTGCTTCGGAAATCTCTTTAACGATTCGAAGAGCTTGTCCTTTTGCGCCGCGCTAATGCCGGTGGTCGGTTCATCGAGAATAAAGACCCGCGCGCCCAAACACAGCAAGCGGATGATCTCCAACTGTTGACGCTCGCCGACGGTCAGCGAATCGACGTAGCTTTCCGGGTCGAGGGAAAAACCAAAATCCTGGCAGAGCCGGTTGAAGTCCCGCGTGGCCCCTTTTCGATTCGGGAAGAAACTGCCCGGCATGCCCAGCATGAAATTATCCAAAACGCGCATGGGAGGAAAGTCCAGCGAATCCTGATGCAACATTCCTATGCCGAATTTGATGGCGTCCGCAGGCGATTTGATGACGACTTCCTTGTCGTCCAAAAGAATTTGTCCACTATCGGCTTGAATAAATCCCGAAAGGATTTTCATGAGCGTGCTTTTGCCCGCTCCGTTTTCTCCCAGGATTCCCTGTATTGTGCCCGAAGGGATATTAAGCACGATGTCATTATTGGCATGGACTTTGCCAAAATGTTTTTGGATGTGGCGAAGTTCAACCTTCATGGGCAATCCTCATAGTTCGTCGCTTGTCCCTGATAGAAAGAACAGGACATGGCAGGGAATACGATGGGGGAAGGCAAGCCTTCCCCCATCGTAAACGGACTTACTTGGAAACGCTCTGGCCTTCCATGCCTTCGAGCAACTGCGGCAGGTACCAGATCTGCAAATCGGTGGCGGCTTCGCCGTCTGCCAGGTAGGACGTTCCATCCTGCAGGTTCAGCGGGCCTTTCCACAGATTCAAGCCACCGGCCAGTTCGGAGATGAATCCGTCCAGCTTGGTGGAGGCGTCAGCGCTCAGGCCATCGCCCTTATTGAAGCCGACTGCGCTGGTATCCGGATCGTTGATGTTCTTCCAATCCGGGCCATTCCACTGGAAGCCTTCCTGCCAGGTACCGTCCATGGCGGTCTTGACCGTAGCGGCGAAGGCCGGTCCCCAGTTAAAGTATGGGACGCCCAAACAGATATCGGGCGCGACACTGCAGTTCGTCTTGTAGTCGTAAGCCAGGGCATAGGTGTACTTGCCGGCATCGTGCATCTTCTTGGCTTCGACCAATGCCTCGGTGGTATCAATACCGGAGACGACCACATCGTAGCCGCTGTTGAAGAAATCATCGGCGACCTGTGTCGGGTCGGAAGTTACACCGGGGATGTTGAACCAGAAGCCGATCCAGGTGACTTTGAAGGACAGCTTGGCAGGATCGTTCTTAAGGATGTTGGTCCAGCAATATTTGGCGCCCAGGTAAGCCGATGAAGCCAAACGCCGGGTTTCATCGTTGATCAATGGGCCAAGATAACCGATCTTGCCAGATTTGGAGGTCAGGGCGGCGGCGCAACCGGCGATCAACTTGCCATATTCCATGCGGCCCATGATATCCACCTGGTTGGGAGAATCCTGATAGTTCTTTCCTTCCTTCCAGGTCCAGTCATCCGAGACGCCGACCACATAGATATCCGGATGGGCTTTGGCGAATTTCAGGGCTTCGTCTTTCATATCATCTGAGTTGAAGAAAACGATCTTGGCGCCCTGCGAAACCAACTGCTCGGCCAACTGGGAGGCAGTTTGCCCCGGATAAGAAGGTGAGCCGGAGTAAACGTTCTCCAGGTAAACCAGCTTGGTATTCGGCACATTCTGAATTACATATTGCACGCCATCGAAGGTCGCCTGGCTAAATCCCTGATCGTTCTTCGGGCCAACCAGCAGGATGCCGATTGTGAAAGGCTCGGCAGATGGAGCCGTAGTGGGAGCTTCAGTCGCGGTCGGTGCCGCGGGCACTGCGGGCGCGGAGGTTGCGGGGGCGGCAGTCGGGGTCGCCGGGGTGCCGCACGCGGAAAGAACCATTGCGAATACTGCCATCAACATGGCAAGTCGCCAAACCATCTTACGCATATCTTCTTCTCCTTTTTGATTAGTTAGTAACGCAACAACCCAAATTTCACAAAAGTTTTAAAGAACACCTCCTTTCCATGACTTATTTGCACATCATTTTATCATCTAACCATTTTAGAACAAACTTCCTGATAAGAGCCGAACGCTCAGTCTTCTGGACAAGCAAATTTCGTCCTGACTTCCTGCATGGCGTTCTCCTTTGAAGAACTCGAGGGAGTATCCGCCGCGATGCGCGACCACAACTTGCACAACATGGGGTCGATGTAAACCGGTGAAACCCGATGCGATTGGCTGGAATACTGAAGCGCCTTGGCCCAATCGCCCACATGAGCATAGCCCTCGATAAAAACAAACCGCTCCGCAGGATCATTGGGATAATCGCTCAACGCAAAAGCCCGATCGCCCAACTTTGCGACTTCATCCCAGCGTCCCATTTGACGCGCCAGATCGGCCTGCTCGAAATAATAGCACCAGCCATGCGCCGGTTCCGGCTCATAGACCTTTGGCATGCGCGCCGTTTCGCTGGTTTGAATCCACTCTGTAGATGAAAGCGCGGCGCCTTCGCGCATCATGTATTGATCGGGGATGAAATGATTCTGCGAATCGATCTCAGGATCGAGCACGCGCAGGCAGGCCGGCGGCAGATAATAAAACGAAATCACTTGCGAAGTACTGCCCCTGAAACTCCCGGCCAAATAATCGTAACTCAACGAAATTCCCTTATCGAGCGCAGGCAGGGCGCCGTTCAAGCGGTTGGTGGGATAAAAAAGCAGGTACGGAATCTGGTTGGAGTCCGCTTTCAGATTCGGCGCGTAGATCCAGGTCAGCGCGGCGCTGAGGGAGTTATCGGCATAGAAATTCAACGCGCCCTCATTGAGCAGTACCAGCGTGTTCGCTTGAATGCCCGGCGCGCGCCAGGTCATCTGCCAGAAGAGATTCTTCTGCGTTTGCCAATCGCGGCTGAAATCGGTGGCCCACAAGAACTGCCGCCCCGCCGCAATGCTAATAAACAGAATCAACAGTGCATAGCGCAAGCGTTCCGATGGAAGCAGGGCGATCAATCCGCCCAGAATCAGGCTTACGCCGAGCATGGAAGGCAGGGTGGAGCGATTGGCTGGGAACGCCAGAGAGACAGGCAAGTCCGTGAGCCAGAACGGTGCGCTGGCAAAGGGCAACATCACCAAACCCAGAATCATGGCCAGCCATGCGCCGTGCTTGTCATTTGTCTCCTCCCGGTTCTGCCGAGACCAGAAGGCAAACAATAGAATCGCATATGTGACTGCGATCACTGCAACATACAACGCGATCGTGCGCGCCCCATGCACGGCAGGATTGGGCAATTGAAAAGCCTGCGCCCACGCCAGCGCGCTCACCGTCCACATGCTTTGCAGTGCGTTCGCGCCCAGCGCAAGAAGCGTGTGAACAAAGTCCGCTTGCAGGCGCGGCAGGAGACCCAGCCCATAGACTTGGTTATTGAAAATGAACAAACGGGATAAGACCGCGGCCGCGAACACGGCCAGATAAGGCGTCCACAGCTTGAGGGTCCGTTTGAAGCGGCTGGAAAGATCCAACGGCTCGGCGCGCAGGGCGATCCAAATCAACGCGGCGCGCGTCAATTCGAGCAGGAAGAAATATTCCATCATCCACAAACTGAGCGCGGAAAATAACATACCCAGAACAGTGAACGGCCAGAAGAGACGCCGCAGACTCCATAACATGCAAAGTTGTGAGAAGAGGAAAAATGCGAGGACAATGAAAAAGTGACTGAAAAGGAAAGCAGTCCACTGGGCGTTGAAACCCGGATAGACCAGGAACAATAGACCGACGCCCAATGCAAAGCGCGGCTGTCTCGGCCAAAGTTGCACTGTAACCGCCCACACCAATACCGCAGTGAGCCAGCGCCAGAACAATGCAAAAATCTGCCAATCGAGAGGCACTTGCGGAAGGAAGCGCGTGGTCAGTTGGTACAACAATCCCCACACCGGGCGATTGTTGGAGAAATAACGCGTGAGCGCCTGCGGCCCAAGCTCATAACGAATCCACGAGATGGGCAGGTCGTCCCAATAAAAGCCCATTCTGGGGAGGAGCAATCCATAGGCAAGAATCGAGATCGACGCGAGCAGAATCGGCACTGCCCACTTCCAATGCATAAAGTTACGAATGCGGCTCAAGAACGACGACAAGTATGTTCTCATGCAGGTTATCAGATTCGATGATGCATGGATAAAATAAATCTGGCGGAAGCCGCGCGTCGGTTTTCGCCAGATCACTGCACTATGGGACGATCCAGGTGCCGGTCTCGCCTTTGAGGGCGCGGCCAATATTTTCCGGATTCGTGATGACGGCCTGCTTACCTCCAGCTTCAAGAAAACGGACAATGGCCTGAACTTTGGGCGCCATCGAACCTTTGGCGAAGTGTGAGCCTTCAGCAAGATGTTGTTTCGCTTCGGCCAGCGTGATTTTATCGAGCCACTTTTGATCGGGCTTTCCGAAATTCAAGGCGGCTTTCTCGACCGCGGTGGAGATGACGAACACTTCTGCACCGACGTTATGAGCCAGCAGGCTCGAGCCAAAATCTTTGTCAATCACCGCGGCCACGCCTTCGAGATCGCCCTGTGCATTTCGAATGACAGGAATCCCGCCGCCGCCTGTGGAGATGACGATCACGCCCGCGCTGATCAATGCCCTGATCGCTTCGATTTCGACGATCTCTTTCGGAAGCGGCGAAGCCACCACGCGGCGCCAGCCGCGCCCGGCATCTTCGACCACAGTCCAGCCCATTTCCTTTTCGCGGCGTTTCGCCTCGGCTTGTTCCATAAAACCGCCAATGGGTTTGGATGGATTCCTGAAAGCCGGGTCTTTATCATCCACCAACACTTGCGTGACAACCGTAGCGACCGGTTTATTGATCCCGCGGCGCTTGAGTTCGTTCTGCAGATTCTGTTGCAGGGCATAACCGATGGCGCCCTGACTGTCCGCGCCGCACACATCCAACGGGACCTCGTGCATACCTTCGACCTTCGCGGCGATCTCGGAACGCCTTAAAATAAATCCAACTTGCGGCCCGTTACCGTGACCAATCACGACTTCGTAACCAGCTTCGATCATGTCCGCGATATGAATGCACGTATCTTTCGCGGCCTGATACTGGTCCTCCACCGACTGGTGATTCTTATCCTTGATGAGTGAATTGCCACCGATGGCGATGACAGCGACTTTTTTAGCCATAAGCGTTGCCTCTATGCCATCGTCAAGGCCATGACGGCCTTCTGCGCGTGCAGGCGGTTTTCGGCTTCGTCGAACACAACCGAATTCGGGCCGTCAAGGACTTTGCTGGTGACTTCGATGTCGCGGTCGGCGGGGAGCGGATGCATATAAATGGCGTCCTTGTGAGCGACTTTGAGTTTTCCGTCGTCCATCAGCCAGTTCTTGAAGGAATCCTGCAGTTTCTTGCCCTCGGTCTTATCGGTGGTAGTGAGAAGCGGTCCCCACGATTTGGCGTAGATCACATCCGCGTCCTTGCAGGCTTCGGTCATGCCATCCTTGCTGTCGATGATCTCGAAGGATGTACCGGCGATCTTCGCCTGCTCCTTCGCCTGCTCGACAATATCAGGCATGAGTTGGAAGCCGGGCGGGTAGGCCAGTGTCACGTCCATGCCGAAGCGGGGCATTTGCAAAATCAGCGACTGGGGAACAGAGATCGGCTTGAGATATGAAGCGGCATATGCCCACGAGACCACGATCTTTTTCTTGCGCAGGTCACGGCCTTTCTTTTCCATGATGGTCATCAGATCGGCGAGGCATTGAAAAGGATGATAAATATCGCATTGCATGTTCAGCACCGGCGCGCGGCTGGATTTTGCAACCGCGTTCAGGTATTTGTTGCCGTCGCCAAAATCACAGTGGCGGATGGCGATGCCGTCGAAATAACGGCCAAAAATTTCGCCGATTTCGACGGGCGTATCGCCGTGCGAGATTTGCGTGGTGGCGCTGTCAATGAACGCGCCATGCCCGCCGAGTTGGGCCATGCCCGCCTCGAACGAGCCGCGCGTGCGCGTGGACGAGAAGAAGAACAGCATCGCCAGCACTTTGTCGCGTAAATAAGCGTGCGGTTCGCCAAGGGCGCGTTTACGTTTTAAGTCCCAGGCCACATCTAAAACGGTTTCGACTTCCTCTTTGGTGAAGTCGAGGTCGCCGATGAAATCACGGCCTCGAAAATTGGTTTGCATTGGAACCTCCGAAAATTAAGATAATAGAATTCGATCAACTAACGCATCAGCGAAGGGAGCAGTGCGTAAAATTCCGTAGCTCTGACCATGTCATCCATCGGCACCTGATCGTTCAAGCCATGCGCGGTGGTTTCGATCCCCGCCGCGAAAATGATCGTGGGGATATTCGCTTTGCCAGCCCAATAGGTTCCGTTGGTGGAAAAATTCAATTTACCGGTTTTGGGTGTGCCGCCCCACAACTGCTTGGCGGTTTCCATGCCTGCTTTCACCAGCGGATGATCCTCTTCCAGCGCCCACGGCGGATAATATTTGCTGACCGGGAAGACAAACCCGGTGTAACTGGGAACATCGTAGAATAATTCTTCCACACGGATCTGGCCGCGCTGATCGGCGGGGATCAAGGCTTCCACCTGCTTGACCGCCTCGTCTTTCGTTTCGCCGAAGGTCAGGCGCCGGTCAATATAAATCGTGCATTCATCCGGCACTGCATTGAGCGAAGGAGTCTGGCATTCGATCTTGCTGACCGTGATGCGTCCCTGTCCCAGAAACGCGTCGGTGTGCAATTGATCGTTCAAATCGCGGATGCCGGCGATGATCGGCAGCATTTTGTAAATGGCATTATCGCCGAGTTGATTCGACGCGGCGTGGATGGAGCGCCCCTTGGCAACCACTTTGAGTTCGACGCGCCCTTTATGCCCGCGATAGACATTCATCTCGGTGGGTTCGCCCACCACCACCCAATCCGGGCGGATCTTCGGGTCCACTTCGACGAACGTATTCGGCGCGATACCGTCACAATCTTCTTCCATGTTTCCGAAGTAATAGGCGGTATAGCCATCGAGCAATCCCAGATCGCGGGCGATGGCCAAGCCGTAAATCATGCCGGGAGTGGACTGCTTCTCATCCCCCGCGCCGCGTGCGTAGAAAATTCCGTTTTCCAGTTTTCCCTTGAACGGGTCCCATTGCCATTGGCTTTCGTCGCCGATGCCGACCGTATCAATGTGCGAATCATAAACAAAGACTTTTTTGCCATTGCCGATGCGGCCGATGACGTTGCCCATCTTATCGAAGCGCACTTCGTCGAACTTGAGGCGTTTCATCTCCTCGCCGATACGCGTGCCTACATTCTTGATGTCGCCCATCATCGAAGGAATGGCGACAATCTCGCGCATGAATTTGACGATATCTTCCTGCGCCGCGCCCACACGTTGTTTAATTTCTTTGACTGACATACGAATCACGATCTCCTTTAACGAACAAAATTGTTGACTAGCCGCCCACGCGGCGGACTACATGGAACTTAAAATAACCGGGAATAAAATAGCTGAATGTATAGGTCACAACCTTACCTGCCGCATCATAGACCTGCGAATTGAAATGCAATAACACATCGCCGCGCTGAATTTCGAGCGCCTTGGCCACCTCCGCAGTGGCGCCGATGGCTGTAATATTGGCACGCGACATTTTCAGCGGGTCGCCGCGGTGAATGAGGTAATCCAGCACCGAGCCGCGAAAGGATTCGGGCAATTCATCCGGGCGGAAAATTTCCTCGGGCAGGGTATCCACCAGATAAGCCACCGGCCGGCTGTCGGTACGGACGACGCGGCTGACGCGCGTGACGCGCGTCTCCAACGGCACATTCAACCCATCGGCCTGCTCCTGATCGGCCAATAGTCTTTCCACGCGCAAATCACTGACAGCCACCTCCAGATTCTGACGTTTGGTCATCGTATCCAAACTTTCCAGCACTTCCAACCCGCTCTCGATGATGGGCACCTGCCCAACCGCGAACGTCCCCGCACCCTGACGGCGGCGAATCAAACCCTGCGCTTCGAACGTGCGCATGGCTTCGCGCAAGGTGGCGCGCGAAACGCCCATTTGTTTGGCAAGCTCCGGCTCGGAGGGCAGTCTATGCCCCGCCGGGGTATGCCCGATCAATACAGATAGTTCCGTCTGCAATCGTTGAAACGGGAAATTAGCCATGTGCATTCTCCAGAACAGGCACGAAATCGAACCTGGTTACATCCACAAGCCCTTTATCGGAAAGGCGCAATTCGGGGATTACCACCAATGCCAGCAAACTCAACTGCATATTCGGGTTATTGAGCGCACAGCCGCATTTACGAAAACCATCCAGCACCGTCTCCGCTTTCTTCGCCACGATATCGGCGCGCTCGGCAGACATCAACCCCGCGATCTCCAATTCCACCCGGCCGATCACCCTGCCATTTTTCACCACCACCTGCCCACCGTTCATTTTGGCAAGAGTGTTGGCCGCCAGCGCCATATTGGCTTCGTCCGTTCCAACCACGATCATGTGATGACTATCATGAGCCACTGTTGAACCAATGGCGCATTTTTCCTTGAAGCCAAAACCGCTGACCAAACCGACCGTTATACCGCCCGTTCCCTGATGCCGTTCGACCACGGCAATTTTCGCCAGGTCGTTTTTTATATCGGGATGAACCTCCCCATCGTTCAGCCCGACTTCCATTTCCAGATGACGAGTCGGCGCCTGATTCTCGATCACGCCGATTACATGAGCGGTCGCGCGAGACCCGAGGCCTGCTTCCGCTTTCAAGGCAAAATCTTCCGCTTTGAGAGCGCGCTTCAAATGCACGGATCTGACCGCCCAGGACGGATGCGCAACCTTCGGCAGTTCCACTTTCCATTTCCCGTTTTCCGCGATGACCTGTCCTTTGGCCATCACCCAATCGGCTTTGAAATTCCCCAGGTCTTTTGCCAGCACAATATCCGCCCAGCGGCCGGGCGCGATCATGCCGATTTCGCGCGTCAACCCAAAATGTTCGGCGGCGTTGATCGTCATCATCTGGATCGCTGTTATCGGATCCAGTCCCTGTTCGATGGCGTGCCGCAGAACACGGTCCATGTGACCGTCGTGGGAGATCGTCTGCGCGTGCGAGTCGTCGGTACAGAGAATGAAGCGGCGTGAATCCAATTTTTTCTCGGTGATGGCTCCCACCTGCGCGGCCACATCCTGCCAGGCGGAACCGTATCTCAGCATGGCCTTCATGCCCTGACGAACGCGCGCCACCGCATCTTCGAGACGCGTGCCCTCATGGTCATCCTCCGGGCCGCCTGCCACATACCCATGAAACGGGAGTCCGAGATCGGGCGAGGCATAATGCCCGCCGATGGTTTTATTGACGGCGCGCGTCGCGGCCATCTCGGCCAGCATTTTCTCATCGCCGTTATACACGCCGGGAAAATTCATCATCTCGCCCAGGCCGATAACGCCCGGCCAGGTCATCGCTTCGGCCACTTCGTCCGGGCCAATCGAAGCGCCCGGCGTCTCCAACCCCGGCGCGGACGGCACACAGGACGGCATCTGCACCCAAACGTGGATCGGTTGTTTGGCGGCTTCATCCACCATCAACTTCACGCCCTTGAGTCCGAAGATGTTCGCCATTTCGTGCGGGTCCACAAACATACCGGTTGTGCCGCGCACCGCCACCGCGCGCACGAACTCCGTCACCGTCACCATACCAGACTCGACGTGCATATGTGCGTCGAGCAGGCCAGGCACAAGATAACGGCCTTTGGCGTCGATCACTTTGGTACCTTTGCCAATGGCGTGTTTGGCGCTCCCGCCGACAAACGCGATATGCCCGTCTTTGACGGCCACATCGGCATGCGGCAGAATTTCCCCCGATTGCACATTTACCCACTGACCGTTTTGAATCACGAAATCCGCCGGTTTGCGGCCCATGGCAACATCGACCAGTGCGCGGGTAAGTTTGATGGATGAGGACATTTTTCTCCTGTGAGATTATCCTGCCAGCAATCTCTTTGAAGCCTGATTATGTTTCTCGATCAATTTGCCTTCATCTAAAGTTGTTACGCGCCCTTCCTTGACGATAAACCTGCCGCCGACTACGGTGTAATCCACGCGGACGGGCTGACAAAAAACCAGCGCCGCAACCGGGTCGTGCTGTGCACCCGCGTATTCGATGCGATTCAAATTGACCGCGAAGAAGTCGGCGCATTTGCCGGCTTCGAGAGAGCCGATGTCATTACGTCCCAGCACTGCCGCGCCGCCGCGCGTGCCCAAATACAAGACTTCCCTCGCTGTCATTAGTTTTCTATTTGGGTCATCAGATAACGAATATCCTGTAATCCCTTCCTTGACGCGCGACAACAACATGGCCTGACGCGCTTCAGCCAATAAATGCGAGCCGTCGTTGGATGCGGAGCCGTCCACGCCCAGGCCTACGTTGACGCCCGCCTTACGGTATTCTTTGATTGGGGCAATTCCCGAAGCCAGCCGCATGTTCGACGATGGACAATGCGCCACGCCGCAGTTATGTTTGGCAAAGACTTTTATTTCCTCGTCGTTCACCCAAACTGCGTGCGCGAACCAAACATCGCCGCCGATCCATTCCACTTCCTGCATGTACCCAACCGGGCGATGACCGAACTTCTGCATGCAGAATTGTTCCTCGTCCTCGGTCTCAGCCAGATGCGTGTGCAGATGAACGCCATATTCGCGCGCGAGTTTGGCGGATTGTCTCATTAAATCGGAAGTGACCGAAAACGGCGAGCACGGCGCAAGCACAATTTGAACGAACGCGCCGGGTTTGGAGTCATGATAGGTTTGGATGAGACGCTGGGAATCTTTCAGGATCGAGTCTTCAGCGTCCACAACGGAATCGGGCGGCAGTCCGCCTTGCGATTCGCCCAGCGACATCGAGCCGCGCGAGGCCTGCAGGCGGAGTCCCACTACTTTGGCGGCGGCAATTTCATCGTCCAGTTTGGAACCGTTGGGGAAAAGATATAAATGATCGGAGGCGGTTGTGCATCCGGATAGGGCCAGTTCGGAGAGCGCGGTCTGAGCCGAGATGAAAATATCCTCGGAGTTCATGCGCGCCCAAATGGGATAGAGCGTTTTGAGCCAGTTGAAGAGATTGGAATCCTGCGCGGGCGGCACGACGCGCGTGAGAGTTTGATAGAAGTGATGATGCGTGTTGACAAGGCCGGGCAGGACGATATGCCCTGTGAGATCGAGCACTTCATCGGCAGTTCCCGGAAGTTCATCGGCGCCGCCAACCTGTTCAATAAAGCCATCGCGTACAAAAAGACCACCGCCGCGCAGTTCGCGTTGGTGGTCGTCCATGGTAACGAGGTAGGCATTCTTAATGAGAAGTGTGCTCATTTTAGGGAAAGTTGTCTATCGCTTAGTTGTCTGACAACTTAAGTTTAGCAGAAGAAGAAACAGATGTCAACATTGCACTTTCCCGTCAGGAAATCACGAATCAGTCTCCCGAAAACCTCACGCATTGCCACAAGCATCGTTTTTCACTGTCACAGCAGGGCATTGAAGATATTTTGCATCTTGAATGTGTTTGCAACAATGCAAATCTATCTTGAAATATCCCTTATAATTAATCGTACGCGGCGGAAAACCACTCATGGATCACAACGATCAAATTGCGGTCGAGGTAAAACGTCTTCACAAAGTCTATTATTCGATTCAAGGCTTCTGGAGGCAGAAACGTCATCCCATCACCGCGGTGGAAGAGATTTCCTTCTCCATCGGCAGGGGCGAATTATTCGGCATGGTTGGCCCGAACGGCGCGGGGAAAACCACCACAGTCAAGATGTTATCCACGTTGTTGCTCCCCACCAGCGGGACGGCCAGCATCTTTGGGCTGGACATCGTCAAAGATACGCATCGAATCCGACCTCGAATCGGATTCACCTTCGGCGGCAATAAGGGCCTCTACGGGCGTCTTAGTGCGCTCGATAATCTCAAATATTTTGCGGAACTATACAAACTCGATCCCGATACCATTTCCAGGCGAATTAAAGAACTGCTCGAACTCGTCGGCCTCACCGGCAGGGAGAATGACCGCGTCGAGACCTATTCCAACGGCATGCAACAACGTTTACACTTGGCGCGCGCCATGCTCCACAACCCCGATTTAATCTTCCTCGACGAACCCACCGTCGGCATCGATCCGGTGGGGGCGCGCGAGATCAGGCAACTCGTCAAGGACTTAAAGAAGCGGGGCACCACCATCCTGCTCACCAGCCATTACATGTTCGAAATGGAGGAACTCTGCGACCGCATCGCGGTCATCAACCATGGGCAAGTGGCCGCGCTGGATACGCCCGCCGGATTGAAAAGCCGTTCTTCGGGGGACAGTGTGGTGGTCATCCAAAATAAAGCCGACCCGCCTGCGCTGGAAAACGAACTGCGTACTTTAAATCTCGACAGCGTCTCGATCCATCACGCGGGAGAAACGATCTCATTGCACACGCGCAATCCATCGCAGGTTTTGGACGCGCTCTCCCCGCTCCTGGAACGCAAAATAATTACGAATATCGAAGTCCATAACGCCACATTGGAAGATGTGTATGTTCAGATCATCAAAGAAGGCCAGGCATAGCGCGCTCTCGTTCGTCTGGCGGCAGATGAACGTCCAGTTTCGCATGCGGGCGTTATCATTTTTCTCCTTCGGATTACTGGTCTTTCAACCCGCAGTGTTCAGCATGGTTGGATATTTACTGGCGCGCATGGCCGGGAAATCCGTGCCCGATCTGGTGCACGTCATCATCGGCGGCGGCATCATGGGCCTGTGGAGCAGTTTGATCTTCACTTCATTCTACGATATCAGCACCGACCGCCGCGAAGGCACGCTTGAATTGATCGTTGGAAGCCCAACCTCTCTCACGGAAGTGCTGGCCGTCAAAACCTTCACCAACGTTCTAACCGGTTCGATCTCGATGGTATTGTCCTTTGCCGCCGCGCTGTTGTTTTTTCATTTCGACATCCCGCAAAGCAACATCCCGTTTATTCTCATATCGCTCCTCATTCTGCTGTTCAGTTTTTGGTGCATGGGAATTTTCCTGGCACATTTCCGCGTCTGGTCGCGCGTGACCGGCTTCCTCATTAACTATCTCGAACTGCCAGTCTCGATCTTGGCGGCGTTCATGTTCCCCATTGATTATCTGCCGCGTTCGATCTTATGGCTTTCGAATAGCCTGCCTATTCGCTGGGGAGTCACCGGTTTGAACTCCTCGTTTCAGATTCAACTGCAGTTTTCGGACCTTTGGCTGAACTGGGCCATCGCCCTGACAGTCTCGTTTGTGTATCTACTGGCTACATATCTCATGTCGAAAAAAGTGCATGATATGATTCGCGTCAGCGGTGAGTTGAGTTCGGTATGATGGAAAAGTTATACAGCAACCTCCGCTTGTATCTGGTCAGCGCCTGGTATTCGTACCGCGCGCTGTATGCCTGGCAAAGTTTTGTGCCATATATCTCGGCCAAACTGGTCTTCCCGCTGGCGCAAATGCTGCTCTTTCTTTTTATGGGACGGCTGGCCGGGTTGAAAGACCCGTTATACATTGTGATCGGAAATATTTTATTATTGCCCGCCACAAACGGCGTATCCGGCGTTTCCATGACGATCAGCGGCGAACGCGATTTCAGGACTCTGCCCTACCTGATCGCCAGCCCCGCGGCGCGCGGACCGCTCTTCCTGGGCCGGTCATTGGTCCACATTATTGACGGGTTACTATCCACTCTCGCGGCGTTACTGCTCGGCGCGTTCTTCTTCCATGTGGACTTGACCCGCGCCAATCTCCCACTGACTCTGTTGTGCATTTTACTGCTCTCCTTCACCTCCTGCGGCATGGGGTTGATCCTCGGCAGTCTCTCCCTGCGCACGCGCGAAGCCTGGACGATCACCACCATGGTCACGATTGCGTTATATATTTTCAGCGGCGTGAATTTCCCGGTCAATATTCTGCCCACTGCCCTGCAAACGATCTCATACAGCCTGCCATTGACGCGCGGTATCGAAGCCGCGCGCCTGGCGATGAACGGCGCGAACTGGGTGGCCATTCAATCCCTTTTCTTCAGTGAGTTGTTGGTGGGCCTCGCCTATATTCTCGTCGGTTATCTTCTGTTCAATTGGTTCGAAAAACTGAGTTTGGTAGATGGTCAGATCGAAGCCATGTAGCCGGATTGATTCTCCCTCTCCGCCGGAGAGTGCTAGAATTACCCGGCGCTTTCAATTAATGTTGACAGGAGCATAGACATGCTGAATTTCAGACGAAAACTCACACTGATTCTCGCTCCGAAAGTTCTAGTGATCGATTTCCGCCCGGCCGCCATCCCGGCCAATTGGAACAAAACCGATGATTTGATCGAAGGTTATATCGCCGCCATACGAACCGCCAGCTTGAGCAAAATAACTTATACGGTTGTGCAAAAGTTGGAAGTCCCGGAGTATCCGGTTTTGCAGGACGGCCGCCAATATGACGACGCCAGCTGGACTCAGGCCATGGCGGACGACAAATCCGCTCTGCGCGACGCTCACGGCAATTACAGCATGGCCGACTACGGAAAGATCATGCAGGACTACAACTTAATCGCCCAGGTGAAAAATAAAACCATCAACGAAGTATGGATGTTCGGCGGGCCGTATTTCGGATTCTTCGAAAGCCGCATGGTTGGCAAAGGCGCGTTCTGGTGTAACGCTCCCGCCATCGAACAGAACTGCACGCGCTTCGTGATGATGGGCTATAACTACCAGCGCGATGTGCGCGAGATGGTGCATGATTTCGGTCACCGCGCCGAGAGTGTTTTGGCCATGCAATTCGGCTCGCAATCCTTCCTTGGAAGAATGTACGCGCCGCCCTTTCCCAACACTATTGCCGCGCTGGGCGTGGCACCGAAAAACGATTATGAACAATGGCTTCTCGAACATGGAACTGTGCATCGCAAGCCGGGCGGCGCAGATTACAGCCAGGATGAAGTGGCCTGGGTCACTGACTTGAAATCCGCGTGGTTCGCGCCCGTCGTGGACCCGAATCGGGTAAAAACTTCCTGACGGAAATTACAACCTCTCCATTTCGTTCAATGGGACAGCAACGCCGGGATTCTCGGCGGACACACGGCGTTGATAATGCCTGTGGTTGCAAGCGTTAATAGTTCCCTGCAATTTCCATTGAATCCAACGACGCTGGTGATGGCGCGGGAGTAATTTCCACTATAATCCCTTTCATCTCTCTTCGGAAAACTGCATGTCGTCACTCATAAAATCTTCGAACCCCCGCTCCCTGCTCCTTACCGCGGCCTACTATTTAAGTTTCATCATTCTGGGTCTATCCACCGCTGTGGATGGACCCAGCCTGCCCACGCTGGCGCGGCACACTCATAGCGCGCTCGACCAGATCAGCCTGTTATTTGTATTCGGCTCCCTCGGTTACTTCCTCGGCTCCCTGCTTGGCGGCTGGACCTATGACCGCTTTCCCGGTCATCGCTTCATGTCGGTTCTCATGGTGATCATCGCGGCGGCCTCAGCAGTGATTCCAATCGCATCTGCGCTTTGGCTTTTACTGCTCGCCGCCTTTATTGCCGGCTTCAGCAAAGGCGCGCTGGATGTGGGCTGTAACACGTTACTGCAATGGGTTCACGGTGAAAAGGTCGGTCCGTTCATGAACGGCCTGCACTTCTTCTTCGGCGTTGGTTCCTTTCTCGCGCCCGTTCTGCTGGCGCAAGCGATGCGGCTCACCCATGAAATCCATTGGGCCTTTTGGATCATTTCCATATTGGCGCTTCCCGTTGCGGTTTGGATCTGGGTCCTGCCGGAGTCGCCTGCTCCCATCCACGCGGCACAAAAGGAAAACGTACACGTTCCGTTTCTTCCCGTCATGTTGATCGTCACTGCTTTCGTGCTTTATGTGGGTAGTGAAGTAGGATTTTCCAGCTGGATCTACACGTACGCGGTCAAATTGAACCTGGCCGATTCGATCTCAGCCGCGTACCTGACCTCCGCTTTTTGGGGATCGTTCACACTTGGGCGCTTGCTCGGAATCTGGGTTTCCACCCGCGTCAAATCGCGTGCGATTCTACTCTTGGATTTTGTGGGCTGTTTCGCCAGCCTGAGCTTGATCCTCATCGGACGCGGCTCGGCGACCGTGCTCTGGCTCGGCAGTATCCTGCTCGGACTTTCGATGGCGTCCATCTTCCCAACCATTCTGATTCTGGCGGGCGAAAGTTTACGCGTGACTGGAACCGTCACTAGTTGGTTCCTGGTCGGTTCGAGTCTGGGAGGGATGCTGTTACCGTGGTTGATCGGCCAGGCGTTTACGTTGATCGGGCCGAACGCCATGATGATCATCATCCTGATCGATCTCGTTTTCAACGGATTGGCTTTGTTCTTCGTTGCTTCAAGCAAGCGGGAACCGCTCCCTGCGGCGATCTAAACTTTTACTGGATTCACGATGACCGAAAATAATATCCAACCAACTACGGAGCTTCAGAATGACAAACCGCGTCCCTCGTTCACGCGGTGGATTCTGGCCGGCTGTGGAGTATTCGTCTGCCTGTTCGCGGCGGGAGCGTTGGGTCTGCTGATTCTTTTCCCTGCGGGCAGGGACATCGCGAAAAGATTCGTTGCCACACCCAGCGCGCATATAACGGAACCGGACATAAGGTCCGGTGTGACCGTGAAAGATAACACCATGGGCGACCCGAACGCGCCGGTCAGAATCATCGAATATGGCGATTTTCAATGTCCGTACTGTCTGCGTTTCTGGCAGTTAACTGAACCGAAGATCATCGAAACATATGTGAAGACCGGCAAAGTATTTTTCGAATATCGTTCGATGGGCGCGTTCATCGGGCCCGAGTCGGCGGCGGCCGCTGAGGCCGCGTATTGCGCGGCCGACCAGGGCAAGTTTTGGGAATATCACGATACGTTGTTTTCAAATTGGACAGGGGAAAACGTGGGTGATTTCTCCGATGAACATCTTCATCAATTTGCCCGCCTCGTTGGGTTGAATGAAACGACTTTCGATCAATGTCTTATACTTGGACTCAACAAAGCCCGCGTGGAGCGCGACGTGGAAAGCGCCAGGTCGAACAAGGTGCGCGTGACGCCCACGTTTTTAATCAACGGGAAAATGGTGGAGGGCGCCCAGCCTTTCGAAATTATGCAAAGAGAGATCGAAGCCGCGCTCGATCACCGGCTTCCCGATGCGCAACAAGGCTCTATATTGCAAACTCTGTTTTATATCCCTGCTTAGTGTTAATTTGTGAAGGAATCATGCTTAAACGAATCTTTTTCTTCGCCGTATTTATCGCGGTTTTGATGGCTTGCAACTTATTCACGCCAGCTCCCGCCCGCCCAACTATCCCGCCGGCTTCGACGCTGACCAGCACAATCGTTTCGACGAGCACTTTTTCACCCATCGAAACATTTACTCCGAGTCCTGTTTCGCCCATCGAAACGATCGTCCCTTCTCCGATTCCGGTTGTGGATAGTCTCAAAGCTACCGTGACTGCCGAGTTGTTGAGTTGCCGTTATGGGCCGGGCGCGGACTATTTATATCTTTACGGATTGCGCGGCGGAGCCAACATCAAGTTGATCGGCAGAGCAGACGGCAACAACTGGGTTTGGGTGGATGGAAAAAACAAATGCTGGGTCAACGCCAAATTCCTCGCCATCCAGGGCGACCCGCAGGCGTTAAAGGTCGTCTATCCGGGTGAAGCCAAATTGCCCAAATCGCCTTACTATCCGCCAACAACTATTCGTAGCGCCACGCGTAAAGGAAACATAGTGACTGTCGAATGGTACGACATTCCCCTGCGGGCAGGCGATGAAGAAGACGAAAACATGCAGCACTACATTGTTGAGGTTTGGCGGTGCGAGGCCGGCAGGCTGATTTTCGATCCGTTAGCCACAAACGATCTCTCAATCAGCTTCGTGGATGAAGCCGGCTGTAACCGGCCTTCGCACGGCAGGGTTTGGGTACAGGAAAAGCATGGGTTCGCCGGACCAGCCGAAATTCCATGGCCGGCTCAAAACTAAAGAAAAATTCAAAAAATCCGCCTTTCGGCGGATTTTTTATTGATTTTATTAAAAATAGTATTGACAATCATAAAATTAAGCTGTAGAATTGAAAAATAATTTGAGGTAATAATTCAAGGAAATTGATAGTCGGTTCAATTTATTCAAGGTCAGAGGAGATTCCCATGTCAGATTTTGCCATCCAAGCCAGGCAATTGGTTAAAAAATTTCCTGCCCGCCGCGGCAGTGGAAACGAAAAGAAGGAAGAAACCGTCCCTGCCCTCCGTGAGTCGTCCCAAAGGTCAAAACGCAGTATTTGGCCGTTCGGAAAACGCGAGCCAAAATCCACGTTCACTGCGGTGAACGGCGTAGATCTGCAAATCGAACGCGGCGAGATATTTGGCTTGCTCGGCCCAAACGGCGCGGGCAAATCTACGACTATACGCATGCTGTGCACATTGCTCGAGCCAACCAGTGGAAGTGCGCGCGTCAACGGCTTCGATATCGTCAAACAAGCCAACGAGGTGCGGCGCAGTCTCGGCACCGTGCTGGCAGGCGAACGCAGTATTTATTGGAAATTAACCGGGCGGGAGAACCTCGAATATTTTGCCGCGCTGTATCACATTCCGCCGGCAACCGCCAAAAAGCGCGTGGATGAATTGATCGCACGCATGGAATTGAAAGAGCGCGCCAGTGAACTGGTGGAAAAATACTCGACCGGCATGAAACAGCGCGTGGCAATCGCCAAAGCGTTGCTGGCGCGGCCGCCGATCCTCCTGCTCGACGAACCGACTCTGGGCCTCGACCCGCAAGCGGCGCGCCGTTTAAGAGAGTTGATCAGCGAACTCAAACAGGAAGGCCACACGATATTGCTCACCACACATTATATGGAAGAGGCCGACCAGCTCTCCGACCGCATCGGCATCATCGACCAGGGCAAAGTCATTGCGCTGGATACGCCGCAAGGACTCAAACAACGCATCCACCAAAAAGAAATCATCCGCCTCGAAGTGACCGGCTGGCACACAGAAATTGCCGATAAATTGCGCGCAGTTTCCGGCGTGGATCATCTTAACGCCCGTCAACAAAACGAAGCCGATTTGTGGGAAGTAAACCTTCAATCGGACAACAGCCGCACGGTCCTGCCGCGCATCGTGGAATATATCAGCGGGAACGGGACGCGGCTGGTCAACATGAACGTGGTCAAGCCGTCGCTCGAAGACGTGTTCATTCATCTCACGGGCAAGGCTCTGCGCGATTAACGGAGGCAGGCATGAGTTCCGAAACGACCGTACTCACTCGTTCGCTGGGTCAACCCGGTTTACCATCCGCGTTGCGCGCCTTGTGGGCTATTGTGCGCCGCGAATGGCTGATCTTCGTGCGCTATCCAAGCTGGTATCTGGCGCTTTTCATCTGGCCGGTCATTTTTCCGCTTTCCTATGTGCTCACCGCCAAGGCCCTCTCCGGCCGCGACGGCAGTGGCCTGACGCAATTTCAATCCACAACCGGCGTACATGATTTCATGGGCTACATTGCCATCGGCACCATGGTTTGGATGTGGCAGAATGTGGTGTTGTGGCAGGTGGGCTTTGCTTTACGCAACGAACAATTGCGCGGCACTCTCGAATCAAACTGGCTGTCACCCACCTGGCGCTTCGCCTATTTACTGGGTTCCAGCGCGCCACAGCTTCTTTCCATCATCATGCTTCTGGTCATTTCAGCCGTGGAGTTCACGCTTTTCTTCGGCGTGCGCTTCCAGGGCAGTTTGTGGCTGACTCTCCTGGCGTTCCTCGCGGCCGTTCCATCTGTGTACGGATTGGGCATGGCCTTTGCCAGTCTCGTGATCACCGCCAAAGAAGCCAATGCCTTTGTATTTCTCGCGCGCGGTATCGTGATGATCTTCTGCGGAATCACCTATCCGATTTCGATCCTGCCCGGATGGATGCAAGCCGTGTCGAAGTGGCTGCCGCAAACGTATATCATCCACGCCATCCGTTCCGCTTCACTCTCGACCGGCGGCCTGTCCGCCATCAGGGGCGATCTTCACGCCTTGGTTTTATTCGGCATCTTCTGGCTGATGGTTGGCTATCTGGTTTTCAACTGGATGGAACGCCGCGCCCGTCAAACCGGCGCGATCGGTCAATATTGATCGTGGAACGCATTGTTGGTACCAAACAGCTTCATATGAGGTTCAAATGACCCAAGCCTTACCCAAACCCACATTTTTCTCGCATTTGCGCGCGGTATATGCCATCGCCAAAAAAGATTGGAAGCAATATTGGCGCTATCCGCTGAACGCGCTTTCGACCGTCTTCCAGCCGGCGATTTGGCTGGCGCCGGTTTACTTCATGGGCAAAGCATTCAGCGTCAACGGCCAGGCCGCCGGCTTTGCCCAATACAGCGGCACACCCGATTTCATGTCGTTCATCATCCTCGGCGCGGTATTGGGCAATTTCATCAACGCGGTCTTTTGGGGCATGGGCTACGCGATGAAAAATGACATGGACGCGGGCGTAATGGAATCCAACTGGCTGACGCCCATCCCGCGCCTGCTGATTCTGGTGGGACATTCACTAACCAACTTATGTGTCACAGCCCTCACTTCGGCAGGCTTGCTGATCGTCTGCGCGCTGGTCTTCGGTTTTCATCCGACCGGCGACGTGGCCGCCGCGATCCTGGTGGCCCTGCCCATGCTGATCGGACTGTACGGATTCGGCTTTGGCTTCGCCGCGCTGGTGATGATCATCCGTGAAGCCAACACGCTGGTGGACATGAGCGCTTTTCTCGTGCAGATCTTTTCCGGCGCCGATTTCCCGGTCACTGTACTGCCAAAATGGTTATTGCCCATCGCGCTGGCCCTGCCCCTCACCTACGGCATGGACGCGGTGCGCGGCCTCCTGATCAAGTCACGGACGCTGATCCCGCTGAAATGGGAGATCGCCTTACTGCTGATCTTCATGGTGGCACTGCTATACCTCGGTTCACGCGCCTTTAGCGCGCTCGAGCGGCGGGTACGAATATTAGGAACGCTGGGCCAGCACTAGGTCCGGAAAGAGACGTTATTTCCCTTCCACCAGCTGAACATTTGTGCTATAATTGACTTCTCTCTTAGAGGTAAAATGTTCTCAAAGTTCAATCAGCTTTTTCGAGAATTTCCGTCCCGCTTTTGGCTGGTGGTTGTAGCCTCCTTCATTGACGGTATCGGAAGCACACTGCTGTTCCCATTTTTCGCCCTTTACATCACTAAAAAATTCAATGTGGGAATGACCGAGGCGGGCATCGTCCTTGGATTGTTCTCGCTCTTCGGATTGCTGGGCGGCATGGTGGGCGGCGCGCTGACCGATAAACTTGGCCGAAAAAATTTGATCATCTTTGGTCTTGTGTTTAGCGCGCTCAGTACACTCACGCTGGGATTTGTAAACGACCTGAGAGTCTTATATCCGCTGGCGGTGCTGATCGGCAGTTTATCCAATATTGCAGGCCCGGCGCAAAATGCCATGGTGGCCGACATCCTGCCCGAAGAACAACGACAGGAGGGCTTCGGTGTACTACGTGTGGCCGGCAACCTGGCCTGGATCATCGGGCCGACCATCGGCGGGCTGGTAGCAAACCAGTCATTCTTTGCGCTGTTCGTGATCGACTCAGTCGTCAGCTGTATCGTAGCGGCCTTCTTCTATCGGCTCATCCCCGAAACCATGCCTGAAGCACACGAGACATCAAAACCCCAAAGCGTGCTTCATACTTTCATTGGCTACAGGCAGGTGGTGCGCGACCTGGCTTTCATGGCTTTTCTGCTCGCATCCATTCTCATGCTGGTCGTGTATCAGCAGGCCTATAGCTCTCTATCCGTCTTTCTACGCGACTATCATGATGTAGGCACACAAGGTTATGGCTTTTTGCTGACATCCAGCGCGATCGTGGTGGTGCTGTTCCAATTCTGGGTTTCGCGCCTTATCAAGTCCCGCCCGCCGTTTCTGATGATGGCCTTTGGAACGCTGTTTTACATGATCGGGTTCGGGATGTTCGGATTCGTCTCCGCCTACTATCTCTTCGTGACCGCCATCGTAGTCATCACAACCGGCGAAATGATCGTCGTTCCCACCAGCCAGGCATTGGCCGCCAACTTCGCGCCCGAAGATATGCGCGGGCGTTACATGGCCGTCTATGGGCTTTCATGGGCACTGCCTTCCACGCTTGGGCCCGCCGCGGCTGGTTATGTATTGGACAACTTCAATCCCAACCTGCTCTGGTACATCGGCGGGATTTTATGCGCAGTGGCGGCTTTCTTCTTTTACTTGTTGCATCTGCGCCTCGGGACTCAGAAGCGGTTTGTTTCGCCCCCCGAGGAGATTCAAACGATCCCAGCCACAACCGATTAAGCAAAACGTCCTGTCTCGTACGAGACAGGACGTTTTCTTTTTAATGATGATGCCCGCCGCCCACATGAACATGGCCGTGATCCAGTTCTTCACCGGTCGGTTCGCGCAACCCCACCACTTTAACTTTGAACTTTAAGTCCTTGCCTGCCAGCGGATGATTGAAGTTCAGGCGCACCAGATCCTCCGTCACAATTTCGACGCGCGCATAGCGGCTGTGCCCGTCTTCGTCGGTGACACTTAACTCGAGGTTCTGTTCCACCTCCATATCGGCGGGAAACTCAGTGCGCGGTACATCCATAAACGCTTCCTGGTCGTATTCGCCATAAGCGTCGGCCGGCGCGATCTGCACTTCCTTGCTTTCGTCAAGCTTCATGCCGATCATCTCGCGCTCGAGGCCCGAAATAATGTTGCCGTACCCGGTCAGGAACTCCAGCGGCCCAACGCCATCCGAACTATCCATGACCTCATTATCCACCCACAAAGTGTATTCCATCGAAACGACCCGATTCTTCTGCACAGTTTGATCTTCCATGTTCGTCCTTTCAAAAATAAAACCCGCGCGGAGCGGGTTGAAGTGGCGAGGGTGGGATTTGGACCCACGACCAAGGGCTTATGAGTTAGACACACAATGGGCAATAATTTTTGCCCATAGATGTATGTGAAACTCTGCCTTTTTCAACACTCTTGCCTATATATGGCGGTATTTTGGATTGATTATCACTTTGATAATCCCCTGCACATAAATGTGCAGGTGCGTGGATAATATAACAAAGTATCATCCTCGTCAAGCGTTGAGGATATTTGAGCACTTTCTTAAAAACGCTTTTGACAAAGTTGAGCCGCCAAAGGAAAAAGTGAGAAATCGGTCAGAAAAATGAAAATACGCCGCTCATTTTCATTGGTATAGTGCGATCATTGCGAGTCTATAAAAGCCGATGAAAGGATATAAGCCTTGTTGTATAATCCACCCATCGTTCCTCATTCACAGACTGCAAAACAAGGGTTGGCGCCATGAATACGGAGCAAAACGATAAACCCGGCGGGGGAAATCATTTACCATCGGGGTACGCCTGGCAGATATTAGCGTCGCCTCTCCTGGCGGCAATTCTACTGTTCCTTTTCTTCTGGCTTTTTGGCTACGATGTAAATCTACTCTGGACAAATGTCCTGATTGTGGCAGTTTGGTCTATTCTAGTTCTTTTCGCCTTTTGGCGCCGACCGCATGGGGAGATCTGGAGGAATTACCGCTGGATCATTGCACCCACAGTTATCATCTTACTGTTTTTGTTCAATGTTTCATGGGCGCAGTCAACGATTGCCACATCAAGTTTAGAAAAAAGCGTTTTTAAGTCAGCGTCATCAAGCGCTTTTCAACTTCATGCGGAGTATCCATCCCAAATTCTTTTTGACACTACCGAACCATCTGAAATCAGCTTATGGACAACGGACTTATCGGGTTGCGCAAAGGTAACAATTTCTGGAAACGGACTTCTTTTTGCCGTCAAGCCATCATCGGATGCGCCGCTGGAATGGAGTGAACAGCTGACGCTCAAATTCGATAGAACAACAACCGCAATCACACTATTAGTGCAACCGTCACAGCTGCTTGACATAGATTCTCAAACCGTTCAACTATACCTGAGCTCCGGTGGCGCCTCCTTGGATACCAAGGACTGGGAGTTAATCGTCGAAAGCAAGCGCGATACCCAAATCCGCAATTGGGAAAAGAATTTTCTAGCAACGGGCGGCACGATTATCTCGCTAATCACAGCTATATTTGTGGGGGTCAAACAATTGGAGGAAGAAAAAAAACGGCAGAAAGCGGAGCAAGTCAAACAAGCCATAGACAACTTCGATACTGATGCAAAAAGTGATTTCTCAAAGATGGTGGAAAAACACCTGAGTTTGACCACCGACTGGAATGAATGGGATCCGGGATTGAAGGAACAATTTCACAGGAAATATTCTTCTCCCTTTGAAGAAAAGCTGTGGGTAGGATTGTCAGATAAAACAATAGCAGAAATCATTAATGACGTTGATCTCTGCCTCCAGTTGTGCGTAAGGACATTCGAGGACGAAAAAGAAAAGCCGATTCCTGTATTGAAGCAACTGCAATCTGCTCTTGTACAGGATGAGAACGCCCCTCTCTCACTCCTTTCGATGCTCAATGAATATCCCGCTAGTATTGTTGTTGCCAAACAGATCGCAAGCGCCTTTCCGGGAGATCTCAAGAATAAAACTGTTGCCGAATATGCGGGTAAGTTTCCAGATCAAATTCGTGATCTCAGAAATGAATTGGGGTTTCCTGACACGGAAAGTTTCCCTATGCAAAAGCAATTTGCTTTTTATGCAAAATCTCATACTTATGAAGATAGATTGACCGCTTGGCTGAAGGCTCGGGAACTGGATTACTCTCCCTTTGCAGACGCTGAAAGCCCGTTTTATTCCGTTCCGGATAAACTACTCTTAATAGACTCGGTAGCGCCGGGCTTTACGTTGCCGCCATCTAATCTTCAGAATACAATCTTTGAATTTACAAATTCGTGGGACGCCGGCGCGGCGTTGTTCGAATATTGCAAATCTTTACCCATCAAAATCAAGGATGAAGTGTTTTTTGTCGCTATCGCCCCAAGTCTGATCGAGAATCAGGGCATGGATCAGCCTCGTAAACTATATCTCCACGCGCTGGCAGAGCAATGGATATGGTCATTGGCAGAAACGCAGACATTCTTTTACTCGTTGAAAGATGCACAACGCAATCTGGCAGGACGCCTGCTTCGCTGGCACGATCATTCTCCGTCGATCACAGTCAATAAGATTGCAAGATATAGCGGATTCTCAGAAGAGGTAAAAAATCAAACCATCTTTTCCTCGAAAATAAAGGAATGGTTAACTGCTATTGATTCGGACGATCTTCGGACGGAAGAAGTCAACGCTCTTATTAGATTGAGCCCATTGCCCGAACAGCGTACTCTATTCCTGATTTCAACCATTGATCTTAATCCGCATGTGGACAGTCAAATATCTACCAGCCTGCACGAGAAACTTGGCGAAGAATCCGACTGGCTGAGCGTCCATGACAGCCAGCAGGCTCACTTTCAGATAGGCAATAAGAACCAGTTGCTCGTCTTACAAGACAGCCTGGTTACGCAATGCAATAATAGAATAAGGATATGTTCTCAAAACAAGGTTGATGCATTTAATTTTCTATTTACCCCTCACAACGAAGAACCCGCCGAGAATATCCTCGCTCATAAAGCCGCTGGCTCGCCCGGCAAGATGATAAGATTAGGACAAAAATTACTTTTGCAACACGTGGAAAACCACTCGCCTGATGAAAAAGATTATGAGTACTTACACATTGAAGACCTGATTGCCATCAAATGAAAAACGTTCCATCTGTCGAATCCCTGTTCACAACGCTTAAGGCGGAACACGAACCCTGGCTGGGTGACGTGTTCGTGTCCCTGCCCGCCTTCGAGCGTCTCCAGGAGGAACATTCGACCATCCTGTACGGTGAAACAGGGAGCGGCAAAACGGCAATGCGTTTGAAGTTAACAAAGCAGGCGGAAGAAAAAACATTCATTGCGCTTTGGATGCCCGAGCCGGATATCGAAGATCCTGCCAGAGGCACGGCGCTTGCACGGCAAGGCATCAAACAGGCTTTGCGCGCCTGCATGGAGGTTTTGATCCTGGAGGGCAAACTGCCTCAGCGGCTGGGCGAACCTTCAGTGCATATTGCCTCCGCCCTGCAATGGTTCCTGCAAAATTATCTTCCCTTTGCGGCCGAGTTTTACATCCAAAATGAATCGCGCATCTCGAAAGACGATTCTGAGTGGTACTTGAACCTGCTGAAACAATCCCTTCCCCCAGTGATCACAACCCAGACAGGGCTGAAAGATCAGGTGGGGCTGTTGTTCATGGTTCTGCGAGCGGCTAAATATGAGCGGTTGTGGCTGATGATTGATGGGCTTGAACGATGGGCGTCACGTCAGACGGGTGAACAGGTAGAAGCGTTAATGGAAGCGATCGTATCTACGCTGGTTCTCTTCGATATGCAGGGCGTCACCTTCAAGTTTTTCGTCCCCGAATCGCTAAAGAGAATCCTGCATAAAGCCAGCGGCGTAGAACGCCATCGCACCACTGAAGTAGATCTGGTATGGTCAGCGGAAGAGTTACAAGCCATGCTGGGGAAACGCCTGACCTGCGCGCTGGGACCCAAGGCAACTTCGTTAAATACACTGTGCGAAGGCGGAGAGTTCGCGACCTGGCTAAAAGAGTACGGCGGGAGTTCGCCCCGTGCCTGGTTGCAATATACCGCGCCGCTTCTTGCCGAATTTCAACGGCAGGACAAACGGTTGAATGCCTCTCAAACACGCGAATTCATTCGTCAGAAACCTGCACCTCTCAGACTCGATCTCGAACGCCGGGAGGTCTGGATTGGGAGAAAACTGATCCCATTCAGCTCCGCCGCTGAGTTCCGTCTGTTGGAGTACCTCGCCGCGCGTTTAGGTAAAATCTGCTCCCTGGAAAATATTTATTATTACGCGCAGGAAGGATTGGAAGGAATACCGGATAAAGACGAGAAGGAATGGGTTGCCCCAGAAACGCTTCGCAAAAGAATTGATACTCTGCTCTGGCGCGTGAGACAAAAAATCGAACCCAACCCTAATGAACCAGTTTATCTGGTGACTCATCATCGTAAAGGCGTGGAATTGTTCCATATGGAAGTGTAAGAAAACTGTGAGATAACTGCAAGAAAAACTGGATATTCCTCTAAGTTTGCAGTGTAATATTAACATCGATAAGACTCAAAATTTTTGAGAGGAGTCCCTCGTGTATTTACAAAGCCGAAGACCTGAACTGGCATGGAATCAGGCCTGAGATAAAGCATCTTCGCTAATTTTGTAAAGGGAAATCATAGTAATGGAACCTGCCGCAAGAGGGTTCGCCGCCTTCGGATTCGCATTTGACCCGTTCGAGTATCTGGACAGTACAAAAGATGCTCATCTACAAGAATATCTGATCGTTCCTCCAGCAGTGCAGAGCGTACTATCGGATCAACCTGTTGCTGTATTTGCCCAGCCAGGCGGCGGCAAGAGCGCGCTCAGAATCTACGCGGCAAATTTTTACAAGGACAGCCGCGGCGTCCGTTTTCCCGTCACGTATGTTCCCCAGGACTATTCAACCGAATCTCATTTTCATTTCGACGGCATCCGACAGTCTCTGGCGCGCGCTGTGTTCATGTATCTGGCGTCTTACCCCGATCTTTTTTTTGCTTTAAGCCCAAGCGATAGACAAAAATTAAAAAGACTTTTGTTGGATATTCCCTTTGGGCTGGACTTCAACCTACAGACTCTTCGAGACTCGCGCTTCCTTTCGGACCTTGAGCAGGCTCTCGGAACCCCTGCCTTTTCCAGCATCCCCGGGCTGGAGCGCGTCCATTATCAACTGGCTAACGATCTGGAAAAAGTACCTCCTTATAATAGTTCCCTCGACCTGGAAGATTGCTTTGCTCTGATCAATGATGCCTTTGGCGTGAAATCCTTCCATGTTCTCATAGATAGCTTGGATGGTTTTATCGAGACCCAACCGCCACAAGCGCTGCTGACATGGGTCGAACCACTGTTAGGCGCGCTGGATTCCTGGGAAAAGAACAACATCTACCTCAAATTCTTCCTCCCAATGGATATCTCCGACGTGCCCGCGCTGACGAATTTCCGCGCACTGCGAACCGCCGCGTTAACTTGGGATGATAACCTGCTGGCACAAGTTGTCCGCCGCCGCGTGTTCGTCGCCAGCCGCGGCGCCTTCGACAGCCTGGATGCCATCAGCATGCCCGATCTCCGTAACGTGGAGTTAAGCCTTGCCCGCCAATTGGGGGGAAAAGAAAAACTGCCTCGCCAGATGATCTTGCAATGCCAGGCATTGCTTCACAATATTATCAAGTCCAACCGAACGGAAATCTTGCCGGGTGATTTATTTCTGTCAAGGGAGTCATCATATGTTGCCGTCATATAAGATGTTCAATTCCGCCGAGTTCACAAATCGGGATTCAGAATTCAAGAATGTTGATACTACCCTGAAAGAAAAAGACAAGGGTGTTCTCATTTTTGAGGGAGAACGCGGCGGCGGCAAAACCACTTTCTTATTCGAACTTTACAGGCGCTTGCACGAAAAAAGAGAATTACGCCCTTTCTTGATCAGTCTTTTTCCTTATTCTGCTCTCGAATTCGAATCGAATAAAAGCTGTTGGCTTAATTCTGAACGCCCATTTCAAAAAGAAGACATTCCAGAGACATTGAACCGTTTAGCAGACTACTTGGAAGTTGAAGCCATCAAAACCGATGACCGCGATTTTCAAAAGGACTATTTCGCCCGCGGGCTGGCATACCGCACTTCGAAAACCATCCCTGTGCTGATAGTTGATTCGATCTACGAGTGTTCTGATGAAACGCGCATAGAGATCGAAAAATATATTCTGGCGCCCATTCTCGCCTCCGAACGTGTTTTTCTCGTCCTATCGGGGCGAGGCAAACGCCCGATATGGTCGAGACCCGAATTGCAAAACGCTGAAATAATCTCACTTCATCCATTTCACCCTGAATCTACTAAAGACCAATTGGGAAAACTGAGAGGGCTTGGAAAATCAGCACGCAAACCTGACGAATACGATGACATTGTGGACCTTAGCGGCGGTAATCCGCTCGCCGCGCGCGTTCTGGCGGAATCAACGAAACCCTTACCCGAAGCGCTCAGCGAAGCCATAGACATCATGCTTCAAGACACCTTGCCAGAAAGCGAAAGAGAAGAAAAACGCTATCTGGAAACCCGCTCAGAAATCGAGAAACTCGCGCTCGTAGGCATTCCCTTCCGCATTCCAGATGTGGAAACGTATCTCTATCCCGATTATTCCAATCGGCGGGCAAAAACCAATGAATTCGTTGCCTTGTTGTTGGAAAGTGGTCTATTGCGCTATGAAGGAAAAGGCTATCAACTTAATCAATCCATTGTCCATCCGATTCGTAAGTGGCTGGCTGGCAAGAAGCAAGGCTTGGCTTATATAGAACAATTGCGAAAAATAAGCCAAACGCTGCAAAAAGAATATCCCACTGCCAAGGCATGGTATCAACAAATGCCAGCAGAGCTATCTTCACCGAAAAAGACTTTCAACGAGTTGAACGCGGGTAAGACACATTACGCTTAATAGATCAGGGAGATCCCTCACAATGGTATCGGAACACTTTTCCTACAAAGAACTTGAAGAATTCGTCGGACGGGAATCCATCCTGAACGACGCGCGCGGCTGGTTGCAGGATGGCAAATTTCACCTTGCTTTTTTCAGCGGCGAGTACGGCATCGGCAAAACGCGCCTACTCAAACGGATTCTCGAACTGGCGCACAAAGAAACGAAATATGAAGGCGCGCCCAGGCATCTGATTGACCTGTATCACTTTCGCCATCATTCACCGGAAGGGTTGGCAAACGCCATTTTTAAACCCTTCGAAAACACAGACAACGAACATTATTTCAACCCTTTCATCACTGCGCGCAGGAAGCTGGATGAAGCGCGCGCGGGCGGAAATAGCAAAGAAATATATGCACAACTGCAAAAACTGCTCGATACCTGCGCCGAGGGCGTTAAAAAGATGAGCGCTGAGATCGGCGTATTGCTTCTTTTCGATACCGCTGAACAATTTGTGTATCCGACAGGCAAGCGTTTTGCCCCCGCTTGGAATTGGCTAAATAGCTGGATCACCGAACTGAAAAATGGTGTAATTCTTTTCGCGGGACGCCCAGAAGCAAGCCCGCTCTTTCAACAAATTCAAACCATTCCATTGGGATTATTCAACCCAGAAGAAAGCACTAGATACCTGTCGGCGGTGGCAAAGAACTGGTTGGATGAGACGGGTCAATCCGTCACCTTTGCAGAGGATGATGTTCAAAAGCTTCATGCGTTGAGTCAGGGGCGTCCAATCCTGCTGGCAATTTTCCTTGAATCGCGCATGCGCGATCCGCAGGCATTCAAGGATTTATCCAATTATCAAACGCAGAATTTCGAGCAGAAAGTCATCGAATATTTGCGTTCCCAGCCTGAGCTGGGCGAGACGCTTGCGGCCGCTGGCCGCGCGCGCAAGGGCATAAATGTTGAGTTACTTGCAAGGATCCGGGGTATTTCGCTTCAGGAGGCAAAAGAAGCGCTCGCAACGCTCAAGCAAATGTCCTTCGCGAAGGAATTTCCCGATGATGACGGGGTATATCTGCATGATGATATGTATGACCTTCTCGAAAAGTATGTGTATTCTGGGGATGCCGACGCCCGCGAGAAGCAAGTAGCAGTACAAGCCATTTATGAATATTACAAACGCGCCATCGAGCAAAAGACCGAAGAATTACGAGAGATTTACGCCGGTTTAACTCGCGATAATGTCAAACAATCCGATACGTCTTCGGAAGAATATATTAAGAAGATTCGACGAGTTGAAGAAATTCGCCAGCGGTTGAAAACCGAATTCATTTACTACCGCCTGCGCAATCAAGTGGAGAAAAAAGATAAACGAAAATGGTTCGATGATGACCCGATCCTTGCCGGGTTGAAGATGTATTATCGCTACAGCCACGAAGCCGCGACCAGCAACAATGACGGGATATTGATACCGCTACAAATCGAGCTGACCAACTTTTGGCTAGCGCTTGCCGACGAGAATCTATGGAAATTAATTGAGTGGCTGCACCTAGAGGATAGGAACTTCTGGAAGCCATTCATCGAAGGACTGCTATTGATTCATCAAGTCTGGATTAAGGAGGCGATGGGTCAACCGTATCTGGAGGATATTCCCATACTTGAAAAGGGCCTCGAGGATATCTCAAATTTTTCAAAGGATCAAAAAGCTATTCTGCGTGCCCTGCTGGAAACCTGGCGGGCAATGGGCTTAGGCTTTGCGCAACAACCGGATCACAAAAACGCCGAAAAATTATTTGGCGAGGTCATTCACACAACGGAATCGCTGGATGTAGAAGACCGTTTGACATGGTTCAAGCATGTTGTTCTCAGCCTGGCATATCGCCAGCGAGCGTACCTGCATAGAATTCACGGTTTATTCGAGGACGCCATCAATGATTTCAAACAGAGTTTATACTATAGCCGTTCCATTCACTTCAACCATGAAGAAGCTACTCTGCGCAACGATCTGGGCTTCGCCCAAATGCAAAACGGCGAATTCCTGCCCGCGCTCGAAAACATGTTGGATGGCTTACAACTCAGGTATAAATTAGCAGTCGGTCCCCGAACGGCGCTTAGTCACAGTTCGCTGGCGCAGCGCTCTATCGCTACAGGAGATTATGAGGAAGCGCGTAAATATGCGCAATCTGCCGTAAGAATTGCAAACGCGGTGGGTTATCGCCGTGGGATCGGGTTTGGCAATCTGGCGCTGGCAGAGGCAACCCGACGTTTCGCCTTCTCCGCGCAAGGACCTTCCAATCAAGAAGAATTTCTGCGAGAGGCAGAAGATGCCATTAAGTTCGCCTTAAGGAATCTTAACGAACCATCCCGCATAATCGATGCGAAACTGGAACAAGCCTGTTTGTATCGCGACCGTATCCGCGTCGAGAGCGATCCGGCGAAGAAAAAAGCATGGTTCGAGGAAGCAGACCAACAATTCAAGTGGGTCGCCAACGAGGCGGAAAAGGAAGGAATCGAATATCGGCAGGTGGATGCCATGTGCAATCGCATCTGGCTGGGGTATTTTGCCAACGATATGGAATATGCGGAGCAAGCCGCTAAAGAGTTCGAATTGCTCCTCCTTCTCAAACCTTATTGGCTTAAAGATGGGAAATTCGTTGATGAGGAAAAGGCGCGCGAAAACTCTCAATTATGGTCGCAGATCGGAAAGTATTTTGTGGGGCGCGGCATAGTGGCGTTGGCAAAGTGGAAAAAAATAAAGAAAGAAGATCTTCTTGAAGAAGCAGCGCACTGTACGATGCTGGGATTAAAATACAGCACAGCATTTGCCGATGATCATCGCGGCTTGCGGGAAGGGCGTCGCACGCTTTTACAAGAGCTTGCTAAATTAGACACCGATGAGTTGAAAAGGTTTGGCGGCTATGTTTTGAAGGCGGAGAAATCTGAAAAAATCGTCAAAGGGAAGGAACAATCAGCGCTTCAAAATTTAATGCGCGGTCATGCCTTGTGGTTCGCCGACTAACCGATATAGACATCTTTGTCGTTCTAAAAATCCCCGGTACTAAACGGGGATTTTGCATTCTTGCATCCAGAATGGTTTGGACTATAATGGTGCAGTTCGATCGAGTTGGTTTTCCTTATCAGTTCCGGGGCATCACATGAAACCAAAAATCTTGTTTTCGCATCCGTTCGAACACGCCGTTCACAATTTTGACGGGGGATGTGATGGCGATTGTGCCTGTTCATATTCCACTGCTTCGCCAAATCTGCAAGAGTTATCCGCGGAGCGCGGCATGGACTGCGACGGCGATGGAGAAGCCTTCTCGATCAAACAGTCACTGAAAGGTAAAACTTTAGTACGCTCTTCTGGGCAGGGGTATTCCTTATCTCTTGACGATCATTCTGCCGCGCTAATAACGAACGCGAAGGCGCCGCTCTTCGTCCTCAACACCCCCGCGCAGGAGATTCTCGATTTCTTCTCCCAGCCGCGCGATCCCGCTGAATGGTCACGAACCAGTTCCATTGACTATTACGACGCGCAACTCGCCATCGCGCAATTTTATGAAGCGGGACTTTTACGGGAAGTCTCAGCCCAG
Source organism: uncultured Anaerolineaceae bacterium (assembly GCA_964502095.1). Taxonomy (GTDB): domain Bacteria; phylum Chloroflexota; class Anaerolineae; order Anaerolineales; family Villigracilaceae; genus JACPVF01. The sequence continues at coordinate 393,350 of CAZCUF010000001.1, forward strand.
CCCCAAGCAATAAACTTTAATCAAGCCGCATCGCCTCTCGAATCCTGGCTGTATCTCACCCGCGCCTGCAACCTCGCCTGCGCGCATTGTTTCGTCAGCAAAGATATGCGCCGCATGAGTTTGGAAACAGGCTTGCAGGCGGTAGATCGCCTGTTTGAGTTGGCAGAAGCGCACGGACATCCCGAGGTCAAACTCAAATACGCGGGCGGCGAACCGACCATGAATTGGGATTTGATCCCCGCCTTGCACGAGCGGGCAAAAGTCCGAGCGCAAGAAACGGGCTTAAAGCTGAACGAGGTGTTGATCACCAATGCCACTCTGCTTAATCATGAGCGACTGCAATTCATCAAAGATGAGGGATTCCGCCTTTCCATTTCGCTGGATGGATTCGGCGAGGGACATGACCGTCAGCGCCCCGTCCGCAACGGCAACCCGACCTTCGAGCGGGTCTTCCAATCCGTTCTGCTGGCGCTGGAGGCGGGACTCAAACCCTACCTGATAACCACGATCACGCGCCTGAATGTGGACGAAATCCCCGCGCTGGTCTCTTTTGCGCTCGAACATCGTCTCATGCTGAACTTGAACTTTTACCGTCCGCATGATCTTACCGACACCCTGGCGGCAGACAACGCGTCGTTGACTCGCGCTCTGCAAGAGGCGTTACAGGTCATTGAAGCAAACCTGCCCGATTACAACTTCATGGAAGGGCTAATTGACCGCAGTAACTTCGGCGTGGCGCATCAGCACGTCTGTGGCGCGGGGCGGAATTACCTCAGCATTGACACGGATGGAAGCGTCCTGCCCTGTCACATGCTGACGGGCTATAACCTGCCAGGGATTCCCCTGCAAATGCTGGAATCGCCGCGTTTCGACGACTTCTCCAACCCGCCCATTGACCACCGCAACGGATGCAACACCTGCGAATGGCGCTACTGGTGCGCGGGCGGGTGTCCCATCCACGCGAAGAACGTTACAGGGGCATCGAACGTCTCTTCGCCGTATTGCAGTGTGTATAAGACGATCTACCCCGAACTGGTCAGGTTGCAGGCACTGCAACTGCTTCAAGCAGATATAAACAGCCGATAACCCACAGGCGAAATACAAGTCACATTCTTTGGCGGATTGGAGTTACTCCAATCCGCCTTTCGTTTATGCAAGAAAATTGTGAGAAAAGAGTGTGGATAAAAACGAGATAACTAAGAGTTGACTGTGAGCGCTCTTTTCAGAAGCGGTCGTAAACTTGCCACATTCAAAAGAAAGGAGCACGCGATGTATAACCAAAACGGACACTCATCAGGCGCAAAATGGTTTTTCTTTCTGGCGATCATAGTCTTGCTCGGGGCATTCGCCCTCGGCGCAAACGTCAAAGACGCCAAGTGGCTGAACCGTGAGATCGCCTCCGCAACAGCCAACGAGATGAATGTGGCGACGGATATTGACCGCCAAAAAGCGGAACTGGACTTGCAGGTTCTCCAGGCGCAAACCGAAATCCAGGTTAACCAGATGCAACAGCAGGCAAATTATGAAGCCGCCAAACAGCAACAGGAATTGAACGCGCTAACCGCCGCTTCCATCCAAAAGGCGAATTTCCAGGCAGGCTTGTATGACACGGTCAACTTCGGACTTACAGCTGTGATGATCGCTCTCGGTATTGCGCTGGCTATTGCTGGCATCTCCTCTGCCATCGGTCTGTTCAAAATCCTGAACGCCAAGGCGCAGACCATCCAACCCAGCCAAACTCAGACAGTTGTTGTACACAAGTATCATCGCCAGCCTTCACTTGCCGCGCAAAAAGCCCGCCAGCGCGAACGCGAAGAGCGACAACTTGACAAGCGGTTCATTGACAATCGAATGGATCAACTTTTCCCCGATAACGAGGTGCTCTGGAGCGCTGAAGGTGACAACGCTGAAGAACTTCAACCCGAAAAATATCCCTTGGCAGTCTAAAGGATGCGAGACATGAAACCAGCAACCTATATAACCCAACCTGTGCCGCCGTTCCTTCCGAACGATCACCGAGGCAGAGCGCCGCCGATGAATTGAGTGAGAACGAACAACCAACAGAACCGAACATCTACATGGAGGCAGCCATCATGGACCCACCGCATAATTTGAGAAAAGTCCGGACGCCCGGACTTTTCTTTTTATTTCGAGGCGATGGGTTTTATGCTCATGAGGCAGTTTATCCCACGTGTGTGGGGAATACCACCTCACAAGGAGATACACACATGACCACTACGGTTCATCCCCACGTGTGTGGGGAATACGAACCCGTATCTCACAATGCTGTTTTGCGTCCACGGTTCATCCCCACGTGTGTGGGGAATACGCATACCTTCGATAGCAACCGGTGGTAAAGGCCGGTTCATCCCCACGTGTGTGGGGAATACAAATGCGCCCACAGTAGCAGCGCGGCGCTGAACGGTTCATCCCCACGTGTGTGGGGAATACTTGACTGCCGCTTGTATTGACGGCTGTGCCCGCGGTTCATCCCCACGTGTGTGGGGAATACTCCGTGCCCATTGAGTTTGATCAGGCCCGCGTCGGTTCATCCCCACGTGTGTGGGGAATACTAGAACGCGGCCGGAACGACCCGTTGAACACCCGATTCATCCCCACGTGTGTGGGGAATACGTCAGAAGAAGGCTGGCAATATTACGTAGATGCCGGTTCATCCCCACGTGTGTGGGGAATACGTGCCACACCCTCGCGTCGCGTGTGTCTCATTCGGTTCATCCCCACGTGTGTGGGGAATACTTAAGCTCGCCACGCAACTTCGGCCCCATCGTCGGTTCATCCCCACGTGTGTGGGGAATACGCGTGTCCAACATGGGCGAGACTGCGCCCTCGCCCGGTTCATCCCCACGTGTGTGGGGAATACGAGAGCAGGTAAAACTCGTCGCTGAGTGACTTCCGGTTCATCCCCACGTGTGTGGGGAATACTATGTTCAAGGCGAGGTTTCCGAGCATAGCGGTCGGTTCATCCCCACGTGTGTGGGGAATACGTAACTCGGCCGGTATTCGATTCGGTCGATGGCGGTTCATCCCCACGTGTGTGGGGAATACTTGGTTTTGTGATCGTCATAGGCCCGCCGTCTCGGTTCATCCCCACGTGTGTGGGGAATACCCCACTGCGAGCGCCACCCGAACCAGACATTCCGGTTCATCCCCACGTGTGTGGGGAATACGTCTTCAACTCCATCGCCCTGCCATGCCACGACCGGTTCATCCCCACGTGTGTGGGGAATACAGGTTGACCTACTGCTGGTGCATACCACACTTCGGTTCATCCCCACGTGTGTGGGGAATACTTCGTAGAGCATACGAAAGCGACGCATGCCGTCCGGTTCATCCCCACGTGTGTGGGGAATACGCGGTTGGCGACCAACACTGCCGCCGCCCCGATCGGTTCATCCCCACGTGTGTGGGGAATACGTGGGCAGGTCTGCGGCGGTCTCGTGCTCGACCGGTTCATCCCCACGTGTGTGGGGAATACGTGTTCCGAGGGCCACTGCGGGCGACCTTCAAGGTCGGTTCATCCCCACGTGTGTGGGGAATACTTCCGCCCAGTCTTCGGTTGCGATTGCTCTGACACGGTTCATCCCCACGTGTGTGGGGAATACATACGCCTCCGGGTCGAAATTCCCCATCGCGTTCGGTTCATCCCCACGTGTGTGGGGAATACTGTCGCCCATCGTGCCTTTGACGCCCTCGGTGATCGGTTCATCCCCACGTGTGTGGGGAATACTTTCCAAGTTGTTGTAGTCATTTGGTCATCTCCGGTTCATCCCCACGTGTGTGGGGAATACGGTCTGCCGCCGTTGCAAACTGTAGCGCCAACGCGGTTCATCCCCACGTGTGTGGGGAATACGGCACCGGCGTGTTCTTGATGCGCGCCAGCGCCGGTTCATCCCCACGTGTGTGGGGAATACTTGAAAAAATCAAGGCCGCAGCAGTTGCGTGGACGGTTCATCCCCACGTGTGTGGGGAATACCATGACAGTCGGACAAGCCAGACAACTTCCCACGGTTCATCCCCACGTGTGTGGGGAATACGTTTGGGAACTGTGGCAGGAAACACAGCAGGATTCGGTTCATCCCCACGTGTGTGGGGAATACGGGTATAACAAACAAGGAGCACAAATGAACGGACGGTTCATCCCCACGTGTGTGGGGAATACACAGGACGATATACGGGATATTCCCGATCTTACGGTTCATCCCCACGTGTGTGGGGAATACATATTTATCATCTTCATCCTACTGGCTATGATGTCGGTTCATCCCCACGTGTGTGGGGAATACGCAAATCGTGATTGGTCGAAACTATGGGGTGACGGTTCATCCCCACGTGTGTGGGGAATACTTGATTATCAATACGGCTTGCAATACGTTCTCTACGGTTCATCCCCACGTGTGTGGGGAATACCCTTTTTGCTTTTCGTTGTCGGTAGGCTTTGCTCGGTTCATCCCCACGTGTGTGGGGAATACGATGCGGAATACACAGGCTCGATACATGGCGCAACGGTTCATCCCCACGTGTGTGGGGAATACGCCTGTCCCGTCTTTGCACAGTTTTAGACGTGCCGGTTCATCCCCACGTGTGTGGGGAATACTCAAAAACTCGTCCAAAATTGGTGGTCTAAAACCCGGTTCATCCCCACGTGTGTGGGGAATACTGAAACTGATGATGACATTGCTTACGCTTTCGCCCGGTTCATCCCCACGTGTGTGGGGAATACTTGATCGTAATCGTTATAGGCGTAGTGCCTGCCCGGTTCATCCCCACGTGTGTGGGGAATACTCCGGGATCTGTCATTTGGGAATTTGTGCATAACGGTTCATCCCCACGTGTGTGGGGAATACGCTCTCTGTTTAGCTTTGACATTGTTTTACCTTTCGGTTCATCCCCACGTGTGTGGGGAATACGACGACTCAACCAACGAGTTGGCATTCGACGGCGGTTCATCCCCACGTGTGTGGGGAATACGCGATCAAGACCCTGGCAGGCAACGACCCGAGTGCGGTTCATCCCCACGTGTGTGGGGAATACTTATTGTTTTACTGCACAAAATATGTGCAACTCCGGTTCATCCCCACGTGTGTGGGGAATACTATCACTCTCATCTCTCGAAAATTTCATCCAGCGGTTCATCCCCACGTGTGTGGGGAATACGTCATAGGTGTAATTCACGCGGTCGCGCTCGGCGGTTCATCCCCACGTGTGTGGGGAATACTCAATTCGGGCGTGTGATCTATTAGGTATCCAGCGGTTCATCCCCACGTGTGTGGGGAATACTCTTTCAGCCAATTGCCAGCAGTGCCATTTGATAGGTTCATCCCCACGTGTGTGGGGAATACCCTCTTGACCGTCCGCGTACGCCTTGCCTGCGCCGGTTCATCCCCACGTGTGTGGGGAATACCTTTCAACTCCCGCGCAAGAGGAGTATTAGAACGGTTCATCCCCACGTGTGTGGGGAATACGTGTGTTCTTCAAAAATAATTGGCATGTTATTTCCGGTTCATCCCCACGTGTGTGGGGAATACGCGGATTTCGTCATCCATCAAATTGACCGCCGCGGTTCATCCCCACGTGTGTGGGGAATACGTTTTTTTGGAATTTAATAAATCTCTTGACAGCGGTTCATCCCCACGTGTGTGGGGAATACCCTTATTTACCCGCAAAAAAAGAGGTTTTTAGGGTCATTTTCGGTTTTAACTTTCCTCGTTGGGATTGGTATAGTGAGTGGGGACAGTGTTTTCTGGTATGAAAACCAACTGCAACCCTTCCATGTCCACCACGGAGCGCTTGGTGTTGCCATCCATACGCAGGGCGAAATGCTGTTCGGTATTCGTGCTCCAGGCTTGGACAACGCCGCCGTTCTTGCACTCCTTTTTGCATTTTTCCCAAAGATAGTCGCGCACACGGGCAGAGACATGACCGATGAACACGTTGGGATACGGCTCCAACAGCCAGCGGGTCAGTTCGCCGCGCAGACGCTTGGGGACGTTTTCGAGGACGATCGTCATCATAGGGTGGATTCGCTTTCTTCGAGCAGATCAACCCAAAGGTCGGTGGGAAGCGCAGGATCCGCATCCACACCATTTGACTCGTCCGTCGGTTCAGGCGGGACTTCGAGGATGTCGTCAATGTCGGGCAGAATCCGCTCGAGCAGTTTGACCTCGCGGAACTTCTCGCGGCAAGCCATACGGGCACGCCGTTCGACGTTTTCATTGCTCTCTGCCACGGCGGAAAAAGCGATCGGGATCGTGATGTCGGCTTTGTAGAGATCGGCAACATCGTACACAAAGGATAGTTGTTTGCCGTTGTGTACGAAGCCGATGGCGGGCGAGTAGCCGCCAGAGACAATCGCCGCGTGGCAGAGGGAGTTGAGCGTGGCGTTCGCCGCCGAAAGCGCGCGGTTGATCGGGTCGCCTCCGTTCCAGTTGAAACGGTCGTACGCCCGTCCATGCCACGCGACGCCGTAGGTCTCGCTGGCTTTTTTGTACGCGCGGCGGACGCGCACGCCCTCGAAGCCGCGGATCTGCGGAAGGGTGAGATCGGCGTCCAGCGGCTCATCGAATCGCTTTTGATACATGCGGATGCACACACGCGTATGCTTGACGGGGTCGCAGGCGAGTTCGGCTTGCTTGAGCAGGTGATATGCTTTGCGCGTTTCGCCCAAGCCCTGCGCGTAGAACTTGGTCATCTCTTCGCCTGTCCAGAGCAGACTGCATCCGTTATCTGCCAGTACTTTGACGGCGGCATGGGTGATCTTCGTGCCAGTTCCGAGCATCAGCACACACAATGACGCGGCTGGCACAAGCGTGCGCCCGTCTTTCTTCCATAGTTCGATTGCATGCCCAGCCTGTTCGATCACTGCGTGCTCAACGTAGAGATACGAAAGGCTGTCACGCAATTTGGGTAATCCATATAAATCTTGCATGAAAGCCTCCTTGGTTAGAACGTCCCGAAGGTTTGGGCGCAGACCAAGCCTGATTCAAAAAGCCTTCGGGACGGTGAATGAAAATAGGGATAAAGACTATTCGGTTTTTAAGGTACAGATCGCGCTCAGACCTCAGAAGCCTTGAAGACCTCGGAGGTTTCTTAATCAGCCCGCGCCAACGAGAGCAAACCGAAGCCGAGTCCCTTGGCGCTGCCAAAGCCCGTGAAGATGGAATTCACAAGGTTGATCGAATCTTTTACTTGCAAGACGCCATCAAATTGCACGGATAGAAAGTTCAAGCGGGATGCTTTTTCTTTTTCCTTGAACAATTTTCCACGAGTGAACTGCTCGTTGACAATATTGACATGGATCAAAGCCGCGCCAGCGGATTCAAGTTTACGTTGCAGCCATTTTTGCTGATCGTCTTCATGGATTAAGCCAACGCGCCGCCCTTGCTTTTTCCCTTCCCGGTCTTTCTTGACCGTGGGGTTGGCGCGCAGACGGAAAGCCAGAGTCTGTCCTTCATGCAGATTCAAACGCAACTCCCTAATAGCGGGGTTTTCCACATCCAACGGAAGTTCGTTTTCTCCGAGCAGGTAATCCTTCCCTTCCGCCAGCAGAAAAGACCAATCCGGCTTTTGCCGCGATTGCACGAGCAAAGTGGGGATGCGCGTGCGCGGATGCAAATCCACGCGGAAAAGAACGCCTGACGGTTCGTTGTTTTTGTAGTTGGCGTCAGGCAATGCCTTGCAAACTGTGCGGTGCATTTCGTAGGGATCAGCGAGTTCGTTCCGCGCCTGCCGTGAACGCGGATTGAGGATGAGTCGAGAGAGATACATTAGACTGCCTCCGTAATAGATTCAGGCGCTTCATAAAAAGTGACCCGCACGCGACGCGGCGCGAATTTGCGTCTTTCTCGCGAGAATGAGAGTGGCTGATCTACACGGACAATCGAGCCGCCCTTATCATCTTCCAGCACAACGCGCAGTTTTTCTTTCTTGGTTTCGCACAGGCAAGGCTGTGTTTTCAATACTTCTTCGAGAGTCTCGCCTTTTCGCAATCCGCCTGTTAATGGAATCGGTTCGCTTGGCACGAACGCTTTACGCCCAAGAAACAACGCCCAGACGGGTTTTTGCAAAGCGGACTGGATGCGTTCAAGTAAAGCCCGATCGTCACTTTCAAGACCAACGAGAAAAACAGCATTGGCAAGATAGTAACGCGTAGATATTTCAGTATCCTTCGTGCCTTTGCCTTGAGCCATCAAGACGTTTTGGGCAGTGTGGTAATCCACTCGGAGCAGACCTTCTCTATCCACACGCACGCCCATTCGGAGCGATGTCAGCGGCGTCAAGGCTTCATCGTCTTCGCGGTCAATGCCTAGCGCGGCACAGAGCAAACCAAGTACCCCGCTCTTGGATGGCTCCAGCCCTGTGTCGCGCACGGTGAATCGGCTTTGCGTGCCCCACGATTGCATGGGACCGCTTAATCGAATCAAAAGCGTGTTCATAGGCTACTCCAATGGACCGAGCAATTTCTTCACCCAACCGTCCATGTTATCGTCGCCGTCTACTGAAAGTGTTGCGGTTGTAGTCTCTTTACTTCCATAGACTTTATTCAGTTTTTCCCAATAGGCTTTGAGCTTTTCAATGGACGCGGACATCAAACCGCCATCGCGCCCAGATTTGACAGGCGTTTCAAAAGCGTTTGCCAACGACCACGATTGCCCATCCTTGCGGACAACACCCAGCATGAAGTCTGGCGGGTTTTGCGCGCCAAAACTGTTCTGCTTGCCAGTAGGAATTGCCAACGCCGCCGCGCGCAAGAATCCTTCAACTGTTTTGCGGGCGAGTTCTTTGTCGTCGTTAAGATTTTTGACCAGCAACTCCCAGTCAATGCGTGCATAGCGGTAGAAACAGGCGCTGTTGAAGGCGGTCACGCCAATCATGCTTGCGCCAGTCTCATCGTCTTTTTGCAGATCGTCCACAGCGGTGAAGTAATCCAACTCCATGTTGACACGATGAGTCGAGATGGCATGGGCGACCTGGCAGGCGGCGTCCAGTTTGACTGTGCTGGGTTTACGCGCCAACATACGGCCAAACAAAGCGACATCTGGCGCGCTGGTAAACTCAGCCATTGACTTGACGGTTTTCTTAATCAATTCAGGAATTGCAGATTCGCCGTCCTTGTCTAGCGCAGTTACCGCATTTTGAATCTCATCTTCGTCCACATACGCAAGCACATTGGAGCGGGTTGGATTCTTCTTGTCCATGTCGCCAAGAAGTTGCTGAACGAAGGCAATGGCAAGTTTTTCAGAATCCTCTTTTGATTTTCCAGTCTTTTCAAGTTTTTCTGCAATTTCACGGGCAAGCCAGCGTGTACGCACTCCTGTTTCGACTTCAGTTGTTTTGGCAAATACGGGGTGTTCACGCATGGCTCGCTTAATCGCCTGTGACGAAACCCGCGCGCGGCGCACGCCGCCAAATTCGGTGTCCTTCGGGTTGCCTGTGTCGTCGCGGTTGAGATTGGAAGGCGCAAAGTTTTGCAGGATGTGAAGTTCGATGAACATGGTTTATTCTCCTTTATCGTCTGAATTGTTGTTTGGATCGGCTAATTGGCGTCCACCCCAGAAGGAGCGCGCCCATTTTTTCTGGACAAAGCGATCTTCGTGCCCCCAATTTTGCAGGTCCCGAAGAAGTTCATTCCAGTTGACGGGTTCCTCATCTTTGGATTTGAGAAAGCTGACTGCCTGACGCAAATATTCGGGCAGATCGTCGGAGTGAGCGGCAAGCAAGACAGTAAACCGACGTTCAAGCGCCTCTTTGCCACTTTCAGTTCGTGTCTTTGCCAAATGTGTCCCCATATTGCCTTCATTCGTAGACTTTGGATGAAAGGCAAACAACGCCGCCACCAAATAATAGGCGGACTCTTTGTAGCGCGCATCCTGACCGAGAAACGGCTCGACGTAGCGATACATATCTGCCACTGTGCCAGGCGGTTGACCTAGCCCGCGCCGCAGGGAAGCCAGCGCGGCGCGATTGTTATCCGCCTTGAGTTTTTGCAGATAGCGGATAAATGGATGGGGTTCTTGATGGTTCATTCTTCTACCTCCTTTTGGGTTTGAATTTCACCGAATAACTTTTTAAGTTCGCCGCGCAAGACGCCGTCGGCTCGTACTGCCGCTTTGAGAGCGTTTGCGCTTTCACCTGCCATGCGCTCGGCGCCTGCCAGAGCATCTTCGGCGGTTTGTTGAAGTGTCTCTGTCCATTGTTTCATGGCGGCGTCAGGATCGGCAGGTAATCCTTCAACCAAGATCACAAACGGGATTTCAAGTGATGCCCAGTAATTTTCTTCTGCATTCCAGTGTCTCATTAGCTTAGAAATATCGTCTGGATTAGGTTGCTTACCATCTTTATCGTCTGCTGATGGAGAAATGACAATCCTTGCCAAAGTTCTAGTCGCTCTCCACAATAACGATTTGACCTCTTCTGCATATGCTGATGCATCGGTAAGTCTCACTACCAAACTCTCATCGGCAAGATAAGACAAAGGCAGAGGCATATTTTCGTGACGGTAAAAATAAATTTTGGCGTCTTTATGGTGAACGCTAGCGCCTAATGCCATGTAGCGATATTTCTGATGAACTTCAAAGCAATTCGTTTCATCCAAGATTAACGCAAGCCAGTTAAATGCTTTTGGCGGATGAACTTCGTTGGGATTGTTCCTTGTCAGCAATGTATAACTGTCGCGCCATAAACTCTTTTCCCTTGAGAATGCCAAGAATCTCCAGCCCTTGTCTTTCTTGGAATACTGTTTGAAAGGGTCTTCTATCTCCTTGTCGGTATCTAAGCCTTTCAAAATCTGTATTGATTCAACATAGCTCTCTGTGCTATCTCCTCCAGGAATTAATAAGACCTTTCGGTTTTGCCATGTCAAATAATCAAGATACCCATTGGGTTTTTCTCGTGGATCAAATGGATTATCCATTTCCCATACAGGCTCGTCTTTTCCAAGAGTAGCCAAAGGTTTGTTTTTTGTGTATTGGAGGCAATTAAGCATCAAGGTCTCAAAGAGGTTATTGCCTTCAACAAGGAATGTGATGCCGTTGAGTAGTGGTGCGCGAGTAAGGTTTGGTTTACCTGGGTACACTAGTCCACCCAACCCAAAATATTGAGCAACTAACAAAGTTCTAGCCGCCTGAGCAAATCCAATTCGCGCAGTCCCGATAACCATTTGATGTTCGAATAACTCATTGGCAGTCCCCATTCCGTGAGGTAGCAACAATACGCTTTTTTCGACCATATCTTCGCCCTTGAATTGGTAGAAAGGGCGTTTCTCATCGAATAGATTGAAGCGCGAATGCCATTTCTTGAAGTAGGAAGAAAACGGATTAGCATCAAATTTTTTCGCTTTCCACAACTGAGCCCACTCCACTTCGTCAACAGGTCCGCGAAGAACGCTGTGAAGAACCGCTAATAACAAACGATATAGCGCGGCTGTTTCGAGAGGTGAATCACCTTGAAGTCCGCGTAATTCGTGAGCGTTTTGGAATGTTTCCTGCAAATTGAATTGCGCTATCCGTGCATCCGTTTGTATGCAAGAAACCCAGGGTTCGTCTATTAGACTGAATGTATAGGTCATTGATCCTCCTGTTTGGTTTCAAGACCAGTTTTAGTATCTAACCTCAAAATATACTTTATTTCATCTAGTCTGCATGTCCCTTCTTCAAACACAACAGGGAACACATGCTTTAACGCGGCTACCTCCTTCCAATGTGACCAACTTAATGAAGAGCTATTTTTGTTGAAGAAATCAACGACTTGCCTTTTTTGGATACTTATTGACTGCCGAAGAATCTTTTTGATCAAATCCTTGTCAGGCTTGGTGTTTTCATCTATTTGGTCTTGGGTAGCTATGTAATCAAGATAAAGATTCCCATTAATACGATGCAGACAAATTAAGGAGACGCTTGGCTCAGAAAGCCTCGTCATGGCTTTGAATGCAACATGTACATTCGAATCCTCCTCTTCAAAGTTATTATTGGGCTGACTCAATAAATGCTTTTCAGTAACTTCGGGAATTAACTGCTTAATTGAAACCGATAAAGCATCTCGCTCTTTTTTTCTTGCCTTCTCAATAGCTTCTTCCATATCTTTTCTCAGGTTTTCATCACTGATTTCAATATCGTCACCATATACAGCCTCAATTAAATCCGTCGTTTGAGCAGGCAAGGTGATTTCAGTCATATCTTTTAACACCAGCCAGGTCTTCAACATCACGGAGCGTTCATACACATATTCATCCGTTCCAAAATCAGGAATATCTTCCTTTTGCGGGAAGGCGATCAATAATGCGGGGGGGTTCAAGTCGGCAGGGCGGGTTGGGTCGTTTTGGCTGTGACGATGCAAACGCCCTGCGCGTTGGATGAGCAAGTCAATTGGGGCAAGGTCAGAGATCATGTAATCGAAATCCAGATCGAGGCTTTGCTCGATGACCTGAGTGGCAACCACGATGGATTTTTTCGGGCGGTTGGGATTCTTGCCACCCTTTTCATCTTTCCCAAATTTGCCAAGAACGGACTTCTCTATTTCCTCCCGCCATGCAAATGGGAAGCGGGCATGGAACAGAATTAAATCTTCCTCTGGCACAAGCCTAGCCTGCTTGATCTCTCGATAGACCTCCTGCGCCCGTTGAACGCGGTTGCAAATCACCGCCACGCAACCGCCATGTTGCAGGGCGGTTCGCAAATGTTCGATGATGGTCTGCGGCTGAACGTCACAGGGTTGCAATTGAACTGTGCGCGAAGAAGGTGTATCGAGAGCGATACTTTGAATCCCTGCGTTGCTCGCAATTGTCAGGCGTGGATATTCGGCGGGCGGCAAATCCACTTCTTCACCAAGATAGGCGGCAGTTAAGTCTCGGCGCGTTTTCTCTGGCAGGGTCGCTGAAAGCAAAATTACTGAAACGCCGATTTGTTTGAGCCAAGCCAGCAGGCGTTTGAATAGTTCCGACATGTAGGTATCATAAGCATGGACTTCATCGAAGATGACCACCTTATTTTGCAAACCAAACATCCGCACAAAGAAATGACGGGTTTGCAAAACGCTCATCAGCGCCTGATCCACTGTTCCCACACCAAAGGGCGCAAGCAGAGTCCGCTTGCGCGGCAAAAACCATGTCTCGGCGCGGATCCCGCCATCGGTATTATTTTGATTGTCATCGTCAGAAACTCCCCGCGCTTCAACTGTTTTGTTATCGCCCAGCAATGCACCGCCGTGAACGAGATGGAGATTTAAGATTTCATCGGGATAGCGTTGCCGCAAGAATCTTCTCACACGCCTATACATTTGATTGCTGGTTGCCTGCGTGGGCATAGCGATATACATCCCGCTTCCGCGCTGAGATTGAAGCCAGATATCCGTCGCGTAAAGCGCCGCTTCGGTTTTGCCTGAACCTGTGGGCGATTCGAGAATCATCAATGCGGGCAGGGGTGTTTTTGCAACTTCATCTATAACCTTTTGCTGAATGGAATTAGGCAGAGTAATGAGAGGAAACATTTCTTTGAAGGTCAAAGTCTTTCCGTCCGCCCGCCAATTGAACCAACCTAAATCAGTCAGCGCCTTTTCAGCGTACCCAGCACTACGGGCGGCATATTCTTCCAGCGGAACATTGACGTTCTTTTCATATGGAAAATATTCCGTCATCGAGCCGATCCAGTCCGCCACGCTGGTGAAGCCAGAAAATAAAGCGAGAAAAGCATTGAGTTCTTTTGGATCGGCAGGCAGTGAAAACTTTGTGGCTGGGTTGAATATTTCTAACATGGCTTGCACAAGTTCCCTACGAGCCGTATCCCAATTTTTATCTTTCTCGCCTGTATCATCCGATGTCATTTGCGGCGTTTGCCATTGGCTGGGCGTGGGCCATGTGCCATGATGTCCGCCCAATGCCTGAGCAATGGCTTTTGAATTTTCTTTTGCGATGTTCAAATATTCTTCCAGCAATGTTCGCAATGCCCAGGTTGAAACTACTCCATGTGGCGAAGCGTTTGGGACAGGGGTCGTCGGCAACCAAAATCCCGCCTTGCGGATTTCATCATAGACAGGCTTGTACTTAATTTGAAACGATGGCGAAGCCTTGCCCAAATCGTGAAGACTGATAAGAAACGCCAGTGTTCGCCCAGCCGATTCTTCGTCGCAACCAAGCCACTCTGTAAACTTACGTTTCGATTCGCGGTCCAGAGCTTGATTCCACATCGTGAGCGCAACCTGTCCGACATCAATTAGGTGATAGACCAAACGATGAATTTTTCCTACATCTTTTTTATCCGCTTTTGCCCAAAAGGAACGATATGATTTCATTTCTGTTTGCGTCACTTTATATTGATTTGCCAAATCTCTTACATGCTGAACAATTTCATTGCGCAACCCCTCAGGCTCCAGCGCCTCGCAATCGGCGCCCCAACCGCGAATCCAGGGGAGCATCTCGCGCCACTCGGCGATGTCCACGCTCCAGAGACAGCCGCCGTCTTCGGTATCTTCCACCTTCTCCAGCGGATGCCAGATGCTTTCCTTCACGCGCCTTGTCACAGCTTGAGAGAAGCGCAGTTTCACCGTGACAGGGTCCTTGCCGCCAACCCAAATTCCCCAGGCGTGTTTGAGCAACTGCTCGTCGTTGAACGATTCGGGGATTTCGTACGTCTCGCCAGAGAGAAACGCCGAGAGGATGCGGTCTATTTTGAAGGCAAAGATTTGATCGTTGAAATCGCTCCGCGCGATGACGTACACGCTGTCGCTCCAAATAGACGGCTCGATCAAATACGGGCTGATGACGTGACGGGTGAGCCCGTCGCTCCCTAATGCCTGATACTCGATCCGCGCTTTTCTCTGCTCCACCCAAGCCTGCGCGATCGTTTCGATAATTTTTACTTTTCCAGGATTCTTTTCCTGTGACGACAACCGCTCGGCAGATTTGAGCAAACGCTCGGTCATCGGCTGGCGCAAAGTCGCGGCGAGCTTCTCCACCGCGTTGACAGTGTGCGGCTGGTGAAAGCGCGTCTGCCGCGAGGTTCTTCGCCCTGCCAGATAGAGGGTCAATGCCTCGTGCAAATTGAGTTTGATCTCGGAGATGAGTTTTGTCTTCGGGATGTGCCAGCGTCCCTCATCGTCCTGCTCAACGGGGTAATCTCCCGTCAGGTCTTTGCGGTCACGAAATATGGTTTCGCGCGAAACGCCAAGCTTCTCTGCCAGTTCAATATCGGTATAGGCGCGCTGGATGTACAGCCGCTTCAATTCTTCAAGCCGTTCTGCTTTGGTCCTTCCGCTCATGGTTTCTCCCTGCAACATAGTTTCATAGAGGAATCGTCCTACTGCAACAGCATAGCATAACATCCTCCAGAATTCTGCAACACTTTCATTGTTGTTTGTTTTCGGGGAATGGCCATAGCCCTCCTTTTTCATCTTCGCTCAGGTGTAAGCCTTTATCTTCCAGCGAGGGAAGTGAACGCGTCACCTCGCTGCGATTCAGCCCCAGCAAGCGGGCGATGAATCCTGCCTTTCTGCCTGGATACTCCTCTATTGTGCGGTAAATCTTTTCTGCACGATCGTGGTTTGCCGGTCTTGCCATGTCTGCCTCCGTAGTGTGAATTTTGCTCACTGTACAGGAGGCATGTTGCAGGTACTGCAACAAAATAAGATTCCCGCCGTGCTCTTTGCTGGCAGGAATCCTATTTATGGGCAAATCCATTAACTTGCGGCAAATGGATTCTTCTGCTTCTTCAACTTGCCTCTATCGTGGACTTCGGCCGGGGGTTTGCCTAAGATTAACTGCTTTTTGTCAATCAAATAGATAAAGTCTAACTGAGCCGTCAAATAATTAACTCATTTGCCAAGATAGGCACAATCTGAGGTGACTTTCTTCGGTCTACAAGTAACGGTTCATGCGAGCCACGTTGAGGTCAAAACCCTGCACCCCCGTCCCGCCACTTTCATTAGTGCATCACTCTTCTCCTTCAGACCTGCTTCGATACCACCTATCAGCAGAATCGAATCCCTTGGAATACCTGGGCTTTGTGGATTTTGGCTTGATTGGTAATCCCTTCTTCTCCTTTGGCTTGGGTGGATATTGACCGGGATCAAAGGGAAGAGACTTTTCAGATGAATACTTCTTGCGCGTCTCCAATTGTGAATTCCATCTGCCAAACTCATAGATGGGTAGTTCTCCAAATGCCCGCCAATCCTGTCCGATCACAGCCAGGTTGGGGTACAGGTATGGAATGCACAACGGAAAGAACCGCACTACCCAGGGCGGACCCATAATGCAGAAGACAATCGGAATCCCCAATCGCTTTGCATGGACATAGGCATTCTGAAGTCGGCGGGAATAATTGCGCCTCATCACTTTTTCGGAACTGTGTCCACTGTCCACTTCCAACCAAAATAGCATCTCGCACTTGTCCTTGTATCCCCATGCCAACGCATCTGGGATGCCATCGAAAAGCGGCGCCTCCGTCCAACACTCCCAAATCTCCACACGGAGATATGCCGCTTCCAGCCACGCCCGCCATCGCCTCGACACGCGTCGGTGGCGCTCACCAGCGTATCGGAATTCGCCACGATATTTTGTGAAGTGGACGCCTTTGGGAATGTTCCACGAACGATGCGCCAGAGTCAACCCCTTGACTCGGATCGCATACCCTTCGTACTTTCCGATCTTCCGACGCTCGATCAGATTCTCCGCCTGAGGTTGCTTCAAAAGATTCCGAACATGGCTCTCGCTGAAACCAGTCATTGAGGCGATCTCAGGTCGGTAGGCTGTTCTTAGGCGAGCCAGAACCCGCAAGACACGTAGCGCCGATTCCCTGATGCCATATTCCACCAGGTCAAAGCACGGAGCGAGAATTGGCACATCCCCTTCTCGAAGATATGTAGGTCGGATCGACTGATAAAACTCCCGTTCATGGACGGAGGTCTTCCGTGCAGACTGGACTGTCATCGGGATCTTGTATTTTATCAACCGCTTGATCTCGTATCGAAACCAATCACCGGATCCTTCCACTGAAATCCATAATGCAGGGTATTGGCGTGATTTGATCAGGCGGTTGACCAGCAGATCAATGATCCGCGCCTGAGCGTAGGGTGGCAAACCATCCTTATAGGACAGGCTGTGCTTGAAAATATCAAACACCACATCCTTTCTGTCCATTGGATAGATCGGCGTCCATTCCAGTGGAAGATGAGATAAAACGTTACTCTTCATTTCGCTTTGTATGGAAAAGTCTGATGAACAGATCGTGGCAATGCCGGGCGGCATCCACTCTCTGCTGCAACTGAACGATACGGCTTTCCCACTCCCGGATCATCTCCTCGATATTTTTGGGATCGGTATCCAGCTTGTAGCCGGCTTTGCCCGATGTGGAGACAATCGGGAAACCCAGGTTCCGAAGATGCTCTATCCCCTTGCGAATCTTTCGATCTCGTGTGTCATTGGATAGATTATTTTCAGGCTCCTCGCCAAACACAATGTGGATCAATCCTTTGCGGGTCAAGCCTTTGGGAGCTTGCAGCAACGCACCCGTGATCTTGCGTACGATGATCGGCAATTCGCCAGCGTTGAGTTCCATCAGTAGTTTTTTGTATTCAGGTGTAGGGGGCATGATTCTCCTTTTCGGAGGAACATGGTATTGAATCGAAAAATGGGGAGGCATGGACGCGTCGCTTAACTTTCATCCCTTCGGCATACGCTTGTATCCGTCTGAACTTTTTAGCTTAACGATCGGTAACCGTGTCGGCTCCAGCGCCTGACTGTATCGGTGAGTGGGATTTAGCCGGCGAATTCCTTTGGGGTGTGTCGGAAACCGTATCGGTGAAAAGGCATCATGCCAAAAGAAGCAGTTTGAAGAATATGACTATTTCAAAAGTTTCTGTCTACTGGTGAAGATTGTTTAGCAACGCGTTCGAGATCCTCGCCAATCTGTTTAATGTAGCGATTCAACACTTGCAAAGAGGTATGTCCCATCAATTTGGAGAGCGTGAGGATATCCACCCCGGCGCGCCAACGCTCAACAGCAAATGCGCGTCGGAAGCCATGCGGCGATGGGGTGGGGACACCGGCTTGGGCAGCCCGCCGTCGCAACATCATTCGTAGACCAGTCTCGGTCAACCTTTCCCCGGACCCGCTCACCCACAGGGCAGGATTATAGTCTTTACGTTCTTTTATATATCTTCGCAACATCTGGCGTGATTTATCTCCAAGATACACGTTACGTGGCTTCCTCCCTTTTCCTGAACGAATGAGGATCATCCCTGTGATGGGATCAACATCATCCATGTTCAAGGACAAAAATTCCGCCAGGCGCATGCCAGTATCCAGCAATACCAAGAGCGACGCCCTATCGCGCGCGTCGGAGAGTTTTCCCCGCTTGCAGGTTTCCAACATAGTTTTGATCGTTTCGATACTGACCGGGTCCAACGGTTCGAGAGGCACGAATGGCGCATCAACCTTGTTGATTGGGTTGCGCCAGTTCTCCGGCTCGGTTTCGCGCTCGTACCACTTCAAAAAGGTTTTGACAGATCGGTAATAACAATGGACCCCAGCGGGGCGATGTCCTTTTTCATCAAGTGTGATCAGAAATTGACGGAGTATGCCAGCGCTGATCTGGCTGATGTTCGCCACATCATTTTCCAGACAGAATTGGGCGAAGGCATGGAGTTTCTTTCTATAAAACTCAATAGTACCGCCGGCAAGATTGCGGGAACGGCAAGCATGCAGGTAAATGCCGATCCACTTTCGCAGATCGTCAGTCTGATAGATTTCCAGATTGGGAGATTGGGTGAGAAAAAGATTCGCTTCCATTCAGTGGTTACAAGAGTATCTGAAGGGAGGCAGGGGATGGGGATTGGCGTCGGTAATTTTTCGATATTTTTACAAATGGGCACTCTTTCCAGATTTTTCACAGCTGCTTCAGCTGACTCTGGCTGGGAAACATCCATAATTAACTTACGGTAAAATCCATCCTGAATAGATGATAGAGGCAAAATGGCATTACCCAAAATCACCGAAAGCGTGATCCGCGCAGGGGCAAGCCCGGAAAGTTTTAAACGCGGCGAGGAATACCATCAAGAAGGCGCGATCTCGAATACCACCATTCAAGGAACAATGTTGAGCGGCGAGTGCGCCGGCACATATGCGCCCTATTACCGGGTGCAAGTGGAGCTGGATGAAGCAGGCATTGCCGATGCATCCTGTACGTGTCTCTACGAATACGGCGGTTACTGCAAGCACATCGTTGCCCTATTGCTCGCCTACTTGCGTCATCCAAAATCATTCGCCGTGCGCAAAGCGCCTGCGGAACTCCTGGCTGATCTGGATCAGAACGACCTCACTGCTATTTTGACCAAACTGATTCAGGAGCAACCCGAACTCTATGATCGGATCGAAGCCATGACAGCTGTCCCTTCGAAATCCAAAAAGAAGCGCAGGAAAAAAGTGGACATCGAAGTCTATCGCCGCCGTATTCTCAGCATCGCCCACAGTTTGGATGGCATGAGAACATCGGAGGCATATTGGCATGTGCGCGGACTGGCGAATCAATTGCGCGAAGTACAGGAATCCGCCGTGAAATTCCTAGATGCCGGAGACGCCGAGTCCGCGCTCGAAATTCTGCTTGTATTGCTTGAAGAGTCCAGCCGGGGCATTGAATATGTTGATGACTCGAACGGCGAGTTAGGCGGTTTCGTGAGCGATCTGGGCGCATCGCTGGCTGAAGCCATTTTGAGCATGGAACTCAGCCAGGTCGAACGCGACAGGCTGGTCCGCAGGCTGGAGAAGTTGATTGATTATGCCGGCGATTATGGGATGGAAGGCAACTTGGATATTGCCGTTCAAGCCGCGAAGTATGGATGGGGAGATGTCCCTGAAGAGATGGAACCTGCTCGAAGAACAGCGCCAAAATTTGATGAGGATGAAGAACCGGATGATTGGGATGAAGACAAGGATTGGGACGAGGAAGACGACGATGAGTTCAGTAAATGGGGTCTTCCTATTATGTCGGGCATTGATGACCTCACTGAAGCCAAATTGAACGTGCTGGATCGGCAGGGACGCACTGAAGAATATCTTGCACTGTGCAAGAAAGAAGAACGTCATCTGCGTTATGCCCTCAAACTGTGTGATCTCAAGCAAACAGTGGATGCGGTGAAATACGCCAAAAAGTATCTGACTACTGCCGAAGAGACTCTGGAAGTAGCCAGCCGCTTGCGAGGGTTGCGCCTCGTAGCTGAGGCTATTGAAGTCGGTGAACACGGCATAAAACTGAAAGGATCAAAAGCAGGGCTAGGGGAATGGCTGGGACCTGTGGAAGAGGCGCAAGGACGGACAAAACAAGCGCTGACAGCCTGGTTGGCTGCATTTGTTGAGCATCCATCGCTGGAAACTTATAAGACGATCAAGCGATTGGCTGGTTCAGGCTGGAGAAGTTTGCGCCCGGAGGTAATGGCAAAACTTCGCAAGTCGTATGACAAGCAGGTTTTGGCAGAAGTACATTTGCTGGAAGAAGAGTGGGATGAGGCAATCCAAGTAGCCGAGGGACGCGACGTATGGTATCCCGTTATTGAAATAGTGGCTGACGGAGTTATACAACATCATCCTGAATGGGTCGCCAAAATCAGTTTAAAGCATGCGGAACGCCTGATGTCCGAGGCCAAAAGCAAGAATTACCCAATTGCCACGACCTGGCTCGAACGCGTGAAACAAGCTTATAAGATTCTGGAGAAAACGGATGAATGGAAGAGATACTTGGAAGAGACGAAGGAGAAATATAAGCGAAGACCAGCGCTTCAAAACCAGCTTGCGCGACTGTAGTTTTTTCGATAATCGATTGGATACTTGGGTCATTTCTCTAAATCCGTTCGTAATGGCTTGACTTGGTATCGCGGTTCCAGCTTGTTCATGACATGTTTTTCTTGGTTGACTTTTAGGTTAAGGAGCGCAGCTTTCAAAATCAATACCTTGAAAATTCGGAATTGAACTCCAAATTTTCAAGGCACAATCGTTTCAATCTGACTATAATCGTCCAATGCAAACATTGGTGGTCGGCGATATTCATGGTTGTTACGACGAGTTTCAAGCCTTACTGGATAAGGCGGGACTAACCGAGGGCGATGCAATTATCTCAGTAGGCGATTGTGTGGATCGAGGTCCGGACACGCCCGCAGTATTGAGATTCTTCCAGGAAAAGCCAAATGCCTTGCTGATCATGGGCAATCACGAGCGCAAGCATGTCCGTGCCGGCAGACATGAAGTCAAATTGGCGCGTTCCCAGAAGATCAGCAGAATTCAGTTCGGGGAAACCTATCCGGATGCTCTGGCGTTCATGGGCGAATGGCCGCTGTTTCTTGATCTGCCTGAGGCGTTGGTCGTACATGGATACTTTGAACCGGATCTCCCTCTATTGCAACAGCGTGCAACGGTGTTGTGCGGAACAATGGGTGGCGACAAACACCTTCGTACAGTATATGACCGTCCCTGGTATGAACTGTATGATGGTGAGAAGCCACTGCTTGTAGGACACCATAATTATTCAGGTACAGATCAACCTTTTGTGTATCGGGATCGCGTTTTTGGATTGGATACGGATTGTGTCACCGGCAGGGCGTTGACTAGCCTCCTCTTACCTTCTTTCAGATTTGTCTCCGTCCCCAGCCGTGCCAATCATTGGGCGCAGGTCCGGAAGATGTATTTAGAAGGGATTAGGGTTTCGCCGAAACAGCCTGCTCGAGTCGTGATGTGGAATGATGACGATGAAAAGATGTTGCTTCACCTGATTGGCAAAGTAGAGGAAAGGGCGAATTCAATCATGTTGAAGTTGCGTTCTGAACCAGAGTTTGACCGTTTATCTGTGAGAAAACAGGCAAAACGATTCAGCGCGAATGCAGGAAATGGTATTTATGGAGCATTATTACACCTCGCCCGTCTGAATCAATTGAATAGCACATCCGCCCGCAAGGTTCTGAAATCGCCAGATAGATTATCTATCCTGCTTCATACATTGGATGAATGATGTGAAAAGAGACGTTCGAGCACGGAAGATTTAGTTTCATCCATAAGGATACTTTTCGTAGAACGATACTTTTGAAATAGTGTTGTTCTACGAAAGTTGTTTGGCGTATTCCATCCAGCGCCACTAGGCATCTATATGCAACCCGGAAAAATTTGCTGTTTTTTGATGAACCAGCGATGCAAATGATCACCTTTCTCCTAAAAATATTTCTTGATCATTCGATTTGTCTCACGAACTACATCTTCCAATGCAGGGACAATGGGCATTTGCCCGTTCAATCGGCTTTGCCACATTTTCTGAAAGGTGATTTGTCGGCGTCGGAGGATGGTTCGTAGATCACTAACATTCAACTCTTTTGCTTCAAATTTGGGAGCCAATCGGAAGGACATTTGTTCCACATCCACCATTTGGTTGGCTAGGAGGTAATAAATATCGTATAAGTCGCGTGGCTCGGTCCGCGTCAGCAGGGAACGTAATTTCTCTGCCAGGATTTCTTCCAACGAATAAACTGAAAGCATAGATTGTTGTTTTTGGCAATCACTATAGGACGATCTAACCGGGTGTCTCTCGATGGGGAAAACAAGATTTTCATCCCGGGATATATCCACCTTGAGGAAGCGGCTATTAATATCTGCCTGCAACGGACCAACATAATTCAAATAGATGGTTGGGTTACCGGCGACGTGTTCCTCCATTTTACGGGTGGATAATGTGATATTGGCTTCACGCGCCAGCCAGGGGGAAACCGCCTCGATTGCTTTCAGCAAGTCGTTATTTGCCAGATTTTGCGTTAACAAAGTGAAATCCAAATCTTCTGAAAAACGATAGTCCGGCACATAGATTTTCTTTATCGCCGTCCCCCCTTTGAATACCAACATATCATTCAGAGGGGATGCGGCAACAGCCAGAAGCGTCCAGGTGAGCACGTAGTCTTTTTCGATAGTTTTATCGCCCAGACCCAGGCGATGGGCAAGTTTGGAAATTTCAGCAGAACGGATCATATCAGGTAGAGGCTATTCCTTTTAGGGTTTCAGTATCAATGTTGAGTTGCAGCCGCCAGCGGGATAAGAAAAGACCGCTTTTCGGCAGAAGAGGATCCAGCAATGCGTAACTCGGACCAATCTGATCCTGCAGACGGGATAAAATTGCAGAGGGTGCCAAGCCGTAGAAATCAAGTAAATACCCCAACCGCTTAGACACAGCCTGCTTCCCCAATCGTTGAGAGTATTCAGCCAGTTTTTCCCAATCCAGATCGTCTTTGCGGATCAGAAGACCGGTGACCACTTCACTTATTCCGGCGCACAAGTCGGGTCGCGCCAGTCCATCAAGGATGGTCCGCTCGGGATCACTAACCTGTACCTGCTCGTCTGCCGAGACCCAGAAGAGTGTATGTCCCCACATATCGTCGGCCCTGGTTGTAATAAATCGGTAAGGCACATTCAGGACAGTCCGGGATTTCAGCCTGCGCGGGGTCGAGATCGTTACATTTGTAACGGGACGGGTCAACATATTATGGATTTCAAGCGCGCTGTCGTGGGAGACGTAATAGGGGGCATCACCAATCAATTCTCGCCCGATTACCAATCGATTAGCCTCTGGCAAGGCATCCTCTCCAGCCGATGGTGGAACAATGGCATATTTGCCTGCTCCCAGAGCAACCAGCCAACCAGCTTTTGTGAGCCGAAGAAGCGCTTGTTGCGTGGCCGGATAGCTCTTTCCACTGATTTTTTGAGCATCGTCAATGGAAAAAACAGTCTGTCCACGACCAGCTAAAGTGGTAAATAGGCGGGAATTCTCCCTGCCAAGGGTCTTCGGGTAGGTTTTCATTATTTTTTGTGTACAAAAAAATACGAAGTCCGTAATATTATATACACAAAACATAATTAATGCAACTCCGAACACTATCTTTTATATAACTCCAGGAGGGCAATGGGTGTTATGTGCATGATTCAATTTTGCCTCTACAAGTTGCTATCTACAGGACTACCCCGCATATGGGCAGTGTGAATGTCTTGATCGGTCTGTGCCAGGTAACGTCGCAGAATTTGCAAGTCGGAATGTCCCATCAGTTTTTGCAGGGCAAAGATATCCACGCCGTTGCGCAACATCACCAAGGCAAATGCCCGCCGAAAATCGTGCGGAGTGGGAATGGATTTCAGTCCGACCTTTTCCGCGCGCCGGCGTAGCAGACAGCGTAACGCGGCATAGGTCATCCTCTCGCCGCGAGTGGAGACCCACAAAGCAGGGTAATTGTCATGCCGATAGCGAAGATATCCACGAATTGCCCTGATGGTCTTTCTTCCCAGGAACACCATACGTGGTTTTCGCCCTTTCCCCTGACGGATCATCACCGCTCCGGTTGCCATGTCCACATCTTCCAGGTTGATGTTCAGGAATTCTTTGGCGCGAGCACCGGTATCCAGTAGTCCCAGCATCATCGCCTTGTCGCGGACTCCGGAGTAATTGCTTTGGCAGGTTTTCAGAAGTTCGTGGATTTCTTCAATCCGGATCGGTTCGATAGGATCGGTCGGCAGCTTGGGCGCTTTGACTTTACGAATCGGATTCTTCCAACCCTCAGGCATGATCTCTTCCTCTTCGATCCAATACAACATGGTGCGCAGTGGGCGGAAGCAAGCATGTACACCGCCGGGATTGTGCGTCTCGGAGAGTTCAAGTAGATACCGACGGATAAAATCTGGGGTAATTTGAGAAACTTGCGTCAATGCCTGACGTTCACAATACTTTAGAAAGTATTGCAGCTTCTTGGTATACAGTTCAATGGTTTCGGGAGAAAGCCTTTGTGATCTGCGGTCGATCAGAAAAGAATCAACCAGAATGGGCAAATAATCCTGCTGGGAAAGTGTGATAAGCCCCTGGTCTTGCGTTTTTAAAGCATACATGGTGATCTCCTTTGTCTAGAGACCACCATATATAAGAAGAGTGTCCCACTTATTTTTGTAGTGGCGAGGGTGGGATTTGGACCCACGACCAAGGGCTTATGAGTCCCCTGCTCTACCACTGAGCTACCTCGCCGGGGCGCGCCAAATATTACTATGGGATAAGGCATTTGTCAACGCGAGGTACAAAGGTGGGATTCCGGCGCAAATCCGCCTGCAAAAGGTTATAATTAACCAGGTTTTTGAAGGATGAAACCAAAGGAACTTGAATGAAGATTCTGGTAATGAATAATGATCTGACCGAACGGTCCGTGATCCAGCAAGTGCTACAGCGCAACGGTCACGAGGTGATTGCGGCGGAAAACAGCCAGATTGCGCTGACACGCCTCCTGGAAGAGAAGATTCGTTTCGTGATCGCCGACCGAACCACTACAGATGTGGACGAAAAACATTTTGTGGAGCACATCCACTCATCGAACTTCCCGGCGCATATTTACGTCCTGTTGATTTCCACCAAAGTCTATGATCAGGACATGGCGCGCGGCGTAGCCGACGATTACATCTTTAAACCGGTCTCGCCTGCCGACCTGAAATCGCGCGTGATCGTTGGGGAACGCATCCTCGGCCTCGGCGATAACCTACTGCGCGCCAAAGGACAGCTGGAGAGCATGTCCATTGTGGACCCGGTGACCAACTTCATGAATCAGCGCGGTTTTCTCAGCGCGGCCTATAACGAACTGGAGCGCGCCCGCCGCAATCAATCGGCTTTGAGCGTGTTTGTGCTTAAAATCAACAATCTTAAAACATTAAGCGCCGCAAAGGATAAAACTATCAACGACGATATCCTGCGCATGATCTCTCAGGTTATCCGCGAGAAGTGCCGTCCGTATGACTGCATTGGCCGCTGGAACGAGGATGAATTCTCCGCCGCGTTCGCAGGCGTAATCGGCACCGATGCGGAAAAGATCGCGGAACGCGTCATCACCGGAATCCGTTCACTGCACATCACCGCCGCGAACGACGGCCCGCCACTAAACCTCGAGTTGAGCGCGGGCGTCGCGGCCGCGGCTCGAATTAGCGCCGCAACCGAGGTCGAGCCCATGTTGAAACAGGCGCAACAATCCTTATTGAGGGCGAAAGAAGCCGGTGGAAATCAAGTCTATCTGGCCTACGTGTGAAGCCCGCCTCCCTCAGATGGATTTTCTCTTCACTTAGAAGATAAATTGTAATAACAGCAACGCAATCATCCCGGCCAGAATGGTGAGCAGGGTGTTCTTCGTAAAATACGCAACCAACACTGCCACCGCTCCAGCCCACATGCGATAATTTCCCGCGGCCAGATTCAATTGGCCTTCGTGCATGAATATTTCAGGAAACGTGATCGCCGATAACACTGCGGGCGGAACGTAATGCAACGCACGCCGTATCGTTTCGGGGACCTGAAACCTGCCAAACAAATAAATGAACGACAGCCTCATCCCATATGTGAGCAATCCGCCAAATAATATAACCAGCCAAATATTCATTTTCGTCCCTCTAAAATCGTTCCAACCGCAATGCCGACCAACGCGGCCAGGATCAAACCAAGTTTATACGGCAGATGATATGCCGCCAACGCGGCCAGCCCCGCGCAAAGCGCGGCTAAGACAGCCGGTTTGTTTTTAAGGGCCGGCACCACCAAGGCGATGAACGTAAGCGGCAGGGCAAAATCCAGCGGCCAAGTGGAGGGGATGACTGCGCCGAGAAAAATTCCCAGCGCAGTGCTAACCTGCCAGGTGAACCAAAGCGAGAATCCCGCGCCTAGAAAATACCAGTGCGAGGTGGGCGACAGACCGCCTTCATCATAATGAGTGATCGCGACCGCGTAGGCTTCATCTGTGAGCAGATAAGCCAGCAGACTCTTCCAACGCGTCGAAAGGGATTCAATGAACGGGGCGATGGAGGCGCTATACAGCATGTGCCGAAGATTCACGACCGCGATAGTCAGCACAATGACAAGGCCGGGCGCCGAGTCATGAATCAATTGAGCGGCGACGAATTGCGACGAACCGGCGAACACAATCCAGGACATGGATTGCGCGGCGGCCACGGTCAGCCCGGCGCCCAACGCCAAAATACCGTAGATGAGACCGAACGGAAAAACACTAATCAAAAGCGGGAATTCAGCGCGAACTCCCGCCCAGAACGAGGAACTTTTTGTGGTCATAAACTCCTAATGGGGTAACGGGATTCCTTGATATCCTTCCATGGTCATGCTGATGTACATTTCGTGGATCAAAGCTTCCAACACGTTCCTGATGCGCGCGCGTTCCTGATGCGGAGAATTGGCGGGATTGAAAACGATGGGCTTGCCCGCTTTTACGCGCAAAGAATCGACATGAACAACCAGCGGGTAAAACCGCAAACATTGATGAGTGCGCTGATAAAAGAATTCGCCCAGATGCGCAAACCCTTTTTGAAACGGCGACATCTGGTAATGCTGATCCAGGGCTTGATTCGGATCTTCTGGGAAGATCAACAGGTTCTTGCCTTCGGCCAACAGGTCGGAACTGATACGGTACGTGTCGAGCAGAGCCCCGCCCTGCCAAACGCCGATACAACCCACCGCGCGTAAAAGCGGGACGGTGATTTTAGAAAGTCCAGCGGAAAGCCATGTACTGAATGGGGGCCGCAGGTGCAGTTGTTTTTCCACAAAATCCATGTTCAAGTATGCCGAGGCTTTAGGGGGATCGATCATATCGCCGATGATCCAGGGATAGACGCGAACCGGCAGGGAAGCCACGACCGCGATCGGCCCCATCGCGCCGACATGATTCGCAACGAAGACCGCCGGGCCGCGCTCGGGTAAATTCTCGCGGCCGACTAGTTCCCCTCCCCATAGAAACGAATTCAGGGTCTCAGCCAGGCTTCGGTAGATTCGATCATCCATGTTGCCTCGTATTCGGGTCAGCGCAACTTACGATGACGGCATACCTGATTTTATCAATAAATCGAAGCATAGACGAAGATTTGGAACTCTCAAGAAGGTGATATGGGCGATCCATAAAGCTTTTTCACCTGCGAAAATGAGATATGGCTGAGAAGATTCCACAGAGCGCGCAAAATCTCCCTCTTTGCTTGACAATTACTTTCATTTGCATATAATTAGATTTTGAAACAATTAGAAGGTGAAATAGATGTCGAAACAAATAGACGGAGCGGCCCATCAGGTGATGGATACGGTTCCCCTGATCATGCGGACGATCCGGTCCGAATTCCGCACCAAACGTTCGGCGGAATTATCCGTGCCGCAATTTCGCGCGCTGGCATACATCAAGAATAACGACGGCGCGTCGCTATCCCATCTGGCGGGGTATATTGGGTTGACCCTGCCCTCCATGTCGAAATTGATTGACGGCCTCGTCAACCGCGGCCTCGTCAGCCGCGACGCGCACCGCGAAGACCGCCGCAAAGTCTGTCTGCATCTTACAGCATTGGGAAAAAGTGAGTTGGAGTCAGCATACGCGCACACGCAGACTTTCATGGCTGAGAAGTTATCCCGCCTTGCAAAAGACGAGCTGACTGCCATTGTCAGCTCGATGCAAATATTGCGCGAACTGTTTGCTTCTCATCCCTCGGAATAACCCAACCATATCCTGCCATTTCAGTTACGGCCTCGCCCGCTTTTCAGCGAGATGCCGTCGTTAGAGAATCGAATCGTCAAAAGGAGCAATTTTTCTACATGGAATCTTCAGCTGAGCAATACAAATTATTCGGCCGGAACGTCGCTTACAAGTGGATCGTTCTGAGCGTGACCACCATCGGTGCGCTAATGGCCGCCATCGACAGCACTATCGTGATCCTCGGCCTGCCCGATATGATGGTCAAGTTACATGCCGATCTGGTGGAAATGATCTGGGTCATCATGGCTTATATTCTGGTCAGTACGGTCTTCCTTCTGACCTTCGGGCGGGTGGCCGATATCTTGGGCCGCGTGCGCATGTACAACCTCGGTTTTGTGGTCTTTACCATCGGTTCGGCTTTGTGCGGATTTTCCACGACCGCCACACAGCTTATTTTCTTCCGCCTGATTCAAGGCAGTGGCGCGGCCATGATGGTAGTCAACAGCGTAGCGATCATCACCGAAGTCTTCCCTCCGAATGAACGCGGCAAAGCGCTGGGTATCAATGCCATTACTTTCTCATTCGGCGGTGTGGCCGGCCCGATCCTCGGCGGTCTGATTCTCACCTTCGCAGACTGGCGCTGGATTTTCTTCATCAATGTACCGGTCGGAATCTTCGGCGCCATCTGGGGTTACCGCGCCCTCAAGGAAATGTCGATTCGCAATGGGGGTGAAAAATTCGACATAATCGGAGCGATCAGTTTCAGCGTCGGTTTGACCGCACTATTGATCGCCCTGACTTTGGGGATTCAATTCAGCTTCACTTCTACGCCGATCATTTTACTCTTCTGCCTGTTTCTGGTTGGGGTGGGCATTTTCCTCTGGTGGGAACGCCGCGCGGAAAGCCCCGTGCTCGACTTTTCCCTGTTCACGAATCGCATTTATAACTTTTCGGTCTTATCGGCCATGTTGCAATCGCTGGCGCTCTTTGCAGTTAACTTCCTGATCGTGTTCTATCTGCAAGGCGTGCTCGGATATGACCCGCTGAAGGCCGCGCTGTTATTAATTCCATTGCCAGTGATGACTTCCGTTATCGCGCCGCTGGGCGGCGTCATCGCAGACCGAATCGGAGCGCGCATCCCGGCCACCATTGGCCTGATCATTCAAGGCGCCGCTCTGGTTTGGTTCATGCAGTTGACGCCTACAACGCCTTATTGGCAGATCGCGGTTGGGCTGGGATTAATGGGATTCGGCGGCGGATTGTTCTACCCGCCGAATACCAGCGCCGCCATGAACGCCTCGCCCGAAAACCGGCTTGGGATTGCTTCCGGTACGTTAGCCACTCTCCGCCAGGCCGGCATGGTGACCAGCTTCGCGTTATCCCTGGCGGTTGCCGCCAGCAGTCTGCCGCGCGATGTGATGATGGACCTGTTCGTGGGCAATAATGTGACGCTGGGCTCGGCTCCCATGCAGGCCTTTGTGACTGGTATGCACAGCGCGTTCCTCGTCTCGACGGTTCTCGTGTTGATCGCCGCCGCCATTTCCTTCGTGCGCGGCAAGGAAGATCGCCGCGCCCTTTCCGGCAACCCGGCCTCGCATATCGTTGAAATGTAACCTCCGGAAAATCAAATAGAACGGTCACGCCGCCTCGTGAAATCACGAGGCGGTTTCATTTCCTCGCGAGCTGGGGACGCGGTAAAAAACCACCCGGGCAACTTAATGTACCCGTTTGGGTAATAGACGCCCATTTTATCCGCCCCCTATAATTCGACCGTTAAACCAACCAACAATGGATTTTTCCGGAGGAAAATCTCGAATGGCAAAAACCGCAAACGATGTGCTGGCCCTGGCCAAGAAAACACAGATGGTGGATTTCCGCTTCATAGACCTGCCGGGCACATGGCAACATTTCAGCATTCCAACCGCTGTTTTAGACGAATCGATCTTCGACGAGGGCGTCGGTTTCGACGGATCTTCGATCCGCGGCTTCAAACCCATCAACGAGTCGGACATGCTTCTTTTCCCGGACCCGAACTCGGCTTTCATAGATCCCATCCTCGAAGTTCCTACGCTGGTGCTGATCTGCGATGTGTACGATCCAATCACCCTCCAGCCTTACGAGCGCGACCCGCGCTATGTAGCTCGCAAAGCGGAAGAATATCTGAAGAAGAGCAAACTTGCGGATGTCAGCTATTGGGGCCCGGAAGCGGAGTTCTTCATCTTCAGCGATGTCCGCTACGGCAACAGCATGAATTCCAGCTTCTATTATCTGGATAGCCCTGAGGGCTGGTGGAAATCCGGCGAGGACCTCAAGCCGAATTTCGGCGGTCAAATTTCCGCCAAGCGCGGCTACTTCCCCACTCCGCCCGTAGATACGCTCCAGGATATTCGCAGTAAGATCGTTCTGGCGTTGATGGAAACCGGCATAGACGTGGAAGTGCATCATCATGAAGTGGCTACGGCCGGTCAATGCGAGATTGACATGCGCTTTGACACGTTAATGGCCATGGCCGATAAAGTGGTCAAATACAAATATATTGTCAAGAATGTGGCGCGCGCCAACAACCTGACAGCCACATTCATGCCCAAGCCGCTTTTCGGCGATAACGGTTCGGGCATGCACGTTCATCAAAGCCTGTGGAGCGCGGATAAAAACCTGTTCTACGATGAGGCGGGTTATGCAGGACTATCCGAGACGGCCAAGTATTACATCGGCGGCTTGTTGAAACACGCGCCGGCCCTGCTTGCGCTGGCGGCGCCGACCAGCAATTCGTATCGCCGTTTAGTGCCGGGGTTTGAAGCGCCGGTCAACCTGGCCTATTCACAGCGCAATCGTTCCGCTATTTGCCGCATTCCAATGTATTCCAAAAGCGTCAAAGCCAAACGCATCGAATTCCGCGCGCCCGATCCCTCCTGCAACCCGTATTTATGTTTACCGGCTTTACTCATGGCGGGTTTGGACGGTATTCAAAACAAGATCGACCCCGGCGAAGCGATGGACGTGGATCTGTACGAACTTTCGGCCGCGGAACGCAGACAGGTTAAACAAGTGCCCGGCTCGTTAAGCGAAGTTCTTGACGCGCTGGAAGCCGATCACGAGTTCCTGCTGAAAGGCGGAGTCTTCACCGGGGATTTGATCGGAACCTACATCGCATATAAACGCGAACATGAAGTGGACCCGATCCGCATGCGCCCGCATCCGTATGAGTTCATCCTGTATTTCGATGCCTGAGAGTTTCAAAGATACGCGAGTGAGGAGTTGAAAGAGCCGAAGATAAGATAGGCCCGGCTCCTTTCATAAATTCAATGCCGCTTTTTATTTCTTCTTTCATTCTCGCCATTGCCTTCTGCGCGCCGCCTGGTGTAGTAACGGCTGAAACCGTTCGGCGCGGATTTGCGCGCGGCTTCTGGCCTGCACTGTTCGTTCAGGTTGGGTCGCTGATCGGGGATACCACCTGGGCAACTCTGGCCCTGCTCGGCGCGGCGGCATTTGTCCAAAATTGGGTCATGCGCCTGATTCTTTCGCTGGCCGGAATTGGATTCCTGCTTCACCTCGCGCTCAAATCCATTGCAGACGCGCGCAAAGCCCAAGTTCTGGGGCCAGCTTCGAGTTCGAAACGAGGCGACCTGGCCACCGGCATGTTGCTTTCTTTGGGCAATCCGTTTGCAATCGCATTTTGGGTGAGCGTCAGTACCTCCATTTTTGCCGTTGTGGGCGGCGTTCCCCAGCCGTCGCATTATCTGATTTTCTTTTCGGCATTTTTTCTAGGTTTGATTCTTTGGTGCTTCTTGCTGGCCGGGCTGATCGCCTGGGGGCGTCGATTCGTCACCCCCGCGTTTTTTCGCTGGGTGAATTTGGCCTGCGGACTCACACTGGGCGCGTTCGCCATTCAACTCAGCTGGCGGCTCTGGCTGATCATACGCTGACCCAAACCCGCATGGGTTACAATCCAGTGAACCCATGAAGAAAAAAGTTCGCCCATCGCTTTCAAAAAGCGAAACTCGATTTTTAGAGACTTTGAACGATCTCGAGCGGATCGGCGCCGCGCTTAACCGCTTCGACTCGAACGATGCCAGCCGGCTCGCGTCGAATTTGAAGCTGGTGGCCGAGGCGGTCGTTCGAGCAGTAACCGATTCATCCGCCGCGATCTATTTGTACGATCGGGCAAGTAACTCGTTCGAAAGTGAATCGCACATTGCGGCAGAGCCGGATACGCATAAAAAAATATCGGACGCGGAGAACACGCCGCGTCCCAATGGATTAGGAATGCGCGCCATTCAGCACGTACAGCGCTGTTCGTCTTTTGAAGAAACCGATCTCACGCTCCGTCCGGCGCTGACCGCCAGCGGCGTGAAAGCAGTGATCTGCCAGCCGCTGATCGTCGCGGAACAGGCGGCGGGCGTTTTGTACGTTTACCTTTATCAGCCGCGCCAACTCACGCCCATTGAAGACCGCTTATTGAATCATCTCGCCCGGCTGGCCGCCATGGCTGTTCATCAAGCGCGGCAATCCGCCGAAGACTCATCCAGCCTGACCCGCAAAGAGGAGGAACTAAACCGCTTGCGCCGGGCTGGTTTGCTGATTTCCTCACGTTTGCGCCTCGAAGAGACTCTCGAAGCCATTTTGCAAATGGCGCTGGAAATGACTCACGCGCAGTATGGCATCTTCCGCCTGCTCGATAAAAGCGGCGAATTCCTGCATACGCGCGCTGTGGGCGGCGATTATTTGGATCGGCCGATGGTGGAAAGACTTTCGGTAAACGGACAGAGCATCATGGCCTATGCGGCGCGCACCCGCCAGTCCCTGCTCATTCCCGATCTGCGCGAAGAGCCGTGGTCCAAAATTTATTATCCGCTGGACGCCGGTTTGAAAATGCGCTCCGAACTGGCAGTACCGCTGATCAACGCCAGCGGAAGGCTGGAAGGTGTGCTGAATTTGGAAAGTCAGCGACTGCGCGCCTTCAGCGAAGAGGACAGCCATCTTCTGCAGTCGCTGGCCACCTATGCCGTCACTGCCATTCAGGAAGTGCGGTTGCTCGACGCGTTGCAGGAGGTCGCGCAACTACTTCTCTCACAGCCGCTCCAAAAAGTTCTCGACCACCTTTGCTCGGCGGCAGATGATCTGCTCAACGCCGCCTCCAGCGCCATCTGGCTGCTTAACGATGCGGATGAGTTGACGCTGACCGCCTCCAGCGGAGACAGCACGCCGGGAATCAAACTGCCGCTTCGGGGGAGTCTGACCGGGCAAGCCGTCCTGGAAAAAAGGCCGATTGCGGTTGACGATCTTCGGTCCGACCCGCGCGCTTTCAAATTCGATTCAACCCGCGCCGATAACTGGTCGCGCGCCCTGATCGTTCCCCTGCTGACGGGCGATCACGGACAGGCGCTCGGCGCGTTCAGCGTCATCGGCACCGACGCGGACGCGGGCCGTTTCACTGAATCGGAATGGGATGAAAAAGTGCTGACCTTTCTCGCCAATTACGCGGTGCTCGCCATCCAAAACGAAGCGCGTCAGCAGGCACTGCGCGCCTCGCAGGAACAACGCTGGCTGGCGGAAACTTTCGCGGCCGTGGGCGATATCTCATCCAACCTACTGCATAACATGAACAACAAAGTCGGCACGATTCCCGTGCGCGTGCAGACCATTCAAGACAAGTATCGCGCCGTGCTCGACTCCGACGCGTATCTGGCGAATAACTTGAAAGAGATCGAACGCTGTGCGATGGAAGCCATGCAGATCGTACAGGAAAACCTTTCGCACCTGCGCCCCATTCGCATGGAACCAGTGCATGTTGCGCCGCGCATCACGGAGGCTATTCACGCCGCGCAACTGCCCGCGGAGATTCAAGTTAAGCTTGCAGGGTTGGACAACTTGCCGCTGGTCACTGCCGGAGGGCAAAGCCTGATCTTCGTGTTCAAGAATCTGATCGAGAACGCGGCGGAAGCCATGCGCGGTCAGGGACAGATCGACATCAAAGGAACTTCCGATGCGGACTGGGTCGAGATCACGGTCACAGACAGCGGGCCGGGCATCATTCCCGAATTTCACGATCAAATTTTCGAATTGGATTTCTCCGGCCAGTCTGCCATGCGCCCCGGAAAGCTTGGTTTTGGCTTATGGTGGGTGAAAAATCTGATGACTCGGCTCGGCGGTTCGGTCAATATAGAAAGCGATGGCGAACACGGCGCCACATTTCGCCTGCGTTTGCCGCGCGCGGAAATCAAGGGCTAGATATGCCGGCGTCCTTATTGCGCGCGCTCGTTGTGGAAGATGATCTTTCCTGGCAACAAATCCTGGGCGAAATCCTTTCAGACTCCGGCCTTGCAGTGGACACCGCGCAAAATTTGGAAGACGCAGTTCAACTCCTGAAAGCTCAAACCCACCGGCTGGCTGTGGTGGACTTGTCACTTTCCCCAAAAGATCATAACGATCAGGAGGGACTGCGCGTACTGGATGCCGTCCGCAAACTCGACCCAAACTGCCGCACCATTCTCCTGACGGGGTTTGCCACCGTTGAATTGGCCGTTGCCTCACTGACGGATTACGGCGCGTTCACTTTCCTGCGCAAGGAAAATTTTCAGCGCGCTCAGTTCCGCGAGATCATCGGCCGCGTGCTGGTCAGCGCGCCGGGGCAGAAAGCGCGCATCCTTTCCTCCGCCGAAACTTCCTTTAGGGAATCGGATCGCGCACAGGAAGACGCGGGCAGGACGAAGGAAAAAGCGTTGGTCGTGGAAGATGACGCGGGCTGGCGCAGTATTCTCGAAGAACTCGTCCAGGATGCGGGCTATCAAGTGCGCGCCTGCTCCAGTTATGGCGATGCCATCGGACATTTACGCCGCGGGAATTTCGCGCTGGCTGTGATCGATCTCTCTCTGAAAGGGCCGGGCGGAGTCCGCTCGAAAACGAAAGCGGCCAATGAACATTTGGATGGTTATCAACTGCTGGCTGTGACTCATTCCAGAAATATTCCCACAGTGGTGGTGAGCGGCGCCGGCGAACCGGAACTGATTCGAAAAACCTACTCGGATTATGCCATCGCGGCTTATATCGAAAAACAGACTTTCGACCGCGCCCTATTCCGCCGCATGCTCGAAGAAGCGCATCTTGCCTACCATTCGCGCAATGAACTGGGCGCGCTGACCGAGCGCGAACGCGAAGTACTCGAATTGCTGGCACAGGGACTCACCAACAAGGAAATCGGCGAAAAACTGGTCATCACCACCAACACGGTCAAGCGGCATTTAAAAGCCATCTTCGAAAAGCTGAACGTGCACACACGCTCCGCCGCTACCGCCAAAATCACCGGCGCGAAATGATCCCTTCTTAAACAAAGAAGCCAGCTTTTTCGCGCTGGCTTCTGTAATTTATTGCCTTTTGCCGATTACGGGATGCGGTAGCTCGCGATCACGTCGTTCAATGGACCCGAATATTGATCTTCCGCGCTGTTCGACCATTCCACCGTGAACATCAGGAAGGTCTTGCGATCATTGCCGCGGATCTCGAAGAAGGAAATTCCCGAATAGCCGCCCGCCTTGGAAGACCATGTGAGACGCTCACTGCCATCCTTTTGAATGCTGTCATCCGAAACGCGGATGTCGCCTTCTTTGCCCGTATTGCTATAGAACTGATTGAGGATATAGAGCGCGAACTGTCCGTTATCTTTGCCTGTGAACGGTTTGTCGTCGTTATAAACGATATTCTCGACCAACGCGTTTTTGTCGGGGGATGTGAAGGTATCGATGTAGTAATAGTTGTTGGTCTGATCGACAGTTTGCTCGTAGGTCCAATCCGCTGGCAGATCGATGGCATACAACTTATTCTGATCGGTGAATGTTTGTAAACCGCCAGAATTGGAAGGCTGTTGCGGTACGGGAGTGGGTTGGGATGGCTGTTGCGGGACAGGGGTGGGTTGGGATGGTTGTTGTGGAACCAAAGTTGGTTGTTGAATCGGCGCCTGAGTGGGAGATGCGCCGCCACTGCACGCCAGACTCACCATCACCATCAAGGCCACAAATGCAAACAAACGTAACAATCCTTGTTTATTCATGAAATTCTCCTCTTTCCGGTTTTTCCGTTGAAAATTTTTGCGGATTATAAAGAACTTTGATGAGACAGGCAAGCCCGACTTTGGTTCGAGTCAATGAAGCAGTACGATTTTAGTGGCGCGAAACGCCAGGTTCGGCAATGCATCGCGCGCAAACCATTCGGCCCCGTCGGCATCGTCGGCGGGATGCAAATTTCCACTGACGACTTCCGCCGCATAAACGATGACAAAATCCGCGCCGCGCGCGTGCTCGCGCCCGGCAATCACGTCCACCAGCCGCGTCACGCGGACC
Source organism: uncultured Anaerolineaceae bacterium (assembly GCA_964502095.1). Taxonomy (GTDB): domain Bacteria; phylum Chloroflexota; class Anaerolineae; order Anaerolineales; family Villigracilaceae; genus JACPVF01. Next base: position 430,183 of record CAZCUF010000001.1, read on the forward strand.
GTCAGACCTGTTTCCTCCAAACATTCGCGTGCCGCCGCCTGGGCCGGGTCCTCTCCCGCGTCGATGAAACCGGCAGGCAGAGTCCACGCCCCGCGATAAGGTTCATTGACGCGCCGCACCAACAACACGCGGCCATCCTGTTCGATCAGAACGGCCGCGGCCACCTTCGGGTCGGCAAAATAGATCCAACCGCATTGATGGCACACCGGGTGCATTTTTCCGAAATGCGGCTCATAGGTCACTGCCGCGCCGCAACGCGGACAAAATTTTATTTCATCTTCGCTCGCCATGATCGCTCAGACACCGCGCGCAGAACCCACGTCAGGCCGCCAAAGATCAGCGCCGCGGCCAACAGAATCACTTCCCACGCAACCGGAATCGGCGCGGAGGATGCCGGGACAGTTCGGGATTGATTTTGGTCCATCGCAGGCGGCTGTTGAGGAGCGGCAAACTTCGACATGACTTCGGGGGTTTCAGTTGGGATGATTTGCTCATTTCCCTGTGGAACAGACTGGAAAGCGGGCGCTTCCGTCGCCGCCGGAGCTTGAGTGCCCAACGATTCGACGCCGCCTTCCGGGCCTCCCCCACCGCCCATTCCATAAACAGCGGCGGGCGCGGGAGCCGCGGCGAAACGCGGCGTCAATGTATTCGCCGCGAAGGAAAAGACCAGCAGAACGCTCGCCAGTACGGTGGCGAATCTCAGCGCCGGATACGCGCGCGGCAGAGGCGGTTTTACGCCTGCCATTTTAGGAGTTAATGTAAAGTTACGCGGGGCGCGTCTTGAGGGGAGTTTGCGAAGCAACGCGCGGGATTGGGTTAAGTCTTTTAAAACGGCGCGCAGGTTCGGGTCCAATTCGAGGCGGGCTTCGAGCCGCGCCGAGTCATTTTGCGAAAGCTTTCCATCCAGATAGGCCGATAATTGTTCCGCGTCTTTAAAGGAAGGGTTGCTCATAGTTGCTCTTCTTCCAGACGAAACGCGGCAGGCAAAAGTTCCGCGAAGCCTTGCAGGCAGTCGCGCAAACGCAGTCGCGCGCGCGCCAGGCGGCTCTTGATGGTGCCAAGCGGCACGCGCACAGAGCTTGCCACTTCGGTGTAATCAAGGCCTTGAATATCGGCTAACACCACTACGGCACGAAATTCGGTCGGCAGGGCGTCGAGACAATGCTGAATGGCGTGCTCGAGTTCATCGGCCTCGGCTTCCTGTTCGGGTGAGAGATTCGGATCGGCCAGCCAGCGCGGGGATTCGATTTCTTCGCCCTCGTCCGATTCAATTTCGAGTGGAACGGAGGGGCGGCGTTTTCTGCGGCGCAGTTCATCGTAGCAAAGATTGGTGACCGTGCGTAACAGCCATGCTTTGAAAGAGCCGCCGCGAAAGGTGTTGATGTTGCGAAACGCGGAGATGAAGGCATCCTGCGCGGCGTCCGCGGCCTGATCGTCATCGCCGAGGATGCGTAAGGCCGTGTTAAACAAAATGTCCTGGTAATGAATCACCAGGGAATTGAAAGCGTCCAGGTTTCCGCGCTGAGCCTCGCGGATAAGGGCGGGTTCGTTCATGAAGATTATTTTATCATGCCGTATCGTCTGGCAGATCGGGCGAGCTTAATGGATGTGAATTCGGATTCGATTCACAGAATTTTGCGGTTGGACAAAAAGATTGCCAGGCCGCGCCAGATCAACAACCCCAGGGCGGATGTGGCGCTTAGCACCACACCAAAAATGGGAATGATCGGCGCGTTGAGAATGAGTCCGCGCAAGACTACGGCAAACGTTCCCGCAAAGACCATAACCAAAACAGGCCGCCAAAGTTGTTTGGCATCGGAATAGGTTTCTGAATTAAAAAGCCCAAACCCCGGCGCGAGCAGGAACCAGCCTATTAATAAAGGAATGAAGGTAATCATCATGCGCGGCAGGAAGGAAAGACCGGTTTCGTCATGAGTGGCAAAGCCGATGAAGGTAACGATGGCCAGCGCCGCAACGTCACCGAGAGCAAGAATGGTTTTGTTTTTCATCATGTAATCCGTAGAGGGGCAATTTGTTGGACTGCCCCTGTCATTGATTTATTCTTCCTTTCGCACAGCCGGAAATAACAACACTTCACGAATGGAGTGTTTGTTGGTCAATAACATCACCAGGCGGTCCACGCCCATGCCGAAACCGCCGGTGGGCGGCATGCCGTAGCGCATGGCGCGCAGATAATCTTCATCCATCGGGTGCTTTTCTTCGTCGTCGGCGGCGTAATCGCGGCTCATTTCGAGAAAGCGCTGTTCCTGATCGAGCGGATCGTTCAACTCGGTGAAGGCGTTGCACAATTCAAAGCCGGCCACGTAAACTTCGAAGCGTTCGACCGTCAGCGGATCGCCCGGCTTGGATTTGGCCAGCGGAGAAATATCGCGCGGATAATCGAAAAGGAAAGTCGGCTGGATGAGGGTTGGTTCGAGAAATTCGCTGAGCAGATAATCGATCAGTTTGCCGCGCGTGGCGTTCGGATCGGGAGTCTTGCCCGGGTGCTTCCCCACAATGGCCTTGAACAATTCCTGCGCGGTCTTGTATTCGGCAATGTCAATACCGCTGGTCTGCAAAATGCCCTGCCGCATTTCAAGGCGCGCCCACGGCGGCTTGAATTCGATTTGGTGTTCGCCGTATTTTATTTGCGTGGTGCCGTTTACTTTCTGCGCGGCGTACGAGACCATTTCCTCGGTCAATTCCATCACTTTGAGATAATCGGCATAAGCCCAATAGAACTCCAATTGCGTGAACTCGGGATTGTGCTTGAACGATACGCCTTCATTGCGGAAGTCGCGTCCGATCTCATAGACGCGTTCCAGGTTCCCAACCAGCAGTCGTTTGAGATACAACTCGAACGAAATGCGCAAATACATGTCCCGTTCGAGTTCATTGTGATGTGTGACGAACGGCCGCGCCGCCGCGCCGCCATATAAGGGTTGAAGGATGGGCGTCTCGACTTCAAGGAAACCTTTGCCGTCCAAAAACTCGCGCAAGGCGCTGACGATGACCGCGCGTTTGCGGAAGGTTTCGCGCACGTGCGGGTTGACTGCCAAATCCGCATACCGCTGGCGGGCGCGCAGTTCCGGGTCTTCGAGCGCGGCATGGCGGAGGACGGTGCCGTCCTCCAGTTTCTCATCTTTGTCAGCGGGGAGTGGACTCACAGCTTTGGCGAGCAGTTTGAAGTCGTGGACAAGAAGCGTGATCTCGCCGGTTTTCGTCCGCATCATTGTCCCCGCCGCCTGAATAAAATCGCCGAGATCGAACATCTTGTTGAAAAAATCGATTCGCTCCTGTCCCACCTCATTGACGCGCAAGAACAATTGAATTTTTCCGTAGCCGTCTTCGATGTGCGCAAAGGTCAATTTGCCCATGGCGCGCATAGCGCGGATTCGTCCGGCCAATGTGACTTTAACTGCGCGCGGCGTATCGGATTCCTTCTCTGCCGCTTCGAACTCCGCGATGGCTTGCGCGGAGGTATGCGTTCGTTCGGCCCGCGTCGGATAGGTCTCCACGCCTTCGGCGCGCAGTTCTTCCAATTTCTGCAAACGGATTTTCTCGAGCGAGGTATATTCGGCCATGCGGTTTATTCCTTTGAGATTCGTAAAAAAAGCCCCGCGTCCTTGCACAGGCGCGCGGGGCCGAAACAGGTGCGCTCCTGCTAGCTCACTTTGACAATTTTAACCTTATACGTACCGCCCGGCGTCTCTACAGCAACTTCTTCGCCCGGGCGATGGCCGAGGATGGCCTTGCCAATGGGCGACTCGTTCGAGATCTTGCCTTCACGCGGATTCGCCTCGGCCGCGCCCACGATCACATAGGTTTCAGGATCGAAGCCCTGTTCCTTGATCGTAACCTTCGACCCGACCTGAACGGTGCCGGTCTTATCTTTGGTATCTTCGATGACGCGTGCGGTGGCCAGGAGCATTTCCAACTCCTGGATGCGGCCCTCTACAAAGGCCTGTTCGTTCTTCGCGGCTTCGTACTCGGCGTTTTCGATCAGTTCCCCGCCCTCCATGGCTTCGTGCAGGCGGTCGGCTACTTCCTGGCGCTTTGTGGTACGCAGATAGTCAAGCTCGTCTTGAAGCTTTTGAAAGCCCTCTTTTGTCAGGAAATTGGTCGGCATTGTTACCCTGTCTATAATAGAATTTTGCATCTCTATTCAGAGATGCAATAAATCGACTTCTCATATCAATTGGGAAAGCGGCTTTAATATAACATGATTCAAAGGTGGAATCAAGCCCTTTCCGTTTTTACGACTTAAGTATCATATTTCGGAAATTTGTCTATGCGGCTTGCCAGAGTGAAAGCCCCCGCTGGGAAGCCCAGTATTTATGAATGGCATTCAGCAAATCTTCGGGACTCCCGGCCAGCGTGGGTATTTGGGATTTATAGGCCAACACCGCATCCTGCCAGGACCTCAGGCTTGCTTCCGAAACCGCATGAACGGTCTCCTGCATCCCGGCCGCGCCTGGGTCGAAGGCGTGCGGACGGTGAAATAGATAAGGAATGTCGCAATCATAATTAAGCGGGAGACCCAGCCCCTCCGCCGCGCGTCGCACGAGGATATGATCCACGTGCGAACCAATCGCAAATTGACAGACCAGCCTATCGTTCGGTTGGAGGCGGGCCGAGATGGCGTCGGTGATATCGCCGATCAGGGACTTGTCGTTCGCGTGCGGAGGATCGTAAACCGTCCTCGGGTATTCCCAACCGCCATCCGCCGCGCGGCGGTAGATGCAATCCAGAAAATCGAAGCGCTGAGTCTGCGCACCGACCAGAGAGGCGGCCTGGTCATCCTCAGCGCGGCGCGAACGAATCGCCTCCTCGGCTGAAGTAAAACCCCATTGTTCGTGAAGCTTTTGCGCAAAAGGGGATATTTCCTCGTCAGGCGGAGACCCGGCCATACATGTCCAGATCTCAACCGGGATGCCCGATTGAGTTTGTTCGTAAATCAGTCCGCCGGCGGAGAGAACGGCGTCATCCAAATGAGGGGAAATGTATATCCAACGCATGGCGTTATTTTTACCATAGAAATGCAATTAATCTGACGAGAAGTTTGGGTAAACTTATGAAAAAGCATGGAGCCTATGCAGGAACGCCGCAAATATATCAGGAAGAATCTGATTTCCTATTCACAAGTATTCGACTTGTATCGCGGGGATCTTTTAGGGTATCTATCGGACTTGACGCCAGCCGGAGCGATGGTCATCGGCGAGAAGCATCTCAAAGTGGATGACACGCTCTCGCTGAAATTGGAAACTCCCGAACTCGAAGATGTTAAAGTAAAAAGTATCAGCTTGCGAGCGCGCGTAGTTTGGTGCCGGCAGGATATCAGTCCGCAATACCATAATATTGGATTGGAATTCAAAGATGTGAAACCGAGGCAGGAGAAAATCCTGCAGGCGATCATCGACGCGTACGAATTTCGGCACGAATTCCCCAAATATCCGTTTCGCCCCGCAACTCAGAAATAAGATTCGGTTCCCCTCCTTAAATCTCGATGGATTTTTGATTCCGCCCGCCGGTTTATTTCACGGCCTTCTTTTTCGTTCCAGCGGATCTCTTCTTTCCGGCTGTCTTCTGCGCAATTTCTCTGACAGTAGGTTTATCCTTTTTCCCGATCGAAACTTTCTTCGTTGCGGCGGCTTTCTTAGCAGTTGTCTTTATCGCTGTTTTCTTAACTGCCTTCTTCACCGCGCTCTTTTTTACCACAGGCTTCTTCTTGAGAGCGGCCTTTGTTCTCACCGATTTTTTCGCGGCAGGTTTGGTCTTGTCTGCTCCTGTTTTCTTTCCACTTTTCGCTTTCTTCCTACTCTTCGACACTCCCTTCGGTCGCAGAGCGCCGCTTTCCACTTTCTTCCGCGGCTTTTTTACCTGCGCAGTATCTTTCTTCTTTCGTCTTCTCGGCAAGCTCGGGACAACGATTTCTTCATCCTTGTTCCCAAACATCCCCTCCCATTGCGCGGCCATTGACTCGACGCCCGCACCGTTCAACGCGTCGTGAACAACCTGCCAGCGTTCATCTTCCACAAAACGCCAATCGAGGAAAGCGTGATGCTGGTACGCGTGCAATTCAACGTACAGTCCCTTGTTCCAAAGTTCCTCACACGAACGGATATATTCCAGGCGCGTAACGTAATCCTTGAAGATCACATAACCTTCATACGGAATCCCCAGCCCCTCACCCAGCGATTTCTGGCGCAGGTCGCCAGAGGCTTTATCGAGATACGCGGCGGAGGTTTTGAGCCAGCCGCGCGTTTCGGCATATTTGTTGTGATAGATCACCAGCGAACGGCCGGACTCACTCAGGCGCGGGTCGCCGAAACAATTCGAATAAGCGATCACATTTTCATCCACGCGGCCGTTGGCGCGGTACATGTCGTAGAGCAGATAATGCTCGACATCGGCGAACAGGTATCGGCGGTGCAGAAGCGGGAATATCTTCCATTCATGGCCGCGGATGAGTCCTTCGTCGGGCTGTTCATCCCATTTCGGCGTGCGAAATTCCATTCCATATTTTTCGTGAAAGCCTTCCACCTGTCCGTGCCCGAACATCGGCAGGCCGGGCAATGTGGCCATCACCATGCAGGTGCCGAAATATTTATCACCCGTGCCAAATTGCTCGACCGCGGTTTTCTCATCGGGATTATTCATGAAATTGACGTAACGCTTGAGAATTTGCGGATCGAATTCAAGCGTGTTCTTGATCAGCTGGCGATATTTGTCGTTGTCTTCATCGCGCAGCATGTGCATAAAGGCCGAGTTATACACGCGGTGCATGCCGAGCGTGCGGACGAAATATCCTTCCATCAGCCAGAACGCTTCGGCGAGCAGTAACGTATCCGGAACTTCTGCCGCGACGCGGTCCACAACCTCGCGCCAGAATTCATTTGGAATCTTCGCGTCGAACTCGGACCTGGTCATACCGTGTTCGGCCCGGGAAGGGATCGCGCCGCCCGCGCCCGGTTCGGGAAACCACAGCCGTTGAATATGTTTCTTCGCCAGCGTCATCGCGGCATCGAAACGGATGATCGGAAAGTTGCGCGCCACATGCAGGATAGCCTGAATGACAGCCTCGCGCACTTCGGCTTTGGAATAATCGAGCTGGGCGGTGTCGTTCCACGGAAAGGCTGTGCCGTCGTTGCCGTGATAAATATAGCGGACGCCGCCGGTGTATTGGTCGCGGCGCTGAAAGATCACGGCGGCATCGCTCTTATCGTAATAATGGTCTTCGAGGTAGATGCCCACACGCGCATCGTCCGAAAGATTTCCAGAATTGAAGGAATACGAGGGATAGGGCGGATTCGGAACGGACAGGAACCAATCGGGATGTTCGATCACCCAGGTGGAGTCGATGCCCATATGATTCGGAACCATATCCGCGGCGAGGCGCAGGCCGCGCGCCCAGGCGCGCCTGCGTAGGTGATCGAGTGCAGACCAGCCGCCGAGGTCTTCGGCGATCTCGTAGGAGTGAAGCGAATAAGCGGAAGCGACCGCATCCGCCTGACCCATGCGTTGTTTGATCCGCAGGGAGGCGCGCGAGCGTTCCCACAAACCAATCAGCCACAATCCGGTAAAGCCGCGCGAGGCCAGAATATCCAATTCTTCATCGGGGATTTGATCGAGGGTCTTGACCCAGCGGCCATGCTTGCGCGAGAGTTGTTCGAGCCAGACGTAGGAATTCTTGGCGATCAACACTGTGCGCGGCATCCAATCGCGGTCGGGGCTGAAACGCTCATATTCCGGTTCGCCGCGATAATCGAGCACCGGCGCAGAGCCGCCGAATCCGCCCGCGCCCGTGCGGCGGATGACTTCCTCGCGCACAAAGTCCATGCCGCGCAGGAGCCGGAGCATGAAGGCCCGGTCGAATAAAAAGCCCCAGCGGTCAATGATGAATCGCAATTGGCCCTCCAGGGAATATGGAGAGGCTTTGGCAGGCGCGGTCAAAATATCGAACAGAGTTTCTCCGCCGCCCGCCTTCGCGCCGAAGCCCGGTTGCCGCGCGAAAAAGCGATCCAAAAGTGTGAGCGCATTTTGATATGCGCCGATCGTGTTCAACGGCGCGTCGTCGAACAATTCCTTATAGATTCCGATGGCAGGGTTTTGATTCGAAACTCGAATCAGCATCAAATCTTCGATGCTTTTCTCCTGAACCGCGCGCCCGTCTTTCGCAGTGGAGGAGAGATATTCCCGCGCGGAAAGCGAGCCGCGATAGACCGGGTTCGCCGGAAATTCATCCGCGAATTTAAGCAAAACCTGATCGAGGCCGCCGCTTAAACCGGATTGCAAATATCCCAGCGCGCGCGCCATCAAGCCCGGATTTTGCATCTCGTACTGGCGAATGAGCACGCGCAGAACCTCGTCAATGAGGGCCATGGCATTGATATCGGAAGCAGGCACGGGGTCCGCGCGGCGCGCAGACATTTGCGCGGCGAAACGTCTGGCCGCGGAAAAATTCGTCAGCAGTAACTGGCCGTCCTCACGGAATAGTTCCGCATCGAATTCGTATTTTCGCCGGGCGTATCGCGAAATCAGCATGAAGTCCTCGCGTAATGAAGTGTCTCGATAATCATACCATCATTGAATTCGAGTATACTTTCCGCGATGTCCGGCGATCCGCAATTTGTGACTCTGGCGGGCCTGCTCGTGCTGGCGGTTTTATATGTGCCAGTGCTGTTGTTTTCATTTCAACGCAGTGAGGGGCAGGAAGTGACAGCCGGACTGGTAAGCGCGTATGCAGTGCTCGCCATGTTGTGGGATGTGGGCGAGGCCTTTTGGCGGATGGGGAAATTACCAGGCGTCAGCAGGGAGTTCTTTCAAAACATCGAACTGTTCGCGGTTTTGATTCTGGTGGTGCTGGCCGCGCTGATCCTGCTCACGTTTCTACGGCACGAGGATTGGTGGATTTGGGCGGCGGCGGCAGGAATCTGGATTTTGGGTTTGATCCTGATCAGCCTGACCGTCAACAGCCTGCCTCACACGATCTGGTCGAATGGCAAATTATTTCTGCCGCGCGAACGGCTCGGGCTGGCCTGGTCGCTTCTGGGCTGGCTGGGGTTTCTCATCGGCGGACTAATCATCGCCTTACGCGCCCGGCGGCAAACGCGCCAGCCGCTCTTGCGCAACCGCCTCACCTATTGGCTCATCGTTTACGGGCTGATCTTCGCCAACGATGTAATGATTCTGGGCGATATCGGCCTGCCCGGCAACCCATTACGATTGGCCGCGGCGATTCTGATCGCGTATGTGGCTCTCACGCACAACCTGCCGGACGTGCGCCAGATTCTGCGGCGCGTGCTGGTATATGTGATCACCACCTTATTGATCGTTGGATTCTACGTGGCCGGTTTCGCCTTCTCGCAAACCGTCTTCCGCGCCGAGCCCAATTTCAATCCCCTGCTGGTCGGCGCGATCATCGCCCTGATTCTGGCCCTGATCTTTACCCCGTTGTTAAGTCTCGTACGCCGTACCGTGGATCGCTGGCTGCGCGCTGATCAATACGACGCCGGCCGCGCCCTGCATGAATACAGCGAAAGCATCAGCAACATCCTCGACATGGACCGTCTCGCCGCCGTCGCGGTGGGCATCATTCTCGATACGATGAAAATCTCGCGCGCGTTTTTATTCCTCGTGGATACCGGGCGCGAAGCGGATGGTCAGATTCAATACCGTTTACGCGCGGCGCGCAGTTCCACCGAACGACAGATCGTCGCGATTCAGTTGAACGAATCCGGGCCTATCGCTTCTTATCTAATAAAGGAAGAACGCCCGCTTCTTCAATACGACCTCGACCTGCTTCCGGCATATCGGTCTATTACGCCGCTCGAACGTGAATGGTTCCGCCGCCTCGAAACCGAGGTGTACGTGCCGATCTTTGCCAAGCGCAAGTGGATCGGCCTGCTGGCCATCGGCGCGAAATTAAGCGGAAATCGCTTCACGGAAGAAGACCTGGTCACGTTGAGCGCGCTGGCCAACCAGACGGCGGTTGCGCTGGAAAATGCGCGGCTGGTGGATAACTTAATGCGGTTGAACACAGAATTACGGTCGGCGCGGCGCGCTTTGGAAAAATCGAACCGCGATCTCGAACGCCTCGACCGGACCAAGTCCGATTTCATCAGCATTGCCTCGCATGAATTACGCACTCCGCTGACGGTCATCAAAGGCTATACCGAGATGCTTCTCGAAGATACGACTCTCGATCCCAACTTCGTGCAGGTCATCAGGAATGTCCATCAAAACACTTTGCGCCTGCACGAGATCATGGACTCGATGTTCAACCTCGCGCAGATCGACGCGCGCAGTATGAAGCTGAATCTTCAATATGTGGATGTGGGCGTCCTGCTGGAGGAAGTCTGCCGCGCACAGGAGAAAGCCATCCGCGAACGCAAACAGACGATCACACTGAACCTGCCGTCCCTGCCGCGCGTCAAGGGCGATCCGCACAGCCTGAGAAAGGTTTTTGAACATCTGGTTCAGAATGCCATCAAATTCACGCCGAATGATGGGCGTATCACCATAACCGGGCACATCCAGCAGGTATCCACTGGCGATCTTCCTCATGGAGGCATCGAACTCATCTTCAGCGATACGGGCATCGGCGTGGATCCGAACTATCGTGAAATCATTTTCACCAAGTTTTACCAACCCGGCGATCCGGGGAAACATTCCACCAGCAAAACGCGCTTTCGCGGCGGCGGATCGGGTTTGGGGTTGGCGCTTTCAAAAGGAATCGTCGAAGCGCACGGCGGGCGCATTTGGGTGGAAAGCCCGGGCTATGACGAGTTCCATTTTCCCGGCAGTCAGTTCCATGTGATACTGCCGCTGGAAACATCCGATAAAGGCGATGAAATCACGATGACAAAGAACGAAGTAAAATTACAAGTGGGTTAATAAACAAAGAGCCGGAGGCATAGTTCCTCCGGCTCTTTGTTTCAAACATCTCTCCTTCAACTACGGCGCAACGTACGTGGAAGCGAACGGCGCGCTTAAACCACAAATAGATATATCGTCAATGCGAACAATGGAATCAGGAGGCAGGAAGGCCGAGCCGATGCCAGCAATGTTGCCTTCGGTCAATGACGTTGCACCATCATACGAAGCCGCCAATTTGCCATCGGCCCACACTTCAATGCGGCCATTGAAATTGCTGATCTCAAGGAGATGCCAGGCGCCCTGTGACATAACAGGCTTGCCGCGCGCCAGTCTTTGCGTACCAGTGGCCTCAGAGTAGAAATTCAAGGTAATTTCATCCGCGCTCAAGACCACAAAATATCCGGGATTTCCTCTTCCCCATCCGACGTTGAAGCGGCTATGATTGCCGGGCATGTATCTAAGTCGGCGAACGATATTATCCTGCAAGGGAATTGTCTTAACTTGAAATTCTCCATCCGTACTCCCGAAGTTCAGCAGTAACACTTTATTATCCGGCGCGGTTGGGTCGGTTTCGAACGGGAAAGTCGTCCCTGGCGGATACGATCCCCAGCTTTCCACAACACCATCTTGAAAATCCTCCGCGTACAACATCGTCTCGCTGGATGCACAAGCTTGCGAAGGCAACAACCCAAAGGGTATGCGCGCTAAAGCGATGGCTTGTTCATTTAGCCCGGGGTTGAGAGAGAATTGTTGTTCAGCCGTGGTGTATCCTTGCGCGGTAACCTTGACTGTGACATTTCCCTGCGGCAAATTGGTCCATGATGCTTGGCCTGAATCGTCGGTTGCCGGAGTTAGGTTGAGTTCTACGAGGGATATACTTGCCCATGAGATGGAATCGCCCTGCTCGTCCGTCACCTTGACCGTCAGATCATACGGAATGGGAGTCGCGGTCGGCGTAGGCAGGGGCGTAGAAGTAGGCTTGGGAGTCGGCGTCCAGGCCGAAGCAGTCATCGTAGCAACCTGTTCCGGTGAGGGCCCGCAAGCTCCGAGCAGAAACGATGCGATCAGAATAGCAAGTAACAAAATTTTAATTCTCATGATTTTCTCCTTTAATAGATTTCGTTCTGTCAAAGAGCCGGAGTTTTGGTTGCACCGGTTCTTTGTTTCAACTATCTCGCCTCCAACTACGGCGCAACGTACGTGGAAGCGAACGGCGCGCTCAAACCGCACACACGGATGTCGTCGAAGTACATCACAGTCAGGGACTTATCGGTGAACGGGCCAATCCAGATTCCGATGCCTCCCGCGGGAAGCGGTTCAGGGTCGGTGAAGTCGATGACTGGTTTACCGTCAACCCACAGTTGTATGTTTCCCTGGAACATAGAGGCTTCAATGAAATGCCAGGTCATCTCCAGTTGCTTGAATCTGCCTGACTTCGCCTTCACAGCCGCGGTAGGTTCGCCCGAAGCATCGATCAAGTAGCGCATCAAGTGCGCCTGACCTCGACTGCCTGCAAAGACGACATTGTAGTTCGAGCCGCCCGGCATGGCCAACTCATGCCAGTTGAGACTTGGCTGCGTGGGACGGCTGACCATCATCTTCATCCGCCAGACACCATCTCCGAACAAACCTGGCTCGCGCTCCTGGTTCCCATTTCCATAATTCGCGCCCAACCAGGTATCGTTGCCGAACTGCGTTATCTTGGTCGCGTCAATCGTCCAGACGGAGTTGGCGGCATCGTCCGTAGCTGGCCCCACAAAGACCGTATTGAGATTGTCGCCGTGATAAAGCCAATTCTGGGCTTCGCCGTCCTGATAATCCTCCACGTACAGCAGAGACTCGCCCGCCCCGCACGCATCCGAAGCGAGGAGGCCGAATGGGTCGCGTTCCAGTTTCAAGACGATCTCGTTCGGGCCATGATTCAGGTTGAACGACTGCTCGCCTTGAAAATATCCCTGCGCGGAAACAGTCACGGTTCCAGCCGGACCGCTGAGGTTGGTCCACACAGCCTGGCCGGATTCATCCGCCGCGACGGGTTCGTCACTGCCAGACATGGGGAAGAACACCAGCGCTCCCGCGAGAGGATTCCCAGCCTCATCCGTCACTTTGACCGTGAGATCGTGCGGCAGGGGTGTGGCGGTGGGCGTAGGCAGGGGCGTAGAAGTAGGCTTGGGGGTCGGTGTCCACGCCGAAGCAGTCATCGTAGCAACCTGTTCCGGTGAGGGGCTACAAGATGCAACTGCAATGGTCAACAACAAAATAGCGATCATAAACATTCTGGTTTTCATAACACACATCCTTTTGTTAGTCATTTGGAAGGGTCAGCCCCGCCGATAAGCTCTGAAATTTTCCTGATCAATCCTTTCAACGATTGGAAGTGCCTCCTTTCACCGCTGGTCACGTCGGTCAGCGAGCCGCGCCAGATGAAACGATTTGACCCAGCCCGCTCCCTCCACACATGGAGGATGAACGAGAAAATCTTTACGCCTCTTCCTTCTCGATCGGGAGACTTGGATTGCGGCATATTCCATCCAAAACGAAAACTCTGCTGTCAGTTTCGACAACAGAGTATCAAAAGGCTATCTCAAAACTATCTCAAATAAGAACTACGGCCGCCGCGTCTTTGAGATCACAGGATGCGGAGGTACACGGCGAAGATAACTCCTGCGAAGCTTCGGAGGGAGGGTCGCGGCGCGGATGCATAGCAGAGTCCTTGCCCGGCGGAGGCAGGACGCGGCGTCCCCGTCCCCCGCGCGCTGGAGCGCGAGAAAACGATCAAAGTAGACCCGCGACTCGGACGGGAAACTCTGGTAATTGATCTCCTCGATAATTTTCAAAGCGGCCCGGGAGTCCCGCAAGGCTTCTTCGACTTGATTTTGCGAAAGATGGATTCGGGACAGATACGAAAGAGCCAAACCCTCCGCGACAGCCGACTTGGACGAACGGCTCTCGGCCGCGGTTTCGCGCAACAGCGATTCCGCCGAGGCAAGGTGTTTCGAATCCCCAAACCAAACGAGCGCGCTGACCGTAGCAAGTTTGATGACCAGTGAGTCGGTTTTGGAACCGATCTGCGCGCAAAGATTCGCGGCGCGGCGGAAGCCGGCCAGGGCTTCCTCAAGGTCGCCCAACGCCGCATCGCTGGAGGCGAGGCACGCCAGTGCGCGCATTTCGCCGTAACGATAATTCGAGAGCCGCGATTCGCGCAACGATTCTTTCGCCAGTTTATGCGCGTGTTCGTATTCCCCGATCTCACAATACACCCGTGAAAGCGCGCGCTGGACGGAACGAATTAATGGCTTTTCGATTCCGCGCTGGCGGCCGTATTCAAGAATCCGTTCACCCAGATCGATTGCGCCGCCCAAATTGCCTGCAACCCAGAGCATGTTTACACTGTCACTGCCCAGGTCAATGATCAACTCGACCGCATCCTTCTGGATGGCCGTATTGATGATCGTCATACCCTCCTGCGCCTGTTCCGCAGGAGATGCGGTGAATTCGATGAGGTCCCAGCGCGCCCGTCCTTCCATGCGGAAGTCCTGCAGTTGCCGGGCGATTTTCAGGCCTTCACGGGCATGATTCAATGCCTCATCGTTCTGCAACAGATGGCCGTAAATATTCGAGAGTTCGATGCGGGCTTTCATCTCGCATTCCTGCAGGCCGCTTTTGATCGAATACTCCAGTGCGCTCTGCAATTTCTCGCGCGCTTCGTCCCATAAGCCTCTGCTGACAAGATTGACGCCAATGAGAAAATATACGCGCGCCAGATATTCCAATTTTCCCAGATGCTCCGCATCCTGCCGGGCCGCGTCGAGAATGCCTTGAAGTTTTTCGTGATCGGATTCAATCGTCCATTGGCAGGAGTAGAGTTTCATACGAAGCTCAAATCTGGCAGAGACCGCGGCGGAATCTTTGCACAGCGCCACAGCCGATTCGAAATGCTCTGCGCCCACCTTGTAGGCATACAGCTTCATCGCCTGCTCCCCCGCCCGGACGAAATAATCGAGCGCCTTCTTCTCATCGCCGCCCTGCTGAAAATGATACGCCAATTGTTCGAGATGGTTGCCATCGGCATCGTCCGTTTCTTTCGATTCAAAATAATGAGCCGCCTGTAAATGCAAAGCCTGCCGCTTTGAATCGTCCATGGCCGCGAGCAAAACTTCCTGAATTTTCACGTGGCTGAAATCAAAACGCGCGGAGGCTGAAATTTCGCGGATCAGCCCAAAGCGGGATAGACCCGTCAGCGCATCCAGAAGCGCGGAATCGGTCAGGCCTGTGATCGAACGAAGAATCCCGGCGTCGAATCCTTTGCCGATCACCGCCGCCAGCGCAAGAATCTCACGCTGATCCGCATTCAATCTCTCCACGCGCTTCAGAATCGTCTGGCGCAAACTGGAGGAAAGCGGCAGGCGCGGCAGGCCCGAAACAGGACGGTCGAGCGAAACCGACCAGATCCCATTCGTGTTTGTAGAGAGATGGCCGCTATCGAACAAACCTCGTAATGACTCGATAATGAAGAGCGGATTCCCCTCCGTCTCGGCATGGATATGTTCCGCAAACTCCCGGGGCGCATCGGGCAAATTTCCCATTTTACGAATCAACTCCGCGACCTCGCTCTGCGAAAGCGGATCCAGCGCGAGCAACGTTGATCGAACATTTACGAAGCGCGCCTCCCGGTCTTCCACTACCGTAAGCGGATCGGGACGGTACGTGGCAATCAATAATATCGGCAGACCATCGTCACGCGCGAGTAATACGCGCGCCACATCCATCGTTTCGTCGTCGGCCCATTGCAGATCGTCGAAAAATATGACCAGCGGTTTCTTCGGCGAAGACCATGCGCACAATCCCGCCGCCAGCGAATTGACCAATCGCTCATGCGCTTGCGCGGGCGGTAATCCCGCAAATTTATTCTTGAGCGGGGCCAATGGAAGATCCGGTGCTATTTTGTAAATTTCATTTTTTACAATCGCAGGCAAATCCTTCCAACCTGCATGGCCATGATCCCGCACAGCGGAATGGAACATTTCCACAATCGGACGAAACGGAACGCGCTGATCCACTTCACGACAATATCCGCGCAGGATAACGGCGTCATGACAAATGCCCTCCAGCCAATGCTCCACCAGCCGCGTTTTACCGATTCCCGATTCGCCTGTGACGATCACTGCCTGTGCGCGCCCTCGAAGAACCTCCTCCCATTTGGCATTCAATATTCGTAACGTATCTCCCCTGCCAACAAAGGCTTTTTCAGGCTGGACGATCGGGCCCGGTTGAGCGGTTTGTCGTTGAGTTTCATCCGCAATGTATCGGAACAGGGCCTCGGTTTCAGGCATGGGCTTCAAGCCCAGTTCGCGTTCCAGTATTTCGGCGCATTGGCGATACTGCTGAAGCGCGGAGGCGTAATCCCCGGCTTGCACGAACAAGCGCATGAGCCGCTGATGGCTTTCCTCGTGCAGGGGGTTATAAAATAAAATTCTTCGGACGAATTCAATCGCTTTGCGCGGGGACGAGTTCAACTGATAATGCCGCGCACATTGATCCAGATACTGCATCAGGCAGTCCTGATAAGATTCCCGCTTCACCAAAACCCAGTCATCGTAATGACCCGCCAGAAAATCGCCGCGATAATTTGCGATGGCCTGCTCGAATTCTTCGATGGAGGCGCCGGGCGTCACCGCTTCGAACAGATGAGCATCCACCACGCAGTCTGCAATTCCAACGAACTGCACGGATTTCGAATCGGCCGCGATGGCTTCGCCCAGGACGCGTTTCAGGCGCCAAATCTCGGTATTCAAATTACGGCGCGCCCGCGCTTCGGGAACATCGGGCCACAACTCGAACGCCAGCGCGTTGCGATCCTGCGGTTTGGATTGATTCAATACCAGGCGTGCCAGCAACAGCGCGCTTTTGCGCGTGGGAATTTTCGATTGATACTTTCCCCCCACAATGACCTGTGGCGCGCCAAAGAGACGAATCTCGAGCATCAGGGACTCACAGGCGCGAGGGAAAATATCCTATTCCAGCTTCTTTCTATAAACGCGGTTGTTCTTATATTCCACCCCGTTCAGGTTCTTCAAGTCGGCACGCATTTGCTCGGTGGTCTCCGCCACCTGAGTCATCTCCACATGCTTGAATTGTTTGAACGATAGAAGCGTCTGCCCCATTTCGTAATATAAGATGGCATTGCCGCCATGCCCTTGAAACTCCGGCAAAATACCCATGCCGTTCCCGGTGACCGTATTGGTGCGGCGCAATTCGAGCAACAGGTCTGCCAGCGAGATCGGATTCAAATGTCCGTTGGCGCGCTGTAACGCGGCAGAGACATCGTGAAAGGCAAATAAAAAGCCCACAATTTCATTTTCGTGCATGATGATCTTGATCAAACGGTGATCGGCAATCGCCATGATATTCTCGACCACGAAATCGATTTCGCGCGGCGTCAGCGGGTAATATTCCCAATTATGGACGAAAGCCTGGTTATACGCCTGGCCGATGCGCCCCGACCACGCGACCAATTCCCTTTTATTCTTAAAGCGTTTGACGTGTAAATGGCCGCGCTCCATGGCGCGTTTGGCAATACGATCCACCCGCTCCGGGACCCGGAATTTGTCCGCCGGCAAATAGCAGGAGACGAAATCCACTTCCTTGACGAAGCCCTGCGCCTCCACCAGCGACCGGTAGTAGGCATAGTTGTAATTGAGCATCGTCATCGTCTGACGATATTCCTGCCCCAAAATCTGAATGCCGTAGCCGTCCAACGGCCCCATCCCTTTCGGCCCGATGACCGTATCCAGGCCGCGCGCCTTCGCCCACTCGAACACCGTGTTGAATAATGCCGTAGCGGCCTCGGGATCATTCTCACATTCGAAAAAGTAGA
Organism: uncultured Anaerolineaceae bacterium; assembly: GCA_964502095.1. GTDB lineage: Bacteria > Chloroflexota > Anaerolineae > Anaerolineales > Villigracilaceae > JACPVF01. The sequence continues at coordinate 447,938 of CAZCUF010000001.1, forward strand.
AATCGGCGTCTTTGGTATTGTGATATTTATTGAACGGCCGATTCTCGATGGCCGCGATACGCCCCACATCCCGGCCGTCGCGCACGGCCAGAAAGAACTCCACGTCCGAATGTTCATAGAAAGGATGCTTTTTGGGATTCAGCTGGTTATAAGCGTCTATATTAAGCGGCGGAACCCATTGCGGACAATCTTTATAGAGCCGATGTGGCAATTGCACGAAACGGCGCACCTGGGATTTATTCTGCGTATCTACCTTTTCGATGACGAGCATGAAGGCCTCCGTGGGAATGATGATTCAAGTATATAACAAATTCTCCCCGAAAAGTGCTGATATTTTCATTGCATATCCATGCCGCCTCAAGAAGCCGAGCATCCACGCGGGCGCGTCGGTGCTATACTTCGAATATCTTTTCGATCAAGGATTTTCAACATGGACCCATTTCAGAAAGCTCTTCAAAAATACGCCGACCTGGCGGTACGCGTCGGTTTGAACCTGCGCGCAGGCCAGCGATTGATCGTCAACAACGCTTCCACAGGCGGCGTGCCGGTGCATGCCGCGCCGCTGGTGAACGAGATCGTACGCGCGGCCTATCAGGCCGGCGCGCGTTACATCGATGTCATTTGGAACGATGAAGCCCTCTTGAAAACGCGCATCAAATATGCGCCGGAGGGAACGCTGGAGGAATATTCACAGTGGCAATTTCAAGGGCTGATGGATTACGTCGAAAAGGGCGAAGCGATGCTCACCATCCGTTCCAACAATCCGAGTTTACTGCACGGACTCGACTCGGAACGCATCGGCACAATACAGCGCACGCATTTGAAGAATTTCAAACCGGTCGGCGCGGGCATCATGAACAACGCCGTCAACTGGTGCGTAATTTCCGCCGCCGCGCCCGATTGGGCGCGCAAGGTATTTCCGAATCTTTCCCCGGCCAGAGCCGAAGCGAAATTATGGAAAGAGATTTTCCAGATTACGCGCGCCGACCAAAAGAATCCGGCGGCGGCCTGGGAAAAACATATCGCGAATCTGCTCAAGCGCGGGGAATACCTGACCGCCAAACAATATACCGCCTTGAAGTACACCGCGCCCGGCACAAACCTGACCATCGGCCTGCCGCGCGGACATAAATGGATCAGCGCCCGCGAGCGCGCTCAAAACGGCGTGGAATTTGTAGCCAACCTGCCCACCGAGGAGGTCTTTACCCTGCCCCACCGCGGCCAGGTGAACGGAGTCGTATCAGCTTCGATGCCGCTCAGTCACAGCGGCACGTTGATCGACAAGTTCAGCTTCACGTTCGAGAACGGGCGCGCCGTCAAAGTGAGCGCCAAAAAAGGCGAAGCCATTTTGAAAAAATTGGTGGATACCGATGAAGGCTCGGCGCGGCTGGGCGAAGTGTCCATCGTGCCGTTCAGTTCGCCCATCTCACAGCTTGGGCATCTGTTCTACGATCCGTTGATCGACGAGAACGCGGCCTGCCATCTGGCCATCGGCGCCGCGTATCGCGTCAACCTGGAGGGCGCGCAGGATATGACCCCCGAGCAATTCCAAACGCATGGCGGTAATGTCAGCATGGTACACACAGATTTCATGATCGGTTCGAACAAGATGAATATCGACGGCGTGCGCGCCGATGGAACGACAGAGCCGGTCTTGCGCGCAGGCGAGTGGGCCTTCGATACCGATTGAGAAAAGCCGGTTTGACGGAGGCAGGTTCAGGGTCCCGCGCGCAGCGGGGCCTTTTCTTTTCAAGTTGTGCGATAATATGCGGGAAATCCGTTCAAGGAGAAACACATGGTCAGACCCAAATTGAACACAGACGACATCCTGAGAACCGAATTCGATTACATCGCCCAAACCGCCTTTCAAGCCAACGAAGACCGCGCCCGCGTATCGTCGTTTTATCTGATCTCGGTCGGCTCTGTGGCGGCCGCCATCCTGGGCACGCAATTCGCTCCGGATATGCTGAGAGGCGTGGCGCTGGCATTTTTCTTTTTATTCGCAGTGCTAACGGGGCTGGGCGCGTTGACGATCTCGCAGTTGGCGCGTCTGCGCTCGGCCTGGCATGAATCCGCGGAGGCCATGAATCAGTTGAAGGATTTTTATATCAAATATCATCCGGAGATCGAACCGGCTTTTAAATGGCGCGTAAAAAGCATCCCGAACACCGACAAACCCGGAAGCATCGCCAATTTGATCGCGCTGGAGGTGGCGTTGATCGGCGCATTGACCAGCGCGGCCGCGGTCTATTTTCTTCTTCTGATGCTCGGAGATTTAACCGGCTGGGGCTGGCTGGCAATGATCGTCGCTTTTGCCGGAGGTTTCACGTCGCTGTGGAGTCTGTATAAACGCTTCCTGGTGGATAATTACAAGTAACATGAGAACCTCCCCTCAAACCGTCCTGCACATCGCCGCGCTGGCCCTGCTGTGCACATTGATCTTGGGAACGCTGGTGGGGCTATACGGCTGGATCGCTGGCTGGCATTCCGCAACCGAATTCAGCAACGGCATGTTCGTAACCGGGTCGGCAGTTGTGATCTTCGGAATGTTGAGCGTGTGGGGCGGCTTCACCTCACGCGGCAATTTCGAAATGACCTACGCCCAATCCGTCAGCGACATGTCCCTTTCCGAACGCGCCAAATTGTGGGCAACAGATGCCTTGCGCGGCTATAACGTGCTGATCGTCGCGGCCATCATCGGCGCGCTGATGATCGGACTGTCGGTTTTAATTTACACACAATTCGGATAGAGCATGTCCCGCGATGATCGGTTCGAAGCGCGCCAGCCCAGCGCGCACCAGCGCCTGCCCGAATATACAAGAGATGAATCGTGGATACGCGCCTTTCTGCGTACTGCGCGCATCGGTCACGTGGCTACGCTGTGGGACGACCAGCCGTTCATTACGCCGACCACGTTCTGGTTCGACGAAGCCAAACATCGCATCGTCTTCCACTCGAATCTGGCGGGGCGCATCCGCGCCAACGCGGAACACAGCTCAAAGGTCTGTTTGGAAGCGAGCGACCTGGGCAGACTGCTTCCGTCGAATGTTGCGCTGGAATTTTCATTGCAATATCGCAGTGTGCTGGTTTTCGGAAATGTGCGCGTCCTCGAATCGGACCAAGAAAAGCAGGACGCGTTATATGGGCTGATCGAAAAATATTTTCCCGGAATGCGCGCCGGAAACGAATATCGCCCGATCACCGAAAAAGAACTGAAGCGCACCTCGGTTTATGAGATTCAAATTCAGGCATGGAGCGGCAAGGAGAATTGGAAAGACTACGCCGATCAATCCGACGAATGGCCTGCACTGGACAAAAAATGGTTCGAAGCCTTTTGAGTCGCGCAGGAAAATATTAAGGAGAGAATTATGTCTGAAAAATTTCGCACCGAAGAATTCCGCGTAAACGGCGAGGAACTGCTCGCAAAAATCAAGCAAATCATCCACGAAGGCAATATCCGCAGAATCATCATCAAGGATAAAGACGGCAAAACGGTGATGGAAATCCCGCTCACCATCGGCGTGGTCGGCGCGCTGTTGGCGCCCACGCTGGCGGCGCTCGGCGCGGTCGCGGCCCTGCTCACCGAAGCCACTGTGATCGTTGAAAAAGCGGAATAAGTGCATCCTCTGCTCGAAAAACTGAAGGGCGGCGACTTCCGTTCGATAGGCCGCTCGGAAGAAGTCGTCCAAGCGGTTCTCGCGGACGAAAGCCTGTTCCCGATTCTAATGAGTGGACTCACCTCCGCAGAGGCCCTCGTACGAATGCGCTCTGCGGACGCGGCTGAGAAAGTGACCAGCAAACGACCTCAATGGCTTGCTCCCCACAAAGAGTATTTACTGAACGAGGTTACGAAGATCAGCCAGCAGGAGGTCCGCTGGCACACAGCCATGATGCTCACGCGGTTGGAACTGACCGAAACTGAAAGAACGAGAGCCGCGTCCATTTTGAAGAGATGGCTGGACGACAAGAGTCGAATTGTGCAAACGTCTGCGCTTCAGGCGCTGGTGGATCTGTCGAAACAGGATTCGAGATCGAGGTCTGATATGAAACGTCTGCTCGAGGAAAAAATCAAGAACGGGCCGCCGTCCGTCCGGGCACGCGGAAAAAAGTTGCTGAAGGAAATGATGAAGTGAAGAGTTACCGCAAAGAACTCTGGTTCAATATCCCGTCACGGCGCGGGTTTATCAACATCACGTCACAAGTGGAGGCGGCTCTGCATGAAAGCGGAATCCAGGAAGGCCTTATTTTGGTTTCAGCCATGCACATCACAGCCTCGGTCTTCATCAATGACGATGAATCCGGCTTGCACCAGGATTATGAAAAATGGCTGGAAAAGCTCGCGCCGCATGAGCCTGTCAGCCAATATCGCCATAACGACACCGGCGAAGATAATGCCGACGCGCACATGAAGCGCCAGATCATGGGACGTGAGGTGGTCGTTGCTGTGACAGACGGCAAACTCGATTTCGGGCCGTGGGAGCAGATTTTCTACGGCGAGTTCGACGGCCGCAGAAGAAAACGAGTGTTGATTAAGATCATCGGCGAATAGGCGCTTATTGTATAATCCGCTGGAATCCGGAATGGACGCGATTTCTTTTATAAAAATGGCAAACCGATCATTTAATGTGAGAATGAATGAGTCAGGAATTTTTTAACGCAATCAAAGCCGGCGACCGTGAAAAAGTGGAACGCTTTCTGCGCGCAACCCCCAGCCTGATCCACGAAAAGGAAAATAGTCTCAGCCCGGTTCTTGTCGCCGCGTATCATCGCCAGCCGGCGCTCGCCGACTGGCTGGCCGAGCGCACCGTCACATTGACGATCTTCGAAGCCGCCGCCACCGGCAAGACCGGTCACATCGTCCGTTTGCTGGCGCGCGACCCTCAACTGGTGGAGGCCTACGCGGAAGACGGATTCCAACCGCTCGGCCTGGCCTGCTTCTTCGGTCAGCGCGAAGCGGCGGAGTACCTCATCAAGGCGGGCGCGGCGGTCAATTCATATTCCAACAACGCACTGCATGCCGCGCCGCTTCAATCAGCTGTGGCGGCCGGGCATCGCGAATGCGCGCATTTACTGATCAGTCACGGCGCGGATCCCAACTCGCGCGAGCAGGGCGGATTCACACCTCTGCACGCCGCGGCCCAAAACGGCGATATCGAGTTGATTCGCGCCCTGATCTTCGCGGGCGCGGACCTCGACGCGCGCAGTCTGGACGGAAAACTGCCTGCGGATATGGCCATCGAAGCGAAACAAGCCGAGGCGGCGCAATTGCTAATGGAGGGGATCACGCGCCGGTCCAGGACGATTCGCAAGTCCTCCACATAAATTAAATCGCACGCTCGCCTCCAAGTCTGCGACTTCCCAATAACAGGGACGTATATCTGTTAGGAAGTCGTTATTCATTCATTCGGAGGAACCATGAGTATTTCACGAAAGATTCTCTCAATTTTCAGCCTGCTGGTTTTGCTCACACTGACCTTTGTGACCCCCGCTTACGCTTTCGAAGGGCGCGGCGGCGATCATGTGGTAATCAAAGCCGGCGAGGTCATCAACGACGATCTGTATGTTTCGGCGGAAACCTTCACACTCGAAGGGACTGTCAACGGTGATCTTCTGGTGGGCGCGCAGACTGTCATCATCAACGGCACGGTCAACGGAGATTTGTTTGCCGCCGCGCAGACAGTGATTATCAACGGCAAGGTCAGCGACAGCGCGCGCGTTGGGGGCGCGGCCGTTCAAATCGGGAGCAAGGCGCAGATCGGCACGGATCTGTTGGTGGGCGGCGCGAGTCTCGAAATGCAATCGGGCAGTACAGTGGGCCGCGATCTTTTGGTGGGCAGTGGGCAGGCGTTGTTGGCTGGGGATGTGACTCGCAATGTTTGGGCCGGAACCGGCGCGCTGGCTGTACGTGGAACCGTAGGCGGCGATATGCACGCCTACGTGAACCTCGATGAAAACTCCCGTAATTCCCCGCCCATGCAAATGTACATGACCCAAAGCCCGATCATGATTCCGCCGGTTCAACCCGGACTGACGATTGAAAGCACCGCCAGGATTGACGGCAATCTGCAATATACCGGCACGATCGATGCAGATGTTCCAGCCGGTGTGGTCGGCGGCAAGGTGACGCGGGTGACGCCGCAAGTCACCGAATATAAAGTCGCGCCGCACAAAGTGACTCCCGCCCAAAAAGTAATTGCCTGGACGTTCGGCCTGCTCCGCAGTATCGCGACGTTAATTCTGCTCGGCTTATTGCTCTTCTGGCTTTTCCCCAAGTTTATGAAGTTCCTGCCGGAAACGCTCAAGACACAGCCGCTTCCCAGCCTGGGCTGGGGCGCGATCACATGGGCGGCTTTCTTCTTCGCCCTGCTGGCGATCATCCTCGTGACGATCCTCGGCGGACTCGTGTTCGGCCTGCTCACTTTGGGCGGCCTGAGCGGCACGATCATCTGGCTCGGCATCCTGCTATTCTTCGGCCTGACGGTTCTGTTCATCCTGGTCACTTCATTTCTGACCAAAGTGGTCGTCGGCGATGCAATCGGCAAATGGGTGTTGGCGCGCACCAGTCCCTCGCTGGCCGGTCACAAAATCTGGCCGATGGTGATCGGTGTGACGGTGCTCGTGCTGGTCATCGAGCTTTTACGCTTCCCATTGATTCCGCTGGGCTTCCTCGGCTTTCTCGTCAACTTCGCGGTGATTCTCTTCGGCCTCGGAACGCTGTGGATCTGGGCGCGCGAATCCATGCGGGCACGTAAAGCCGCACAGTAGAATTCGAATCACGGCTTTGACAAGGGCGAGCATGTTGTCTCGCCCTTGTATTTTTAAACGGATGGACTTGGTATAATCTGCGCCATATTAATCCCCGAACAAATCGAGGCTAAAGTCGGCGATGAGTTCAGGATGAGGCCGAAAGATCGGTGCAGGTGAATAGCTAAAATGCCGAAGACGCAAAAAGTCCTGTTTTTAGAACGCCTGATGCGAGAGCGCGATAAATTCGAATTACTCTTGAATCGCGCCGGTTTTTCGCGCCGTATGACCATGAACGGCGTATCGGGACACTGGTCGATCAAAGATATCCTCGCGCACATTCTTTCGTACGAACAATATATGGTGGATCGGCTGGAGGAAGTCCGTCACGGGAAAACCTACGCGCCGTGCAAAACGCAGACCGCGCTGGATGCTTTCCGCGAGGAATATGGCTATCCCGATTTCGGTTCGCCCCTGCTGGATGGCGATGGGCCGAACGCGTGGATCGTAACGAAATACAAAAACATCCCGTTGGATGAAATTGTGACCCAGGAACTTCAGGTTTTTGGCGCCATCTACGCCGCGGTCGAACGCATGCCCGAATCCCAACTGCGGTATCACGATCTGTTCGAACGGGTGGCCAATAACACCTACCGGCATTATCACGAACACGCGGCCGATATCAAACGCTGGCTGAGAGCCGCCGCTTCGAAACATCCATAACGCGTCTGCAAAAATTGGGGATGCACGCGCTTGATTTTTCGAGATTAGCTTGTAAAATTATAAGAACTCAAGAGAAGAGGAGACTCGCATGGCCCTGATTGTTTCTCTATTCTTTGGCTTTGTGCCCATGTTCTTATTCGCGGCCTTCGTGAACTGGCTGGACCGTTACGAGAAAGAGCCGAAGATCCTGCTGGGCGCGGCCTTTTTCTGGGGCGTAGCCATCGCGGCGGGCGGCGCGTTCATCATCAATACCGCCTTCGGCATCGGCATCTTTTATGCCACCGGTTCGGCGGGCGTCGCCGACTTCGCCACCACCTCGCTTGTGGCTCCCTTCGTGGAGGAGTTCCTGAAAGGCCTGGCAGTGGCCATCGTGTTCTTCCTGTTCCACAAGGAATTCGACTCGATTCTGGACGGCGTCATCTACGCGGGCATTGTGGCTCTCGGTTTCGCGGCGACGGAGAACACCTTCTATATTTATTCGAAAGGATATCAGGAGGGCGGCTGGAACGCACTGTGGCTCCTGGTGTTCATCCGCGTTTTCCTCGTCGGCTGGCAACATCCGTTCTACACCAGTTTCACAGGCATCGGCTTTGCGATCTCTCGCATGAACCGCAACCCGATCATTAAATTCCTGGCGCCGATTTTCGGCTATTTCGTGGCTGTGGGCATGCACGCTTTCCACAATACCTTCGGCGGGTTGATCGGCGGACTGGAGGGCCTGGCCGCGGGCACGCTGGTGGACTGGTTCCTGTGGGCTTGTATGGCCGTCTTCATCATTTGGATGATCGTCAACGAAGGCAACCTGCTCAAGCGGCAATTGAAAGAGGAAGTCAGCGCGGGGCTGATCTCCCCAGCGCAATATAAAACCGCCACCTCGCCGTTCGGCGCCTCAAGCGCGAATTTCAATGCGCTATTGAACGGCAGATTCCGCAAGGTTTCGCGCTTTTACCGGATATGCGGCGAACTGGCGCATAAAAAAGAACAATTGGCCAAGCTCGGCGATGAACGCGGCAACACGGCCATCGTTCAATCGCTGAGGCAGGAACTCGCAACGCTCGGCCCGCAAGCGGCGTAACCCATCGTCGAACAGGTTCAACCATCATGTTGAACCTGTTCGATTTTAAAATTCGAGCTTGTGATAAAATTTCAACGCCAGCCCCCGTAGCTCAGTGGACAGAGTGTCGGCCTCCGGAGCCGAAGAGCGCGGTTCGAGTCCGCGCGGGGGCGCTGTAACCGCCGTCAGGCGGTTTTTATTTTCATCGGTTAGAATCCCTTCCGTGTTTTCCAAAATAAAATTCATCCTCGCTTTTGCGACCCTGATATTCGGCGCGGCATGCGGATCGAACCCCGGCGCGCCATCCACGCCGACAATTGATCTCGTCACCGCGACTCTGCCCTCGACCTTCACCCCGCCTCCATCCGAGACGCCGCTCCCGCCCTCGCCCACATCCACGCCAACGCCCATCGAAGGGACAACCACCACACAAGTCAATGTGCGCGCCGAACCGTCCACGAGCGGCGCGGCATTGGGAATATTGACTCCCTTCGCCAAAGTACAAATCCTTGCCAAAGACTCCGGCGGAAATTGGTTTCAGATTTCGTACGCACAAGGCCCGGACGGCAAAGGCTGGATCGCGGCACAGTATGTGCAGGTGACAGCCGAGGCTGAGATTCCGATCCTCGGTGGCGCGGCAGGTTCGGGGTCCGTGCCGAACGGTGTGATTCTCCAGCAAGTGAATGTGCGCAGTGGTCCCGGAACGGATTTCAATTCGCTGGGCACGCTGAATCCGAATGACGCGATTACATTGACGGGCAGGGACGCGAACGGCACCTGGTTTCAGATCGAGTACGCGGCCGGCCCGGATGGCAAAGGCTGGGTAACCGCCGCGTATATGAAGTCGAATGAAACTGCGAACCTGCCGATCATTGGCACAGCCGGTGAAGTCGTTGGCACGGGCACGCCAACAGGCATCCCGCCCACGGCAACGCCGACGTTAATACCTGCCTTGGAGGATGGGGATTCCGAATCGTCGCCCGCCGTTCACGTGACTTTTTCGCCCTCCAGTTCGCGTTCGCTCATGTACACGGGCGAGGTTTCCGCGCCTCAAGGCGACGCCGAAGACTGGATAGGATTCACGGCCTACGCGGGCCAGGTCCAAATGCAATTGGGTTGCACAGGCGGTACAGTAAAAGTTGAGTTGTGGCAAAACGGAGCGCCGCTTTCCACATGGGGGGAATTAAATTGCGGCGGAACTTCAACGGTGAACGTTACTGCCGGAACGGCCTATACGCTGGGCGTTCGCGCCGTGAATTCCGGCAATCGTTTGGAAACGATCCATTTCACATTAATCGTTGCAAGTGTGCGATAATTTAGTCATGCAAACATTGAAGCCTCTTTCCGATCTTTCCAATCGGCCGCGGGTGTTGCGCGCCAGACGCAAATTTGGAATGTTGTACGGCCTGATCGCCGGTTTGGGTTTTGCATTCGCCACCTGGGGCACGGATGCTTACCTGCTCAGCCGGGCCAACGAACTTTTTCCGTGGCTCAAACTGGCTGTGGGCGCACTGCTCAGCGGCACAGTCAGCGCGGTGGCCGGCTGGCTGGCCATGAAACTCGACCGCAGTGGAACTGCTTTGTTGATCTGGCTGGCGAACGGTGCATGGCTGGCCTGGCTGACTGTGGCCCTGCCTTTGGAGATCATGCCGCAACTTCTGATTCGCTTCGAACCTGCGCTTGGCCCATTGCTTCATTACCAATATTTTCAGGAGTTCGCTGTACGCTTCGGCGTGGCCTACGTGTGGGTCGCCATCTTCTCCGCCATAACCGGCCTGCTTGAATTGCCCCTGTGCGAACCGGCTGTGTTTGCCACCAGTTTATTCGGGCGCATCGCGCCGTTCATAGTTTGCATTGCAGTGATGGGCATCAGCGGCTATATTGTGGACAGTTTGACCAACGAACCACTGCGCAACGCGGTGGTCGCTGTGAATCAATCGATACAATTCGCGGTCGATCATCGAGGGCAAACCGTGGACCCAAAGATGTCGCGGCAAATGCATCAAAGCGCATTACGCACCATTACGGAACTTATCCCCATGCCGCGCCGTCTGGTCGTTCAGAGCTTCAATCAGGATCTGGGACAGGTTCATGTATTGGTGCGATTCGAAAACAGCTGGGTGCAATGCCTTTCGATTTATGAACAATTGAGCAACTGCAATCCCATTTCGCCGTAACATCTTGCCCGATCAGCGGAAGTATCCATCAGAAGGCCGGGCGCAAAATCAACGCGGGCGCTAATCCCGAAAAATCAACGATAGCCGGTTATTTGTACAATACTTGTGGATAATTGCACAAAATATCTTTTAATGGTAGAGTAAAGAAAATCGTCTATGCCGAGGAAATACATGAACGCGGATAAAATACCGGATATCATCATTGGCCGCCTGCCAGTTTATCTGCGCGCCTTGCAACGCATGGCAGAAAAAGGCATGAAGACCACCTCCTCACAGGAATTGGGCGACCATGTGGGCATTTCTGCCGCGCAAATCCGCAAGGATATTTCGCAATTCGGCGAATTCGGAAAACAAGGCACAGGATACTCGATCCCCTTTCTGATCGACAAATTGCGCACCATCTTGAGAGTGGATCGCATCTGGGACGTGGCGCTGGTCGGTGCAGGCGATGTGGGCCACGCAGTAGCGCGCTATCAGGGTTTTTCCAATCGAGGCTTTCGCGTCGCGATGATCTTCGATAATGATAAAAGTAAGATCGGGGAACGGATCAATGATTTCGTCGTGGAAGATTCAGCGCATATGGTCGAGAGAATTCGTTCAGGCGGAGTCAAAATTGCCATGCTTGCGGTTCCCAGCAGTGAGGCTCAAGAAGCTACCGACCTGCTTGTGCAGGCAGGCATCAAGGCCATCCTGAACTATGCCCCTCTGCACCTGGTAGTGCCAAATAACGTTCGCGTCCAACATGTTGACCCCGTTACGCATTTGCAAAGAATGACCTATTACCTGTAGCCTTTCATCTCAAAATAAAAACGACCTCGCCCGAGGTCGTTTTTATTTACACTTGAGGCAGGTTCCGTCTCAACACGTTCAACATGCTGAAACTGCGCATGGCGCCCTCCACCACGCAGGTCATCGGGTTATCCACCAAATAGGCGGGAATACCCAGCGACTTCGTCAATAATTTATCCACGCCGCGCAACAACGCGCCTCCGCCGCATAAGGCCACGCCGCGGTCGATGATATCGGCCACCAATTCGGGCGGTGTTTTTTCAAGGACGCGGCGGCCGGTTTCTACGACCTGTTTAAGCGGATCCTGCAACGCCTCGACAATCTCTCCGGTGGTCAGCGTGATCGGACGCGGCAGGCCCGTGACCTGATCCTGTCCCTGGACTTCCATGCTATTTTCAGTATCCTGGGGGACCGCCGCGCCAATCCGGATTTTGAGCTGTTCGGCCGTCACCTGGCCAATCACCACCCCATACTTTCTGCGCACGTAGTTGATGATGGCCTCGTCCAAATCGAGGCCTCCGGCGCGTAACGTTTCCGCCGAGACAATGCCATACATCGCCATGACTGCCGCTTCGGTACAGCCTCCGCCGAGGCAGATGACCATGTTCCCGGAGGGCGAACCAATCGGCAGGTCGATGCCGAGCGCCGCGGCCAGGGGTTGTTGAATCAAAAAGGCCTCGCGGCTTCCCGCTTCCAAAATCGCTTCGTAAACAGCGCGTCGTTCCACGCTGGTAACGCCGTACGGCACCGAGATCATTACGCGCGGACGAAAGATGCGCATCGATCCACTGACGCGCTGTAATAAATAGGATAGCAGGGTTTCAGTGATTTCGTAATCGGCGATCACACCGTTCTTAAGCGGGCGCGCCACTTCGATACTTTCGGGCACGCGGCCCACCATATCGCGCGCTTCCTCGCCGACAGCGACCATTTTCTGTTCATTTACTTCAATGGCTACCACGGTGGGTTCCTGCAGGGCCACTTGCGCGCCGTCTGCAAGGCGGGTGAACATAGTGCCTAAATCAATACCAAGGTCTTTGGAAAAAACAGCCACGATTTCTTCAATCCATTATTAAGGGTGTGTGATGCGGCTCTTACGATAACGCCGAACGACATCCAGCCGCAGATTCGAACGGCGCAAGGCGGCTTCCATGGCAAGGTACGCATCCGTATTCGCCGGCGGACCTTTGGCAAGAACTTCTTCGGCGCGCTTGCGGGCGGCCTGGGCGCGGATCACATCGATCTCTTCCACATTTTCCGCGGCATCCGCCAGAACGGTGACGAGATCCGGTTGAACTTCCGCCACGCCGCCTGCCACAGCGAAAATTTCCTCGTGCTGTTGCACACGAACTTTGATTACACCGTATTTTAACGCAGTTAGCACCGGCGCGTGATGCGGCAGGACGCCCATCTCCCCGCCCTCGCCGGGCAGGACGACGATATCTACATCGCCTGAAAATACAGTGCGATCCTGGGAGATGATTTCACAACGAATCGGCATAGTTTCACTTACGCGGCTAGGGCCAGTTTACGGGAACGCTCGCGCACATCCTCAATTGTACCCGCAAGCATGAAAGCTTGTTCGGGCAAATCGTCGCATTTGCCATCCAAAATTTCGCGGAAGCCGTGCACGGTATCTTTGAGCTGAACATAGCGGCCCGGAATGCCGGTGAAACGTTCGGCTACGAAAAAGGGTTGTGAAAAGAAACGCTCAATCTTACGGGCGCGCGCCACGATCAACTTATCGTCTTCGCTCAACTCGTCGATACCGAGGATGGCGATGATGTCCTGCAAATCTTTATAGCGTTGCAGCATGCGCTGGACTTCGCGCGTCGTCCGGTAGTGCTCTTCGCCCACAATATTGGGATCAAGAATTCGGGAGGTGGAAGCGAGCGGGTCCACAGCCGGGTAAATGCCTTTTTCAACGATGGAGCGTTCAAGGGCAATGGTCGCGTCGAGGTGGGTAAATGTAGCCACCGGCGCGGGATCGGAATAATCATCCGCTGGAACATAGACGGCCTGCATCGAGGTGATCGAGCCGGTGCGCGTCGAGGTGATGCGCTCCTGTAGTTCGCCCATTTCAGTTGCTAAAGTGGGCTGATATCCCACAGCCGATGGCATGCGGCCAAGCAAAGCTGAAACCTCCGAGCCGGACATCGAGAAGCGGAAGATGTTATCGATGAAGAGCAAAACGTCCCTGCCTTGATCGCGGAAATATTCCGCCATCGAAAGCGCCGATAGCGCCACGCGCAGACGCACGCCGGGCGGCTCGTTCATCTGGCCATAGACCATGACGGTATCTTTCATCACGCCCGATTCGAGCATTTCACGGTAGAGTTGTGTGCCTTCGCGCGTACGCTCGCCCACGCCCGCAAATACGGAGTTCCCTTCGTGCTCGGTCGCGACCGAACGAATCAATTCCATGATGATGACGGTCTTGCCGGTGCCTGCGCCGCCAAAGATGCCGGTCTTACCGCCTTTGGTGAAGGGGGCGATCAAGTCGATAACTTTGATGCCGGTCTCGAAAATTTCAACGCGCGTGGATTGTTCTGCGAACGAGGGCGCGGAGCGATGAATGGGGTAATGCAATGCGGCATCGACCTGCCCTTTGTTATCCACGGGGCGGCCCAAGACATTGAAGATGCGGCCAAGTGTAGCGGGACCCACCGGCACAAGGATCGGCGCGTCGGTGGCCGCGGCCGCCATGCCGCGCTGTAAGCCGTCGGTGGAATCCATGGCCACGGTACGAACCCAGTTATCGCCTAAATGTTTTTGCACTTCTAGCACGATCGAGTCCTGATCGGATCGCTGTACCTCGACGGCTTCATAAAGCTCAGGAATGTTCCCATCGGGAAATTCCACATCCACCACCCCGCCTAGAATCTGGACGACGCGTCCTGTAGCTGTGCTCATGTGTGTATAGTCTCCACTATGATAGTCTCCACTATGCCCGGGTCTGTGCTTCCGCGCCGCCCACGATATCCAGAATGTCATTGGTGATCGTCTGCTGGCGCACTTTGTTATATTCGAGCTGATAACCGGCCGCCAGTTCCCTGGCATTATCCGTGGCGGCGTGCATGGCCACCATACGCGCGGCATGTTCGCTGGCCTGCGATTCAAGAATGGCCTGATAAACCTGCAAAGCTGTAAAACGCGGAATGATCTGATCGAGGATCTCGCGCTGGCCCGGTTCGTATTCGTAGGCGGCTGTTGCGCCCGGACGTTGTTCGAAATCCATAACGCGGCTCTTTTTATCCAGCTCAAGCGGCAGGATTTTTCTGGCGGTCACCGCTTGCCGCGCGGTATTAATGAAGTCCGTATAAACCAGCCACACTTCATCGGCCTCGCCGCGCATGAATTCGTTCACTGCCAAATGTCCGATGGCGGATACATCCGGGAAAGTCGGCGCGGCGGGGATATTGCTGAAATCGGCGATCACGTTCCTGCCGCGGCGGATAAGCAAGTCGCGGCCTTTGCGGCCGACCGCGATATATTTAACGGGAACAGGGTTTCGGTCGAAGCGCTGAAACGTGAATCGAATCACGTTCGAGTTGTATGCGCCAGCCAGGCCGCGGTCGCCTGTGATGACCACAACCAGCGCATTGCGAATCTGCTTCCTTTCGGCCAGCAACGGATGCAGGTTCTCGTGCCCCGGCTGATTGACGATATGCATCAATATCTGCCAGGCTTTGACGGCATAAGCGCGCGTGGCAGTTACCGCGTTGACCGCTTTACGCACCTTGCTGGCGCTGACCGTTTCGAGAGCGCGCGTTACTTGCGCGATATTCTTGACGCTCTTGATGCGAAGTTTCGTTTCGCGGGCAGAAGCCATAATTAATTCAGCCGATCCATAATCTTAATCGTGCCAGCCGGCGCGGAAGCCTTCCAGCGCCTTGATCAGATTCTCTTTGGTCCCGTCGGAGATCATGCGCTTGGCAACAATATCTTTACCAAGCTCGGGATGGGATGACTCCATGTAGCGGAGCAGTTCCGCCTGCCATTGCGCCATCTTATCCACAGGCACGCCGTCCGCAAAACCATGAATGCCCGCAAAAATTATAATTACTTGATTCTCCAGAGTCATCGGTTCGTATTGCGGTTGTTTGAGAATTTCCTGCATGCGCTGACCGCGACCAAGCTGTTGTTGTGTGGTCTTATCGAGATCGGAGGACATCAACGCGAACGCGGCCAACTCGCGATAAGCGGCCATATCGAGTCTCAGCCGGCCTGCGACCTGCTTCATGGCTTTTGTTTGCGCGTCGCCGCCGACGCGTGATACCGAGATGCCCACATTGACCGCAGGGCGGATACCGGCGTTGAACAGGTTGCCTTCGAGATAGATCTGCCCGTCGGTGATCGAGATCACGTTCGTAGGAATATAAGCGGATATGTCGCCCAGCAAAGTTTCGATGATCGGCAGGGCAGTCAGCGAGCCGCCACTGCCCTTGACTTTTACAGCCTTGAAATCGGGCGCGTCCGGCATGGATTGGATATCTTCCTCAGCCTCACGTTTGGAAAGCGGACCGGTATAGATTTTGCCGTTGACCGCATCCCCTGCTTCAGCCACATCGCCGCCGAAATCCTTTTTCGTTATCACATAGTTGGCGGCCAAACGCGCAGCGCGTTCCAGCAAACGCGAATGCAGGTAAAACACATCGCCCGGATAGGCTTCGCGCCCGGGCGGGCGGCGCAACAGTAAGGAGACCTGACGATATGCCCAGGCATGTTTGGAAAGATCGTCATAGATCACCAGCGCGTCGCGCCCGGTCTCCATGAACTCTTCTCCGATGGCGCACGCCGCGTACGGCGCGATGTATTGCAATGCCGCCGATTCATCTGCCGAGGCCATAACCACAATCGTGTGATCCATCGCCCCGTAACGTTCCAGAATTCCGACTGTGCGCGCTACTGCGGATTTCTTCTGCCCGATGGCGACATAAATACAAACGAGATTCTGGTTGCTTTGATTGATGATCGTGTCGATGGCGATGGCCGTCTTCCCCGTTTGGCGGTCGCCGATGATCAATTGCCGCTGGCCGCGCCCAATCGGAATCATTGAGTCGATGGATTTGATGCCGGTTTGGACCGGCGTATCCACATCTTGACGCGCGATCACGCCCGGCGCGATGCGTTCAATGGGACGAAAGCCGGTCGTGGCAATCGGTCCCTTTCCATCGATCGGCGCGCCCAGGGAGTTGACCACACGTCCGATCATGGCATTGCCCACCGGAACGGAAGCAATTCGCCCCGTGCCGCGAACGGTCATTCCTTCCGTAATTTCGCTGTAATCCCCCATGATGATCACGCCTACGCTGTCCTTCTCCAGATTGAACGCAATCCCCATCACCCCGTTCGAAAACTGCACCAACTCCTGCGATTTTACGTTCGCCAGCCCGTCGACGCGGGCGATTCCATCACCGGCTTCGAGCGTCGTGCCGATGTCGCTGACGCTGGCCTCGGGCCGATATCCCTCGATTTGCTTCCGGAAATCGCCGGTGATTTGTTTGATCAGGTCCGTCATGTAGCCTCCGCGCCCAAATTGAAATGAAACTGATCGTTCGGCGTTGAATAACTGCGCCTTATGTGGAAAACCCGGATAATGGCTTTATCCGGGCGTATGTGTAATTGGTAACAAGCGCGGGAATAATACCTGAAAGCATCGGACTTGTCCAGTTACAATCATCCTCATGCTTAAGAAACTTGTTACTTCGCGCGGAAAGCCCCCTGCCTCTTGTAATCTACCCGGTTTGTAATATACTTCGCGCCGCTTTGAAATAATTTCTTTCGGAGTATAAAATGCCTGCCATGCTTGAATCCGGAGGTGACAAGCCTCCCAGTCGTCGCAAAAAACGCTTTTGGCGCGTGGCCGTGCTGGCCAACATCAAAGCGGATAATCAGCCGCTCCCACGCGGCGTTCCGCCGGACGCCTACGCGGATTTCGATCACATCGAAACCATCGAACACATCCGCGCCGCCATCGAGACCGATGGACATGATTCCGTCTTCATCGAGGCGGATACCAACCTCCCTCTTGCCCTGCAAAAAACTCAACCCGATATTTGCTTCAACATCGCCGAAGGCTTGGGCGGTGACGCGCGCGAAGCACAGGTCCCGGCCCTTTTGGAGATGTTGCGAATCCCGTACACCGGCTCGCGCGTGTTGACCAACGGCATCTCGCTCGATAAGACTTTGACAAAGCGCATCTGGCGCGACCGCAGACTTCCTGTTGCGCCATTTCAGGAGTTCAACATTGGGGACGAGCCGCTCCGTTCGGACCTCAAGTTTCCGCTCTTCGTCAAGCCGGCACGCGAAGGCACCGGCATGGGCGTGGACCTAAAGGCAATTGTCAACAAAGAGAAGGAACTGCGCGAACGCGTCACATACATTATCAACACCTATCAACAACCCGCGTTGGTGGAGACCTTTCTTTCGGGACGCGAATTTACCATCGGTATCATCGGTCGTGCGGACGCCAAGCTATACTCGCGCAACCCGGACTGGTACGAGAAGGACGGCTTTCACCGTTTCCCAATCCTCGAACTCGACAGTTCGCGTTCCGTGACACCAAAAGTGTACAGTCAGGCCGCCAAGGCAAAAGATATAAACGAAGAGGGCGCGCCCGGATATATCTGCCCGGCCAAACTCGATCCCGAATTGGAAAAGAAGCTTAAACATTTTGCATGGCGGGCGCATCAAGTATTGGGCACGTTGGACGTTTCCCGCACGGATATTCGCCTGGACGATGAAGGGAACCCGCGCCTGATGGAGATCAACACCCTGCCGGGACTGACACCTAATTACAGCGACCTGTGTCTGCAAGCCGCGGCGGAAGGGATTCGATACGAGGATTTGATCCTGGAGATTCTATATCTGGGAGCCAGCCGTTGGGATATGCTGGAACCGCGTGAAATCCCTCCTACGCAAAATAAGAAATAGGCAAAATTCTGTTATTAAAGAAGAGGCCTTATCCAGCAAGGCCTCTTCCGTGTTTTCGACATCCACACAATATCTACATAATTTCATAAACTTTCCTTTATATCGTGTTGATACACTTTCATCTGTATTTTCACGGAAAGGAAAGAGATCATGGCTCTCAAGGCAAAAGCATCCGATTGGTTCGCAACAGCAAGGCGGGAGACCCCCAAATTAATCCAGAACCCGAAAAAGAGAATTTGGACGATCGCCATCGCCGTTATTATCATAGGCATCGCGGCTTATTTTATCTATAACAAAGTTACAGCGCCGCCGACTCCGGCGGTTGCGTTGCAAACCACCATAGCGCGCCAGGGAGATTTGATTATCAGCGCCAGCGGCACCGGCACGTTAATGCCCTCCACCCAGATCAACCTTGGATTTGGCGCCAGCGGGAAGATCACCAAACTGAACGTGAAAGTGGGCGATCAGGTTAAACAGGGCGATTTGCTGGCCGAATTGGATAACACTTCACAAGCGATTCAAGACCAACAAGCCAAACGCGCTCTGGCCGAGTTGACTTCCCCGGCGACAATCGCAACAGCCGAACAAACCATCGCAACGGATACCAGCGCGGTCACCAACGCCCAGAACTATCTGGAATATTTGATCAGCCCGGATATTTACTATTGGGAACAACGCGTCGCGGCGGACCAGGCGGCCCTCGATCAAGCCAAAACAGCGGGCGGCGCCAGCCCAACCGACGAACAGCAAAAAGCAATTAAAGCCGCACAAGCCAAATTGGACGGCGATCAAAAAAGCCTTGAAGGGCGCCAATTGTGGTATACGAAGAGCTATGTGCCCAATACGTTCACAGTGACGCAAAGAAACGCAAGGACTCACGCAGTAACCAAAACCGTCCAAGCGCCCACCGATGCGGATATTGCCGCGGCGCGTGCGGCCTATGTGGGCGCGCAGGCCGATCTGCAGGAGGCCCAATGGTATCTGGATGCATTGAATGGAAAGGATATTCCAGATAACGCCACCGGCGCGGATTTGACAACTTATGAAAACGCGAAGCTCAACGTCACGTCCGCCGATGCGGCGCTGGCGAGCACACAAATCTTCTCGCCGATCAATGGGACCGTCATGTCGGTCAGCGCGCAGGCAGGAGATACCGTCGGCTCGACTGCGATCATTACCGTGGCAGATTTGAATACGCTGTACGTTCAGACGTATATCGATGAATCGGACTATGAGCAATTCAAGGTCGGGAATGAAGCGGATGTAGTTTTCGATGCCCTGCCCAATCAAACGTTCAAAGGCAAGGTCATCGAAGTGGACCCCGCGTTGGATACATCTTCCGGCTCCTCCGTCGTCAGCGGAATTGTTCAATTGGACTCCGTTAAGAATGTAAGCCTGCTGATGGGCATGAGCAGTTCAGTCGAAGTGATTTCGGCACAGGCACAAAATGCGGTATTGGTTTCGGTCAATGCACTGCATGAATATGCGCCGGGCAAATACAGCGTTTTCGTAATGCAAAATGGACAGTTGACCGTGCGGGATGTCGAAGTCGGCTTGCAGGACCTGGTGAACGCCGAGATCAAATCCGGCCTGCGCCCCGGCGAAGTGGTCAGCACAGGTATTGCGCAAACAACGAGTCAATAATGAACGCGCAAACCATTATCGAAACCCATGATTTGAAAAAGATTTACGGCATGGGCGAAGCCAGCGTCACCGCGCTGGACGGCGTGAGCATTCGAGTCAAACCGGGCGAATTCATCGCCATCATGGGCCCCTCGGGTTCAGGCAAAAGCACGCTGATGCACATCCTCGGATGTTTATCCCGGCCCACCAGCGGACAATATATTCTCGATGATGAAGACGTGAGCACCTTGAATAATAAGCAACTGGCGGACATTCGCAACCGGAAGATCGGTTTCGTTTTTCAGGCATACAATCTACTTCCGCGCACCACCGCTTTACGCAACGTCATCCTGCCATTGATGTACGACCGCATGGACCATAAAACAGCGGAAGAAAACGAAGCGAGGGCGCGCGCCATGCTCGAACGCGTCGGGTTGGGCGACCGCATGGATCATGAGCCGCAGGAACTCTCGGGCGGCCAGCAACAGCGCGTGGCCATCGCGCGTGCGCTGGTCAACAACCCGGTGATTCTGATCGGTGACGAACCGACCGGCAATCTGGACAGCCGCTCCGGTGAAGAAATTATGGACTTGTTCCACGAAATCCACGCGCAAGGCACGACGATTGCGCTCGTAACGCACGACCCGAAGATCGCGGCTCATACCCAGCGCACTATCTCGCTTCAGGATGGAAAAGTAAAAGAAGTCATCCGTAATGGACATGCCACAGCCGTTCGGACGCGGGAGGCCAGGCCATGAAAATCTCCGAAACCATGCGCATTGCATGGGAATCGATCGCTAAAAATAAGATTCGTTCGCTGTTGACCATGCTGGGGATCATCATCGGCGTGACTGCGGTCATTCTGGTCGTATCCATCAGCGCCGGTACCGAAGCGGCCATCAGCGATCAGATTACAGGCCTCGGCTCGAATCTGATCTTCATCACCGGCAATTTCGGACGCGGCGGGCCGGAAAGTTTTCGCAATAACAGCGGCGGCCTCACCTTCGAAGACGCAACCGCGCTTTCCTCATTAAACGGTATCAGCGGCGTGACTGTGGAGCAAAACGCGAGCGAAACCATAAAAGCCAACGGCGTCACTCTGACCGATGTTGAAGTTCTCGGCACAACGTTGGAATTTCCCACTGTGCGCGATATGAAGCTTGCCAGCGGGAGTTTTTATACACAAAGCGAGATCGACCAGAAGCAGAAAGTGGCAGTGCTGGGTTCTGGCCTGGCCGCACAGTTATTTGGAAATACAGACCCCGTCGGTCAATATATCATGGCAGGGACCACGCGCCTGGCCGTGATCGGCGTCTTCGCGCCGCGCGGTTCGGTGGGCGGCACAGACTTCGACAGCCAGCTTTATACGCCCATCACTGTAGTCTTCGAAAAGTTTACGCCTTCACAGTTCGCGCGGTTTCTCGGCAACCGCGTCCGTCTCATCTACGTTAAAGTCGTCAACCAGAAAGACATCAACAACGTTGTCACACAGATCGAACTACTGCTCGCCAAACGCCATAATGTGACGATGGATAATCCGGATTTCACCGTCACGACTCAACAGGACATCATCGGCGCGCAAGAATCGACAACGGCCGCATTTCGTTCGTTACTGGCCTGGGTGGCCGGCGTATCATTGATCGTGGGCGGCATCGGCATCATGAATATCATGCTGGTCTCCGTCACCGAGCGAACGCGCGAAATCGGAATCAGGCAATCGGTCGGCGCGACCGCAGATGATATCCGCGTGCAGTTCCTGGCCGAGGCGCTGTTGATCAGCATTGTCGGCGGGTTGATCGGCCTGGTCATCGGCCTGATCGGTGCGTGGCTATTCGGCGTATTCAGCGGCATGCGCACTGTGATCGTGCCGGCTTCCATCTTCCTCGCGTTTCTCTCCGCGGCGGCAGTCGGCATGTTCTTCGGCTACTATCCGGCCAACAAAGCCGCACAGCTCGATCCCATTGAAGCGCTCCGTTACGAATGACGAAAGGTTATCAAAATGAAGAAGTCAATTTTTGTGGGTGTTTTTCTTGTGCTGGCTCTCACGCTTACTGCCTGCGGAAGCGCCAATACGAATAATGGCCGCAGTCGAACAAGAGCGGATATTAAGATGACGCCCGAACTCAAGCTGGCGGTTGGAACACTAAAGCTGGATGGCACCCCACAAGCAGTCGATTCAGCCGCCGCCCAAAAACTGCTCCCGTTATGGCAGTTGATGATTCAGCTCAATTCGAGCAGTACCACCGCGCCGCAGGAAACAGCCGCCGTTGTGGATGCGATCCAGCAGGCGCTGACTCCCGCACGCGTCTCCGCGATCAATAACATGAACCTGACCGCGCAGGATATTTTCTCAGCCTTCCAGCAGTTTGGCGGGGATGGTTTTACCAATGGCGGAGGCGGCGCGAATACAAATCGCTTTACAGGTTCCGCTGGCGCATCGGGCGGCAGTAATTCCTCCGGCAATCGGCGAAACGGACAGGGCTTCGCGTTTGGCGGCGGCGGCTTTCCAGGAGGTGGCTTCCCCGGCGGTGGATTCCAAACGGGCAACCGCGCCAATACCGGCGCCGGTACGAACGCGCAGAGTCAGCAGTCCCAGGTTTCACAACAGGCCGTTGCAAATCGTCTCGCTAATGCAGTCATCGAACAGGTCATTCAACAGCTTCAAACCAAGTTGACAGCCGCGAGCAAATAATAGTATCGTTATGATTCAGAAGAAGCCGGATTGTAGAGCCTTGTTAATGCAAAAATTGCATCGAACGGGATTCGGATGAGGTACTATTGGCCGGTAGGGCGAACCGGCGGTTAAAAGGAAAGAACGCATGTCGAAAACGATCATGGTCGTGGATGACGAAAAAAGGTTGACGGCCCTCGTGGAAAGTTACCTCACGCAGGAAGGCTATCGCGTGGTCACCGCCTCGAACGGCCGTGAAGCGCTTTCCGCGGCGGACAGGGAAAAACCCGACTTGATCATCCTCGATGTGATGATGCCCGAAATGGACGGTTATGAATTCATGCGCGCCCACCGCGCCGAACATCATACGCCGATCATTCTGCTGACCGCGCGGGTGGACGACGACGAAAAGGTCGTTGGTCTCGAACTCGGCGCGGACGATTACGTTACCAAGCCGTTCCGTCCGCGCGAATTAACGGCACGCGTGCGCGCGGTTTTGCGCCGCGCGGGCAACACCGAACCCGCCGCGAAAGTCCTGCGTGCCGCCGACCTTTTACTGGATCGTGAGAGCCGCACGGTGCACGTCCGCGAACAATATGTGGATTTGACTCCATCCGAATTCGACCTGCTGTCCGCGCTGATGTCCGCCCCGGGACGCGTCTTTTCCCGCCTCGATCTGCTCGACATCATCCAGGGCGTCCGCTACGAAGGCTATGAACGAACCATCGACACGCATATCAAGAATCTGCGCAGTAAAATCGAAGCCGCGCCGCGCTCGCCGCGTTACATCGAAACGGTGTACGGCGTCGGTTATCGGTTTGCCAGGAAATAAAGCAATATGCGTTCCATCACTCTCAAACTTGTTATCGGTTTTCTCGTCATTGGTTTGACCAGCATTGCCATCATCGCGCTATTAACCCGCTGGAACACCACCAATGAATTCGCCCGCTTCGTCACAGACCGCATGCGGACCGATTTCATCGCCTCGCTTTCCAATTATTACCGCGCGCATGGCTCATGGGACGGAGTCGATAGCATCTTTCCCGCGGGCGGCCTGGGGCAAAATCAATCCGGCCCGCCCACCCCGCCTTTTACTTTAATAGATGTCTCGGGCAAAGTTTTGCTGTCAAGAGACAATCGCTATCGGACCGGCGATCAAGTCACTTCAGCCGATATCAATTACGGGATTCCCATCCTTGCCGATGGACAAAAGGTGGCGGTCGTCATCATCGGGCACGGCATCCGGCCGCCGCTGGAAGGCGATACGCGCGCCAGCGAATTCATCCGCAGAAACAATCTATTGCTTTTATACAGCGCGCTGGGTGCAGTGCTGGTCGCGCTGATCATGGCCATTCTGCTCTCGCGCACATTGACCCGCCCGATCCGCGAATTGACGAAAGCTACTCATGCGCTGGCAGAAGGCGACCTTTCACAGCAGGTTCCGGTCCGTTCGCGCGATGAACTGGGTAAACTGGCCGAAGCGTTCAACAAGATGAGTTCGGAGTTGGCGCGTTCCGTCAACGCGCGCCGGCAAATGACTGCCGACATCGCACACGAATTGAGAACGCCCCTCAGCCTGATCCTCGGTCATGCCGAGGCGGTTCACGACGGAGTCCTGCCGCCCACGCGCGAGAACTTCGAGATCGTTCGCGAAGAAGCCGGCCGGCTCGAACATCTCGTGGACGATCTGCGTATTATTTCCCTGGCCGATGCAGGCGAACTCTCCCTCAATCCGCAGTCCGTTGCGCCGCAAAAACTTCTTCAGGAAGTGGCTAATCTTTACCAGTATCAGATTCAAAAGAAAAATATAAGATTGGATTTGGATATCACCCCGCCTCTTCCCGACATTTCGGTTGATTCCGGACGAATGACTCAGGTCTTCACCAACATACTTGACAACGCGCTTCGCTACACACCCGAAGGCGGAAACATTCTCTTCTCCGTAAAATCCTTCAAGCATGAGGTCCAGTTCACGATTCGAGACAGCGGACCCGGCCTCGGACCCAAAGACCTCAGCCGTATCTTCGACCGGTTCTATCGAGTTGACGCCTCCCGCCAACGCGGCGGCGGTTCTGGCCTCGGCCTCGCGATCGCCAAATCCATTGTGCAAGCCAATAACGGACAAATTCGCGCGGAAAGCGAGCCGGGAAAAGGTCTCACCGTCATCATCTCCTTCCCCTCAATGGAAACGTGAAACGGCTATGGTATAATCGCCACGCTTTTGGGTATCCGAGGCACACATTGGAGAGGTCGCGTAGTTTGGCCTAGCGCGCACGCCTGGAGCGCGTGTAACCCGCAAGGGTTCGTGGGTTCAAATCCCACCCTCTCCGCCTAAAAACGCTTCCATCAAGGAAGCGTTTTATTTTTCACTTTCGCTATCGGGCGCGGCGGAAAGCGCACAATAAAAAACCTCCTGCCGTTTGCAGGAGGTTCTCATCGTTACGGGTTCAAGCTGATGATATATGCGATCACATCTGCGATCTGTTGAGGCTGTAATATCCCCAGGTCGCCCCATTTGGGCATCGTGAGAGTTGGGCTTCCTTCCGGGGTGGAGCCATGCTCGATGAACAGGTCCAGATTGGTGGCGAAGGTTTTGTAATCCGCATTTTTAAGCAACGGATTGACTGGATTCAAGGCAGGGACTGTGCCATCCTTAGACCCGGGGTTCGGATTGCCGCCTTTACCTTCACTGTTATGACAAGCCGCGCAATTAGTTGCAAAGATCGTTTTACCGGCATTGGCATCACCGGTCAGATTAAGAGCCGGACCTGGCCCGCCCGGATTGGATGGGCGCAGAACCTGCGGCGCTTCCGTTGCTACGGCTTGTGGCGTTCCGCCCGCCGCCACCTCGGTGGGAGCCGGCGTTGGAGTATATGTCGGCAGAAAACGAGCCACCGCCGGGAGCGTGGCCGGAATCAGCGTGGGAACAGGCGTGCGGATCACAGTCAACGCGCCGCGAGGACAAGCGATGGAAAAACCACATGAGGACAGATACACAATGCCCAGCCAGACGCCAATCACAGCCAGAAAACCGAACACAGTTCCATAAATTAATTTGCGGAGATCATCCATAATTCAATTGCTCCACCTTATTGCGGGGGTTTCAACGTGCGCACATAATTGACCAGGTCCCAGCGCTCACGAACGGTAAAATTCTCATTGAGGGCTGGCATTCGCCCGGGAAAGCCGTTTGTAATGGTCAGGAAAATGGCGCCGTCGCTCAGGGATTGCACGATTGGGCCGGTGAGGTCGGCCGGTTTATTGACGATGAACGCGCCGATCGTTCCATCTCCCTGGCCTGTCGTGCCGTGGCACATCGCACAGTTGATCGTGAACAATTCTCGGCCGCGCGTGATCGAGGCCTCGTCTGCGGCAACCGGGTTGACCGGAACCTGATTCGGGATGGCAATCGGCCCCTCGATCGGGATCGAGGCGGTGGGCACAGGAAGCGGGTCTTCCATCGGCTTGAATGACGGCTGAATCTCCATAAAGGATGGCCAGTCAATTTTGATGATATCGTACGTGAAGATAAGCGTGATTCCGAACAACACCAACGCGGCGATAAAGATGATTGCCAACCGCTTCAAAATAACGTTGATACTAGTACTCATAAGTGACGAGCCTCCGCCGGGCCGACTTTCTCAGCGCCCAGTTGTTTCATGCTATCCGTAAATTTCTTTTCGTCCGTTTCCAGGCATTGGAAGAGGATCGCGATCTTGCCATCACTGATCTCGGGGACGTACTCCTTCGGCGTGTAAGAAGGAAAGCCGCTATCCACCAACATACCGATGAAGGCAAAACCCATTAAGCCCAGCATGGCCATCTCGAACATAATGATCAACAGTTGCGGCACAGGATAAAGCGGCTGTCCGCCCACTCCCAACGGAAACAGAAACGGAATTCCCCAGATAAGGAAAAACGCCAACAATACTCCAAGGATCGCGCCTGCAAACGCGATTACTCCGACGCGGGTAACAGCCGCCGGGCGCTCCAAAATTGCCGGTTTAATCGCGATCCCAGAAATAACATTTATATTCTCGTCCCGGACACCCAGCTCGTGCAACTTATCAATGCCGCCGGCCGCAGGTCCGATATCTTCGAATACCGCCAAAAGCATAGTAGTTTCAGGCATTTCGTAAACTCCTTCCGCCTTAATCAATTTGACTGATGGTCGGAATCTCGGCTTTACCGATCTTGCGGAGCATATGGCCTTCCTGGCCTTCCTGCACTTCCCAAACCGGTATCAATGGGATCAATCTTGAAGCCGCCAGATACATCAGGATGAATAGGGCAAAGGTTCCGATGGTGAGGATGATTTCCACTTTTGGAATAAAAATACGCCAGGTGAAAGGCATGTAATTGATCGGCAGCATCTGGGTGACGATCATATAGCGCTCGAGGTACATGCCGACATTAATCAGGAGGCCGACCAGCGCCACCAGCCAGGGAGTCTGCCTCCATTTCTTTCTCCATAAAATGGACCACGGCACAACGATGTTACAGAACAGCATCAGATACCATATCCACGCGGACGAACCGGAACGAATAAAAAGATTCAAGACCTTTTCCAGTTTATCGCCGCCATACCACGGAATGAGGAAATCGTTGAAGTAGAAATAAGCCCATCCCATGGATATAATTAGTATCATTTTAGCGACAGTATCGAAATTCTCGGGGCGAAGAAAGTATTTCATGTGCTTCATAGTGGCGCGAACCACAAAAAGCACCAGCGGCACTGCCGCCACACCCGACTGCAACGCGCCGATAACGAAGTACGGCCCAAATACTGTGGACGACCAGCCGGGGCGCATGGCCATCGCAAAGTCCCAGGCCACGATCGTATGCACGGAGAACGCAACCGGGATAATGGCAAAGGCGAAAATGTTCATGGCCGTATGCAGATTCTTCCACTCGCCCTCTGTTCCGCGAAAACCAATGGCAAGGGCCTTGTAAAAGACTTTGCGCCAGCCGGCGGCGGCGCGGTCGCGCGCCATCGCCAAATCCGGGATGAGCGGCAGGTAAAGATACAATGAACTGCACAGCAAATAGGTGGTAATTGCCATGAAGTCCCACATAAGGGGCGAATGGAAATCGGGCCAGATCTGGCGTTCGTTCGGGATCGGGATCATCCAATAAGAAAGCCACACGCGTCCCATGTGCATGAACACGACGAGGCCAGCCTGGACGATCGCGAAAGTGGTCATCAATTCGGCCGCGCGTGTGAAGGAACGTCTGGTCTCGATCTTCAAAACACGCAGGATCGCCGAAGTAAGTGTGCCGGAGTGACTGAGACCGATCCAGTAAACAAAATCAGCCAGGAAAACTCCCCAGTAGACAGGACGGTTGACGCCGGTCACGCCCAAACCCTGCATGATCAGGTAATACCATGCATATCCGATGCAGGTTACAACGATAACCGACATAACAATGACGAGCGTCCAGTATTGCCATGTAGTAGTATGCATCGACTCCAACATCATGGAGTTCATCTCGCCGCGCGGCCGCGGATCGTGCATCAAATGTTCCTTCGGGTCTTCCATTTCCTCCGGGCGAAGGCCTGGTAATGCTTTTTCGATTGCGGTCATTGTGCTCCTCCTGCCAGATAAGTCACACGAGGTATCGTACCAAGCTCTTCCAATAGATGGTTGCCGCGGGCCACTGCGCCGGCTTTGCTCACAGCCGATTCCGGATCGTCGAGGCGGCCAAAGGTGATCGCGCTCGCCGGGCAGGCTTGTGCACAGGCAGTGGTGAATTCGCCATCGCGAACGTCGCGCCCCTCAGACTTGGCCGTGTCTTCCGCCTGATGAATACGCTGGATGCAGAATGTGCATTTCTCCATCACGCCGCGGCGGCGCACAGTCACATCCGGATTCATTTGATTCTGCAAAGTGACCAACTCAGGATGGATGCGGGCGTCGGTATAATCGCGCCAGTTGAACGTGCGCGCCTGATACGGACAGTTGTTGGCGCAATAGCGCGTACCTACACAGCGGTTGTACACCTGCAAGTTAATATCCTCAGACAAACTATGTACCGAGGCGTACACCGGGCAGACCGGTTCGCAAGGCGCATTATGGCACTGTTGGCACATCACCGGTTGGAAGGGGGTCATCTGCACGCCCGGATACTCACCCTCCCATAAACGTTCGATGCGGATCCAGTGCATCATGCGGCCATAACCCGCGTCCGTTTCGCCTACAAACGGAACATTGTTCTCCATGGAACACGCGACCACACAAGCCTGGCATCCGGTGCAGAGATCCTGATCGACCACCATCCCCCAGCGGCCGCCCAATTCCTTTTCCGAATTATTCGTAACAACAGGTAATTTCAACTCAGTTCCCATGTCACTCTCCTATTTCGCCTCGAACCCATAAACGCCCAGCTTGCCCTCAAAGCGCGAGAGTACGCGTTTCTTGCCGGTCTTCTTCACTGTCACTTTTTCACCTGCAAACGTCAGGTCTCCCGCTTCATTGAATTTCGGCGCCAGCAGGTCAGCCGGATTGATTCCACGCCCGGCGGCGAATTGCCCATACGCGCTGTGGCCCTGCCCGAAGGGAATGGCGATCGTATCCGGACGAATAGCCGGGTACTTGTAAACGGACACTTCCACCGTCCCAGCCGGGGATGTAATCGAAACGACATCGTCATCTTCGATGCCCATGTCCTCGGCAGTTTTGGGGTTGATCTCGACCCACGAATTCCACATCACTGTCGTCGTTGGGTCGGAGATTTCCTGCAACCAGGGTTTGTTCGCGCCCGCCTCGCCCAGCACCGGAGAAACGAACGGCAAAAGATAGAACTCACCATCGCCGTCGAAGGCGGCCTGAGAGGCCTCAAGCCTTTTATCCAAAGCCCCCGACACGGAGGGCGCGCCCAGGCCACTGGTCGTCTTCCACCAGCCGCCAAATTGCTGGAAATAGGCCGATAGGGAATCGGCATCCGGAACGATGTATGCTCCATCCAGTTGACCGACCAGACCTGCGATCTTGCCCTGAATGAACGCAACTTCATCTTTGTATGGCAACGCGGCCGCAAGGGAGCCGCCCGCCGCTGTTGCCGCCGCCAGAAATACATCGGCGGTGGCTCGCACATTGAAAACCAATTCGTTCTGGTGATTCTTCTCTTGATACACGCCTTCGATCACCGGTTGTGCGCCGGACAGCGCGGATTGAGTGGAGCCGGTGGCGATCCGCTGATAGCCCCACGATTCGAGCGCATGACGATCCGGGAAAACATAATCGGCCTGCATGGCAGTTTCATCGGGGAAGGTGGCAAACGAGATCACTTGCGAAACAGATTTCAACGCTTCAGCGAAACCCAGCGAAGCCGGAAGTTCGAATACTGGGTTGACGCCATGCACGAAAAGCACTTTCACCTTTCCGCTTTTCAACGTTTGGATGAAATCCTGCATTTCTTTGGCGGATGCCGGACGATGATAGGCATCTTCTGTGGGCGAGGCCGCGGAGAAGAACACGCCGCCAGGCGCACCCGTCGTTCCGCCCAATGCGTTCAACGCCAAAATGGATTCGGCTGTCTGCAAGCCGTTGTTTTGGCCGAGCGCCGGGCCGCCGGGAATGGCAAGCGGTTTTTCCGCGCGGTTGAACAGGTCGGCCAAATGCTCCAGCGTCTCTTTGCCCACACCAGAAGCGGAAACGGCCGCGTTCACATCCACTGCGGAGAAGGCTTGAGGGACCGCGCCGCCGCGCGCTTCAGCCACGAGTCGGCCGATGGCCAGCGCGACCAGGTTCTCGGTCCCGGGCTTGATCGGAATCCATTCATCCGCTTTGGCCGCAGTCTGCGACATGCGCGGCTCGAATTGCACAAAGTATCCACGAGCGCGTTTGGGACCGCGGCGCATATTGGAAAAGCCGCGCGTATACGCGACCGGCGATAACCAGGTCTCGAGAAAGTTCGCGCCGAATGAAAAAGTCAGGCTGGCATTGCCGATATCGAAGAAGGGCAAAACCGCCTGACCGAAGAGTTCCTGCGTAGCTTGCACGAGAGTGGCGCGCGCTTCGAACATGCTCAGCGCGCCGAACCGAATTGGAGCAGACGCGCCCATGGCTTTGGCGAGATCGGATACGAGGTCGAATAGATGATCGGGCGCGAGGCCCATCAGGAAGGCGACTTCATCCGGCTTGTGATTCTTGAGCGCATCGGTCACCACGTTGACCGCCGCGTCCCAATCCATTGCGTCGAATTGATCGGTACCGCGCGCATGCTTGGACGGGCCGGTGACGCGATCGGGGTTGTACAAGCCATGCAGTGTGGCCTGGCCGCGCGCGCAGGTCTTGCCCATGTTGACGGGATGGTTTGGGTTGCCTTCCACTTTGATCGCGCGGCCCTGCATGGTGCGCACGATCAGCCCGCAACCCGCCGAACACTCGCGGCAGGTGGTGGCGTAATAAGTGCTCAACCCGTTGTAGGTGTACTCCGGCATCTTCGCGTACGGTTCGCGTGTGACGTAACGCGAAGCCGGCCCGCAACCGGTGAGGATGGCAGTGGTCGCCGCACCGACAGAGGCTAATTTCAGGAAGTCGCGCCGGGAAACGTTTTCAGTCATCTTGAATTCCTTTCACCCGGTTTAATAATGACATGTTCCGCAGTCCATAAGCTTGGTGCGCTTTTGTTGTAAAGTCGCCGCTACGGCCGGATCATTGGTGGGATTGTTCTGGGGATTGTTCTCGGTATGTGCACGGTGACAATTAAGACACCAGCCCATGTTCACAGTCTGCTCAATGGTCGCGACCGTTTTCTTGCTCATATCGCCGTGACAGGTTTCGCAATTCAAGCCCGCGGCAATATGCGGCCTGTGTACGAAATGCACAAAGTCTGGAACCTGATAGACCGGCACCCACGGAATCGGTTGCCCGCTTTCGACGTAGCTCTTGAGTTTTTGCAGATCGGGCGGAAGCGGAATGGAGCCATCGGCATATTTGGTTAACTGCTGATGACAGCCCCAGCATTTCGTCTCAGTGGGAATTCCCGGTGACGGGCCGCGTAACGCGCCCGGATGACAATAGAGGCATTGAACTCCCAATCCTACATGTAAATTATGTGGAAATTGAATCGGTTGTGGCGGAGGTTGTTGAGTCTGGTAGATTCCAACTGCTGCAATACTGAGCAATGCCAGAACAGCAATCAGCAACCCGATCCTTCCAAGCGGCTGATTCAGCCAGGAAAAGAATCGCTTAAGCATGTACGCTCCTCAAAGGTTGGCTTTGGCAAAAACAACGCCGAACTCGTTCCGCTGTGGCTGAGTCTCAAACGAAAGGCTCGTTCGATTGCAATTGGAACGAGCCTGAAAGAGAGATGTAAAGACCCATCGAGCGCCTCTCTCCTCAAGGCGTTGGACCTGCGCACACAGCGTTGCCGATTATAATCCAAAAAAAGTTGAAAGTGTAATAAGGGAGTGGCTAAAATGGTGAGTGAACGAAGTCAGTAATATGGAAGGAATATTT
>CAZCUF010000002.1:0-314643 GCA_964502095.1 uncultured Anaerolineaceae bacterium
TCAATCTGCGAATCCCGAAGAGCTTCACATGCTCGAACGCATTCACGATTTCTTCGACGTGATTCAATCCGTCAAATGGGCGCGGCAGGCGGGTTTTGATAATTTAAATTTGGATTTGATCTATGGCCTGCCCGAACAGACTCTTGCCTCGTGGAAATCCACCCTCCAGCGCATCGTTGACCTGCATCCCGAGCACGTTTCCGCTTACGCGCTGACTCTCGAACACGGCACGCCCTTTGGACGCTGGTCCACGCGCGGGCTTCTGCCAATGCCTGATCCCGATCTTGCCGCCGATATGTACGAATGGGCGGACGAGTTTTTATCGGCCAATGGTTACGCTCAATACGAAATTTCCAATTGGGCAAAACCGAATCGCGCGTGCCGCCATAATTTGCAATATTGGCGCAACCTGCCGTATCTCGGCCTTGGTGCGGGCGCGCACGGATATGCAAATGGCTTTCGTTATTCGAATGTGCTGAGAATTAAAACTTACATAGATCGCCTTGCGGATTCCCGATCTGCCGATTCCCAATCGGCTAGTTTACTATTTCCCCTCACCCCCGCCACAGTCAACCATCGTCAGTTATCCGCGCGCGAGGAGATGCAGGAGACCATGCTCACTGGTTTGCGGCTTGTGCGCGAGGGAGTATCCGACGCGAAATTCCGGGAGCGTTTCGGGATTGGAATTGCTGAAGCCTTCCCTGAAGAAATCGAAGAGTTGCTTCGGCTTGGCTTACTGGAATGGGACGAGAATCGAGTTTTCGGAGCCGTGCACCTTACGCGCCGCGCACGGCTCGTATCAAATCAAGCCTTCCTGCGATTCGTGGATTAGGATGTGCAAGTCGAAAATTTAGAACGGCACTTGTACGCAGTAACACCCATTCTGATACCACATCCAATCGGGGGAAACGCAATACGGCGGCGGCTGACAAACGCCGGGTGTTTCGGGAGTTTTCTTCCTGGGCGGAGGAGGATTATCATGCGGGCACAATTGCGGCTCATAACCTGTCGGTTTGAAGCCAAAAGCTTCGCGGCAGGTGTTGTCCACCGCGTAGAGCGCCTTGAGCGGATAATTTATTTTATCTCTCACCGGAGAACCGGCTTCTTGTTCCGTGAAGCGATCCACGTAATCCAGCTTGCTCATATCTTTTAAACCTGCGTCTGCGATCACACCCAACATGAAAACATTCCCCGACCACGACTTTTTGAACGCGAATTGAATCGTCGCCTGGAATCCGGCATTGACGCGCATCCAGGCCAGGTCGGGGTCTGCATCGCCGTTTCCGCCGTTGAAGATTAATTTATCGTAGCCGTTGGTTGTGATCGGCGCGTCGGATTTATCGGCAGAAAATCCGCTGGTATCGTGATTGGTATCCTGATAAATTTGAACGTTGCTTGTATCCCACACTGGCGTATAAGGCGGATGGCTCCAAATGATGTAATCGCCGAAGCCGTCGTGATCTTTATCGAGCGCTACGCCATAATCAATGCCAAGCGAATTATTCGGATTCTGGCCGACCAATTGGACAGATACATACCACCAAATATCATCCTGACTGACGGTGTAGGTCACAATATCCAGGTCGGGAACATAAGTCATATTCTGAAGGAATGGCCGCTCGAGGCGGTTGATATCGTACGAATCGCCGTAGGGCGCGCGGTTCTCGGGCGCGGTGTCTTCGGATGTAACATCATAAACCAGCTTGCCTGCACTGACATCGCCGGGTGTGACATTATGTTTGATTTCAATGGTGGGCGTATACGCGATCAGCGTTGGCGGCTCGGTGGCTGCCGTTGGTTGTTGAGCCTCAGCCGTGGGAGGCAATGGGGTGCTTGATGCGCTGGGTAAATTGCAAGCCAGGATGATAATCAAAATAATCAACAATAAGGGCAGTAAAAACCGCGAAGTCTTAATGGCCATGGCATTCTCCTTGTTGAATTTTATATGCGATTATGGGCCGTTTTGGATCGAATTACAAGTGACCTCGAGTCCTATTGATGATTTGTGATCGCCTCCCAAATCGCGGGCGCGATTTGCGCGATATTTTGCATATTCGCGGTGAAGGCCCGCCGCGCCTCGGCTGCGCCGATAACCAGCCCCGGCACGGGGTTGTCTGTATGTCTGCGAACTGATAAATCTTCCATGTTGCCGTGATCGGAAGTCAGGATGATCAATCCCTGCTCATCGTCCCAGATTTCGAGCAAGCCTGCCAGCACGCCGTCGAAAACTTCCAATTGTTCGACGGCCCAACGCATATCCTGTTTATGACCGGCGTAGTCGCTGGCCCAATATTCGAAGAAGGCAAAATCATATTTGCCCGCCAGCGCGCCTAATTTCTTCCCCGCCTCACGCGGACCGAGAACCTGCGTCTCGGAATACCCCAGCTGTTCGCGCCAGCCCCAGCCGGTAAAATCTGCGGCCAGCGCACGGCCTGCAAAGAAGTCCTTATCTGTAAAGAGGGGCAGGCCCGCGTTGGTAACCGCCAGCGGAATCGATGAATATAATCGTTTGCCCGAATCGATCGCATCGAAATAGCGCGGGGGATAGGCATTGAGCAGGGCCGCAGACTTGCCCGCGCGCTGGAATCTGCCGAATAACCCGCCGTCTGAAAGCGTCTTTGCCACCGCGCGGTTTGGCTTGGGGCCGTAGTGATAACCAAGTTCCTGTGGGATGTTGCGGCCCGTCAGCAAAACGGCCTGGCCTGTGGCAGATTGAGGCAGGCCCTCGACTCCCAACGACGCGTCCAATGCGAGCAGTGTGGCGCGTTCGCTTTCCAAGGGCGCCGCTGTGCGTAAGAGGGTCTGACCGTTTAGCAAAGCGCGCAGATTGGGAGTCTCTGCGCGCGCAAATGGATTAATGGATGGATTATCTTCGCCAAGGCCGACGCCATCGAGAAAGAGGAAGAGGATGTGCATCCCGGCGGATATTTTCATGGGAAAATCGAAGCACGCCGCGCGGGGAGAATCGAACTTGCCAAAGCGGGCGTTTTATTCATTGTGGATTGTGCGCATTCGGCGTCTTCTGAAATAAAAACCATGCCGAAGAGCGTTCTCTTTTGTCGAAGCCGTCTTTGCGTGTGAGCAGGGAAAAACCTCGGGCTTGGATCAAGTCGAGGGCGGCCGCGTCCAGCCCGGGTCCCGCGAGACGCGCATCTGGTTTGAAGAATCCGTACATCAGCCAGTATCCGCCCGGGGCGAGCAGGCGATTCAATTCATCGAGATATTTCGATTGATCGTCCACGCCGTGAAAACAGCCCATGTCCAGCGCGAGATCGAACGGGCCTTGAATTCGAGTCAGATGTGTAACGTCGCCAACTTGAACTTCAGCATGAACATTGGCGGCCTTTATTTTTCGTTTGGCGGCGCGGATCGCCTTGGGAATGAAATCCACGCCCGTCACTTGCCAGCCGTTTTGCGCGAGCGTGATGACGTTTGTGCCTGTGCCACAGCCGAGGTCAATCGCGCGGCCCGCAGGATGCGCGGCGATGAAATCGTAGAGTTCGGGAGGCGTAATGCCGCTGTCCCAGGGCGGCTTATGGAGATACCATAAGTTGAACATCAGCTTGCGCAGGAAGCTCATCGGACCGAATCTCGCACACGCTGGGGATCGAGTGTTCCTATTTCCCGCCATTCCTCGGCGCCCTGCGCATTGAAGAAGATGAAGGTGGGCGTATATTGAAACGCGTAAACACGCGTCAGTTCGCGGCCGACGGGTTCTTGAACGTTCAGTCGAATAATGTGGATTTTATCGCCGAGTTCCGTTTCCAGTTCATCCACCACCGGTTTGGCCATGGTACAGCTGATGCAATAAGGCGATTGAAATTCGAGAAGGACCGGTTCGCCTGCGCCGATCATGTTCCTGACGGCTTGTGCATCGTTCATCAGCGGAGTTTGGCGCGGATGCAGGATGATCCAGGCCACGAACAAACTGCCCGCGATCACGCCGAAGGCGAGGTAGTCGTTCCAGCGCGGACTGCGGGTGAGCAGGATCAAACCGGCCACCACGATCAGCCCGATGGAGAGCAATACAAACGAATATTGATTAAAAAAGGCGTTCATGAAACGATGAATATATGACGGAAGTAATGGGAGGGAATATGACGGCGGCGCGTCGGCCTGCTTTGACAATTCAAACGACTTCTTTTACAATCACATGACGGTCTTATTCCAAATCAATGAAAGGCTTTTTCGATGAAAGAGTATACCACCGAGTTCCTCCGCAACATTGCATTGGTCTCACACGGTGGGGCCGGAAAGACCATGCTGGCAGAGGCGCTTCTGCATTTTACGGGGGCCGCTACACGGCTTGGCAAGATCGAAGATGGTACAACCGTATCGGATTATGACGAAGAGGAAACCCGTCGAAAGATTTCCTTGTTTACATCGGTGATTCCGGTGGAGCATCGCGACATCAAGATCAATGTTCTCGATGCGCCGGGATATACGGATTTTGTGGGTGAAGTGGTTTCCGCCTTGAGCGTGGCCGACGCGGCCGTGATGTTGATCGACTCGGTCTCGGGGGTGGAGGTGGGCACTGAAATTGCGTGGCGTTATGTGGATGAATTCAAGTTGCCGCGCATCGTGGTGGTCAATAAATTGGACCGCGATAACGCCAATTTTGCGAAGGCTTATGAATCCGTGGAGCAATTCGCTCTTGCCAACGGTCAACGGCTGGTGAAAGTGCAACTGCCCATTGGCGAGAAACACGAATTCAAAGGTATTGTGGATTTGATTTCGATGAAGGCCTATCTTGGCGACGGCAAAACCGCTTCCGAGATTCCGGCCGACCTGAAATCTGCCGCCGAAGAAGCGCGCTTCTCTTTGGTGGAAGCCGCGGCGGAGGGCGAGGATGCCCTGCTCGAAAAATATCTGGAAGCGGGCGCTCTTTCGGACGAGGAATTGATTCGCGGACTAAAAGATGTCGTCCACTCTGGCGCGTTCATCCCGGTGCTATGCGCGGCGGGATCGCATGAGATCGGGGTTTCGCCCCTGCTCAATGCCATTGTGGATTTGCTTCCCTCGCCCGCGCAGGCTGTAACGCGCGTCGCTCAAGGCAAGGACGGTGAAGAGAAGTTAACCGCGAGCGACGGCGGGCCTTTGGCCGCTTATGTTTGGAAGACTACCGCCGATCCTTTCGTTGGGAAGATGACCTATTTCCGCGTGGTCTCGGGTTCGATCCAGGCCGATGCGCGCATTTGGAATCAGAATAAAGGTGCGGAAGAGCGCATGTCCGGTTTGCACATTCAACGCGGCAAGGAACAGATCGCGATGAAAGTCGTCCATGCCGGTGACATTGCCTCGGTCGCGAAATTGACCGTTTCTGCCACGGGCGATACATTTTGCGACAAGACTCATCCGTTGACCCTGTCCATCCCGAATTATCCGGCGGCTTTGTATCGTGTGGCGGTGGGACCCAAATCCCAAACCGATGCGGCCAAGATCAGCCCCACGCTGACTCGTCTATGCGAGGAGGACATGACTCTTTCCTGGTATAACGAGCGCGCCACCGGGCAGACCATTCTGCAAGGCATGGGCGACCAGCACATTGACGCCGCGCTTCATCGCGCGCAGTCGAAGTTTCAGGTTGGGCTGGTTTCCTTCGAGCCGAAAGTGCCGTACCGCGAAGGTATTACGCGCAAAGCCAGCGCGCAATATCGCCACAAAAAGCAGACTGGCGGCGCGGGCCAGTTTGGCGAAGTCCATTTGCGCATCGAGCCATTGCCCACGGCCGACTTTGAATTTGCGGATGAATTGGTGGGCATGAACTTGTCGCGTTCGTATTTGCCGCCCATCGAAAAAGGTATTCGCGCCACCATGGAGCACGGCGCCTTCGCGGGTTATCCGATGAGCAACGTCAAAGTGATTGTATTCGACGGCAAAGAGCATCCGGTTGACTCGAAGCCGGTGGCGTTTGAAATTGCCGGACGCGAAGCCTTCAAACTGGCGGTGCAGGATGCGGGTCCGGTGCTGTTCGAGCCGATCATGAACGTCCGCATTGTAGTGCCGGATGCTAATATGGGCGATGTGATGAGCGATCTCAATACGCGCCGCGGCCGCGTGCAGGGGACTGAATCCGAGCACGGCAACACGGTCGTTGTGGCGCATGTTCCGTTGGCGGAGATGCTGCGTTATACCACGCAGTTGCGATCCATCACCGGCGGCCGCGGTTACTTTACGATGGACCTGGATCATTATGATGTTGTCCCGACGAACATCGCTGTGCCGCTTATCGAGGCGCACAAGAGGGAAATGGAAAGCAAGAAGGAAGAGTAGTTTCTTACTGGTGTATGAATAGGCCGGCAAAACACCGGCCTTTTTATTTTTCCTGTGATAACGCCGATTCCTTTGTTAATAAATCGAGAGTGTTTGCAACAGAGCGTTGATCGATATTTGAACTCGAAATTTATCCGCGAATTTTTAACTTGACAAATCGGGCTAAGTTCGTAAAATAGCCATTAAGATTCTTCGACGGATTAAAGGCTATGATGACTCACTTGCTTTGCTCCTGTATAGGGCGGGGTTCGTAACCACCGCCCAGTAAAACCGAAAAGCAATCAACGGTATCTCCGGGACGGTGGACAACCCCGCATGCAATCCTTATTTGCATCGGCGCTCGTTCGCTGTCCTTTTATTTTGCCTGTTGGTTGCTTTTTTAATTCCTATCATGACACTACTCGACGGAAAGATACAAATCACTTCCACGGCTTTGACCGACCTGGCTTCCCATGTTGGCAATATGCCACTGCTTGCGCTTCGCCGCGTGACCTCGAACCTGTCTCCGCGCGTTCAAGTTTTAGCCAAAGCCGAATGGTTCAACCCGGGCGGCTCCGTCAAAGATCGGCCTGCGCTAAATATTATTCGTACGGCGATCGCGAATGGAGAGTTGATTCCCGGAAAACGATTGCTGGATTCCACCTCCGGCAACATGGGCATCGCTTATGCCACCTTCGGCGCGGCGCTGGGAATCCCCGTGACGTTGGCCTTGCCCGAAAATGCCAGCCCTGAGCGGATCACGATTTTACGCGCGCTGGGTGCGGAACTAATTCTCACGGATGCGTTGGAAGGTTCCGACGGCGCCATCCATGTGGCGCGTGAAATGGCTGGGAAGGACCCCGCCAAATATTGGTATGCCAATCAATATGATAACCCTGCCAACTGGCGCGCGCATTACGAAACGACCGGCCCCGAAATACACGCTCAAACAAAAGGACAGATAACGCACTTCATCGCCGGGCTTGGAACATCGGGCACATTGATGGGCGTGGGGCGTTACTTGCGCGAAATGAATCCGTCTGTTCAATTGATTCAAGTTCAGCCCGCAAACGCGTTCCACGGTCTCGAAGGACTCAAGCACATGCCTACCGCGCTCAAGCCCGGGATTTACGATCCGTCGTTTGCAGATGAAACTCTCGAGGTCCAGACCGAAGCGGCACATGAAATGGTTCGGCGGCTGGCGCGCGAGGAAGGCCTGTTCGTGGGCATCTCGTCTGGCGCCGCCACTATTGCCGCCTTGCGCGTAGCCACAAAACTGCAAGAAGGCATAGTCGTGACTTTGTTCCCCGACGCAGGCTATAAATATCTCAGCGACAAAGCTTTATGGGAAGGCAAATGATGTTGCGGCTTCCGAAGGATGTTTTGGCTCAAATTCACGCGCATGGCGAAGCGGCCTATCCCGAAGAAGGCGCGGGCTTTTTGCTCGGTTCGGATGGAGACGAGCGCGCGGTAAAGGCAATTCTTCCGCTGGCAAATTCACGCGAAGACGCGGCGCGGCACAATCGTTATCTGATCGCGCCCGAGGCTTATCTCAAGGCCGAATTGGAAGCTGACCGGCTCGGGCTGAGTCTGATCGGTGTGTTCCATTCGCATCCCGATCATCCCAATCGTCCATCCGAATTTGACCGCGATTGGGCACAGCCGTTTTTCTCGTACGTCATCACGAGCGTGCAGGCTGGCAGGGCAGTCGAAAGCCGCTCGTGGCGGTTGGTTGAAGATCGTTCGCAGTTCGTCGAAGAAAAAATCCAAATCCATTGATGTCGTTGCGGGGAGCGCCCTCGCACCGACACAACAAACCAAAGGAGTATTAAATGTCCCTCTATTTTGTTCGTCACCAGCACTCTGCCGAAACCTGCCCGGCGAAGAATCCTGAAATGGGGCAGATGTTATTAGAGCACTTGAGCAAACAGAGTGCGCGCAAATTCGGCGTGGACCTGATCGGCGACGCGGTGCTCGACAGTCAGCACACGCTGGTTCTGATCGCCGAAGCCGAAGACAGGGAATACCTCGAGAATTACATGCAGCCGTTTGCGCAAGCCGGCTCGGTTGAAATTCTGGAGGCTTCCACGTGCGAAGCGGTCGTCGAACGCGGCGGTTGCGAACCGGTCGCGGCCGCGAGCTAGTTGAAATTGGGATGGATGAAGAATAAAATGGATTCAGCTTCATCCATCCCCGATTCGTTTTTGAAAAGAGACTCTTTATGGCAACTTTAAAAATTCCGACACCTTTAAGAAGTTATACAAGCGGGCAGGCTGAGATCGCCGTTTTGGGCGCGAATGTCGCGCAGGCGATGGACAGCCTGGTCGAGGAATTTCCGGCGTTGAAACCGCATCTTTACAACGACGACGGGCAATTGCGTCCGTTTGTCAATTTGTTCGTCGGCGAAAACAATATCAGAGATTTGCAGGGACTCGCGACTCCGCTCGACGAGAACGCGCGCGTGATCCTGATCCCTTCGATCGCGGGTGGATGATGGAATCTTTTCTTCCCGGTTTAACCCGCGATGAAATTCTGCGTTATTCGCGCCATCTTTTGATTCCCGAAGTGGGATTGGAGGGCCAGCGCAAGCTGAAAGGTTCGTCCGCGCTGATCATCGGCACAGGCGGGCTTGGCTCGCCGGCCGCGTTGTATCTGGCCGCGGCGGGCGTCGGCCGCATTGGGCTTGTGGATTACGATGTGGTCGACTCGTCGAATTTACAGCGTCAGGTCATTCATGGAACGTCCACCATTGGCAAGTTGAAGGTCGAAAGCGCCAAGGCGCGCTTGCTGGATTTGAATCCCAATATCGAAGTGGATGTTTATAACGAATTGTTCACATCCGAAACTGCGATGCGCATCGCGCAGGATTACGATGTTTTGCTGGACGGCACGGACAATTTCCCAACGCGCTATCTGACCAGCGACGTGAGCGTCTTTCTCGGCAAACCGAATGTATACGCGTCCATTTATCGTTTCGATGGACAGGTCAGCGTTTTCGACGCCAGAATAGGGCCGTGTTATCGTTGTCTCTTTCCCGAACCGCCGCCGCCGGGACTTGTCCCTTCGTGCGCGGAGGGTGGTGTGCTTGGCATACTGCCCGGCACCATCGGCACACTTCAGGCGACCGAAGCGTTGAAGATTTTGCTCGGCATCGGCGAGCCGTTAATCGGAAAACTTTTGCTTTACAACGCGCTCGACATGTCGTTCGATTTCGTGAAGTTGAAGAAGAATCCGAATTGCCGCGTGTGCGGACCGAACGCCGACATCAAAACATTGATCGACTACGAAGAGTTTTGCGGCGTTCCGAGTCACGATCATGACGAAGGCTCGGCAGGCGCGGGCTGGGACATTTCCGCGCTCGAACTCTCTGAGCGCATGAAGCAGAATCGCTTGAAACTGCTGGATGTCCGCGAGCCTCACGAATTGGAAATCTCCTCCATTACTGGCGCGGTGAATATTCCACTCGGACAATTGGCGGCGCGCCTTTCCGAGCTTGACTCGGCGGAAGATATGGTCGTATTTTGCAAAGCTGGGACGCGCTCGGCGCGCGCACTGGAACTGCTGGCCAGCGCGGGATTCAAAAAGGTCAAAAATCTCAAAGGCGGGATCAACGCCTGGGCGAAGGAAGTGGATCGCAACTTGCCGGTCTACTAAATTGAAAAAGGGGAAGGTTGGCTGACGCAACAGGCTGGTAAAATTGCTGAAAGCCAAAGGAGAATGAATGAATCTCTTATCCCCTTCGCATGAAAAACGGGTGTACGAAAGTATTACCG
Source organism: uncultured Anaerolineaceae bacterium (assembly GCA_964502095.1). Taxonomy (GTDB): domain Bacteria; phylum Chloroflexota; class Anaerolineae; order Anaerolineales; family Villigracilaceae; genus JACPVF01. Next base: position 10,026 of record CAZCUF010000002.1, read on the forward strand.
GCGCCATCGGAAATACGCCGCTGGTGAGGCTGGCGCGCATCGCCCATGATTTGCCCGTTCCGCTGTACGCCAAAATGGAATTGCTCAACCCCGGCGGTTCGATCAAGGACCGTGTGGGCTTGAATATTATCGAGCAGGCCGAAAAGCGCGGGGAATTGAAAGCGGGCGGGACTGTGGTGGAAGCGACTTCCGGAAATACGGGAGTTGGCCTTGCCATTGCCGCGGCTTTGAAAGGTTATAAGACCATCTTCGTCATGCCCGACAAAATGTCGAATGAGAAGATTCAATTGCTGAGATCGTATGGGGCCAAAGTAGTCATCACGCCGACCGCGGTGGGGCCGGAGGATCCGCGCTCGTATTATGAAGTGGCAAAACGGCTGGCGCGCGAAACGCCGAACGCGATTCTCGCCAATCAATATCACAACCCCGATAACCCGCGTACGCACGAGATGACGACCGCGCCCGAAATCTGGGAGCAGACCGAAGGGCGCGTGACCGATGTCATCATCGGCATGGGAACCGGCGGAACGATTTCCGGCATCGGACATTATCTCAAAGCCAGGAATCCGAAGATTCAAATTGTGGGCGTGGATATCGAAGGCTCGATCCTTTTGGAGATTTGGAAAAATCACGGCCAGATTCCCGCCGGCTCTTTTCCGAAAACGTATAAAGTGGAGGGCATCGGCGAGGACTTTCTGCCGACCACGACCGATTTGGAAGTAGTGGACGAGATCGTGCGCGTGAACGACCGCGAGTCGTTTTTGTGGGCGCGTCAACTGGTGAGGCAGGAGGGGATTTTCGCGGGCGGTTCATCGGGATCGGCCATTGCCGGCGCGGTCAAATACGGACGCGGGCTTGGCTCGGACCGTTTGATGGTGGTCATCCTTCCGGATTCAGGCTCGCGCTATCTCTCCAAGTTCTATGACAATAAATGGATGCGCGAGAACGGTTTCCTCGAGATGGAATTCGGCGAAGTGACCCTTAGCGACCTGTTACTGGTCAAGGCGAACAAACAGTTGTACACCGCCGCGCTGGGCGATTCGATGCGCAAAGTGATGGCCTCCATGCGGCAATATGCGGTTTCGCAGATGCCGGTCGTCGGCGCGGAAGGCGCGCTGGTCGGCACAATCGAAGAAGTGGATTTGCTCAATCATTTGCTCGATAACCATCAACATTCGCAGGACGAGGCAATCGATCCGCTGGTACAGAATGCGCAGGCGGTCTATCCGCCGGATACCACATTGGACGAAGCCATGCCCATGCTTACACAGGGTTTTGCTTTGATCGTGATGGACGCAGGCAGGCCCACCGGCATTTTGACAAAGATCGACGTGTTGGATTACGTAGCCGGCAAGATTTAACCGAACATTGAAATACGAAAATGTAAAATTATCGAATGCGCCCCACCTATCTTAGAGTCAATCTTTCACAACTTAAACGCAATCTCGAAGCGATCCGCGCACACGCCGCGCCCGCCAAAGTTTTAGCGATATTGAAAGCCAATGCCTACGGTCACGGTGTGGACGGCGTCGCGCCGTTCCTCGCGCCGTTCGCGGATTATATCGGCGTGGCGCTGGCGGAGGAGGGCGTTCATCTACGCGAGCTTCATATCGACAAACCGATTCTGGTGATGGGCGGAATATCGGCTGAGCAACTGCCCTTGTTTGTGGAACATGGCCTGACGCTTACCGCTTCTTCTCCAGACCTGTTGACTGCCGCCGAACAAATTGCATCCGCCGCCCGAACGCGGCTCAAAGCCCACCTGAAGATCGATACAGGCATGGAACGCGTCGGCGTGCGCGATACGGAAGCGGAATCGTTCCTTGAGCAATCCTTGAAGTGCAAACATGTCGAAATCGAGGGGATCTATACCCATCTCGCCAACTCTGAATCCGCCGATTTGACCCACGCGCGCCTGCAAGTCGAAAGGTTCATGAATCTTTTACGCTTTTATGAGAAGCGCGGCCTGCCGCCTCCGCCGATCCGCCACATGGCGAATTCGGGTGGAATTTTGCAATTGCCGGAGAGCCGCCTCGATATGGTTCGGTCGGGCGTCATGCTGTACGGAATCTATCCCGGCGCGGAGACCCAGCACAGTGTGGAAATTCGCCCGGCCCTCACCTGGGTGTCGCAGGTGGTTTATTCCAAGATCACGCCGCCGGGGCGGCCGGTCAGCTACGGGTCGTTGTGGCAGGCTGAGGTTCCGACCAGAATCGTGACCATCCCATGCGGCTATGCGGATGGATATTTCCGCCGCATGACGAATCAAGCGCAAGTCGTCATCCGCGGAAAAAAGTTCCAGCAGGTGGGCCGCATTTGCATGGATCAATTTATGGTGGATGTGGGCGATGAAGATGTGCGCGTGGGGGAGGAGGCCATCCTGCTCGGCGCGGGGATCGCGGCTGAAGACCTGGCGCGCTGGGCCGGTACGAATGAATACGAAGTGATGACCAACATCAGCGCGCGTGTGCCGCGCGTGTTTGTGACCGATGAGGGATAAAGGCTTTCTGGTACAATGCCTTGCCAATATTTCCTTGAGGTGATTTTTGAAACTTTTACGAACGTATCTTGCTTTATTACTTCCCGCCGGTTTGATCATCGCGCTCGACCAATGGACCAAATGGCTGGTGCGCACGAATCTGCCGTTTGGCGCCGCCTGGCTTCCGGATTGGTTGAATTGGTTGAGCCCGTACGCCCGTATTGTGAATTGGCATAACAGCGGCGCGGCCTTTGGCATGTTTCAGGGCGGCAACATGGTGTTCACAATTCTGGCAATTGTTGTGACAGGCGCGATTGTATATTATTATCCCCGCGTGGAAGCGGAGGACTGGCCTCTGCGCCTCGCCATGGATTTGCAATTAGCTGGCGCGGTCGGCAACCTGATCGACCGTTTACTGCGCGGCCGCGTCACCGACTTTATTTCGGTGGGCACCTTCCCGGTTTTCAACGTGGCGGATTCGAGCATCAGCATCGGTGTGGTGATTTTATTGCTCGGCGTCTGGTGGAAGGAAAGAATGGAAAAGAAGAAGCTGGCCGCCGAGGGAACCATCGAAAGCAGTGATAAGTGAGTGAGCGGGTCGAAACGTTTCGATATCAGGATTCAAATTCAGCGCGGCTGGATAAAATTCTGGTTGCGCGCCTGCCTGAGTTCTCGCGGGCGCGTCTGCAAAGCCTGATCAACGCAGGTTTTGTGCAAGTGGACGGCCGGCCTGCCGAAAAAACGGGACAAATGATCGAAGCGGGGATGGAAGTCACAGTGCGCATCCCGCCTCCTGCGCCGAGCAATTTGATCGCCGAGGAGATTCCACTTAACATAATTTTTGAAAACGACGATTTGCTGGTGATAAACAAACCTGCAGGGATGGTCGTTCATCCCGCGGCCGGGCATGCATCCGGTACGCTGGTCAACGCGGCGCTGGGATATGACCCTGGGATCGGCGAGATCGGAGGCGAGGAACGGCCGGGCGTTGTCCACCGCCTCGATAAAGAGACCTCGGGCCTGATTCTGCTTGCGAAGAATGACGCGGCCCATCACTGGTTGCAGGATCAATTTCGTGCGCGGCATGTCGAAAAGACGTACATCGCCCTGGTGGATGGTCGTCCGCCGACGCCGTTGGGCCGCGTGGAAGCCCCGATCGGGCGCGATCCGAGTCATCGTAAAAAGATGGCGGTTGTCCCCGCGCACAAAGGGCGCGAGGCGGTCAGTGAATACAAGACTATTAAGAGTTTCAAAGATCATACGCTGTTGGAATTTCATCCGCTGACGGGCCGCACGCACCAAATCCGGTTGCATTGCGCGTTCCTCGGCTGTCCGATTGTGGGCGATAAAATATACGGTTTGAAGAAACAAACGATTCATTTGGATCGGCATTTTCTTCACGCGGCCCGATTGAAAATTATTTTGCCGAATGAGAAGAAAGCGCGTGTGTTCAATGCCGAATTGCCGCAGGAATTACAGACCGTTCTCGATCATTTGGAGTGAATATGGATTTCGTGGATTTACGTTCCGATACCGTTACACAGCCAACGCCGGAGATGCGCGAAGCAATGGCGAACGCCAAAGTAGGCGACGATGTTTTTGGCGACGACCCAACGGTGAATCAATTACAGGAGATGGCCGCCGAAAAAGTGGGCATGGAAGCCGGGTTGTTCGTCCCATCCGGGACGATGGGAAACCTGACGGCGATCATGACTCACTGCGCCCGCGGCGATGAAGCGATTTTGGGCGCGCGCTCACACACAGTGCTATTTGAAGGCGGCGGTATTTCGTATTTGGGCGGCGTACATTCGCGCCAGGTTCAGGAGCAGACGGATGGTTCTCTCAAGTTGGAAGATATCGAGCAAGTACTTCGGCCTGACGATGTGCATGAGCCGGTTTCGCGCCTGATCGGGATCGAAAACACGCACAATCGCTGTGGCGGCGTATATCAATCGCCGGAATACGTTCGTTCGCTGGCCGATTTTGCTCATGCGCGCGGCATGGTCGTCCACATGGACGGGGCGCGGGTATTCAATGCGGCCGCGGCGCAAAAGATAAACGTCGGGCAGTTGACTGCTTCGGTGGATTCGATGACTTTTTGTTTGAGCAAAGGATTGTGCGCGCCGGTTGGATCGGTGCTGTGCGGCTCGAAGAAATTCATCGAGCGGGCGCGGCATATCCGCAAGCATTTGGGCGGGGGAATGCGCCAGGCGGGAATCCTGGCCGCGGCTGGAATTGTGTCGCTGGAGAAAATGACGGGGCGATTAAGCGAGGATCATGCGCGGGCGAGGCGTCTGGCCGAAGGGTTGAGTCAGATTCCGGGCGTCGTTTTGGATGCGGGTTCTCCATCCACCAATATGGTTTATTTTAATTTGGCAGATTCGATTCCGCTGGGTGTGGGTGAAATCGAAAAAAGAATGAAGGCGCTTGGGGTTTTGGTCGAGGCTTCGGGGCCGCGCCGCTTCCGAGTGGTGACGCATTATTGGATCGACGATGCCGGAGTGGAAAAAGCCGTCACGGCTTTTGAAGAAACGCTGGCGAATTAATGGGCCGGCAAACTCCGGTGGTTTGCGGTTGATTCGATCTGATTGCGGCCGCGTTCTTTGGCGATATAAAGCCGCCGGTCGGCCAGATCGATAAGTTTAATGATCTCGTTTGCATCGTCGGGGAATTGCGCGATGCCCTGACTGAGCGTCGCGGCTGGGATTTCGCGCTGGCCGCGGCCTTTGATTTTCAGGGTATTCATGCTTCGATGAATGCGTTCGGCCACTCGATATGCCTGTTCTTTTGTGGCTCCCGGCAGGGCGATTACGAATTCTTCGCCGCCCCAACGGCCGACGGCATCGGTTTGTTTAATGTGACTGCGAATCGTATTGCATAACAAGTTTAAAATGTCATCGCCAGCCAGATGTCCATAAGTGTCGTTATAGTTTTTGAAATAATCTATATCCAGCATGATCAGGCTGAGGGGCGTATGCGTGAGCAAAGAGTCTTTGGCAAATTCCCCTAAAAGTTTCAGGAAATAGCCGTGGTTATAAACCCCGGTCAAACTATCCAGGCGGGAGCGTCTTTCGACGTCGCCATGCTGGATCGAATTATCGAGCGCCAAAACGGCGTGGCGCGCCATGTTGTTCAGCAATTCCAGGTCACTGCGGTCGAATGCGTAGGGCCGATAGGAGGCGATGGAGATCAAGCCGTTGATGTTCGCGCCGCGCAAGGGCACGCCCATCCATGAGAGACTGGATTTTGCCTGACCGACGACGATTTTCCTTACACCGGGCAGTTCGAGTTCGCGGCGCAGGTCCGGCAGAAATAATTCCTTTTGGTTGCTGATTACCCATCCCGAAAAGGTGCCGTCCACACTGACCGACAAGCCGTTGAAATATTCCCCATCATCGCAGAATTCTACTAGTTTGACTTTATCGCCGTCCAGAATACCTACAAAGTAGCTGTCTGCTTCGAGGGCGCTTTGAATCGTTGCGCTCAACAGGGAAAGCACCTGCTGGGTGTTGAGCGAGGAGGAGATTTGGCGGCTGAATTCATTGATGATCTCCAGGCGGTTGATGTTTTTGCTGGTGACGCTCCTGAGTTGCGAAATGGTTTCGATTGAAACGACCGCGATGAAGATGGTGCCGACCATCACCAGGAATTCATTCGGTTTGCCCACCTGTGAGATTTTCAACACGAAAAAGGACAGAGCCATTCCCGCTACGATGAAGTAGGCGGCCTTGCGTTCGGAAACGATGGAAATGGTGATCGTCAGGAGGACCATCAAGGCGCTTAGAAAGTTGTCAATTTGGTTGGGGAGCAGAGTCGAAACCATTGCGAATGCAACGATCTGGAAGGTTGCGAATACCCAAACGTGGGCGGGCTGTAATTTGGGCGAGGGAATCAGGATAAAGTGAAAATAAGCAAGATACAGGCTGTTGATAACACAATAGGTGATGAGAGCAGTATCCTGAAACGAATTTGTTTCGTGATTCAGAATATTGCTAAAAACCATCGCTCCCAGCAGGAAGATGCTCGCCGCTCCTGCCGGTAGAACGGAAATTTGTTTTTCCTGTGGTTTGAAATCGGAAGAATTGGGTCGGCTTTTCATGTGCTCATTCTGATATCAAAATATCTGCCAGCCCCTCGGAGATTAAGTGATCGAAAACGGAAACAATTTCCGGGTCGAAATGGACCCCGGCCTTTTCACGCAAATACGCGGCGGCTTCCTCGAATGAAATTTTCTGCCGATACGGGCGGTCGCTGGTCAGCGCGTCGAACGCATCGACAATGGAAAAGATCCTGGCTAGAAGCGGAATCTCCTTGCCGCTGAGACCAATCGGATATCCGCTCCCATCCCAGCGTTCTTGATGATAACGAATCACCGGCAGGGTCTCCTGGAGAAATGGAATCCCTTCCACAATCCTTGCCCCGATATCCGGATGCAGGCGCATGCTGGCCCATTCCTTTTCATCCAACGGGCCGGGTTTATGCAGGATCGTGTCGCTGATGCCGATCTTGCCGATGTCGTGCAGAAGAGAGCCCCGCTCCAACGCCTTGAGCTGTTGTGCGTTCAGCCCCATGGCTTCCCCAAGCTTAACCGATAACTGGCTGACGCGTGAGCTATGCCCCTCGGTCTCGCGATCGCGCGCGTCCAGGGCAGACATCAGCGCGGATAATGTTCGGTCGTAAGCAAGTTCCAATTCGCGGTAAGCCGCTTCGATTTCCTGTGCTTGCCGGCGGGATTCTACCAGCAGAATGGCGCGTTCCAGCGCGAGGGCGGCCTGATTGGTAAGAGTCTGTAAGTCGGCTGGACTGCCGGATTTATATCCGCGCGATTCGGGAACGGTCAGCCAAAGCACGCCATATTTGCGCATTGGAGTTTGCAACGGCAGGTAAACGCGCGAAGAATTTTGATCGACCGATTGATAGATCACGCGTCCGGTCTTAATCACTTTATCCACCATCTCCATTGGGTGGTCTGCGCCGTTATGAGTTCCATCCGCATCCACTTGAAGCTCGGCTTCGATCTTTCGATCCGCTGTGAACAGGATGATTCCAGTAACAGTGGCGTTGCCGAGACGATGGGCCGTATCCGCAATATGGCCTGCCGCGTCGCTCAAGTCTTTGGCCTGGATGATGTGGTAGCTCAACTCGTAGAGCAGACGCGTGGTCTGCAATGTAGTTCTTAATTCCTGTTGAAGCCAGACGCCTTCAATGGACGCGGCGGCTTGTGAAGCCAACAAGCTAGCGAGCGATTCGTCGTTCTCTGTAAAAAAGATCTCGCGTTGTTTACCGAACGCCAGAATGGTCCCGATGTTCAGGCGGTGCAGGCGAATCGGAATGACCAGCATACTGCGCAGGCCGTTATGATCCAGCCTGATTTGGGATGAAAGATATTTGCGAACGTCCCGCACGCGGAACGGCTGTACCGCGTTCTGCGTGGCTTTCAACAAGGTCTCTTTCGAAAAGTCCTGTTCGATGGATTGCAAAAGGCGCGGGGCGTGGCCGGAGGTTGCTTTCTGCGCCAGACCCACCTCGCGGTCGAACATCAAAGTGACATAGACGAAGCGCGCCTCGAGAGTCTGCCGCGCGATGGCGGCAATCTCCTGAACCGTCGTTTCGGGGTTGATCATGGTCGAGAGTGAAATGCCCGCCTGAATCAATTCCATTAAACGCGTGTGGTAGTTGGAACGTTCCCAGGCGCGCACAAGTTCCTCGGCCACCGTTTCAGCCAGGGAAACATCCGCGCTGTTGAACGCGTTGAGATTCTCGCTGTTGATTTCGATGACGCCCTTGAGATGACCGGCATAGGCCAGCGGAACGATGATGGACGAAAGGGACGCCTCGCCTTCGATCTCGGAGAAGTCCGGATCGCTGTGTGTATCGGAGACGACTTGCGTTTTTCGCAGGCGCGTGGCGCGGCCAATAACGCCGCGCGTAATGCTCTGCCGATAGCCGGGCGGGATGATATTGGCCAGCCTGCCGGCCGACGCCAGAACCACGTATTCGCGCCGCTCCGGTTCATGTAAATAAAGGCAGACGAAACTACAGTCAATGGCTTGCTCGATTGTGTTAACGGCCAATTGCGCGGAAACAGGCTGATCCAATTGCGTTTCGAGCTGTTGGCTGAGTTCGACGAGCAGTCTGAATTGTTCGGCGCGTTGTTTTTCCAAGGCCAATTGATGGTCGAGCGCGTTGATTTGATCGGATTGGGCATCGAGGCGGGCGCGCAGTCCGTCGCGGGTGAGGGAGAATGGACGGAGATAGCGGGCGATCCGTTCGTTCCACGAGAGCAGGCCTTTCGTCGCGGATGGAGCGGGCTTGTCCTCCGCTTCCGTCATCAAGGCATTGATCGTCATGGTGATGGTGGAAATGCCGTATGCAACCATGGTCGAAAAAACGGTGAAGAGACCGAAGATGATTTCGCGCAGCGGCCATTGGATGGAGACTATACCGGCTTGCACCAGCGATTGATCGAGAAGATTTAAAAGAATGGTTAACATTCCAATGGCTGTTACGAGACCAATGCAACCGATGAGAATCAGACGCCTGCCGAGCATGTCCCCTTCAGGCAGGACGAATTTTTCCCAGGGAATCGAATCTTTCAACAAAATTGCAGTGGATACGACCAGGGGCACAAGGATGTTCGGTAAGCTGGAGGCGAGGGCAAAGATCACAATCCAAACGATCCACGGCGCCGCCAGAAAGATATTTAGAAATCGTTGCAGATCTCTTAAGGGGCGAAGATGGGCCACGCAGGAGAGAATAAAAGAAAGAATGAATACGCCTGCCAGCGTTCCTGCGATTGAGTCGATGGGCGTATAAGCCGGATAATTTAAAAAAGCCGGATGTAACAGAAGAATTCCGCCGCTGAGGCCGTTGACGATAGTCAGCGCCCAAAGCAGGATTTCCCTGTTTGCGCGCGGTTCGAGGTTGATGGGCGCGGCAAAAAAGAAATTGACGGCCAGTACGCTCAACAGCAGAAGCCCCTCGAGGTAATACCCGGCTTGGGCGTAAAGGAGAATCAGGCCGCCCGCGATGATGTTGGCCGTAGTCAGCAAAATATATTGTTGGCGCGGGCCGGCGTAGATGAGCATTAGCATGGCCAGCAGGAGCGCCGAAAAAATAAAAATAACCCCCAGGCCCGAAATGGAAAATTTCGCCACCCCGGCAGTAACAGCCCCGAACTTCATGGGGATGAGTAGAAAGCCTTCTCCGGTCAACCATAAAACACCGGCAAGGATGAAATTTCGAAGATAGAATGAACGCTTCCTCATGGTGAAAGTAGCAATAGCATAGCATAAGAAACATTTTTTTTCTACCTTTTCATCCGCCGAAAACCTGCCAATTTAATTTCTGATATAATTTCCGCGCTTACTCGGCCAAGCGCGGACGAAAATCTTTAAGCGCGATCGATGGAAATCATGCAAACTTATCTCACTTTGGAACAAATAGACGAAACTGCCAATGCGATTCGCGGAAAAACTTCCCATCGGCCGCGCGTGGGAATTATTCTCGGTTCAGGCCTGAACGGTTTGGCTGAATCCGTTCAAAAGGCCGATCACATCTCCTTTGGCGACCTGCCCCATTTTCCCGTTTCGACGGTTCCCGGCCACGTGGGCCGTCTTGTGATCGGGGAGTTGGAGGGCCAGGGCGTTTTTGTAATGCAGGGACGCATCCATTTCTACGAAGGATACAGCATGGCACAGGTGACTTTGCCTGTGCGCGCGATGCAGAGATTGGGCATCGAGATCATGATTGTCACGAACGCGGCTGGAGGGGTGAACCCGGAATTCAGCCCCGGCGAAGTGATGTTGATTACCGACAATTTAAACCTGATGGGCATGACGGGCAACAATCCGTTGATGGGTCCAAACCTGGATGAGATTGGTCCGCGTTTTCCGGATATGAGCCGCGCCTACGATCCGGAGCTTTGCAATCTGGCCCGCCGCGTTGCCGGGGAAAATAAAATAACTTTACGCGAGGGCGTATATGCCGGGCTGAGCGGCCCATCGTTTGAATCCCCCGCAGACTTGCGCTTCCTGCGCATGGTCGGCGCGGACGCGGTTGGGATGTCCACTGTGCCGGAAGTGCTGGTGGCGCGGCACGGCGGTATGCGCGTGCTTGGGTTTTCGGGAATCAGCAACAAGGCTAATCTGGATGGATCAACGGTCACCACCCATGAAGAGGTCATCGAAGCCGGGAAGGTGATCACACCCAGGGTCGAAACGATCATCCGCGGCGTGTTGCGCGGGGTGTAAGTCGTCGCAGGACATGGCAGGGCTATATCGTTTTCTCGCCTCATACGAGGTGTTGATTTACATCGCACTGGCGATCGGCGCGCTCTTTTCCTTTCGCTGGTTGTTCAGTTCGTGGCGCGAATGGCAGCAATCGGTGTATAAACTGGAGCGCGAGTTTTCGCTCCGCCGAATCGGACGCTCTGCGGCAATCAGTGTGTTGATCGTCATTCTGTTTTGCGCCGAATTTTCCATGGCGACTTTTGTCATACCCAACCTGCCCGCCGCGGTATTTATTCCAACCGCCACGTTGAATATCCTGCAGACTCCCTCGGGGACGCTTTCGCCCGAACTCATGACGCAGATTGCCGCCGCGCCCGCCGCGGCCCTGCCCGCCAATTCGACAGGTTGTGTGCCCGGGCAGGTCATGATCACCTCGCCGAAGCCCGGCGATGAAGTGAAGGGCAAAATCACCATTACGGGCACGGCCAATATTCCGGACTTCGGATTCTATAAATACGAGGTCGCGCCGCGCAATAGCGATACTTGGGCGACCATCGCGGCGGGTACGGACGTCAAGCAGAACGCGGAGTTGGGCGCGTGGGATACCACCGCTCTAACGCCGGGAGATTATCAATTGCGCGTGGTTGTGACCGACACGCAAGGACAGGAAAAGACACCATGTATTATTCCGATTCGAGTTGCGGCTCCGTGAACCATGGCTGACGTTCAGCTTCGCCTTGCCGTCCCTTCCGATATTTCACGCCTGATGGCGCTCGATCACACGATCAGCAGTGAGTCTGTCTGGCAGTTGGAGTTGCGCCGCGATACCGGTCAGTTGTTTGCCACATTTCGGGAAGTGAGACTCCCGCGCCCGATTGCGCTGGCTTATCCTCACGATAAATTTGCATTGGCGGATGAATGGCCGCATAAATCTCTGGTGCTGGCCGCGATGATCGAACCCGACCCGGTTGGATATATTGCCATCATCGAGCGCAGTGCGGTATCGATCGGCTGGGTCACGGATTTGGTGGTGGGCGCTCAGGCGCGTCGCCGGGGCGTAGCCAGCGCTTTGTTGGCGGCGGCCCAGGCTTGGGCGCAGGAAAGAGGCGTCCGCCGTCTCATGCTGGAGATGCAGTCGAAAAATATCCCTGCCATCCGCCTGGCGCAAAAACATGGATATGAGTTCTGCGGGTATAATGACCATTATTATTTAACGCAAGACGTAGCCCTTTTCTTTGCGAGGGCTGTAAAGTAATTTCTTACTGGAAGGGCGCATGATTAACGGTTGGCCGGTTAGCCTCCTGGCGGGGATCCAGACGCTTAACCAAATCCTTACGGCGGGAATCGCCATTACGGCGTTTTCCCTGTTCCTGTATGCTCTCTCTTTTAATTTACGCGACCGGGTGGCGCGCTCGTTCGCGATCATTTTGCTGTGCGTAGTGGTGGTGTTTTCCGCTGAGGCCCTGCAAAATAAGACCGTGCCGGAATGGGGCGTCGATCTTCTCCTGCACTTGCAATGGCTCGGGGTCGTTTACCTGCCTGCCGCGTATTTGCATTTGTCCGATGCGGTTCTGGTAACGGCGGGCAGGCCGTCGCGCGGCCGGCGTCGAATTGCGGTGCGCGGCACGTACGTAATCTCGACCTTTTTCCTGCTTTTATTAGGAATGGGCAAACTGCTCGGCCCGCTCGTTTCGGACGGCCAGCCTGCTCCACATCTTCAGCGGACGATTTGGTCCGAGGTTTTCACCGTTTTTTATGTGATAGCCATGCTTTGGGCGGCTGTCAATTTTGTCCGCGCTTATAGCTTGATGTTGACTCGTTCCGGCCGCCGCCGCATGTTGTATCTGATGGCCGGCGCCACTGCGCCCGCGCTGGGTTCATATCCGTATTTGATGTTCGGTTCCTGGCTGGCGTCCCGTTTCCCAATTTTGTTTTGGGGAACGGCTTTTGTTATTAACTTGCTGGTGGCCGGGCTGATCGTTGTGATGGCTTACTCAGTAGCCTTCTTCGGAGTGTCCTGGCCGGATCGCATCGTCAAGAGTCGTCTTTTCAAGTGGATCATGCGCGGCCCGGTCACGGCTTCAGCCGCATTGGGCTTGATGACCGTTGTCCGGCGCGGCGGTGAATTATTTGGCTCTTCTTATAATGCCTTCGTTCCGCTGGCGGTGGTGGTTACCGTCTTACTGCTGGAGCATTTAATTACTCTGGCTTCGCCGATTTGGGAACGATGGCTGTTCTATGGGCGCGACCGCGCTGAATTGGCCTTATTACAAAATATTGAAGAGCGTTTATTGACTCATGGGGACTTACAGCAATTTCTTGAAGCGGTGCTGGCGGCTGTGCGTGATCACATGCAGTCTCCATCCGCATTTGTGGCCGCGCTGGACAGCGAAGAATTATCGTTAATCGTCATGGCAGGGAAGCGCAACCTGCTCGACCCCGATCGTTTGTCCGACGCGCTCGAAAAAGTGGACGATAGCGGCCAGATGCGGCAGGAATTCTTGTGGGGCAATTTCTGGGTCCTGCCTCTGCATCAGCGTAAGCGCGGCGATATGGACCGCGATGAAGTTCCGCCGTTGCTGGGATTGCTGGGCGTGGCACAGCGCACGCCCGCGCCGATGGAGCACGATCAACGCGACTCGCTATGGCTGTTGGCCGATCGTGCCGCGCTTGCCCTGGAGGACCGTCAATTGCAACAGCGCGTCTTTCGGTCACTGGAAACTCTTCAGCCTAAAATGGACATGATCCAGCGTCTGCGCGCCGTGGGCCGTTATGACAGCCGTACGAATCTGCTGGCGGAGAAACTGCCCGAAGAATCGGATCTCGCCAACTGGGTGAAAGACGCGCTGGCTCATTATTGGGGCGGCCCAAAGTTGATCAACAGTCCGCTCATGAAATTGCGCGTTGTACAGGAAATGTCGGATGAATACGACGGCAACGCCGCCAATGCCCTGCGGGCTTTGTTGCGTAAAGCAGTGGATCAGGTGAAGCCGGAGGGAGACCGCCGATTCACAACCGAATGGATTCTTTACAACATTCTGGAGATGAAATTTATCGAAGGAAGAAAAGTGCGGGATGTGGCCGCGCGGCTGGCCATGTCCGAGGCCGATTTATATCGTAAACAGCGCGTCGCGGTGGAAGCGGTGGCGCACGCGATTTTTGAGATGGAAACACAAACACAAGCGCAATGAGTAATTTCGGAGGGCAACATGGCAGGTCAGAACAGATCCAACGGGAATCCAACGCCGATCATTGACGAAGGCTGGTGGGCTTCGTTGCTGGCGGAGGAGGAACGTCACGGCGCGTCGACTCAACCGGCGCAGGCCGCGAAATCGAAATCAAAGATCGAGGAGCCGTCCAAACCTACGGCCGATTGGGAACAGGCAAAGGGTCTCTATCAGCACGATCAGATCGTCCAGTTGCGTGTGACCGGTCATAATCGCGGGGGACTGTTGGTGGAAGGGGAGAATCTCTATGGTTTCGTGCCGATCTCGCATCTTGTTAATTTGGGTGGGACAGCCGAAACCACGGACCGCGCGGCCAACCTTGAGGCATATGTCGGAAAGACGCTCAACTTGAAAGTAATCGAGTGTGTGCCGGAAGATGGCCGCATCGTATTTTCCGAACGGGCCGCGCTCACCGAAGCCGGGAAGCGGCCCATGCTGTTCAATGAAATCCATCCGGGACAGCGCGTTTCTGGTCAGGTCACGAACATCACCGACTTCGGCGTGTTTGTGGACCTCGGCGGCGTGGAAGGCTTGATACATATTTCCGAACTTTCCTGGGGACGTGTGATTCATCCGAATCAGATCGTTCGCCTGGGACAGACTGTCGAAGTGCAGGTGATCGAACTTTCCCCGGAGCGCTGTCGCGTTGCGCTAAGTCTCAAACGATTGTCCCCGAATCCCTGGGAACAGGCAAATTCCGCGTTTCCTGAAGGCGCGGTCGTTTCGGCCGTTGTAACCAGTGTGCTCTCGTATGGCGCATTTGCGCGGCTCGAGATGGGCGTGGAAGGTTTAATCCACGCCTCTGAAATGCCCCTCCAGCCCGATCAGCCTGTGAAAGAATATCTCAAGGAGGGCCAATCCATTGCAGTTCGCATTCTGCATGTGGATGCCGCGCATCAGCGCATGGGACTCAGCCTTCGCCTTTAATAGTCAATGATGAAACGACCCGCTTCGCCTCGCCAATACGATCAAGCCGATCCGCCGGCCAACGACTGGCTGGATCGTTTGGCGCGCTTCAACTTACACTTTGGCCGCTTTTTACAGGATGTAGTTGGCATATTGCTCATGGCTTTGGCGTTGATGTCTCTGCTTGCATTGTTGGGCGTCACACAAGGCTTTCTGCTCACACCCTGGGCCGCGTGGTTGGCGCGCTGGTTTGGCTGGGGAAGTTATTTCATCGCGCTCGGAATCGGATTCGGCGGATTCGTTCTGTTAAGACGACAAGCCGGATCGTGGAGTCTGGGGCGCATCATCTGGCTTGAACTCGCCGCGCTCCTGACCCTCAGCCTGCTGGCCGTTATCGGAGGTAATTCCCTCGACCGCGCCGACGCCGGTTTGGATGGCGGCCGTCTCGGTTGGGGAATCTATACTTTGGCTTCCATGGAAATCGGTCCGGTGTGGGGCGCTGTGGTTCTGACGGTTTTATGGCTGATCGCGGCGATGGGTGGATTCGGGCTGTGGTCATTGCTGGAAAGATGGCTGTTGCAGATCGCGGGCGAAGCGCACGTCGAATCTATCCAACCCCCGGCTCAACTGCCTGCGGAAGCGGTTGCCGACAAAAAGGAAAAGGCATCCGTACCGAGGAAAAAGTCTGCGCCGTTGCCGCCGGAGTTTCGCACATCGTTGCGTCCTTCGGAGAAGAAAAGCGAGCGTCCGATCAAGTTGCCGCCGCGCGATGAGACTCTCCCGTCCCTGCAAATTTTGCTGGCTGAGCAGGCGGTCCGTGCCGATGAACGCACCATCAATCAAACTGCGGGAATGATCATGAAGACCCTTTCCGAATTTGGCATTCCCGCCACCGTGATCGGTTATCGAGTAGGCCCGGCGGTGACTCAGTTTGCAGTACAGCCCGGCTTCATCAAAAAAGGCAATGGCGACGAGGAAGATGCCCAACAAATGAAAGTGCGCGTGGCGCAGATCGCTTCGCTGGAAAAAGATCTGACATTGGCGCTTTCGGCCGAACGTTTACGCATCGAGGCGCCAGTTCCGGGCAAGCCATACGTCGGTATCGAAGTGCCGAATCCGCATTCATCGGTGGTTCGACTGCGGCCTATTTTGGAAAGCGATGTCTATCATCGTTTGGGCGCGCCGTTAGCCATGCCGCTCGGACGGGATGTTTCCGGCCAGCCTGTGGTTGCAGATTTGGCGCGTATGCCGCATTTGCTCATTGCCGGTTCGACGGGCTCCGGGAAGTCGGTCTGTATCACGTCGCTGGCCGCGGCTTTTGCCATGAACAACGCGCCTGAAGACTTGCGCCTGGTGATGATCGACTCGAAGATGGTCGAACTGTTGCGCTTCAACGGCCTGCCGCACTTATATGGCAAGGTCGAGACGAATGTGGAGCGCATCCTCGGCGTATTGCGTTGGGTGGTGTTGGAGATGGAGCATCGTTATCGTTTGCTCGAAGGGGCGCGCGCCCGCGATTTGGATGCCTATAACCGCAAAATTTCGCGCCGCGGCGAAGGCGAAGCGTTGCCGCGGATTGTTGTGCTGATCGATGAACTCGCCGATTTAATGATGTCCGCGCCCGATCAGACGGAACATAATCTGGTGCGTTTGGCGCAGATGGCGCGCGCGACAGGCATCCATCTTGTGGTGGCTACTCAGCGCCCAAGCACGGATGTGGTCACCGGCCTCATCAAAGCCAATTTTCCGGCGCGGCTCGCTTTTGCAGTGGCCTCCGGTGTAGATAGCCGCGTCATCCTCGATACGACCGGCGCGGAAACTTTGCTTGGGCGCGGCGACATGCTCTTCCTGAATCCCGAGGTTGGAAGCCCGATGCGCGCGCAGGGCGTGATCGTGACCGATATGGAGATCGAACGCATTATTGCTCATTGGCAGAAGGTGAGCGAAGTTCCGGTGGACGATACGCCGCCCTGGGAAAAGTTATTAACGGAGCCGGATGAAAACGAAGATGAAGGCTTGATCGAGCAGGCCATTTCCATCGTCAAGCAATCACAGCGGGCTTCCGCATCTTTGTTACAGAGACGTCTGCGCATCGGCTATCCGCGCGCGGCGCGCTTGCTGGATCAATTGGAGGAAATGGGCGTGGTGGGCCCATCGCAGGGCGGCGGCAGGGAACGCGATGTATTGCTTGGCCCCGACGACGATCAGGAAAATGGCGAAAATTAAATCGGATCGCCCCGTATGTTTTCGAGTATGATTGGACAATCTCTTATAAAGGCTGGCTGGTGAAAAAAACATTCACGGATTTTTTGCGCGTTGCGTTCAAGTGGTTTCTCGATCCAATAGGCAGGTTTCTAAATCGAATCGGCTTGACGCCGAACATGGTTACATTGCTGGGCGTCTTTGGAAACATAATCGCCGCGTATTTTGTAGTGAAAGGGCAGATCTCGCTCGGCGGCCTCATCATGCTGATCGTTTGGCCGATTGACGCACTGGACGGCACGATGGCCCGTTTGCGCGGCGAAGCCAGCGACTGGGGCGCCTTCGTAGATTCGGTCAGCGACCGATATTCCGAGCTGATCATTCTGGGCGCACTGCTGAGTTATTTTGCAATCAATAATATGCACGCGGCGGAAATTGTCACATTCGCGGCCGCCGCCGGTTCCATCCTGGTTTCGTATGTAAAGGCGCGCGCAGAAGCGCAAAGTTTTAGCGCCAAAGAAGGTTTGCTGACCCGCGCCGAAAGATATCTGGTGCTGGGCCCTTTGCTTTTGTTCAACTATCCCGTGATCGGCGTCTGGATTATTGCCGTGCTTGCAAACTTTACGGCATTACAACGTATTTGGGTCGTTCGTGCGCAGGCACATGCCGCTGTCAGGAATTTATCGCCTAAGGAGTAGAAGATGATCGACGGTTTTGCTGTAGGCCCTCTTTATATCAAGTTCTATGGAATTCTTTTGATGCTCGGCGCGGTGGCGGGCGCGTGGCTCGCCACGCGCGAAGCCAAACGCCGCGGGCACGATCCTGAAATTGTATGGGATCTGCTCATCTACCTGATCATTGGCGGAGTCATCGGTGCGCGTTTATGGCACATTTTTACCCCGTCGCCCTCCTCGATCGAGCAGGGAATTACCACCGCTTATTATCTCAGCCATCCGTTGGACGCGCTGGCGATTTGGCACGGCGGCCTGGGGATTCCGGGCGCGGTCATCGGCGGTGCAGTCGCGCTTTACTTTTACACGCGCAAATATAAATTGAATTTCGGCGAATGGGCCGATATTGCCGCGCCCGGCCTGGCGTTGGGTCAGGCGATTGGCCGTTGGGGAAATTTCTTCAATCAGGAACTCTACGGCGCGCCTACCAACCTGCCGTGGAAGCTCTACATCGATCCGGCGCATCGCCTGGCGGGCTTCGAGAACGTGGCATACTATCACCCGTTGTTCGCATACGAGTCTCTGCTGGACCTGGCCAATATGTGGCTCCTGCTCTGGCTGGCGCGCAACAGCACGGCGAAACGGAAGAACGGCGATATTTTCCTCGTCTATTTGATCATTTATCCGATCATTCGGTTCTCGCTCGACTTTTTGCGACTCGACGCTTCGAAAATCGCGGGCATCAACGCCAATCAGACTTTGGTTGCGATTGTCGCTGTCCTGGCCGCGGCCTTGTTGATCTGGCGGCACCGTAAATCAGCCGAACAAGTTGAAACACCCGCCGCCTTACCGGACCCCGTACCTGCCTCCGTTGTAAAGACTGAGGAGCCAACCCTGAAGGGAACTTCGGCGCGCAAAGCTTCGAGCAAAAAGACCGTTAAAGCCAAAACAACGACGAAGAAAGCCGCGCCGAAGAAAAAGGCAACAACGAAGAAGAAATCAGCCGCTCGCAAAACTGCATCATAAAAGGACTGTTGGCTTATTGACGCGGGTTCCTCGCACCGCTATATTTCTGCCGGGCACATATGATCGAAACCAGCGATCTGAGCAAGCAATTCAATGATTTTTGGGCGGTCGAAGGCGTAACGATCCGGGTGGAGCCTGGGCAAATCCTTGCTCTACTCGGCCAGAACGGCGCGGGTAAAACCACCACCGTCCGTATGCTGACCGCTTTGCTGAACCCGACGCGCGGCTGGGCGCGCGTCGCCGGTTTCGATACTGTGCGCGAAGGCCATAAGGTACGCGCTTCGGTTGGCGTCCTCACTGAACAGCACGGTTTGTACATGCGGATGAACGGGGAGGAATATCTCGATTTCTTCGGCGAGGTATATTCGCTGGATTCGCAAACGCGTAAAAAACGAAGCGATTATCTGCTGGATTATTTCGGCTTGAGATCCGCGGCGCGCAGGCGCATTGGCGAATATTCGAAGGGCATGCGGCAGAAATTAGCCTTGGCGCGCGCACTCATGCACGAGCCGCCCGTGCTTTTATTGGACGAGCCGACTTCCGCCATGGACCCGGAGTCGGCGCGGCTGGTGCGGGATGAAATAGCCGATTTGAAATCGTCCCAGCGTTCGATCGTAATTTGCACGCACAATCTCGCCGAGGCGGAAGCCCTGGCAGATATTGTGGCGATCATTTATCGCGGGCGTATTTTGATTCAAGGCTCGCTCGAGGAGCTGAAACATCAAATCCTTGGTTCGACCGAATATGAAGTGAAATTGTCGCAAGCCTGGAACGCGGCGGATGTTAAGCTTCCTTCGGGCGTGACGATCAGTCAAAATAATGGAGCCGGTTTCCGGTTTCGCGTGGAGCGGCCCGAAGAAGTCAATCCGCAAGTGGTGCGTGCGCTGTCGAAGTCGAACGCTTCGTTGGTCGCATTGCAGGAAGTTCCGCGCAGTTTGGAGCAGGTCTATTTGAAGGTGATGGCTGACGCGCAGGCGGGCGAACATGCGGCCTAGATTGGGACCGATATGGGTTTTGGCGCGGCGGGAATTGCGCGATCAGTTGCGCGATTGGCGCGTATTGTTTCCCTTGGTTATTCTAACTCTGGCGTTTCCCATTTTGATGAACGAAATGGCGCGCTCCACGATCAAGTTTGTGAATCAGTACGGCGCGAGTCTGGTGGCGGACAGCCTGGTGCCGTTTTCCATTCTTATCATCGGCTTCTTTCCCAACACAATTTCTCTGGTGGTCGCGCTCGAATCTTTCGTGGGCGAGAAGGAGCGCGGCACAATCGAGCCACTGCTCAGCTCGCCGCTCGAAGATTGGCAGATATATCTCGGTAAGCTGACGGTTGGGACTTGTATGCCGCTGGCGGCGAGTTACATTTCGATTGCTTTATATTTGTTGCTCGTTACTCATCTGCAGGTGCAGATTCCGAGTTGGCCGATCATCGTCCAATTGTTCATGTTGACCACGGCTCATGCCGTATTGATGGTGAGCGGCGCGATCATTGTTTCGGTGCAGTCCACTACGGTGAAAGCCGCAAACTTATTGGCTTCATTTATTATTATTCCAGTTGCGTTTCTTTTGCAGGGCGAGAGCGTGCTTTTGTTTTGGAGGAACGGAAAAGTTTTGTGGCTGGCCGTCGTCGCTGTGCTGATTTTGGCGGCGTTGTTTATCCGCGTGGGCATCGCTCATTTCCAGCGCGAGTACTTGCTTGGCCGCGAGATCGATACGCTTAATATCCGCTGGATGTGGAAATCGTTTTGGTCTGCTTTCAGGAATGGGGCGGAGTCATTTTGGCGCTGGTATCCGCAGGCGGTCCTTCCTGCACTGCGAAGGCTGGCCATTCCGCTGGCGCTGATGGTCGTCATTTCGTTTTTGGCGGGCTGGCTGGGTTACGGCTGGGTGAATCATAATGCATCGGCTTTGTTGAAGAACATGCCGGCTGAAGATATTGCGAATATGGCGCATCGGGTTCAGGATTCGCCGCGCCTTGCCCAAATGGGAGTCAGCCTCACCGTGCCGTCGCTGTTCGTTCATAATGTACGCGCCGTGGCTGTCATGCTGTTGGCCGGCCTGATTTCATTCAGCGTGCTTGGAATTCTGTTTTTTGTTTTGAATCTGGGACTGATCGGGGGAGTGCTGGGTTTATTTGCCATGTTTGGCGTTTCCCCAATTCTGCTCTTTTTGGCGGGATTGTTGCCGCATGGAATATTTGAAATCCCCGCGTTGATGTTGGGCGGCGCGGCTGTTTTACGGATTGGCGTCGGGCTGGTTACGCCTCAAATTGGGAAATCCATGGGAGAAGTGTTGATTGAACTGTTGGCAGATTGGACGAAGGTCTTTCTTGGCCTGATCGTTCCATTGCTGGCTGTTGCGGCCGTAGTCGAAACATACGTCACCCCGGCTATTTTGGCGCTGATCTTCAAGAGGTGACTCGTGCCCAAGGCTATTATCCTCGGCTCGTCCGATGCCATTCCCACCAAAGATCACGAAAATACGCACATGGTCATAATTGGCGAGGAACGGGTTGTGTTGGTGGATTGTGTCGGTACGCCCGTGTTGCGATTGGAACAGGCGGGTGTGAACTTCAACGACCTGACCGATATCATTATCACGCATTTTCATCCCGATCACGTTTCGGGCCTTCCGCTTTTACTCATGGACATGTGGTTGATGGGCCGCAGGAAGCCGATCAATATCTACGGCCTGCATCACACGCTCGACCGCGTCGAACAGTTGATGAGTTTTTACGAATGGGCCGACTGGCCGGATTTTTTTCGCGTGGCTTTCTATCGTCTGCCCGCCGCGGAAATGTCAACCGTCATCGACTGTCCGGATTTCAAGATTTTATCGTCGCCGGTCCGTCACCTCGTGCCGACGATCGGTTTACGATTTGAATTTGGGCGGGTGGGCCGCGTCATGGCTTATTCCTGCGATACCGAACCGTGCGCGCAGGTGGTCCGCCTGGCAAATGGCGCGGATGTTTTGATCCATGAAGCCGCCGGAGAGGCGCGCGGTCATTCCTCCGCCTCGCAAGCAGGCGAAATTGCCAGCCGGGCCGAAGCCAACGCGCTGTATTTGATCCATTATCCAACCGGCCAGTTCGGCGCGGACGACTTGGTTGCGGAAGCAGGCAAGAAATATGGGGGAACGATTAGGCTGGCCGTGGATTTCATGACATTGGATTTCGAATAAAAAATCCCTTCTCAACGGGAAGGGATTTTGCTTTACCAGCCTGCAATGTATTGCGCCCACTCACTGTTTTCGCCGAGATGACGGCTATACAGATAGGTTGGGCTGGCTGGAGGCTCCTTGGGGATGTGCAGTAGATACATGTGAGCCTCTTCCAGTTTGCGGCCCCCTTTGCGATGATTGCAGGAGGGGCAGGCCGCCACAACATTGGTCCATATGTGCGTGCCGCCGAGATGGCGCGGAATTACGTGATCCACCGTCATGCCGCCGTCCTTCCGGCCGCAATACTGGCAGGTATAATTATCCCGGCGAAAGACTTCGCGGCGGGTTAGTTTCACCCGCGGCCGCGGCCGCTGGATTTGAAATTCGAGTCGAATGACCGAAGGACGCGGAATCAAGTCCGAAACGGTGCGAATATATCCTCGCCCGTTGGCAAGCATTCCCGCTTTGCCCGAAAGGATCAAGCCGATCGCCCGCCGCGTGGAACACACGTTGATTGGCTCAAAGTTTGCATTGAGCACAAGAACAGACTCATTCATGACGGCTCTGCAATGGGCACGATTATACTGCTTTTCGAATTTGTGTTGGCAGGCTGGCCTGACAGGAGGTTGATTTGAAAATACTCATCACGGGCGGGGCGGGCTTTCTCGGCCGCCTGCTTGCAAAATCTCTTTTGATAGACGGGCATCAGGTGTGGGCGCTGACTCGCTCGCCGCGCAGTGCACGTGTGCCGGAGGGCGTGCAAGTCGCTGGCTGGGATGGAAGGACCGCGCGGGGTTGGGGGCATCTGGCCAATGACATGGACGCGATTGTGAATCTTGCAGGAAAGTCGCTGTCTTCGTGGCCGTGGACGCGCGCCAAGCGGCAGGAATTTTACGATTCACGCGTCCACGCGGGACGGGCAATTGTGGAGGCGATTAAGGGCGCCTCTCGCCGCCCGGACGTTCTCCTGCAAATCTCGGGCATCAACCATTATGGATTGCGCGGCGAGCCCGCGGATGAATCCACGCCGCCCGCGGACGATTTCCTCGCCCGCCTCACCATTGACTGGGAAGCCGCCACACAGCCAGTTGAAGAATTGGGTGTGCGCCGCGTGGTCGCTCGTTCGGCTGTAGTTCTTGCGAATGGGGAGGGACTCTTCCCTTTGATGGCATTGCCGGTTCGTCTGTTCATCGGCGGAAGATTGGGAACCGGCCAACAAATTGTGCCATGGATTCATGCCGCCGATGAAATGGGAGCGATGAGATTTCTGATCGATAATAAAAGCGCGCGCGGCGCGTTCAATTTGATCGCCCCTGAAATTACCTCGATGGATGAGTTCATGCGCGCGGTAAGCCGGTCTTTGCACCGCCCGTTTTGGTTTCCAACACCGGCCTTTCTTCTGCGGTTGGCGCTGGGCGGTATGAGCGATTTGATTTTGGAGGGCCGCGCATCCCGGCCCGGGCGTTTGACCGAGCTTGGGTATCGGTTCCAGTTTCCGGGTCTGAAAGAAGCGCTGGCCGATTTGTTTTCAAGCTAAGCCGCATCGAATGTATCGAAAGATGGAGAAAATTCTATGAAACGCTGGATCGTCCTGCTTGCATTATTCGTGTTCGGATGCAGTCCAAACGTGCCTCTGCCGCCGACGCTTGCCGCAGAATCCTCGGCTGGCCCAACGGCTTATATCGCGCCGTCTTATCCCACTGCGCAGGCGCAGGTGATTTCGCCGGATCAATCGGCGAATGGCGTGAATGTGCAGGTGACGCGCGCCTGGCAGGACGGCAAACAGGTGGATGCCGATGTATGTTACACATTGCCCGACGATTCGGATTGGTCTGTTTGGAGCGCCAGCCTGCAATATACTGATAACACGCTAACCGATTTTGGTTCCACTCTGGTCAGCCGGCAGGCGCCAGCCAATGGACAGCCCGGTCAGCGTTGCGATACGCTCAATTTCAATGTGCCGCCGGATGCCGATCTGTCGAATGTTGTTTTGACGATTGACTCGATCGGCGCGCCGCCGCGGCAGGACGATTACTGCACCATCTACATGCCAAAGATTCAACAAGCCCTGATTCAGCGCGGCATTGCCATTACGCTCGCTTGCACTACAGACGCGAACGGCGCGGCCTCCATGCAGATCACGAATATCCCATCCGACATGACACAGCAACAAGCGGAGGAGATCGTTTACAGCGACGAGTTCTATACCATCAAAGGCCCATGGGCGTTTATCTTCAACCTGGCGCAGTAGTGTTATAATCGCTGTATGCCGGTTTTATCGTGCAGAGTTTACGTTTATTATCCCCATCCCTAGATCATGCGATGGTAGATGAACGCGCCCACGCCATCGCGGGCGCGTTTTTGTTTGTAATTATCCTCGGGAGAATGTTATGAATATCGACGAGCAGGTAGAACTTTTGATGCAGGGCACGGAATATGGCGACGAAGACCTGAAAAAAGCAATGGGGAAGGAATTGCGTGAGCGGTTGCTTCTCGCGCAAAAGGAGAATCGCCCTCTGCGCGTGTATTGCGGATACGACCCCACCTCCACTGACCTGCATCTCGGCCATACGATCACGATGCGTAAACTGCGCCAGTTTCAGGAACTTGGCCATGAAGTGACGTTTCTCATCGGAAGTTACACCGCACTGGTCGGCGATCCGTCGGATAAGAACAAAGCGCGTCCCATTCTGACTCAGGAACAGGTTGCCGAGAATTCGAAAACGTACGCCGATCAGGCTTTCCGCGTGCTCGACCGTGAAAAGACAAAAGTCCGCTATAACGGCGAATGGCTCTCAGAGCTTTCGCTGGTGGACCTGATTCAACTCGGACAGAATTTCACCGTCCAGCAATTTCTGGCGCGCGAAAATTTTGCCAAACGCTTTGAAGTGGGCGAACCGATCTTTTTGCATGAAACCTTCTACGCGTTGATGCAGGGCTACGATGCCGTCGCCATGAAAACCGATATTCAGGTTGGCGGGACGGATCAGTTGTTCAATATCATCGTAGCAGGCCGTAAATTGCAGGAAGCGCTCGGGCAAAAACCGCTGGTGGGCGTGATCTGCGGCATTTTGCCGGGCACCGACGGCGTTCAGCGCATGTCAAAATCCACCGGAAACATCGTCCCGATCAACACCACTGCCGAGGACATGTACGGCAAGGTCATGTCCGTGCCGGATTTTGCAATGGGAAAATACTTTCGGCTGGCAACGCGTTTGACTCCGCATGAGATCGAGGAAATCGAAAAAAACGTCGAGGCTGGCTCCCTGCATCCGCGCGACGCCAAAATGAAGCTGGCGCGGGAGATCACCGGCGTTTTCTATGGCGATGCGGAGGCGCAGTCCGCGCAGGAAGCTTTCATCAAGACATTCCAGCAAAAAGAAGTTCCCGATGAAATGCCTGAATATAAATTGAAAACTGGCGAGACGGTTCTGGACGTGATTCTATCTGCCAAGCTGGCGGCTAGCAAAAGCGAAGCGCGCCGATTGTTGGATCAAAAGGGAGTGCGGCTCGACGGCGAAACGCTGGAGCGGGGCGACGCGCCGTTTCCACATTCAGGCGTGCTACAGGTGGGCAAGCGTCGCTTTCTACGCGTGAAATAGCAAAAATGGGATGAGCGCTCATCCCATTTCCACATCCCCTTCTTCGATCATATACAGGAATTCCTGTACAACCAGGGGGTCGAAGCGCGTTGCCGATTCGTTGACAATATATTCGAGAGCTTGTTTTTTCGTCCACGCTTTTCGATAGGGCCGGTCGTTCAACAGGGCGTCCCATACATCGACAATCGAGAAGATGCGCGCCGAAAGAGGAATGTCCTCGCCTTTGAGCTCGCGCGGATAGCCCTTCCCGTCCCAGCGTTCGTGATGGCAGTATGGAATTTCCAGGGCTGGCCGCAGATAGGTGATGGGATACAGCAAGTCGTACGCATATTTCGGGTGCTGGCGCATTTCCACCCACTCATCGTCTGTCAGTGGTCCGGTTTTTTTCAAAATGTGATCGGGAACAGCCATTTTGCCGATATCGTGCAGGAGAACGCCGCGGCGGACGTGGATCAGGTCGGCTTCGGGCACATCCAGCCGGCGCGCCAGCTTCAAGGTCAATTCAGTGACGCGCATTGTGTGTCCCTGCGTTTCCTTGTCGCGTAACTCGAGCGCTTTGCCCCAGCCCTCGAGCGTCGTATCGTACGCCAGCGAGAGTTCCTGATTGATGCGCTGGAGGTTATCGAATAACTGGGAGTTGTCGATGGCGATGGCCGCTTGCCCGGTCATGGTGTGAAAGAATTCCAGCCAGTCGGCGTTCAACCTCAGCGGCTGGCGCGCGTAGACTTCTATGATGCCTTTCACCTGACCTTTGCTGATCAGCGGCGCGGCGTAATAGCTGACGAACTTCTCTTCGACAATCAGTTCCTTGCTATAGAAGTTGACTTCGTGCCCCAAATCGTCAACCTGAACGTCTTTTCTTTCCAGCAAGACACTTCCCAGCAGTCTATTTGTGATTGGCAGGGATGGTTGAAGTTTACTGTTCTGGCGGAATCCCACGCTCGAGATGCGGTTCAAGGTCCGAAGATCGGACTTGTAGGAGAACGCCGAAGCCGCGTCCACCTGGAGATGGGTCAACAAGTGTTCGAGCAAAATGTTGAGGGTCACGCGCAGATCGAAACTGGATGCAATGGCGGTGTCCACGTCGCGCAAGGCAACCAGCCGCTGAACCTGTTCCTCGCTTTGCGTATAGAGCTGTGCGCGGTGAATGGCGCTCCCCGCGATCTCGGCCAGTGTAGTGAGCAATTGAATTTGGTGGGACTCTATCTTGCGCGGCAAAGGCATCGTAATCAAAAGTATGCCGATCACCTGATTGGCGCTGTGAATTGGAACTGCGATCCCGCTTTGTCCCGCGCCATAGGTCTTTTGAAAATCCGAAAGCGCGTATGGATCGGCCGAAAAGTCTTCGATGATATGCGGCTCTCCGGTTCTATAAACAAGTCCGGCGATTCCGGTTTGCGGGTCTATTCGTCGGATATCCGGCTCGCTGAGCCAGCCCTTCGAGATCTTCTCGATCAGCTGATTGGTGGATGAATCGTACAGCCAGATCGACGCAGAATCCGTCCCAAGTAAATTCAGGGCCTCGTACATCAGATATTCAAGCATCTGATCCGGGTCTTGAGTTGTGCGCAGGGCAAATGAGATTCGGCCAACCACTTCCAATTCTTCCAGCCGCAGGCGCGTTTGCTCATAGAGACGCGCGTTGTCCATTGCGATGGCGGCCTGATAAGCAAAGGTCTGTGCAAGCACGGCTGAATTGTCGCTGAATGCGCCGCTTCTGTGACTGTCGAGGGTGATGAAGCCGATGATCTCTCCCCGTGCTGTCAGCGGCACGCCCATCCAGCCGCTGACGTTGTCCGCCGCGGCCCAGTGTTCGAAGCGCGGGTCTGTTTGCGCGTCGTAAAGGATAACCGGCTGTCCCTGCGCGCGTATATCTTCCAGCAGTTTGTTATCGGCAGGGAATGTTTGATTCAATACCGCGCTTCGAGCAGGGAATCCCTGGGCGGCTGTAATTCTCACCCGGCCGCCCTCCAGCAGGAATATCGTGGCGCTGTCGTATGGCACAACCTGTTTTAACGCGATCAGGATTGTGTCGAGGACTTGAGCCGAATTCAGCGAGGATGTGATGGCGGCCGCGGAGATCCGAAGATTTTCCGCTTCCTGGCGTCTTTGCTGTTCCAGTTCATAAAGGCGGGCATTGGCAATGGCGCTGGCGGCGTGATTGGCAAGCCCGAGCGCCAGTTCCTGATCTTGATCGGTGAAATGGTTTGGAAGCCGGCTTTCCAGTGTCGCTATACCGATCGCGTCTTCCTGATAAATGATCGGTATCCCAAGAAACGATTGGATGTCGTCGATGCCGGGCAACCAGCGATAACGATCGTCTTGATCCACGTGATCGATTCGAATCGGATGTTTCAACTGGCTGATCTCGCGCGGGAGAGGAAAGTCATCGGCTAGAAGCGTGTCGCCGGAACGGACGGCGTTCGGGTTGACTCCGCGCGCGGCGAGAATTCGGAGGCGTTCCCCTTCGACTAGTTGAATCGTCCCGAAATCCGAAGGGATGATCTTCATGAGATGATCCAATATTGTTTCGATCACTTCGTTTAGGTCGAGTGTGGAGGCGGCCACTCTCATTAGCTCCAGCATGGACGCTTCGCGCAACCGCTGGGTTTGCTCCGTTGCAAAGGAACGGGCATTTTGAATGGCGATGGCGGCCTGATTGGCGAAAGTGCGAACGTAGGTTGCCTGTTGTTCGGTGTACGCGCCGCGCTCGCGGCTGTCCAGGTTGAGAAATCCGATCACTTTGTCGTTGGCGATCATGGGAACGCCCATCCAGCCGTGGATGTATTCGGTGCCTTCGATCTTCTCGAAAAGCTCAACCGATTGTGCATCTTCGAAAATGATCGGATCGTGGCTGGCCGTACGGCTGTAAAGATGATTAATATGATCGAATCTCCTTCCAACGAGGCCGTTCGGCAAACCGCGTCCGGTTGCAATTTCGTAAACGCCATTGTTGTCCAGAATGATGGATGCACTGTCGAATTTGGCGAATGCGGGGAGCAGGTCCAGGATTTTTTCGAGCAAAGTGGGCAAGTCGAGGGTCTTGGTCAATGCGGTGGTGGCTTCGCGCAGATTTTCCGCCTCCTGCGCTCTGCGCCGCTCGCTCTCGAATAATTTGAGTTTTTCGATGGTTGTGCCGAGGCCGCTGGCGATAGTGGAGATCAGCCGTTCATCGTCCTCGTTATAAGCATCCTCCTGCAGGCTTTCGAGATTGACCGCGCCGATCACCTGGCCGCCTGAAAAAATAGGCGCGCAAAGCTCGGACCGTACACCGGATAATGCTTCCACATATTCCGGCGCGGTGCGAACGTCTCCCAGCCGAATTAATTTGCCCTGTAGAACCGCCTTGCCTGTTACGCCGCGCTCCAATGCCAGCGCCTTTTTCGATTCATACAGGATGCTCCCGTGATAGGAATCGTGAGGTGTAAGTTCCAGCTTGTCTTCTGTGAGCAGGAGCACGCCGTAGCTATCCGGATGAAGCGCATTACCGATGATGTCGGTTATCCGAACGATCAACTCGTCAATATCCATCGCGCTCGAATTGGCAATGGCAACGGCATGCAGCATGATCAGCTCATTAAGTTGTTTTTGTTGCGCGGCGCTGGCGGCATCGCGTTGAATGGCCGCGCTCAGAATATTGGAGGCGGTTTGCAATGCCTCGATTTCATTTTCTCCCCAAACATGCTCATTGACGCAGTCGTCGAGGCCGATGAATCCCCACCAGTTTTGTTCGATCATGATCGGCACGTTCACCAGCGAAAGGATCTGCTCTGCATTTAATTCGATCTGTTGCCGGGGATTTAGCTCGCGCGTGATGCCATAAGCGGGCTGTCCGCTGGCAAGCTTTTGGGCCCACTCGATGAGACCGTCTTTTTTCATGCTGTATTTTTGCAGGCGCGGATTATCGGCCTGTGAAGATATGCCGGGCGCGCTCCATTCGAAGATTTGCGACACGATGATTTCATTCGGCGAGCTGGGTTGTTTTTGGATAATGTAGACTCGGCTGGCTTGTGCCGCCGCCCCGAGTTTTTCGAGGATGGGTTGAATGTTATCTGTCCAGGAAGCAGATTTGAGAAATTGATCGGCGGCGAACGCAATTGCATTCAGGATGGCCTCGCTCCTGGCCAAATCTCTTTGCGTATGTTTCTGCTCGGTAATATTGTGGAACATGGACAGGATACAACGCTGTCCATTCAGGACTATTGTTTCGTAGAGGGCGAGCACATCAAAGACCTCGCCGGATTTTGTAATGAAAATATCCTCGTCGCCTTTGATGGATTTCTCCCGCTCCATGCGTTTCAGGAATTCGGCGCGCTGTTCGGGACTGAAAAAACCGAACTCGAACACAGACCTGCCGACCAACTCCTCCAGCTCATACCCGTCCAATTTCAGGTAAGCGGGGTTGGCGTCCACGTATCGGCCATCCTCCCACGAAGTGATGCAAATCGCGATCGGACTGGCTTGAAACACCATGCTGAATCGTTCTTCGCTTTGCCGAATGGATTCCTCCACCCGCCGTTGTTCGGAAATGTCGACGATCACACCCTGCCAATGAATGGGCTTCCCGGTTTCGTCGCGGATTACTGTCGCTTCCTCGCGCAGCCATTTGACCGAGCCGTCCCTGGCGATGATACGGTATTCCACGTGATAGGGCGCAAGGGTCTCGTTTGTGAGATTATTTTCATGGATAACAGCCGGCCTGTCCTGTGGATGAATGATCTCCAGCCAAAGCTTGGGGTTTTCGGTCCATTCCCTGGTGCTGTACCCCGTCAGGGTTTGAATCTGGGGGCCGATGTAAACTTTCGTGCCGAGTTCATCCAACAGTTCCGTATAGACCGCCGCGGGCATTTGTTCTACAAGGGCGCGATAGCGCGCCTCGGTCAAGTGCAGGTCGAACTCGGCCTTTTTCCTTTCGGAAATATCCTGGCATACCACGAAGATGTTTTCCCCGCCCTGTGAATCTTTTATGGCGCGTAATGTGGCTTCAACCCATAAACTGCTTCCATCCCTGCTCGTCTGCCGAAGTTCCACGTGCAGGATTCGTTCCGAACGCCCCAGAGACTCCCGAAAATAGTTGAAGAAAATCTCCCGGTCGGCTTCGGAAATAAGACTGGCAAGCGGCTTGCCGAACAATTCCTCGGCGGTATAGCCAAGCCGGTCTGTGGCGGTTTGGTTTACGGCCAGAATGTTTCCGCGTTCGTCCAGCGTGAACAACATCAGCGGATTATTTTGGTATAACCCGCGGAAGCCCCATTCACTTTCCCGCAGAGCCTGCTCTGCCGATTTGCTCTGTGTAATGTTTTGGACGAATCCTTCAAAATAAAGAATCCGGCCTTTTGCACCGCGAACCGCGCGCGCGCTGGTGGAGGTCCAAATAGTGCCTCCATCCTTGCGGTAATTTTGTGCTTCGAATCTTTCGACTTCCCCATTTTTCAGCAGGGTTTCGATGAACTGGCTGTGGATCTCAAGGCTGACATAGATCTGCGACGCGATATCTTTAATCGACCCGATCATTTCTTCCGGGGAATCATAGCCGTAGAGCGCCGCCATCGCGGGATTAAC
This sequence comes from uncultured Anaerolineaceae bacterium, assembly GCA_964502095.1. GTDB lineage: Bacteria > Chloroflexota > Anaerolineae > Anaerolineales > Villigracilaceae > JACPVF01. The sequence goes on from CAZCUF010000002.1 coordinate 41,091, forward strand.
AGCCGAATACCTGCCTTCGATCGTGGATTGGAAAACCCCATCCACTGCATTCTCAATGGTATCTTTATATTTCTCCTCCGCGGCCGCGCGGCTTTTGATCTCTTTTCGCAAAGCGAAGAACAGAACGGCGGCTGATCCCAGCACAAAGGCCCAGCCTTTGTAAGTTTGGACGAGCGTCAGCATATCTGGATCGCTGATCAGGGAGCGGGCAATTTGGTCGGAGAATAGAATCCACAAACCTCCTGCCAGGGCATACAGGAGGGATAGACCAAGCGGAAAAGGCACGCGGATTCCTCTCATATCTGCGCGATTCACTTTGTATAAATTATAGAACAAACTCAAATCTTAAAAACGATAACATCATGTCAGAAGTCCACAATTCTGCAAACCGTCTTTGTTGGGAAGCCTGGATGAATGAATGCCCGGACGCGGTCGAAACTCTGCACAGTCAATAAATGAGCGGCCCCGAAGGCCGCTCATGGCTGGTTCGTCCACAGAATGTTTCGTAAGAGACTGGTTATACAGAGGCGTCGACGGGATTCGAACCCGTGGTGAGGGTTTTGCAGACCCTTGCCTTACCACTTGGCCACGACGCCGGGAAAGAAAAGAGCGGGCGATGGGATTCGAACCCACGACCTTCTCCTTGGCAAGGAGACGTACTACCACTGTACTACGCCCGCAATCTTGGCCGATATTGCTGGCCGAGAGTGCCGAGACACAGAATCGAACTGTGGACACCGCGATTTTCAGTCGCGTGCTCTACCAACTGAGCTATCTCGGCCAGTATTTATTTGTTAAGCGCTCGTGATTTTACTAGGTGACATAGCGATTGTCAAGCAAGGCACTCGCGGACTTCCGATGTCTCACGGCCCTCGAAGGTCTATAAACGCCTCTCCCTTGACCTCAACCTGCTTCGCCGCTACAATCTTTGCTCTACCCTGAAAAGGAATCCACTCACCATGTCATTCTCCCGAGGGACATCGGGACGATGTGAGCGAAGTGAAGAATCTCCGCCACGATGAGTAAGACTCAACATAATTATGTTTGAAAACCTCACCTCACGACTCAACCAAGTATTCGATCAACTCCGCCGCCGCGGAAAACTCTCCGAAGCGGATGTGGATGCAGCGATGCGCGAAGTGCGCCTCGCCCTGCTCGAAGCGGACGTGCATTTCAGCGTCGTCAAAACCTTCATCGCTCGTGTACGCGAAAGGGCGGTTGGCGCGGAAGTGTCGAAGGCGTTGGTTCCCGGTCAACAAGTAATCAAAATTGTCAACGAAGAATTGATCGCGACTCTCGGCGAGCCTGCGCCGCTGAAGTTTTCGGGTCCGAAGCCGCATGTGATCATGATGGTCGGTTTGCAAGGTTCGGGTAAAACGACCCACGCGGGGAAGATCGCCAAGATGCTCCGCTCGAAGGGCGAACGCGTGATGCTCGTCGCGGGTGACCCGTATCGTCCCGCCGCGGTGACGCAACTTCAACAACTCGGCGAACGGATTGATGTCCCCGTTGAGTCGGACTTGAACGTCAAGCCGCCAGAACTCGTGGGGCGCGCGTTCGAGAAAGCCCAAAAGGGCGGATACGGCGTCATGATCGTGGATACCGCTGGAAGGTCGCAGTTGGACGCGGAGTTGATGAGCGAGTTAAAGTCCATCGTGACGAAAGTCCCGCCGACAGAAACTCTGCTCGTGGTCGATTCCATGATCGGACAAGAAGCGTTGAACATCGCGCAGGGATTCCGCGATAACGTCTCGATCACGGGTTTGGTGATGACGAAGATGGACGGCGACTCGCGCGGCGGCGCGGCGATCTCGATCCGTTCGGTGACGGGCGTGCCGATCAAGTTTATCGGCACGGGCGAAAAACTTGACGCGCTCGAAACGTATGATCCCGCGCGGCTGTCATCGCGGATCTTGGGGATGGGCGACATGATCGGCTTGATCGAAAAAGCCGAAGCCGCGTTCGATCAGGAAGTGGCGCAAAAATCTGCCGAGCGCATGATGAAGGGACAGTTTACGCTCGAAGACTGGCTCGACCAGATGAAGCAGATGAAAAAAATGGGACCGCTCGCGCAGATCATGGATATGTTGCCAGGGCAAATGGGACAAGCCGCGCGTCAGATTGACCCGAAGGATATCGAAAAGAATTTCAAGCAGACCGAAGCGATCATCCATTCGATGACGTTGAAAGAACGCCGCGACCCCGATATTTTGAACGCCTCACGCCGCCGCCGCATCGCGGCTGGCTCAGGCATGGAAGTGCAGGATGTGAACCGCCTGATCAAGCAGTTCCGTGAAGCGCAGAAGATGATGAAGATGTTGACGAAAACGGGAGGAAAAGGGTTGGGAAAGTTGTTTGGGTAAGGGGCAGTATTGCGATTGATCCTCGCAATACTGCCCCTAAGAATCAATAATGGTTAACAACCAATCTTAAAATCTGTTACGCGGCTTGATGGATCAAGTTCTCGTATGCAGGAGATACTTTACCATTGCACCAAGAGCAGGGCCTCTCGAAAGGCTGCCCCTTGCAGTAGGCGCATTCAATTTTTCCACATTCGGTGCACACCACAGCGTTATAAAGGGTTGGTACATAACCAACCACAAGAGCGCCTCTGCCAAACAAATCAACTATTTCCAAAGTCTTATTACAGCGCTCACACTTTGGTTTACTGGATTTCATTGTTCGGACTCCTTTCAAGCCGCATTGACGCCACATTGGTTGAGAACATTAAGTAGCCGTCATTTTACAGCGATCAAAGATGTGCGCCTTCTTTTTTTGCCTCGCTATTACCAACCAGTGGCGTTGCTCGTAGTGGGACCAGACCTGTTTTCCACCAGTGTTTTGCATCCGCCGCGGCAATTTTCAGATCGAGATTACGTTTTCTGGCGCCCTGCTCGCACATTAAAGTAGCGGTAACGTTGTTTTTGTCGGCGAATAAGGCATCTTGAAGCATCTTGGGCATTGCGCTAAGCAGGACTTCTACTTCGCTGATGGTGCGAGCATCTTTTCGAAAATCCACCGCTGCCTGCGAAACATAAATGTAGCCCTTTCCGCGCGGGATTTTGGTTCCAGTACACGGACATTCGTCGTCTGAGCAGAAAGCAAAGTCGTCAGGGCCTGTATTAGGTACTTCGAAGTATTCCATTTGCTTCTCCTTTATATGTTGAAACATGGAAAACCGATCTCGCTTGACTTTCTGGTTTCAGAGTAGCGCAGAGATACTTAAGATTCAATGTGATGTTTGTCACCTTTTATCAATGATCAAGATTGATGCTATCGTATTGGTCGAAAAATATTTTTTCGCACAGTTGCTTTACTTTTACAAATACGCGCGTGCCAACCCCTTTGATGCCCCGCTTTTTGTAAAACTCAATTGCTCTCAATAGGCGCGACGCACTCATGCCTCGTGAAGCGCAGAAGATGATGAAGATGTTGACGAAAACGCGAGGAAAGGGCTTGGGGAGGTTGTTCGGTTAACTAATGTCATTGCGAGCGAAGCGAAGCAATCTCCCAGCTGGATTTGGAGATTGCTTCGTCGCAACGAACGCTCCTCACAATGGCATGATTGCGAAGCGCAGAAGATAGGGGAATTATTGACAAGCCCGTTCGGGGATTCTTGAATCGCAGACTTGTACCTGCTTGAGATATCCCATCCATTTCGTAATTTCGTCATCGGATGGTTCGTGTCTGAACGCTACTTGCGTGAGGTAGAAACTGTCGTTGCCTTGTATTGCTTTCAAATAGGTATATTCCACCTTTTGGGTGGAAGGATTCAAGGGGCAATACAACTGCCAAAGCACGAAGCTGTAGCCGTTTTCCGCGCCATCTGCTACTGGATGAGATTCACTATTCTCACAAGCGCCGAACCAGCTTTTGGTTAGGGTCGCTTGCGCCTGTGCCGGCGTTGTATTCGTTTCCCCCAAATAAACCTGAACCGTGACCATGATTGTCCAAGCCTCCACAGATTCATTTTCCGCAACCATTTCGGTGATTGTTTGGTTGCCCTGTTTGGCTTGGTAGCCGATCTTGAAACCAGCGGGAAGTTCCGCCAACAGGTTTTCGTTTTCGAGATTGGTTCCGGTTTGAGTCGTTTCAGCCCGGGACGGAGGCTGAGTCAGGAATGTGGTCGGCATGGCGGGGATAGTAACCAGCTTTTGCGGGGTTGGAGCCGCCAGGCTGGGCAGGTATGCCGACGAACAAGCGAGGACGAAAAAACTGGTAACAAGAATTATGCTGACTGCGGTCATCGAGTTCTTCATGAGTTTTGCCTCCGGAGATACAGGATGCCCTATTATGCCATGTTCATCGCGCTCGGGCCTTCTGTTTAATGATGCGCGGTCCGCGTTCAAACAGGAAAACGGAAATTTTCCTTTCCGCTCGTTCCTAATTCTCTGGTAAAATATCCGCCGGTGGATTTCAGGTTCGCGAGCGCGTGTCCTTCCACGCAACCCCTCTCTCGCCGCTTGAACCGATCAAAATAAGCTGATAAATTCAAGGAGAACGTTTTCGATGGTTCGTATTCGTTTACGCCGTGTTGGTTTAAGAGGACAGCCCTCGTATCGTATCGTCGCCGCGGATAAGGAAAGTCCGCGCGACGGCCGCTTTCTGGAGATTTTGGGTTTTTACAATCCTCGCACCGAACCGGCCACCATTAATGTCAAGGAAGAGCGCGTCTATCATTGGATGAAGAACGGCGCGCTTCCCACCGAATCGGTGGGGCAGATCTTCAGGAGCGCCGGCGTGCTGGAGCGCTTCGAACGCTTTAAGCAGGGCGAGTCCGTTGAAACGCTGGTCAAAGAGGCGGCTGAGGCGCAGGTGAAACGCGCGGCTCCCGTCAGGACCCGCAAGAATTAATTTGTTCGACGGCGCATTTGCACCGAAGCTGGAAAACACTATGATGAAATCTCTGATTGATTACATCGCCAAATCCCTGGTGGACCATCCCGATAAAGTGGAAGTTCGCGAATTTGGGAATGGTTCGCGCATGCGCCTCGAATTGAGAGTCGAAAAGGACGATATGGGGCGCATTATCGGCAAGGGCGGTAAAGTAGCCAATGCCATCCGTATGCTTCTGCGCGTGGCGGCGGAACGGGAAGGAAAACAGGCCACGCTGGACGTGGTCGAGCCGTGATGGCGCGAACGAAGCCCTCTGATCCGGTTGGAACAGGCTCGCCAGTCGGCGAGCCTGATTATTTAGCGGTTGGATTTTTGCGCCGGCCGCACGGTGTGCGCGGCGAGATCATCATGGATCTGCACACCGATTTTCCCGAGCGCCTCAAAGCGGGACGGAAGTTGTTCATCGGCGGCGGGCACAAACCCATGACGCTGACGGGTTGCCGCGTCCACGGGCAGGGGCGGTTGATCGCCCTGCAAGGCGTCGATACTCCGGAAAGCGCCGGCCGGTTCCGCAATCAATGGGTTTTTGTGAAAACCAAAGACGCTCCGGCGTTGCCCGAGGGGCAGTATTATCAATATCAACTGATCGGTTTAAATGTGGTGGACGAAGAAGATCGTTCTCTCGGCAAACTGACTGAGATTATCGAAACGGGCGCGAACGATGTTTACGTCGTGACGAAAGAATCGGGCGGGGAAATTTTATTGCCTGCCATTCCGTCGGTCATTCTGGATCTTCAGCCTGATTCCGGTTTCATGCGCGTTCACCTGCTTGAGGGTTTGTAGCGGTGATTGAGTAGAGACGAACGAAGCGAGGCTCGTATCGAAATCACCGGGTTGGATTCAAGCAATTTAATTGCATACTGCCTGTGCTGGTTCCGGTACGTTCCGCGAAAAGTACGCGGGACCACTCAATCGGCATTGTATAAATAAAATTCATGGACGACAAAAAATACTGGATCGGTTTCAACTTGATCAAAGGCATCGGCGCCGTGCGGTTGCAGGCGTTGATCCGGCATTTCGGCGACTTGGAATCGGCCTGGAAAGCCGCGCCCGCTGATTTAGCGGAAGCAGGCCTCGGTAAGAAAGTGATCGAGCGCGTTGTCCAAGCCCGCGACTCTGTCAACCCGGAAAAATTATGGGAGCAAGTTCAGCGTCAGGGAATCCAGGCGTTGACCTGGCAGGACGAAGCCTATCCCTCGCGCTTGAAAGAAATCGACCAGCCGCCGCCCGTTTTATTTATCCGCGGCGAATATCTTCAGGAGGATTTGTTCGCGGTCGCGTTGGTGGGCACGCGGCGAGTGACTCCATATGGCAGACAAATCACTGAAGAACTGGCGTCATTTCTTGCTGTGAATGGCATGACTGTGATCAGCGGCCTGGCGCGCGGCGTGGACGCGATCGCGCATGGTTCGTCGCTCAAAGCAGGCGGCAGGACGCTGGCCGTGCTGGGTTCAGGGGTTGATCGCATTTATCCGCCTGAGCACCGCGCGCTGGCGGAGCAAATTATGGAACGCGGCGCGTTGATCAGCGATTACGCTTTGGGCACGCCGCCGGACGCCTCCAACTTCCCGCCGCGCAATCGGATCATTTCAGGTTTGTCTTTGGCTGTGGTAGTGATCGAGGCCGGGGAAACCAGCGGCGCGTTGATCACCGCGGAGTTCGCGGCCGAGCAGGGACGTGAAGTCTTTGCGGTGCCCGGTAGTATACTTGCGCCCCAGAGTAAAGGTACGAATAAGTTAATTCAACAGGGCGCACAGCCGCTGTTGAGCGTCAATGATTTGATGCAGGCCTTGAATTTGACCCGCGTGAGCGAACATAAAGCCGCGCGTAAAATTCTGCCGGCAGATGAAACCGAAGCGCGCCTGCTTGGTGTGCTGGGCAGTGAGCCGTTACACGTGGATGAAATTCGTAATCAAACCGATCTGCCCATTGAAAAAATTTCTGCCGTGCTGGCGCTTATGGAACTAAAGGGGGTGGTGCGCCAGGTGGGCGGGATGAATTACGTGGCGGTTCGTGAGGTACAATCGGGCTACTCTGCCTGAGGCATTAAGATGAATGAGCATGATTATGCAGTGATTATGGCGGGCGGCGGCGGAACGCGCCTGTGGCCTGTCTCGCGTAAAGGCCGGCCAAAACAGCTTCTCCCGTTGTTGGGCGAAGAAACGTTGTTCCAAAGCACGGTCAACCGTCTTGTTGAAGTGATTCCGCCTGAACGTATTCTGGTGGTCACAGTGAAAGAACAGGCGGATGAGATGCGGGCGCAGGCCTCGCATATTCCCGAAACAAATTATTTGATCGAACCGGCGCCGCGTGGAACTGCTTCGGTGGTGGGTTTGGCCGCGGCTGTCTTGAAGGAACGCGACCCGCAGGCGGCGATGGCTATTCTGCCATCCGATCATTTTATCCGTAACCGCGGCCTGTTTCATTATCTTTTGCGCGAGGCCTTCGATGTGGCGCGGCAAAATTATCTGGTCACTTTGGGCATTACGCCGTTGTATCCGTCCAGCGCGTATGGATATATTCAGCAGGGCGACCCGGTGAATGGCAATTTCAAATATCCGGTCTATCGCGTACAGCGATTTACAGAGAAGCCGGACGAAAGAACCGCCGAAGGGTTTTTGCGTTCCGGCGATCATTCCTGGAACAGCGGCATGTTCATTTGGCGCGCCGATGCGATACTGGCCGAAATTGGGAAGCAAATGCCCGAGCTTGATTCTGCGCTGAAGAAGATCGTTTCCGCGTGGGATAAGCCCGGTCAACGCGAGGAGATACTGCGGTCGAACTGGCTCGATTTGAAAGTCGAAACCGTTGATTACGGCATCATGGAAAATGCCGAAAAGGTCGTGGTTCTGCCTGCCGGCGGGCTGGGCTGGAACGATGTCGGTTCTTGGGACATGCTGTTCGATGTGTTACTGCCCGATATGGATGGAAACGTCTCGGCGGCCGCACAGCATTTGGCGCTCGAAACGCACAACACGCTGGTATATGGAAATAACGGAGAACGCTTGATCGTGACGATTGGCATGGACGATACGGTCATTGTGGACGCCAACGATGTGCTGTTGATCTGCAAATCGGATCAGGCGCAGAAAGTCCGCGATGTTGTGGAGCATTTAAAGAAACACCGCCAGGAGAAATACCTTTAAAGTCTGGAGTATAGATGGAAGCGTATTGCATGAAGTGTAAGACAAAACGGGAAATACAGAATCCTCAGGCGGCTTTTAACGCCAAAGGTTCGCCTGTGACAGTTGGTGTGTGCCCGGAGTGCGGAACAAAATTATTTCGAATGGGCAGAACGGACGCGCACGCGAACCTGACTCCGCCTGAAAAACCCGAACCGCGCCGCGACGGAAAGCTGGTGATCGTTGAATCGCCGGCGAAAGCCAAAACAGTCGGGCGTTTTCTCGGCAAAGGCTATACCGTGCGCGCCTCGGTGGGACACGTGCGCGATCTGTTGAAGTCGCAGCTTTCGGTGGATGTGGAGAATAACTTCGAGCCGAAGTATCGCGTTCCCAACGAAAAGAAAGAGATCGTCAAAGAGATCAAGAAGCTCGCGCAGAGCGCGGAGGAGATTTATCTCGCCACCGATCCCGACCGGGAGGGTGAATCCATTTCGTGGCATTTGTTGGAGTCGGCGGAGATCGAGCCTGCGCGCGCCAAGCGCGTCGTCTTTCATGAGATCACCGAACCGGCCATCAAAGAAGCGTTTGCACACCCGCGCGGCATCGACATGCACTTGGTGGATGCACAGCAGGCGCGCCGTGTGTTGGATCGACTCGTGGGCTACAGCATCAGTCCAATTTTATGGGAGAAGGTGCGTAGTCGTCTCTCGGCGGGACGCGTGCAATCGGTGGCGCTCAGGTTGATCGTCGAGCGCGAGCGTGAAATCGAAGATTTCATCCCGGTTGAATACTGGACAATCGGCGCGGAATTCAAGCCGGAAGGGTTGAAACAATCCTTCATCGCGAAACTGGCGCGCATGGACGATCAGGAAGTGCCGCTGTCCGACGAGGCTTCGGTCAGGCCGATTCTCGCGGATATGGAAACTGCTGTCTATTCGATCACGAAAATAAAGCGCGGCGAACGCCGGCGCAAACCCTCCGCGCCGTTCACCACGTCCACATTACAGCAGGAGGCTTCGCGCAAATTGGGTTTCACCGCCAAGCGGACGATGGCGTTGGCGCAAGGACTCTACGAAGGACAGGATGTGGGCAACGGCGGCACGACCGGCCTGATCACGTACATGCGCACCGACTCGACCAACGTTTCGTCGCTGGCGCAAAGTGAAGCGCGGCAATACGTGACCGAAAAATACGGAAGCGATTATCTGCCCGCCGAACCGCCGGTGTATAGGGCCAAGTCGGCCAACGCGCAGGAGGCGCACGAGGCCATCCGCCCGACTTCTGTAATGCGCGAACCGGAAAAGGTCAAATCTTATCTTGAGCCTGCCCTGTACAAACTGTATAACCTGATCTGGCAGCGTTTTGTAGCTTCGCAAATGGAAGCGGCGGTGTACGACACGTTGCAAGTTGAAGTGACCGGCAAATCGGAATCGCATGAATATTTGTTGCGCGCTTCCGGCTCGGCTGTAAAGTTCGCCGGCTTTTTGGTGGTGTATGAAGAAGCCAGGAATGAGGATGTCAAATCCGAGAGCGACGAGGATGTTCGCATCCCGGCGGGTATTGCGGAAGGGCAGAAGCAGGAACTGGTTCGGCTTATTCCCGAACAGCATTTTACGCAACCGCCGCCGCGCTACACTGAAGCTTCCCTGGTGGCCGCGCTCGAAGAAAACGGCATTGGGCGCCCCTCGACCTACGCACCGACCCTTTCGACGATTCAACAGCGCGGTTACGTGGAGCGCGTAAACAAGCGCCTCGAACCCACCGAGACCGGTGTTCTGGTCAACGATTTGATGATGAAATATTTCCCCGACATCGTGGACTTGAATTTCACCGCGCACATGGAGGAAGACCTCGATAAGGTGGCGGACGGCGAGGCGCAGTGGGTGGATGTGATGAAGGAGTTTTATACGCCGTTTTCGGAAGATGTGAAAAAGGCGCAAGCCGATATGCCGGTGGTCAAATCGGGGCCGGAACCGATCGGACGCGCGTGCCCGGAAGACGGCGGCGAACTGGTCATCCGTTACGGCCGATATGGCAAATTCATTTCGTGTTCCAATTTTCCGAAATGTCGTTATACTGAACCGTGGCTGGAGAAGATCGGCGTTACCTGCCCCAAGGACGGCGGCGAACTCGTTGAGCGCAAAACGCGCAAGGGACGCACATTCTACGGCTGTATCAATTACCCGAATTGCGATTTTACTTCGTGGAAAAAACCGCTGTCCCAGCCATGCCCCAAATGCGGCGGCTTGCTGGTGATCGCCAATAAGCGCGAAGCGCAATGCACGAACTGTCAGGAAACCTTCCTGCTGGAAGAAGTCGTTCCTGAAATGGTTGAATAGGAGAAACATGTTATTTACTGCTTTGTTCTATCTGGATCCCGGCTCCGGGAGTTTCATCATTCAGATCGCAATCGCGTCCCTGCTCGGAATTGGGATTGCCCTGCGCGCCTCGTGGGGCAAGCTCAAGACGTTGTTTGGCAGGAAGACCGAAACAAAACCTGAAGACGACGACTCGACGGATGCCTGACGCGGAGAAACTCAACGCTTCTTTTCGGGACCCCAGCGGGTTCCTGTTTTCTCTGGGCGGAATTCTCTACCGACAAGTTAACCGAATCTACGCCGAGAATTATGCCCGTTTAATGGACTCGGGCCTGTACGCGAAGCTGGTCAAGGCCGGGTTGTTGATTCCGCACGAGGAGGCAGACCAGCCTCCGGCGGAGGCAGAATCGGCGTTCAAAGTCATCCAGCCTGAACGCGTACCGTTCATCTCTTATCCCTACGAATGGTCGTTCAGCCAGCTAAGAGACGCCGCGCTGACCACGCTCTCGATTCAGAAGCGCGCGCTCAAAGCGGATATGTCCCTCAAGGATGCCAGCGCCTATAACATTCAGTTTGTGCGCGGCCGCGCCGTGTTGATCGATACGCTTTCATTCGAAGTTTATAAGGAAGGCAGGCCGTGGGACGCGTATCGTCAGTTTTGCCAGCATTTCCTCGCGCCACTGGCGCTGATGGCTTGCGTGGATGTACGGCTGAGCCGTTTACTGCGCGATTACATTGACGGTGTGCCGCTCGATCTGGCGAGTCGCTTACTGCCCGTCCGAACCCGATTCAATTTCGGCCTGCTTACGCATATTCACATTCATGCCGGCGCTCAAACGCGTTATGCCGATGCCGATGTGAAAAATGTTTCGGCCGGGCGCGGGATGAGCCGGCAGGCTTTTCTCGGTTTGATCGAGAGCCTCGAGAATACGATTCGGAAATTGGAGTGGCGGCCGGAAGGCACGGAATGGGGAAATTATTACAACATTACAAATTATTCCGATCGGGCTATTGAACATAAAAAACGTTTGGTTGCAGAATGGACGAATGGAACGGGCGCCAGGTTGATTTGGGATTTGGGCGCCAATAATGGAGTCTTTAGCCGCATGGCGCTCACCTCGGATGCGTATGTGGCTTCTTTCGATATCGACCCGGCGGCGGTGGAACAAAATTACCGCACGATGAAGTTGAACAAAGAACAAAATTTATTGCCGCTCCTGCTCGACCTGACCAATCCCAGCCCCGCGTTGGGTTGGGCGAATCGTGAGCGCGAGTCGCTAAGTCAGCGCGGCCCGGCGGATATGGTTCTGGCGCTGGCGCTTATTCATCATCTGGCGATTTCCAATAATGTGCCGTTGCCGCAGATCGCCGGATTTCTGGCTGAGGCAGGCAGGCGGCTGATCATCGAATTTGTTCCCAAATCGGACAGTCAGGTGCAGAAGCTGTTATCCAGCCGGGCGGATATTTTCCCCGGTTATACGCGTGAAGGATTTGAAACCGCCTTTGCAGAACGATTCATAACCCGGGAAAAGGCAGATATTACGGACTCGGAACGCACACTCTATTTCATGGAAGCGCGTTGATTTTTCTTGTATAATCGAATGGTCGTTCGTTTAAGGAGCCGCATATGGAAGCCGCCCAAAAATTTTTAAAGCGTCCGTTCGTTGTGCCCGTTATTGCCCTCCTCGCCGGCTTGGTTGTGGGCCTTTTATGGGGCTGGGTAATCGACCCCGTCAAGTTTGTGGATGCAACCCCCGCGTATCTGCGGACGGATTTGCAGGAAGATTACCTGCGGATGACGATCCAATCTTTCGTTGCCGATCAACGCGTCGATAAAGCGATTCAACGCTGGAACGAACTCGGTCCGAACGCTCCGCAACTGCTGGATATTATCCGCAAGGACCCTCAGGGAATCGACCCGCGCGTCCTCGATATTTTTGCACAAGTTGTTCAGCAGGGCGTGCCCGGCGTGAAGCCAACGCCGCCCGCCTCGAGTGAGGGGAATTCGGTCAGGTCGCTTAGCTCCTGGGTGATCAGTATTGCAGGGATTCTGATTCTGTTGGTTGTGTTGATCGCCGCGTACATTTTCCTGCGGCGTCTGCTGGCTAAGCGCGGTTCAGGCGAACCGACCGCCGTGATGCAGGCCACAGCGATCAGCCGCAGTACCGAGAAAACCAATTTTGAAGAGCTGGGTCTGGCTCCGCCGATCACGCAGACCATGACGACTTTTATGCTGGGCGATGACCTGTACGATGAGTCCTTTAGCATCGATACGCAAGGCGGTGAATTCCTGGGGGAGTATGGCGTGGGCGTTTCAGAAACCATCGGTGTTGGCGACCCCAAGAAGGTCGCCGCGCTGGAAATTTGGCTGTTCGATAAAAACGATATCAAGACGGCGACCAAGGTCTTGATGAGCGCGCACGCCTTTAACGATCCCGGCATCCGCGGACGGCTGGAGCCAAAAGGCGAGCTGGTTCAGGTGGAATCGCAGAAACAGATTATTCTCGAAACCCAAACATTACAGCTTCTGGCAACAGTGATGGATCTGCAATACGGGCAGGGCCCTTTGCCGGAAAATAGCTATTTTGAACGGCTCACATTGGAACTTGCGATTTGGCCGAAAGGCGCGTAGTTGCCTGAAGGAATCAAAAACCGGCTTCGTTCGAAGCCGGTTTTTTTGTTATGCTATTCGATCTTCAAAATCTTGAATTTGATCGTGCCGCCGGGAGTCTCCGCCTCGGCAGTCTCTCCAACTTTCTTATCCATCAGGGCCTTGCCGATCGGCGATTCGTGCGAGATTTTTCCTTTGCTTGGATCCGCCTCGGTTGGGCCGACGAGGTGATAAGTTTCGGGAGGAAAGTCCTCTTCCTGAATGGTGACGTGCGATCCGATTGACACCACATTCTTGTTTGTGTTCTTTTTGATGATCACTGCATTGCGCAGGATCGCTTCGATTTCCTGAATGCGGCCTTCGAGAAAACCCTGGTCTTCTTTGGCTTTGTGATAGTCCGCGTTTTCGGAAAGGTCTCCCATTTGAATCGCGGAGCGCAGGCGTTTAGCGAGTTCTTCGCGGCGCGGGCCTTTGAGCTCGGCCAATTCGGTTTTTAATTTTGCTTCTCCCTCGGGAGTTAAATAGTTTGGTTGACTCACGCTGGCCTCCATGTTTGCGATTAAGGCTTTTCGCTTGGGTTAAAAATTTTCTGATGCTCCTCGATGGCGTATCGGTCGGTCATACCGGCGATGTGATCGCAGATGGTGCGCTCGAGTCCGCGCTTGTCGATGAAGCGCTGAACGTGATCGGGCAGGATAGCCGGTTCGGTTTTGTAGGCAGTGAACAGGTCTGTAATGATCCGTTCCGCCTTGACCTGCATCCTGACCACGCGATAATGGCGGTAGAGGCGGCTGTAGAGGAAATCCTTCAGCTCCCGGTTACGGCGTTGCATATCTTCGCTGTAGCCGATCACATTATGTTTGAGCTTTTGAATATCGAGCGCGGATTTAACTCCGCTTCCGCGCAGACGCTCATTGGTCGCCTGAATCATGTCCGTTACCATCAGCCCGACCAAATGGCGGACCATGCGGTGACGCTCGATCTCGTCCAGGTTCGGGCCTTTCCAGCTAAAGGTGTTTCGCAGGATTTCCCACAAGGCGATTCCGTCCAGCATGCTAGGGGAGACCATGCCCGAACGCAAGCCGTCGTCCAAATCGTGCGTGGTATAAGCCAGTTCATCGGCTACGTTGGCGATCTGTGTTTCAAGATTGCCGCGCAGATCGGGGTTATAGTCGCGCGCGTCGGATATATCATATTCCGATTCGTGCTTGACCATCCCTTCGCGCACCTCCCATGTGAGATTCAGCCCCGGGAATTCAGGATAGCGCTCCTCGAGTTCGGTAACGATTCGCAGGGATTGTTTATTGTGATCGAAGCCGCCGTAATCTTTCATCAATCGGGCGAGCGCCACCTCGCCGGAATGGCCGAACGGCGAATGACCGATATCGTGGGCAAGGCAGATCGATTCGACCAGGTCTTCGTTGCCGCCCAGCGCGCGCGCCAATGTGCGGCCAATCTGCGCGACCTCGATGGTGTGCGTGAGCCGCGTGCGGAAGTAATCGCCTTCGAAATTAATGAAGACCTGTGTCTTGTATTCGAGGCGGCGAAACGCGGTGGTGTGAATAATGCGGTCGCGGTCGCGCTGGAACGCGGTGCGATTTTCCGGCTCATGATCGAGATGAGCGCGTCCTTTGGTGTCCTTACTGCGCATACCGTACGGCGCAAGGCTTTTTTCCTCGATCTCTTCCAATTGCTGACGTGTAAATATCATGGTTCACTCTTTCAGACGAATATGTCATTGCGCTCTTGAATAATCTGAGTCGCAATGACATTGGTGGGGCGAGAGGGGGTCGAACCCTCACGGTATCACTACCGACGGATTTTAAGTCCGTTGCGTCTGCCGATTCCGCCATCGCCCCAGTCTATTTCGACAATTCTTACCCAAAGGAGGGATTCCGTCAAGATAACGGGAAGGGCTTTGGCCGCCGCGTGATGTGCTGTCGAAATTTATTTTCAGCCTAAAATAAAATCGCCCGCGTCGCGCGGACGATTGTTCTGGTTTTGGCGGTCCCGACGGGGTTCGAACCCGCGATCTCGGCCTTGACAGGGCCGCATGTTAAACCGCTACACCACGGGACCAATCTTGAAGCGGGCAATAGTTTATCATGCCCACTAATGGGTGTCAATACGCGTAGTTGCTATATAAGCTTGGATCGGTGGGCGTCTGGCCTGAAGGATCGTGCACATAGACCCAATCGCCTTCCACCGCCCAGTTGAACAACCAGTGTGCATCGCCGACTGAGAGATTGACACAGCCGTGCGATTGCGGATACCCGAAGCGAGTGCGCCAATAAGCTCCATGCAACGCGCGCGCGCCGTCGAAGTACATCGTCCACGGCACATCATCGAGATAATAGAAGTCCGACGGGTCGTTGTTGCGCATTGTTTCAGCCGCTTTTTTCTGATTGATCGGAAATAGACCGGGACGAGTCCAGAACGGTTCCAATCCGCTGGCGATGACGGTGGCAAATACCAGTTGATTTTGATCGTACACTGCCAGTGATTGCTCCGCCAGGTTGACATCGATCCAGCGGCCGTTTGTCACTCCATTGGGCGGCGTGGTGTTGATGACGACCTGAGCAACTTTACGCGCCTCCACCCATTCGTCAGGCCCGATCATGTTCCAATCGGCATTGTCCACAGCTTTTGTATCGTAGATTTGGACCACTTGAAACGGATAGATTTGTTTGCCGATATTGGCCGCGTTGTACCCCGGCGCATTTTTGACAGGGATTTGCTCGAAAGCCCAGCCGAAGGAATTGCGCGGTGTGGCATGGAACTGCAATCCCTGAAAATTGGAGATTTCTCCAACGCGCGCGCCTTTCCCGGGAATCCAGCCGCCGTTTTGCATGAGATAGTAGATTCCGTTTTGATCGACGCGGTCGATGTAGGCGATATAGACAAAGCCCGGCGGAAACTGCTGAACGCCCGCGCCTGTACCGCCCGGTCCGCTGTACACGGGAACGTACTCGCCCGGCGTCAGATGGAAATAAGAATAGGGAAGCTGAGTCAGGCCAGGGTCCGGTTTGGAGGCGGGGAGCGGACGCTCTGGAATCGTCAGGCCGAGCCCGGCTAAATTTGTCAAATATACAGACGGCCCGAGCGGAACACAATCATCCGGCTGTGTCAAATAGACATCCGGCGGGCAGACCACTGCGCCGCTGGCCGGTTCGGGTGGCAAAGGATCCTGGGCGCGGACGTTATTTGCCGGAAGGACTGAGAATAATATCAACAGCCCGGTACATTCGATTAGTAGCTTTTTCATGAGACCTTTGACCGTTCGGCATTATAGCATGACTGAAATTTACTAATTTGCAAGGGTTGAAGAGACCAACTTGACACAATCTTTCCCCTGTGCTAAATTTGTTCAGTCATTGAAGTCTGCTTTCGTGCGCGAATCAAGGCGCGGAGCTCATTTTGGCAGGAGGGTTGTTTGTCGAAATCACGTAATCAACAGTTGGTGGATCGCCTGCGCGAGTTGCAGGCTTCATCTCCGGATATCGAAGCCTCCGCAGTCGTCAGCGTGGACGGATTGAGTATTGCCTCTGCACTGCCTCAGGGCGTGGAAGAGGACCGCGTCTCGGCCATGTCGGCGGCCATGCTTTCTTTGGGCGAACGTATCGCAACCGAACTGGGTCGAGGTTCGTTGGAACAAGTGTATATCAAGGGCCAAAAAGGATATGTTGTGTTGATGTCGGTGGGCGAAGAAGCTGTGCTCACCGCACTGGCGCGCGAACAGGCTAAATTGGGCCTGATCTTGCTCGAAATGCGGCGCGCCACCGAAGATTTGGCGAAACTGATTTAGTGGAGTCCGTATAATGAGTCCCGTCGAAAAAAGCGGTCTATATTATCCTAACAAGTTTGGCCTGATCATTATTAAGTCGCTGGAAGAGGTAATGGGGAAGAATGGCTTGAACGCCATTTTGAATCTCGCCGGGCTGACGAATTACATCGAGAACTACCCTCCGGATAATTTGGACAAAGGCTTCGATTTTGCCGAGCTTTCCGCCGTCGGCGTTGCGCTGGAGGAAATGTATGGTCCACGCGGCGGACGCGGCCTGGCGTTGCGCGCAGGGCGGGCGACCTTTTCCGATGCCCTGAAGAATTTCGGCGCCCTGGCCGGCGTAGCCGACCTGGCCTTTGTGGTTTTGCCGCTTCAATCCAAACTGCGCATCGGTTTGCCGGCTTTTGCAAAAATCTTTTCCCAGCTGAGCGATCAATACAGCACAGTCGAAGAACAGGATAACGAATTTATCTGGACGATTCACAAGTGCCCCGTTTGTTGGCAGCGCCATAACGCCGATAAACCCGTCTGCTTTATCGCAACGGGATTATTACAGGAAGCCCTCAAGTGGGTTTCCGGCGGGAATGAATTCCGCGTCAACGAATCCAAGTGCGTTGCTGTAGGCGATGAGACTTGTGAATTCGTGATCCAGAAAGAACCGATTGCCTAGCTTATGGCGGAAACCAAATCCAAAATTCTGATTGTGGAAGACGATCTCGATGTAGCCGAGATGCTGAACGCGTATTTCCGCGTTCAAGGCTATGAAGTGTATACCGTCAATTGGGGCGAGGACGGCGTGCTCTCATCGCAAACTGTTCACCCCGACCTGGTCATCCTTGATATTCGCCTGCCCGATATTGACGGTTACGAAGTTGCGCGGCGGTTGCGAAGCGACCGGCGCACGCAGGATATTCCGATCATCTTTCTGACGGAAAAACGCGAACGCGCCGACCGATTGCAGGGCCTCGAACTGGGCGCGGACGATTACATTACCAAGCCTTTCGATGTGCAGGAATTGCGCCTGCGCGTGCGTAATGCTTTAAAACGCATGTCGCAGGGTTCGTTAAATAACCCGGTCAGCGGCTTGCCCGAGGGCGCATTGGTGGATGAACGCCTCAGCGAGTCCATGCAGAAAAAGAATCTCGGACTCTTGTTGATCTCGCTCGAAAACATGGATGCTTTCCGCGAAGCTTACGGCTTTGTCGCGTCCGACGATGTACTGCGCGCCGTCAGCGTTATGATCACCAACACTTTGCGCGAAGTCAGCAGTCCGGAGGATTTCCTCGGCCACATCAGCCCCACGGATTTTATATTGATCGTCCCCTCGACGAATCTTTTGCCGTTGCAGGAACGCCTGCGGGCGCGCCTGGAACAATCCCTGGATTACTTCTACCCGATCAAAGACCGCGAGCAGATGACTAAAAGCCAACATCGCCTGGTGGTTAAAATGGCCGAGCTTCCTTCCATGAACGGCCGTTTCAACGCGCCCGAGCAAATCAAGGTGGAACTTTTACGGCTTAAAAAATAGGTGCGCGCTTGAAGATCACGGTCGTTATTCCAACTTATAACGAAGCGGAGAACCTGCCCAAACTGGTCTCCGCTCTTTTTTCGCTTCCATTGGATTTGAATTTACTGGTGGTGGACGACAAGAGTCCGGATGGCACCGGTCAAATCGCGGACCGGTTGGCTGGTTCCGATACACGGATTCGAGTCCTGCACCGCGCCGGAAAACTCGGCTTGCGTTCCGCATATCTGGAAGGATTCCAAGTGGCGCTCGAAGCGGGCGCGGAAGCTATCGCGCAAATGGACGCCGATTTCTCGCATGATCCGGCGGCGCTGGTTGAAATGGCTGAACAGCTTGAGTCGTGCGATGTGGTGCTGGGTTCACGTTATGTCGAGGGCGGCTCGGTAGACAAGCAATGGCCGTTGTGGCGGAAGAATCTTTCGGCGTTCGGTAATTTTTATGCGCGCACAATTCTCAGTTTGCCCTTGCGCGATGTGACGACGGGTTATCGTCTTTGGCGCCGGGAAACTTTACAAGGCATGCCGTTACAGCGAATTCAATCGAACGGGTATATCTTTCTGGTCGAAATGATCTATCTCGCGTACTGCCTCGGATATAAGATCGGCGAAGCGCCCATTTATTTTGCAGACCGCCGCTGGGGAAAATCCAAGATGTCTTTCAAGATTCAGGCGGAGGCGGCATTTCGAATCTGGCAGGTACTGTGGAATTATCGAGACCTGCGGCGTCAGGGCGCAGTGGCGCGCACAACCCGTCTATAAGGACGCGCGGCTTAGGCTGTCTTGTCGATCAATTTACACAGCGATTCCCACTCAGTGATGGACAACGTCTCTGCGCGGCGCATGGGATCGACTCCGGCCCTTTTTAACAACGCTTCGATCTCGGTTGTGGAAGCACGCAATCCGGCTGAGAGCGAATTGCGCAAGGTTTTTCTTTTTTGGCTGAACCCGGCTTTGATCAGCCGAAAGAAGGTTTCCAGATGCGGCGGCTGGATCAGCGGGACTGGGTAAATGTCGAGCGTCAGAACCGCCGAGTCCACTTTGGGTATGGGGAAGAACGCGTTTGCCGGAATGCGCGCCGCGATGCGCGGCTCGCCATAGACCTGCACACTCAACGCCAATAAACTTAAATCTCCCGGTGCGGCGCAGATGCGCTCCGCAACTTCTTTTTGGATCGTTAGCACAATGCGGCGCGGCTTGGATGAACTCTCCAGTAAATGACGAATGATGGCGGACGTGATGTAGTAGGGAATATTGGCCACGACCAGATAACCGGGCTGGTCAATTAAATCGGAAGGGATAAGCTGTAGGACGTCGCCGTGAATTAAACGGACATTGGCATAAGGCTTGATCGTAACCTTCAATGGCGGGAACAGTTTCTCGTCCAGTTCGACCGCGACAACTTGCCGCGCGGCAACGGCCAGATAGCGCGTCAAACTTCCCAGGCCGGGGCCAATTTCCAGAATCGCATCATCCGGTTGAATCTGCGCGACGCGGATAATGTCCTCCAGCGCGTTTGGATCTTCCAGAAAATTCTGGCCAAGACCTTTGGAGGCATGCAAGCCGTAACGTTTGAGCAGGGCGGCGGCGTTGAGGGGAGGAATATCCGAATTATTCATTGGCACTCGATGGGCGCATCCTGATTTTGAGTTATCTGGCTGAAGAACGGAACGGGCCATAACCCCGATTGAAATTGGGAGACATAACCGCGCAGAATATTGAAATCCACATCCCAAATGAAAACGCGTTTTTCGAAAACGGGATCGAACACACGCGTGCCGGTGAACAGGTCTTGTGGAAAGCTGGCAAAAATGATATTGCCCGGCGGAATCTGCGGGCCGAGACAGGCCAGTTGACCGATCTGCGCGGGGGTGAGGTCGGTTTGGATGCTGTTTTGGAAGGAAGAGATCAAATCGGGAAAATGCTGGATTACATCCGGGCTGGCCAATTTCTTTCGCAACGCGCACAGGATCAGGTCTTGGTTATCGGCGCGCTGGAACACGCCCTCGTTGCGCATGCGCGCAATGGTCAGAGCTTGTTCGCCGTCGAGATGCTGTTCGCCTTTTGGGAAGATCAGCCGTTCGCTTTGATCCTGGCCTGCGCGGCCATCGAGGCCGTCCGGCAGGTTGACATCGATGCCGCCCACCGCGTCCACAATGTTGACGAAGGTGTGCATGTTCGCGGCCACATAATGATCGAGCCGGACTCCGAAGTTAAGCGCCAGCGTGCGCGCCATTAGGCCCGGCCCCTGTGCGGGGTCGTCCGTATAACCGAATCCCTTGTTGCCATATAGATAAGCCTGATTCAATTTTTCGTGATCCTGTCCGTTCAAGTCGTCGGCAATATCCGGGATTTGCACCCACAAGTCGCGCGGAAATTCCAGCACGGTAACTTTCGGCGTGACGAAATCCACGCGCACCACACGGATCACATCGCCGAGGCCGTAAAGATAGCCGTTACCGCGATAGTCCGAGCCAACGGCCAATAGATTCATCACAGCCGGGCCGCCACAGCGCGGCGTGAACGAAGATGTGCTGGCGGCGGGCGCGGCGATCATGGTGCTTTTGGGACGCGTGAACCCGGAAGTCTGGAAACTCGTGGTAGGCGAGGCTGTCCAGGTGGCAGGCAGTGACCAGGGCGTGGCGTTGGAAAGCGCGGGCCCAAGCGGTTGTTGCGACCAGGATGCATACGCCTGCGCGCCGTAATAAAGCACTGTTCCCAGCAGGCCGCAGGCGAGGACGGCAAGGAAACCGATAAAGAACTTTTGCGAGCGCGTCATTCGGAATTTCTCGTTAACCGCAATTTGTTTTCAGCGCGCCGGTGCAAGCCTGCCCAAAGTGATTTCAGGATGTTGATGCGCGGCATGCGTGGAACGGCTACTCCAGTACATATAAAATAGTTTGCGGCGCGGGCGTGAGAAAATAAACCGTCACCCAACTTCCCCAGCCCACATAATCGTTATCGCTGTAGCCCAGGTCGATCCACGGTTTGCCCACACAGCCGCCGCACAGGTCTGCGATCACTGCCTTGCCATAACCGGTGACGTAAATTTGTTGTCCGTTCATATAACTGTACCAGTTTTGGTTGACCGCCGCCACGCCCTTCTTCACCGGCAATCCACTGGCTGTGCCGGGGTAGCATTGGTTTCCGCCGGAACGGCACGGCGAATACGAGGTGGCAAAGATCTGTACTGCGCGCCAGTATTCGATTCTTACACCGTCCACAGTGGCGGTTTTCGTGACGATCTTTGTGCCATAACCGACGATGCGGTCTTGCGGCGGGCGCACGACAGTTTCCGATTCGGTCAGGCGCGATACTTCCTGCCCATCTTCATAACGGATTCGTACGCGGCTTACCGAGAGTCCGGTTTGGCCCGGCTGTAGAATTTGCTGTTGATCGAGTTCCACATTGGCCGAAGCTTCGAATTTACTTTGGAACGCGATCGGCTTTTGTGCGAGCACAACCGATTCGCTGACATGCACTACGTGAATCTGTCCATCGTTGGGCAACGCTTCATTCTCGGACGGTTGACTGTAGTCCAGCCCGAGGAGCGGAATCCCGGCTTCGGCCAATGCTTCGCCGACCGTGCGCGCCGCGGAGCGGATTTGGACGGAACCCGCATGCGTAACGACAGTTAACTCGCGCGACGGAATGTAATTGACGGTTAAGGGTTTATCAATCGGCGTATCAACAGGCGGATCAATAAAATCGCTCTCGTATAACGAGATGCCCGCCTCGTGCAATGCATCGCCGACCGTCTCTGCGGCGGTTTGCAGTGCCTGCTGTCCGTTTGGCGTGATCAGAGTCAGCGCGAAGGCGCGGCGGACCTGTAATATAACGGAACCAGCTTGAGGCAGAGTCTGATCGAGCGCGGTAGGAATTCCGTTTGCCAGCACGCGGTCGTTTGGTCCGAGCAGAATGCCGGCTTGAATCATCAATTCTGCCGGAGTCGCTACAGACGCTGAAATGGTATGAATTTGCGCGCCGTCTGAAATTGCGATGGCTTGAGCCGAACCTTCTCCGGTTCCGCAGGCAGTCAATAGCAAAAGAAGGCCCAGCGCGTATTTGCGAATGTGCATGGGACGATTCTACTCAATTTTGTTTATTTCGCATGGATGAGATGCCCGGCGGCGCAAGGTTAAGACAGCCTAAGAAAAATATTGACAAGAGACAGCAATGGTTGATTCAGGACATTCTATCGAAACAAACCGCAGTATAATCCGCGCGGAGAACGAAATTCTTATTGGTCGAAAGGATTGTTATGAAAAAGATTTCTAGTTTGGTTGTGTTTATTTTAGGGGTTTCGCTGGTACTTTCCGCCTGTGGCGGTGGCGGCGGCACCGCGTCCAGCACTACGATCAATGTCACCATGACGGAGTTCCAATTTACGCCGAGCACATTCGTCGTCCCGGCCGGCCAGCAGATCACGCTCAATGCCAAGAACGGAGGCACGGTCGAGCACAGCTTTGTGATTATGAAGTATGGCACTACTGCCGGCGATACCTTCGACGATCAGGATAAGCCGAATGTTTATTACCAGCTGGATGCACAGCCCGGCACGTCCCAGACCGAGACGTTTACTGCGCCGACCCAACCCGGCGACTATCAGGTGGTTTGTTCCATGCCCGGTCATATCGCGGCAGGCATGGTCGCCAAGATGACTGTCGTTGCGAAGTAAAAAACCCGCAGAGAAACCCCGCCGATCGGCGGGGTTTCTCTTTTCGGATACAATCGTTGCATGGATTCTTCGCTCACGATCACCAGCCTCTCCAATCCGTTGGTCAAGCAGGCGCGCGCACTGCGGCACAAAAAGGCGCGCACCGAAACCGATATGTTTTTGGTGGAGGGCTTGCATCATGTGGGCGAAGCGCTTGAATCCGGCTGGGATGTGGATGCGTTGATCTATGCGCCGGATGTGCTGACGGGCGGCTTCGCGCGCGATTTGCTCGAACGCGCGTCCCGCCTCTCCCTGCGACTGCAACCTGTTTCCGCGCAAGTGATGGATTCGTTGACCGAGAAGGAAAATCCACAAGGCATTCTCGCTGTGGTTCGTCAGCGGCATGCGGGCTTTAATGCAATGGAGAATCTTGGGCGGCTTGTGGCCCTCGTTTCGCCGCAAGACCCGGGCAACGTGGGGGCCATTCTGCGCAGTATGGATGCAGTGGACGCGGCCGGGTTACTGCTCCTGAATGGCGGCGTGGATCTGTATCATCCCAGCGTTGTGCGCGCCAGTATGGGCACGTTGTTTTGGAAGCCCATCGTACAAACTTCATTCGAGGAGTTTGTGAGTTGGGCGCGCCGAAAAAATATCCAATTGATCGGCACCTCCGCGCACGCTTCGTCAAGTTATCGCGATTTCACTCCGAGTCCGCCCTGGGCGCTTATCTTGGGAAGCGAGCAAAAGGGGCTATCCGCAGAACAGCTCGCCGCCTGTGATGCGACTCTGTCCCTGCCCATGCGCGGGCGCGTTAGTTCATTGAACCTGGCTGTGGCGGCCAGCGTGTTGTTGTACCATTTTGCCGAGGCCGCGGAATAGAAAAGACTTTCCGGGTGGTGGAAAGTCTCTTTTACGGAATCAATTATCGGGGCGGAGCGATGCGCTAGAACTCGTCCTCGTCTTCGTCGAGCCAGTCTTCGTCGTCTTCTTCCGCCTCATCCTCATCCCATTCTTCGAGTTCTTCGTCTTCATCCCAACTTTCAGCCGCGGCGCCCTCCGACGGAGTGTAAGTGGCGCAACCCGTATCGGGGTCCAGTTCGATGGCGGCGGCACTGCAATAACCTTCATCCAGAAACACGCAATCCATATAGTGACACTTAATACGAGGCATTCATCCTCCTAGTTTTGCGGCTGGCGTACCAGCCGGATAATTGACAAAATAAAGATGATCGTCATCGAGATCTGCGAGGTGAGGCAGAAAGGACAAAGAGCCTTGATCAGAACGATCTCAACATAGATCAGCCAGAGAGTGAACAGGAAGCCCGTCAGTGCCATGCCGAAGAACAGGATCGGGCCGTTGTCGGCGAAGTAGCCGCCTTTGGTTTCAAGGAAGAGAACGGCCAGCAGCGCGCCGTAGCCGATCATTCCGATCACAGCCACGGGGATGCCGTTTACTTCCGCATAAACGCTGTTGTTGACGACACTGCATCCCCCGTTCCCAATACACATGCTTTCGTTATTGGTCAGTTTGTAGATGGTCATGTAAATCGAAACAAGCAAACCAAGGATCGCCAGCCCAACTGAGATGCGGTAATACCATTTATCCATGAGGCCTCATAACATCCATGCGTCTACTTCCCTGTGAGCAGGCGCAGATTTTACACCAGCGGGGATAATAAGTAAAGCGTTTGCGCGGGTGAGCGCAAGCAGATTGGCCGAGCCTTGATGGCCGCTCAAATACGCGGTGGGGACCCCGTTTTCCTCGCGGACTTCGGCGCGCAGATAACTTTCGCGCCCGTCGGATTCGATCTCCTCGCCGAGCCTCACGCGGACCGTTGGCCTGCTGGCCGTGCCCGATCCGCTCAGCCGCCCGAGCGCGGGACGCACGAAAACTTCAAAGCCCACGAATGCTGAAACCGGGTTGCCCGGCAGTCCGATAAGTTTTATGCCGCGATATTCCCCAAAAGCGAGGGGCTTGCCCGGGCGCATGTTCACGCGCCAAAAATCCAGCCTGCCGTTTGCCTCGATCACTTCTTTTACATAGTCGAACGCGCCCACACTCACGCCCGCCGAGGTGAGAATCAAATCCGCTTTTAATTCGATGGTTTTCGCCAGCAGAGCTTCGACTGCCTCGCGGCGGTCCGCGGCTACGCCGAGGTGAAGCACTTCCACATTTGCGCTTTCGAGCAAAGCCGCCAGCATGTAGGAATTTGAATCGTGGATTTTGCCAGGCGTGAGCGCTTCGTCCACTGGGACCAACTCGTCTCCGCTGGAGAGCAAAGCTACGCGTGCTTTGCGATGGACGGAAACTTCGGCTTCTCCGAGCATCGCCAACAGGCCGAGTTCGGGCGCTTTGAGTACGCGGCCGGCGCGCAGGACGATACTACCCGCGCGTACATCCATGCCGCGCGGACGGGTTGAATCTCCCGGCTTTACCGACTGAAAGACCTGCACTTGTTCGGGCGCAGGGGCTCCCGCGGCGCGGTTTTGGAAATCGGTATCTTCCACAGGCACTACCGCGTCCGCGCCTTGCGGAAGCGGCGCGCCGGTCATAATGCGCGCGGCTTGGCCGGGCATGAGAACAATCGTCGGCTGGGAACCGGCTGGGATATCGGCGACCACGCGTAAGGTGCGCGGTGAAGCGGGCGCGGCTTCGAGCAAGTCCGCGGCTTGAACGGCGAATCCGTCCATGGATGAATTGTCGAATGGGGGGAGATCGGCGGCCGCGGCAACGTCCACAGCCAGCACGCGTTGAGAGCATTCAGCCAGAGGTAATCGTTCCGCCGCGACAGGTTGAAAGTGAGATAAGATGCGCTCGCGCGCCTCGACCACACTGAGTAAATTCATTTCAAGGCGGCGAGATTATACCACTGCGCGCGTGGGAGGCAATACGTGATGGAACAGGCAAGCGAACGATTTGAATTCCCCGTTTTTGCTTCCCGGTTTTATTCTCAGCCTGGGTTTGCTCTCTGTGCTTCCATGACGTTCGGAAGATTCTCGATGCGAGTCAAAATGCGGCTGAGTTGTGCCAGGTCGCGCACTTCGACGATCAAATTCAAATCTGCCAGACTGCGATTGACTTTTACGCCGACATCCACAATGTTAACGCCCTCGCCATCCAGCAAGTTGGAAATATCGCCCATCAAACCCTGACGATCATAGGCTTTGATTTGTATCGGAACCGGAAAGGTGCGCTCTGCATGTCCCCAGCCTACCTGCAAAAGTCGTTCGCGGTCTTTGAGGCGCAGAATATTCGGACAATCCTGCCGGTGAATGGTGGCGCCTCTGCCGCGTGTGATGTAGCCGACGATCTGATCGCCGGGCGTGGGGTTGCAACAGCGCGCAATGGTGGAATACAAACCTTTCAACCCCACCACTTCCACGGCGTCGGTGGAGGTGGCTTCAGACGGGACGGCAGTGGCGGCAAGAATATCGGTGTTCTCTTCCGTATCCGAAAATTCCTTGATGACTTTATTGACCGACAGATCGCCGCATCCCAGGGCGATAAATAATTCATCCGGATTTTTGTAATTGAGCCGGCGGGCCATCTTCTCGAAGTTGAGGTCTTTGATGCTGAGTCTCTGCATTTCGCGTTCGAGCGTGACGCGTCCTTGCGACAGGTTCTGTTCATCTTCCTGTTTCTTGAACCAGAAGCGGATCTTCGATTTGGCGCGCTGGGTTTTGACCAGCCCCAGATTCGGATTCAACCAGTCGCGGCTCGGTCCGCCTCGCTTCGCGGTCAGGATTTCAACCTGGTCGCCGGTTTTCAATTCCTGATACAACGGGACAAGTTTCCCGTTAATGCGCGCGCCGCGACAGCGATGGCCGATGTCGGTATGAACGTGATAGGCGAAATCGATCGGCGTGGAGCCTGCGGGCAGGTCAATGATGTCGCCGCGCGGCGTGAAGACGTAAACGCGGTCCTTGAACACATCCGACTGCATCGACTCGACGAATTCGGCGGCGTCCTTCACTTCCGAACGCCATTCCATCATGTTCCTCAGCCAATTGATGCGTTGTTCGTAGTTCTTGTCCGCGCGCCTGGTGCCTTCTTTATAGCGCCAATGAGCGGCAATGCCATACTCCGCGTTCTGGTGCATCTCGTTGGTGCGAATCTGCACTTCAAGCGGACGCTTGTCGTCATAAATGACCGCGGTATGCAGGGATTGATAAAAGTTGTCTTTCGGCGCGGCGATGTAATCGTCGAATTCGCCCGGGATCGGCCGCCAATGCGTGTGGATGACGCCCAGCGCCGCGTAACAGGAGGGCACGTCCGGTACGATCAGGCGCACGGCGCGCACGTCGCGCACGAGATCGAACGGCTTGTCCTTCTGTTTCATTTTTTTGTAAATGGAGTAGATATGCTTTGGCCGCCCGCTGATTTCCACTTTTATATTGTTGTCCTGCAATAATTTGACGAGTCTTTCCTTGATGGTTTCGATCTGCGTTTCGCGTTCGGGCCGGCGTTGCGCCAGTTGTTCGGCGATCTCCTTATACTTTTCAGGATTCACGTAGCGGAACGCAAGGTCCTCCAATTCCCACTTGATCTGCCAGATGCCCAGCCGGTTGGCAAGCGGTGCGAAAATATCGAGCGTTTCCTGCGCAATGCGGATGCGCTTTTGCTCCGGCATGTAGCCGAGTGTGCGCATATTGTGCAAGCGGTCGGCCAGTTTGATGAGCACCACGCGCACGTCGTCGCCCATGGCGAGAAATGTCTTTCGCAGAGTCTCGGATACCAGGTCGGCGCGGCGGCTCTTTGCGGCGGACTGGCTAATAACGGCTTTCTCGTCCGTTTGAACATTGTCGCGTCCGGCGTGCTGGTCGCCGCGCGAGACGCGCGGCAGATTGGTCAGCTTGGTGACTCCGTCAACGAGTGTGGCAACTGTATCGCCGAAGTCGCGGCGGATATCCTCCAGTGTGACGCTGGTGTCCTCCACGGTATCGTGGAGCAGTCCGGCCACAATTACTTCCGGCGGAACTTGTAGTTCAGCCAGTATGCTGGCCACCGACAGACAGTGATTGATATACGGCTCGCCGGAGGCGCGCTTTTGTTCGCGGTGCGCCTCTTCCGCAACCCGGTAGGCGCGCTGAATCACCTCGCGGTCGGCAAGATTGTATTTGTCGGTCAGTTGTTCCATCAATTTTTCCAGCGGGATGGCGGCGAGAGTGGTTTTCATCAGGCTTATTTTACCCTCGAACCCGGCCAAGAATTCTGCACGGCCGGCTGTCTATTGTTTATAATGAAAAAGCCCTGTGGAGTATGAATGTCTTCAATTGTCAATAATGTTACCCGCCTGCTCGATGCGCGCAAGATTCCCTATGAAGCGCATGTTTTCCCGCCCGAGAAATTGGGCGCTATCGAGGTCGCCAAGTTGACGGGTGTGCCGCCCGAGCAGGTATTCAAGACGATTGTGATCAAGCGCGAGAAACCCGGCAAGCCGATCCTGGCGGTTGTGCCCGGACCGTCCACTGTAGATTTAAAACTATTAGCCGCGTTTCTCGGCGAGAAGAAAGTACATTTGCCCACTGAGCGCGAGGCCGAGCAGTTGACGGGTTTGCAGGCGGGCGGAATCTCTCCGCTGGCGCTGATCAACAAAGGTTTTCAAGTGGTGATTGATATCGACGCGCAACAGTACGCCGAGATTTACATCTCCGGAGGTCAGCGGGGACTGGATATCAAATTGCCGGTGGACGCGCTGGCGAAACTGGTCCATGCCCGCTTTGGCAGAGTCAGCCATAGGGAGTAGTGACAAAGAGCTGATGAATTTCCTTCGGCTCTTTTTGTGTATGGTTTATGTGACCGATTATTCGAAATTCTCGGCAGTTACATTCTTAAAAAGCTGGGGCGCAACTACATAGATCCCATTTCCGCTGACGGCAACTGTTCCATCCGATAGGTAAATTTCACCGGATGAAAAAACTTTATGCTCGCCTCGTTCGCGGATGCGCGCTTCGAGTCTCAGCGGCTGATTCAGCGGCACAGGCTTGTGATAATTGACGTTCAAGTTGACGGCGGCCACTTTCAGGCCCGCGGCCCACACCACCAGGCCCATGGCCTCATCGAGGATGGCCGCCGATGCGCCGCCATGCGCCAATCCGGGCGGCCCTTGCTGGGCTTTATTCAAGCTGAACTCGGAAGTCAGCACGCCTTCATCGTCCACCCATAAAGTGAGACCAATACTGTGCGGGTTTTCGGTTCCGCACACAAAACACCAGCCGTGTTCGGGAAGTTTTCGTTTCATGATTATATTTTGAACAGCGATTCAGCCTCCGCGCGCGCAAAGTGCGCGCGATAGGCGGCCGTTTCAGCAAGTACACCTTTCAATGCGATATATAGTTCCTTTTGCAAATATGGATTGGATTCCGAATCTCCAGCTTCGAGTGTGACGTCGTCCGCTTCCACCTCGACCTTGAGATGGCCGCCCGCCTTGAGCCACTCCAACCCGATTTGGATCGCGGCCTCGCGCGCGGACATGGCTGCGGCCAACTCTTGAATGGTCGTCTTCCCGCCGCGCCGATTCAACGCGAACCTTGCCAGGCCAGCCAGGCGCGTCAGGAACACCTCCGGTTTTTCCTCCTCCAGCGCGGAGGCCGCCAGGTACACCTTATTCGGGTGGACTCGGCTCATAAGCGCGCGCAGTTCGGCAGGTCCGGGCGGAGGCGTATAAATCGTCACTTCATCGGCAGGCGAAAGATGAAAGCGATCCGTGCCGTTCGTTTGTTTCTTCTGTTCGCCCTCCGCAAAGATTTGCGCGTTCAGCGATTTGAACTTTCCGGCCTGCAAGCGCAGATCGATCACAGCGAACTTCGGCTTTTTAATTTCGACCGCCGGTTCCTGCACGACCCGATATTCTTTGAATTGAAGCGTCAGTTGTTTTTGACCGCGATATGCGCCAGCGCGTAAAGTAAAGGCCACGTCCAGAAGACTGCCTTCCTCCGGCAGTTCTTCGCCCGCGCCGTTCCACCACAAGAGGTCCTGCTCCGATCCGGCTTCATCGGCCACGATCAAACGACGATGCTCTTTTGTTTTTCCGATTTCTTTAACCGACTTCAACGTTACATTGCGCGCCGCCAGAATCAATTGCGGATTGCCTGCGCCGAACGGCGCCAGCGACTCGAGTGTCTCGGCCAATTCGGGGCTGATCTCTTGGATTGACAACCACGCGTCGATTTGCAGGGCGGGTTCTTCGGCGACGATCTCGCCAAATTGCTTTTCAACGGATCGGTTGAGTCCTTTTTGAAAACCCGCCAGATTTTCTTTCTTGAGCGACAGACCTGCCGCCATTGGATGACCGCCGAAACCGAGCAGAAATTCCTTGTTTGCGGCGATGGCTTCGGTGATGTGCAAGCCCTCGATCGAGCGCGCCGATCCGCGCAAGATTCCATCCTCCGCTTCGCAGAGCAGGAAGGCCGGTTTGTGATAGCGTTCGACCAGCTTGTTGGCCACAATGCCCACCACGCCGCCGGGCCAATCGAGATGAGACAAAACGATGGCTGGCTCCGTCAGGATATTTGAGTTCTCGCGCAATTGCGATTCGGCGGCCTGATAGACTTGCGAAGTGAGCAATTTGCGTTGTGCGTTGAGTCCTTCGATCTGCGCGGCCAGCACGCGCGCCCGACCTGCATTTTGCGTCAACAGAAATTCAACCGCAGGGTTGGCGTCGCTTAATCGTCCCAGCGCGTTGAGGCGCGGCGCAAATGTAAAGCCGATGGTCTCTTCCGTCAGTGTTTCGAGATTTGTGCCGGATAATTCAGCCATCACTTTCAACCCAAGACGATTTGTTTCGCGCAGAGCCAGAATTCCTTTTTGAGCAAGCGCACGCGTTTCGCCTTTGAGCAAAGCCACATCGGCGATCAGGCCGAGTGCAACGAGATCGAGCAGGACGTTGGGCTGTAGGCTTTGATTCTCGGTCAGCGCCTCCGCCAATTTGTAAGCTACACCTACGCCCGCCAAATTTGCGAGCGGATGATCTTTTGCCAATAATTTGGGATTAAGGATGGCTTTTGCGTTGGGCAGTGTTTCGCCCAGGTCGTGATGATCTGTGATAACAACATCTACGCCGCGCGAGTTGGCGTACTCAATGGCTTCGTACGCGGTAATGCCCGTGTCGCACGTGACGATTAAACTGATTCCGCCATCAATGATTGGCTTCAGGCTTTCGATGTGAACGCCGTGACTCTCCTTGCCGCGAATCGGAATGTAATAGATAACGTCCGCGCCGACGGCTTGCAATGTTTGAACCAGCAGGGTGGTGGAAGTCTGCCCGTCCACGTCGAAATCGCCCCAGACGCATATTTTTTCGTGTTTGCGCGCGGCTAATAGGATGCGATCCACCGCGTTCTCGATTCCTGGAAATGGAGTGGATGGAAGCGCTTGGGGATGAAGGAACGCGCGCGCCGAATCCGCGCTCGTGATGCCGCGTCGGACGAGAGTCCGCGCGATGAGCGGAGGCAGTTTCAAGTCTTCGAAAGAAGCGGGGACTTGAATCGGTTGAGGATCAAGCCAGCGAGTCATGTTCTAAATTTCGCAGTCAGCGCGGCGGAGAATTACAGCGGCTCGAACCGCGCGGTGAAATGCCTCAATAATTTCGGCGCGTAGGCGAATTTATAACCGCGCACTTTGTCGGCGCGCGCTTTGACGCGCGCCGCGCAATCGGCCACGTAATCCATGTGGCTTTGAGTGTAGGTTCGGCGCGGGATGGCGAGGCGCAATAATTCGAGTTTTGGATATATCATTTTCCCGGAATCCGGATCGGGATAGGAAAACATCACCGAGCCGATTTCCACGCCGCGGATTCCGCCTTCACGATACCATTCAACTGCCAGCGCCTGGCCGGGAAATTCGGCCTGCGGAATGTTCGGAAATACAGCGGCCGCGTCCACATAGACCGCGTGCCCGCCGGCGGGTTGAATGGTGGGAATGCCCGCTTCGTTTAAACGAGTCACCAAATAAGCGGTTTGCGCGATGCGGTAGGCGAGATAGGCTTCGTCGAGTCCTTCGTATAGCCCGACGGACATCGCCTCCAGATCGCGCCCGGCGAGTCCGCCGTAAGTGGGAAAGCCCTCGCGTAAAATCAATTCATTCTTGACGTTCTCGAAGAGCTTCTCGTCGTTCATGCACAGCAATCCGCCGATATTGACGATGGCGTCTTTCTTGGCGGAGAGGGTCATGCCGTCTGCGTAAGAGAACATTTCCCGGGCGATCTCGATCACCGATCTGGTCTCGTATCCTTTTTCGCGCAATTTAATGAAATAAGCGTTTTCAGCGTAGCGCGCCGCGTCGATAAAGAAGGGGATTTTGTATTCGTGATAAGCCGCGGCAGTGGCTTTGATATTTTCCATCGAAACGGGCTGGCCGCCCCCGGCGTTGTTGGTGACCGTGATCATTCCGAACGGAATTTTATCCGCGCCGGTTTGTTCGATGAAACTGCGCAGTTTGGCGATGTCCATGTTGCCTTTAAAAGGATGCAGGTAAGCCGGGTCGAAGGCTTCGTCAATGATGAGATTCGTGGGACGCCCGCCGCGCGCGCGGATGTTGGCATCGGTGGTGTCGAAGTGCATGTTGCTTGGAACGTACTGCCCGGGCTTGACGAGGCACGCCGCCAAAATATTTTCCGCGGCGCGCCCTTGATGGGTGGGAACGAAATGTTTGAACCCAAAAATATCCTCCACCGCGGCTTTGAGCCGGTAATATGAACGCGCGCCTGCATACGATTCGTCGCCGCGCATCA
Organism: uncultured Anaerolineaceae bacterium; assembly: GCA_964502095.1. GTDB lineage: Bacteria > Chloroflexota > Anaerolineae > Anaerolineales > Villigracilaceae > JACPVF01. The sequence goes on from CAZCUF010000002.1 coordinate 73,731, forward strand.
GCGCCGCCCATTGTTCTTGGCTCATGGCGCCTGTGCCGGAATCGGTGAGAAGATCGATGTAAATTTCCTCGGCTTTCATCGAGAACAAATTGTAGCCTGCGGTTTTCAACGCCGCTTCGCGCTCTTCGGGTGAGATGAGACGAATCGGTTCAGTGACTTTGATGCGGAATGGTTCGGGTGGATAAGTTGGCATGTTTATCCTTTGTAAAGAAGTTTATACAGACTTTGCATGGACGAAAGATTACGACTCAGGTATTGTACAGCAAATCAATTAAATTGCAGTCGTCGCTAATCTTTGCTGTTCCAGCGATGGGCTTTTTCGATGAGGCCTGATCGCCGATTGCGAAAAACGATTGGAATATTAATCAAATTGAATATCGGGGAGTGTATAATCGCCGTATGAAAGCCAATTGGCGTCTGGCCGCGGCAATAGTCATTCTGGCCTTTTCCCTTTCACTTTTGATTTGGGGAATCTGGCCCGCGGCGCGTACGATCCACATTTTGACGATTCCATCCGACAGTATTTCGCTCCCGACGCCCTCTTCGTTCGTTCCCTTCTTCAACCTGTTTGCATGAACCCGGCCATGTTTTCACGCCGAATCATTTTCCTCTGCCTCGCAGTTGCGTTGCTTTTTATCTTTGCCTGCTCGGGCGGCAGTTCCGCACCATTAATGCCTGCGCCGGGCGAAGCTCCACAGGCCACAGGGACAAGACAAGCCCTGGCAGTCGCGACAGGAGCGGTTGAATCTGCTCTAACAGCCACGCCAGTCAGCGAGACTCCGCTGGAAGCTGGCACGCCTGCGCCTCAACCCGCCATTCCCGAACAACGCCGCGTCACTTTGGAATTTCCGCCGAAGATGCGCGTCGGCGATTCGGATGTAATTCGGCTCACGCTTGAAGTGGACAATCTCGGAAACGTTACGCCGACCGCGCAGATCGGCGGCAACGTCATCGTGGGGAAAACGGTCCAGATCCCGAATCTTTACGAGACGCATTATGTCACCGTACAGGCGCGGCTCGATATGGCTGGCATGGAGATTCGACCGCCCGAGATGATCAGCGAGCCCCTCGAACCGGGCCAGTCTGCCACATTTTATTGGAGTGTGCGTCCGCAGGGAACAGGCAGATATCGCGGCACGGCCTGGCTGTTCCTGCAGTTCGTGGATAAAGTCAGCGGGCAGGCCAGCCAAATTGTGGTATCAGCCCAACCGGTCGAGATGGAAGCGGTGAGTTTCTTCGGTCTTTCCGCCGATTTGGCGCGTACAACCGGCGCGATCGGTTCGTTCATTGGGGGCATCGTCGGTTTTCCGTTTTTCAAGGATATCATCAAGTTTATTTTGGGCCTAAGAAAAAAAGGCCGAACCAATCGTTCTTGAGGGACAGTGCGTTGCGGCAAATTGGTGACAAAAATCACCTGAAAAATAGTTATAAAATAAATTCCCCTATTTATTCCCTATGTTACAATAGCCGCCTGTAGGGCATACTTGACGCTGGAGCGCTAAGTTGAACGAGTGGCTTTTGGTCGGTTTCTTCTTTTTAGTTGGGTTGATCATCCCGATTGGCGCCATTGGCGCGGCCGCTATTTTAGGGCCGAAAAAACCGAATCCGCTTAAACAGGCAACCTACGAGTGCGGGATCGAAACGGTAGGCGACAATTGGATTCAATTCAAAGTTCAATATTACATTTTTGCGTTGGTGTTCCTTGTCTTCGATGTCGAGACCGTGTTTCTGTTTCCGTGGGCGGTGAAGCTCGGTCAATTGGGGCTTTTCGCGGTTTTGGAAGGGATTGTCTTTATCACTATTTTAGTGGTGGGGTTGATATATACCTGGCGCAAGGGAATGCTGGAGTGGGTATAGATTTCGATTAGCATGGAGAAGGCTGACAGGTTGATCCTCTCAGCCTTCTCTTTCTATGAGGAGCAGATTCATGAGTTTCTGGAACGATCCCCTTAAATTAGCGGCTGATTGGCTGACGGGACTTCTAACCGGCTGGGGTATGCCTTCGATTGGCGCCGCGGTGCTGGTGGACTTCCTGGGCGTATTCGTTTTGATCGCCCTGCTCATGATTGTGGATATCTTCCTCGTTTGGGTGGAACGCAAAGTGGTGGCGCGTTTTCAAGACCGCCTGGGCCCGAATCGCCTCGGACCTTTCGGTTTGATCCAACCCTTTGCGGATATTATCAAACTCCTGATCAAGGAAGACATCACGCCAGTCAAAGCCGACCGCGTGATGTTCAACCTCGCGCCGATTCTCTCGATGATGTCGGTGTTGATTTTATGGGCCATTATTCCGCTTGCGCCGGTCATCCTGAACGTGGATTTGAACGTCGGCGCGCTGTATTTGATCGCGGCAGGCGCCATCGGCACATTGTCCATCATCATGGCCGGCTGGGCATCTTATAACAAATATGCACTGTTGGGCGCGTTTCGTCAGGTGGCCGTACTGGTCTCGTTCGAAATTCCGATGGTGACGATTTTGCTGATCCCAACCATTTACGCCGGTTCGATGGGCATGAATGCCATTACTCAGGCGCAGACTCCGTGGTATGTGGTGCTTTCGCCGCTCGGCGCGCTGATCTTTTTGATCGCGGCCATCGCGGAACTTGGGCGCGCTCCGTTCGATATGAATGAAGCGGAGTCGGAATTGGTCTCGGGTTACAACACCGAATATTCCGGCATGAAGTTTGGGATGTTCTACGCGGGCGAATTACTGCACGCATTTACATTCGGCGGTTTTTGGGTAATCCTGTTCTTTGGCGGTTACCGTTTCTTCGGCCTTGAAGAAGTCAGCCCGTTTTTCGCCGTGCCGATTCTATTATTCAAGGCCCTGATCGGCTACTGGATCATCATGTGGGTCAAATACACCATGATGCGCATCCGCATCGATCACATGCTGGCCTTCAACTGGAAATTCCTCACGCCGTTGGCTTTCATCCTGTTGATGATGACTGCATTATTACATGCGCTTCTGCGCGGGACCCCAACCTGGATCTACACTTCGGTCATGTTCCTGTCGAATGTGGCGCTCGGATGGATCGCGTTGGAGATTGCGCGTTCCATCAGCCGGCGCGAACACGCGAAAGTGGAAGAATCGCAGGTTACGGCGCAAACCGCGCCGAATTAATGGTTCATTGCCCCAAAACGGCTGACGGTTCGAGTTGTACGGCCAAAGAGTTCGGTGGAGCAGATATGACTTTTGCACAAATTATTTTTCTGGTCGTCGGGTTCGTCACTCTCGGCTCCGCGCTGATGGTAGTGACGACGCGCAACATGGTTCATGCCGCATTTTGGCTGGTGGCTACGCTGTTTGGCGTGGCGGTGCTATTCGCCCTGCTCAACGCCAGTTTTTTGGCGGTGGTGCAGGTTGTGGTCTATATCGGCGCGATTGCGATCCTGTTTATCTTTGCGGTTATGCTCACACGCAGGGAATTGCTCGACCGCGGCCCGCAGTTGAATTCGGCCTGGTGGGCGAGCGCCGTCGTTGCCGTACTGACCTTTGCGGGGCTGTTCTTTCTGCTGAGGAGTTGGAGCGATTTCTCGATGACGGCACCCAGCTTGCCGTCCGGTTTTGATTCGATGGCCGCGCTGGGCGAGGCGCTGATCGCGCCGAATGCCTTCGTCCTGCCGTTCGAAGTCGCTTCGGTCCTGTTGCTGGCCGCATTGATCGGCGCAGTCTATATCGCTTTCAATCGTAGATAGGAGCTTGGATGGTTCCTCTTTCCTGGTATCTAACTCTTTCCGCCGCGCTGTTCAGCATAGGCCTGTTCGGTGTGCTGGCGCGCAAGAATGCGGTGGCGATTTTACTGGGCATCGAGTTGATGCTCAACGCGGTGAATATCAATCTGGCCGCTTTTTGGCGTTATCTCGAACCTTTGAAAATGAACGGACAGGTTTTTGTCATAATCGTTCTGGCGGTTGCCGCCGCGGAGGTTTCCGTCGGTTTGGCGCTGGTGATCTCGGTCTATCGCCGTATGAGCACGGTGATCGCCGATGAAATTAACATGATGAAGTGGTAACGATGACGATTGAAACTTTGATCTGGCTAATTCCACTACCGCCGCTCCTGGCCTTCTTTTTAATCGTGCTGTTCACGAATAAGAATAAGGCGCTCAGCCACGGCCTGGCAGTCGGCGCGGCGGGGCTTTCATTTGCGGGCAGTATGATCGTCTTCTGGAACGCGATTCATGCGGAGGGATTGGGCGCGCATCCGTTCGCTAGTTCGATTGCCTGGTTCCCAACAGGCCATAGCTGGTTCAATATTGGCGTGCAGATCGACCCGCTCTCGGCCATTACATTGTTCTTCGTGGCGTGGACTGTGTTGATGATCTTCATTTATAGCGTCGGCTACCAGAACTTCGGCCAGCCGAAAGGCGATCACGATCGTCCGGGCCTGCCGCCGCACGGCGCGACCGTTGAAGAGCACGGTCGCAAGCACATGGTTCCGTCGGTTGAGCCGATGTACTCGCGCTTCTTCGCCTTCATCGGTTTGTTCGCGTTCGGTATGTATATGCTGGTGATCTCCGATAACCTGCTGACGCTCTTCATCGGCTGGGAGATTATGGGCCTGTGCTCGTATTTGCTGATCGGTTTCTGGTATGGCAAAAAATCGGCGCGCGATGCCGCCGTCAAAGCTTTTATGACTACGCGCGTCGGCGATGTGTTTATGTTATTCGGCATTGCCTGGTTATATAGTTACACAGGCTCGCTCAGCTTCCGCGATATTTTTGACGCGAGCGTTTTGCAGGGCATGGGGAACACAATGGCTTTTCCAGTTCTCGCGAATTGGATTCTGGAACATATGCCCATATTTTGGCCTTTTATTTCCGGCATTTCAGTTGCCGGAGGGATAGGCTTATTGCTCTTCCTCGGCACGATCGGTAAATCCGCGCAATTCCCGCTCCACGTCTGGTTGCCGGACGCGATGGAAGGCCCAACCCCGGTCAGCGCCATGATTCATGCCGCGACGATGGTATCCGCGGGCGTTTACATGGTCATCCGTGTTTTCCCACTCCTTCAAGCTGACGTAACCGGTATCACAATGACCTTTGTGGCGTTTATCGGAACTTTCACTGCCATCTTCGCCGCCACAATCGCCGTCGCGCAAAATGACATCAAGCGCGTGCTGGCGTATTCGACGATTTCACAATTGGGCTTCATGATTTCGGCGCTGGGCGTTGGCGCGTATGTGGCGGCCGCCTTCCACCTGGTGACGCATGCTTTCTTCAAAGCCCTACTCTTCCTCGGCTCCGGCTCGGTCATTCACGGCATGGAGCATGGAGTGTTACATACCGGCGAACAGGTCGATCCGCAGGATATGTTCAATATGGGCGGCCTGCGCAGGAAAATGCCGATTACCTTCTGGACCTTTTTAGTTGGCGGCTTTGCGCTTTCAGGCTTTCCGCTTCTCACAGCCGGCTTCTGGTCGAAGGATGAGATCTTTTCAGATTCTTTCGCGGGCGGTCACATGCTCGTCTTCGTCACGCTGGCGGTTGCCGCGTTTCTCACTGCGTTTTACACCATGCGTCAGATCACATTGACCTTTCTCGGCGCACCACGTACATCGTCTGCCGCGCATGCACAAGAGACGAAATGGACGATGACTCTGCCGCTGATTGTACTGGCGGTCTTTGCCGTGACTTTTGGCTGGGTCGGCATCCCGGAAGATTTCCTCGGCCTGCATCTGGCTCCGAGTTGGTTCCACGAATTTGTAGGCGGTACTTTGGCGCACATGCCGGAAGCCGCTCCGTTTAGCTGGGCCGTGCTGGGTGTTTCATTGTTCGTCGCGCTCGGCGGATTGTTCTCCGGCTGGCTTGCTTATCGCGGCGTTCAATCGGCCGCGCAAGATAAATTGCAAATTCCTATGTTGAAGAATAAATATTACTTCGACGAACTTTACGATGCCGTTATCATCAAACCGGTGATCTGGCTTTCCGAAACGTTTGTATCCAAATGGATCGACAGCGGGCTGATTGATGGCGTCCTGCATGCCATCGGCCATGCGACAGGCGTAATCGGAGCCTCGATCCGCAATTACTTCGACCTGCCGGTCATTAATCGTTTCTTCGGTGACGGCACAAGCGAAGTTGTGAAATGGACAGGTTTCAACATGCGCCCGATTCAAACAGGCCGCATTCAGCAATATTTGACGTTCTCACTCGTCACATTGATCGTGATCGGCAGTGCGCTGGTCTACTTCTTGAAATCTGTGATGGGCATGTAGGAGCCGAGATGGATTTCATCGCCGCACATTTGCTCTCCATCATTCTGTTTTTTCCGGCAGTATCTGCACTGGTGATTCTGTTCCTGCCGCGCCAGAATCTCAACCTGATCCGCTGGGCCGCGCTGGCCGCCTCCCTCGTCCCGTTTGCGCTGTCCATCGTTTTGTGGATCAATTTCAAGTCCGATGCGAGCGGGTTTCAATTCCAGGAAAATTATCCGTGGTACGACGCCATCCATTCTTCCCTGCACCTTGGCGTGGACGGTCTCTCTCTCACAATGGTCGTTCTCACTACGTTGCTTACGCCGCTGGCCATCCTCGCCTCGTTCAACGTCACCGACCGCGTCCAACCCTACATGATGCTTTTCTTGTTTTTGGAAACCGGCATGTTGGGCGTGTTCATGGCGCTGGATTTGCTGATCTTTTTCGTCTTTTGGGAAGTTGGGCTTGTGCCGATGTACTTCCTGATCAATCAATGGGGTAGCGCCAATCGGAATTATGCTTCGCTCAAGTTTCTGATTTATACAATGGGCGGGTCGCTTGGCCTGCTGTTGGCGATTCAATTGCTGGGCGTTCTTTTTCAGACCTATGACTTGCCCGCGTTATTTGCGCTTTGGCCTAACTTTGACGGGAACATTGCGGGCTTTCCGGCCAGCACCGTCAAGACGGTTGCATTCTGGGCCTTTGTAATTGCATTCGCGGTCAAAGTGCCGATCTGGCCGTTTCATACCTGGCTGCCCGATGCGCATACCGAAGCGCCGACCGCGGGTTCGATGTTGCTGGCTGGAGTGTTATTGAAGCTCGGCGCGTACGGCTTTCTGCGGCTCATCCTGCCGTTATATCCGCTGGAAGCGAAAACATTCGCGGCCGCACTGGCGGTGTTGGCAACTGCCGCAATTGTATTCGGCGCTTTCGCCTCGTTCGGTCAAAAGGATTTCAAGCGCCTCGTGGCTTATTCCTCGGTCAATCACATGGGTTTCGTGGTGCTGGGCATTGCCGCGGCCGCTCTTGCGGCGGGTACGACCAACGCGGCCATCGCATTGAACGGCGCGGTCCTGCAAATGTTCAATCACGGTTTATCGGCGGCTGGCATGTTCTTTTTGGTCGGCGTGCTCTATGAACGCACGCACACCCGCAACCTGGAGGAATATGGCGGCCTATTCTCTCTGATACCGGTTTACGGCGGCCTGCTGATTTTCACCAGCATGTCCTCGCTGGGTTTGCCCGGCTTGAACGGTTTTATTTCTGAATTTCTCGTGGTGCGGGGTTCTCTACCCATTCTGCCCGTCTTCACTGCCATCGCCATGCTTGGCCTGTTGATGACCGGCGCCTATATCCTCAAAGCGCTCAAGAAAGTATTACACGGTCCGCTGAACGAACACTGGGCGCACGGCGAACATCTGCTTAAGGAAATCAATACCCGTGAGATCGTTGTAATGGCTCCGCTCATGACCCTGATACTGGTCATCGGTCTCTGGCCCGCCTGGATTTTGGATGTGATCAACAAAGCTGTGACAATGCTCTTCTAACCGAGGCGATTTCATGACTTTTCCATTTTTGAGCGTAATTCTCTTTCTTCCGCTCGCGGCCGGGCTGATCATCCTTTGTTTTCCGGCGAATCGCAAAGAGGAAGTTCGCATTGTCGCGCTGACTGCGGCAGTGCTGGCGCTGATTCTTTCTGTGATCGTATTTTTTAGCTACGATAAAGCCACAGCGGGTTATCAATTCACCGAGCAGGCGGCCTGGTTGCCTGAGTTGGGAATTTCCTATTTCGTCGGCGTGGACGGCATGAGCGCGCCGCTCGTGTTATTGACCGGCGTGGTGATGTTCACCGGGGTGCTGATCTCGTGGGGTCTCGAAGACCGTCCGCGCGAATTCTTCGCGTTCCTCTTCATTCTGGCAACCGGCGTATTCGGCGTCTTTGTTTCGCTTGACTTGTTCTTGTTGTTCTTCTTCTATGAGATGGCGGTCTTCCCGATGTATTTGTTGATCGTCATCTGGGGCTGGCAGGTGACGCGCGAATACGCCGCGATGAAACTGACTCTATACCTGTTTATCGGTTCGGTGGTCGCGCTGGTCGGCGCGCTGGCCATGTACTGGGTGGCCGGTCAACAGACGGGCGTATATACCTTCAATATGCTCGAGTTGGAAAAAGCCGGTTTTTCCTCCATTTTCCAAGACATCTGGTTCCTGCCGGTCTTTCTGGGCTTTGCAGTTCTGGGCGGCATCTGGCCGTTCCATAATTGGTCGCCTGACGGTCACGTAGCCGCGCCGACTGCCGTTTCCATGTTCCATGCGGGCGTGTTGATGAAGCTGGGCGCGTTCGCCGCATTGCGTGTGGGAATTATGTTGTTGCCCGAAGGCGCGAAATATTGGTGGTGGCTGATCCTTATCTTTGCGACCGTTGCAGTTGTTTATGGAGCGTTTATCGCTTTCGTGCAAACGGATTTCAAATATGTTATCGGCTTTTCATCGGTGTCGCATATGGGGCTGGTGATGCTGGGGCTTTCCACGTTGAACCGCGAAGGCCTGACGGGCGCAGGCGTGCAAATGTTCTCGCACGGCGTGATGACGGCGCTCTTCTTTGCCGTCGTCGGCATGGTGTATGACCGCGCACACACGCGCGAGATTCCAAAATTAGGCGGCATGAACAAAGCCCTGCCGTTGGCTTCGATCGGATTTATTATTGGCGGCCTGGCCTCGATGGGTATGCCGGGCCTCTCCGGTTTCGTGGCGGAATTCCCCATCTTTTTGGGAGTCTGGCAAAAGGTCCCGTTGGCGGCGATCATTGCTTCGCTCTCCATTGTGATCACCGCGGCTTATATCATGCTGGTCATCCGCCGCGTATTCTTTGGCGAGATGCCTGCCGAGTTCGAAGGTCACATTACCGCGCTTCGCGCGTTCGATAAAATCGCAATTGTCCTAATGTGCTTACTGATCATTGTCATTGGCCTGTTTCCGGTTGTGTTGGTGCCTTTGGTGCAGACCGGCGTGGATAACGTATTGCGTATTTTGGGAGGTGCGTGAGTGTATACGCCGGTCATGTTTATAGCGATCCTGCCGGAAATCCTATTGCTCATCCTTGGGATGATTCTGTTGATCGTTGAACCGTTTATGAAAGAAGAACGCCGCCGGAACGTTGGCTGGGTGACAGCGGGCGGCCTGCTGATCATTATTTTGGTGAGTTTGCTCTTTGGGCGTCCCACCGAGCCGCAAACGGTTTTCGGCGGAATGTTAAGATTCGATTGGTTCGGATTCTTTTTCAAGATGTTGTTCCTCTTCAGTGCGGCCGCGACGGCCTTACTGTTGATGGATCATGAAAAGGTCGGACGGCGCGGCGAGGCCTACATTCTTCTGTTGGCAACGACTCTGGGCATGGACCTGATGGCGTCCTCTGCGGATTTGGTCATGCTCTACCTTTCGATTGAAACGACTTCAATTCCGCTCTACGTGTTGGCCGGTTTCATGCTTTCCGATGAATACTCCACGGAAGCCGGTTTCAAATATTTGCTCTACGGGGCGATGACTTCCGCGGTTATGTTATATGGCTTTAGCCTGCTCTTTGGCTTTACCGGCGCCACCGACTTATATAAGCTGGCAGGCATGATCGCGGGCGGCTCATCGTTCATGCTGACCCTGGGAATCATATTCCTGATTATTGTGGGCTTGGGCTTCAAGGTTTCTGCCGCGCCGTTCCACTTTTGGGCGCCGGACGTATATCAGGGCGCGCCGACCCCGGTGGCGGGTTTTCTTTCGACCGCGTCAAAGGCCGCGGGCTTTGCGGTAGTGTTGAGATTTTTCCCCGTTGTCTTTCCGGGTATTGGCCCATCCTGGGTGATTGTGATGGCAATCCTGTCGGTCATCAGCATGACGCTTGGCAATTTGCTGGCACTGGCGCAATCCAATATTAAACGTCTGCTGGCCTATTCTTCCATCGCGCACGCGGGCTATGCCTTGATCGGTGTGACCGCTTTTTCTTCGTTCGGGACCGCCAGCGTGGTTTTCTATCTGGCCGCATATATTTTGACGAACTTGCTGGCTTTCGGAATCGTTATGGCATTCAGCCGTATTACCGGCTCAGATGAGATCAAGGATTACGCAGGCTTGAGTCGACGTTCGCCCTGGTTGGCGCTGGCGATGCTGGCCGCGTTTCTGTCGCTGGCGGGCATGCCTCCTTTTGGCGGATTCATCGCCAAGGTCCTCGTGTTTGCCGCGGCGATTCGAAATCCGGCTTTGATCTGGCTGGCAATTGTCGGCATCCTGAATTCGATTGTGGCGTTGTATTACTATCTGGACGTTTTGAAATATGTGTATCTATATCGTATGGAGGGGCAGGATGAAGATCGGCATCCTGTGCCGGTCACGTCTCCGTATGCGATTGCGCTGATTGTGCTTACGATTGGCGTTATTTTGATCGGTACGATTTTTGGCCCCTGGTTCGCGTGGTCGAATGCGGCGGCTCTGACGATCTTTTAGGTTGTCGTTGACGCGCGCTCTGGCGGCTTGTTATAACTGTGTAATATGACACAACCAAACGATAATCGTCGAAACTTCGGAAGTAACTTGTTGCTCGTCTTGATTACGCAAGTCGGCTGTCTGACCCTGATCATCATTGCCGTATCTTTGCTGGGCGGGCTTTGGTTGGACAAGGTGCTCGGTACGCGGCCGGTGTTTACGCTGTTGTTTCTTCTGGCAGGTACGCCTCTATCTGTACTTGCGATGCTGTTTGTCTCGCGTCGCGCCATGTCGAAGATAACATCTCAGCTCGATAAGAAAGAGTAGTCTGTAGGAGGTTTGTTTGGAAACTACAAAACGCAGGCCCTGGCGCAGATGGATACTGCTGGCCCTGATGATCGCAGGTTTTATCCTGGGCGGAATCTTTATTCCGATCCAGCCTGAGATCACTGTGGCCGCAGAGCGGTTATCGGAAACGCCGCTCTTCACGCTCCCGGCTCCGTTCGGACCGTTTTATCTGGTCAACACCATCCCATCGCTCGTATTGACGATTGTGTTGCTGTTGGCGGTGGCATATTTTACCAGCCGGTCGCTCAAAAAGAGCGAGGCCTCCGATTTAACCCCGCGCGGCATCGGCAATTTGATGGAAGCCTTCCTCGAACTGATCTATAACCTGACCGAAGGTTCGGCAGGCTCGAAATGGGCAAAGACCATCTTTCCGTGGTTCGCGACGATCATGATTTATGTGTTGTTCGTGAACCTGCTTAAACTCATTCCGGGCTTTGAGTCGATCGGCGTACTGCATCATACCGGCGAGGGACATGCCGTGGCGCCATTGTTTGGGAATTGGTCGCTGTTATCGGCCGATAAGGGCGAATACATCCTGGCTCCTTTCTTACGCGGCGGCTCCGTGGATTTGAACTTTACCCTGGCGATTGCCCTCATTGCAGTTGTGATGACCCAGGTGGTTGGCATTCAGGCGCATGGCATTGGCTATTTCAGCAAGTTTTTCAACATAAAAAACGTGTTTAAAGTGCCTTTCTTCGGCGTCATGGATCTTCTGGTCGGCCTGCTCGAGATCGTCTCCGAGTTTTCAAAGATCCTTTCGTTTGCCTTCCGTCTATTTGGAAATATGTTCGCCGGGTTGGTGCTGGTCGCGATCATCGCGACCCTGTTGGGAAAAATTTCGATTGTGCCGTCGATGATTCTGTTGTTTGAATTGTTCGTCGGCATTATTCAGGCATTTGTATTTGGCATTTTGACCATGGTGTTTATGGTGCAGGCAACGCAGGGCCACGGCTCTGAAGAACACAAGGAAGCACCTGCAGTGGAAAACGCAGAAGCTCATTTGATCTAAATTCGAAAGATTCTTAAGGAGGTTGGCGCTATGGAAGGAAGTATTCTGGATGCGGCTCGGTATGTAGGCGCTGGACTGGCCATGCTCGGCGCGGCGGGGGCGGGGGTTGGCGTTGGTTTGAGTGTGCAAGGCGCACTGACCGGCATGGCCCGCAACCCCGATGCCTATGGAAATCTGCTGACCAGTATGATGCTCGGCATCGCGTTCTCTGAAGCGATCGCGATCTATTGCATGATCATCGCGTTCCTGATGCTGTTCAAGGTCGTATAGGGCCGGGAGGTAACATTGGAAGCGCTTGGCATTAATCTCGGTCTGCTGATCGTTCAAATCATCGCGTTCATCATTGTTTTCCTCGTGTTGAATGCCTGGGTGTATAAGCCCTTGTTGAATATGCTGGAAACGCGCAAGCAGAAGATCGCACAAGGGTTGGAGGACGCGCGCGTCGCGGCGGACGCGCGTGCGGATGCTGAAAAAGAAGCGGCGCAGATTCTGGCGGGGGCGCAGGCGGAAGCGAGTAAGATCGTTCGCGACGCGACCGAACGCGCGGTCAATGCCGCCAAGGATGTGAAATCCGCGGTGGAGGCCGATTCGGTCAAGATGCGCGAGTCGTCCATTGCTGAAGCCGAGTTGGAACGAAATCGCATTCTGGGCGATTTGCGCGGCCAGGTTGCTGCGTTGGCGATTGCGGCCGCTCAAAAGCTGGTGGGCGAAACTCTGGATGAACAACGACAGCACGTGTTGATCGACGAATTCTTCTCGGGCGTGAAATCCGGCAAGGTTGTGGTTTTGGAAGGCGCGGATTTCAAAGGCGATTCTGCAGAAGTGACTAGCGCGTTACCGCTCAATTCGGCGGAGCAGGATTCGGTCAGGAAAGATGTGCTTGCCAGAGTCGGCGCTCAGAACGTGACCTTCCGCGTGGATCCGTCCATTTTAGGCGGGCTGGTCATCAAAGTAGGAGACAAGGTTTTGGACAGTTCCGTCTCCGGCCGGTTGGAAGGACTGCGTCAGAGCTTAAGGTAATATCTGCTGGGGAGAAAAGAAGGATTTGGCATTGCCCGGACCCTTCTTTTTATTCCCAATAGTTCGGATGAATTAGGCCTTGATTGTATAGTGCTTTTCCCTTACAATTGCGGCGCTTCAAGACCAGAACTATACTTGCTGAGGCGAACAAAGTGAATGAAAAACGGATTCAACAGGTGCTCGAGATAGAAAAGGCGGATGCCATTGTTCGGTTCGGCCAGCTTCGGCGCACTTACCTGATCGCAGGCCGGGTGCCGTCAGGGAATTGAACCATTTGATCGTCAGACTTAAGCAGGCCTCGAAGGAAGTTTTATCGAAACCCTGCTCACATCTCGATATGGAGAGAACCAACGCGTCGGCGGCTGTTTCGATCGTTGCCGGATTTCCCCAATTTAGAATCAGCCCTTGTTTGCCGCATGATTATCCTTTACAATTGGCGCAATAAATTCGGCTGTATGGAGTGAGGTTAAGTTGTAATGAGCGACAATAATATTCGACAGGTTCTTGAAATCGAAAAACAGGCGAAGGAGCTCCAGGAAAAGGCAAAACGTGAAGCGCAGGAAATGCCGGTAAGAGCCGAGCAAGAGGCTCAGGCTATGTTGGCGCGGGTAAAAGCTGAGGCGCAAGAGGAAGCTCGCCGAATTATTGCCGAAGCGCAATCCCAGGAAAGTGCCAAAGATATTGCCGCTACGCTTAACGCCAAGTCCAGCGAATTTGAAGTATTGAGCAAAAAGAATTTCGATAAAGCCGTTGCTTACGTTTTGGAACGCGTGATCGGTAGGGCATAACCATGGCGGGTGGTGTTTCAGGTTACGCGGCAATTAGCGCGCGTGTGCGTGCTATGTACGCTGATTTGCTTTCTTCACAAGATATTGTCCGGTTGAGTGATACACCGGACTTTTCATCTCTGTTTACGTCTCTTAAAGGGACCCCGTACGGTCCCTATCTCGATCGACTCAAAGATAAAGATATCAATCCGCACAAGACAATCCTTCAAATTAGGAGCCGGGTGGCGGAATCATATTACAGTGTGGTGCAATTAGCGCCAGTCGAGACCCGTCCACTTGTAAAGCAGTTGTATCGCTCTTTTGAGGTCGGAAATTTGAAAGCTGTTTTGCGTTCAATTATTGCAGTACAGCGTTCAGCCGATACTTCTTCGTGGGAGCGGGTACGCGATGTCTTGTTTCCATTGGGAACAGAAACGGTTATCCCTGCCCAGGCAATGGTTGAGTCGGGCAATATCGCTTCGGCAATAGAGTTGCTAAACGGTACGCCCTACGAAGAGGCTCTGGCATTCGCCATGAAGCGCTACTCAACTGAGCAGAATCTATTCCCAATTGAAGTGGTCCTGGATCTTAGTTATTGGCGCCGGTTGTGGGCGGAGGTCAAGAAACTTACCGGCTTGGATCGGGAACACGGTGTCAAGATTATTGGGTCTCTCCTTGATTTAAATAATATGATGTGGGCGGTTCGTTATAAGGTTTATCACAAACTTTCCGAGGAAGAAATAATCAACTATACCCTGCCGTTTGGTTATAAGGTGCAGGATTCAGATATTCGCGCCATTGCGGCTGGAGCAGATATCCCTGCGATAATTTCACGCATATATCCAGGGATTCCTGATGTGAACGCTCTGCTTGAAAATCCGTTGGTTGGTTTGCCCAAACTTGAGGTTACCCTCAAGCGGGCGCTGTTGAAACAATGCTTTGCCGCGTTTATCGGCAGTCCATTCCACATTGGAATTCCGTTGGCGTTCCTGGTGGCAAGCGATTTGGAGGCGCAGGATTTGATTGTGCTGGTGGAGGCAAAGTCTACAAACCTGACTGATGATGATTATTGTGAGTTGTTATTGAAAACGAGCGCGCTGAATTAATAATAATCCAGCCGTGTACATGGAGATGCTATGTTCTTTCCGAAAGAAATGACTGAAATTGAATTAATTGTTCCATCCAAAGACTTGCTGGCTGTGACAAAAGTGTTGGGGAGTCGCGGGAATTTTCAGCAAGTCGACAGCGCCTCTTTAGGTGTGGAGGGTGTTGGAGCAAACATTTGGCAGGAAAAAGCTGCCAGTTATTCCGCGCTTGAGCGTCGTGTTCAAATTATGATGCAAAACTTGAACCTGACGGAAGAATACACCGGTTCACCAAAAGCCGATTCAACTCCCAACTTTGAGGCCCTGCAGGCGACGGTGGAGCGAATCGAAGAGGCGATTAAAGATACTGTAGATCAGATGTATGCCGAGAAAAAGAGATTGGAACAACTCGGAAATCAACTTCAGCAATTGCAGCCAATTGGCGACTTGGACTATGAAATTGGCGCACTGCGTAAGTCTAAATATCTCTACTCGGTCGCAGGGATCATGCCCGCGGATCAAGTTACCCGGCTGGAGACTAGTCTGGCAAGAATCCCATATACCTTGTTCGCCTTACGTGATGATCCCAAGCGGCCGCTTGTTTGGTTGTTTGGACCGCGAAGCCATTCGGATGTGATTGAACGGGCAATTCGGAGCGCATTCCTGAATCCTGTGGCCCTTCCTGATGAATTCGAAGGTACGCCTGTGCAAGTTGTAAAGGAAGTTTCCACGGCCATTGAGACCACTAAACAAAAACTGGCAGATTTGGAGCGCAACCGCGACAAATTAGCCAGTGCATATAAGGATGAATTGTACGGGTTGTGGCGTGACGTGCATGTTAGCCGTGTGACGGCGGATGCCATTGCCCGGTTCGGTCAGTTACGCCATACCTATATAGTCGTGGGATGGTCCCCGTCTTCCGAGATTGAATCTTTAAAGCAAAACCTCAAACGAGCCTCAAAAGAGATTATCATCGAGGTGGTTCCCGTCTCCCATGCAGGGCAACAATCAAACGTTCCGGTGGTGCTGGAGAACTCCTGGTATTTCAAGCCATTCGAATTCCTTGTAAATACGTATGCGCGACCCCGCTACAATGAACTAGACCCGACGTTTTTGATTGGTGTCACCTTTCCGCTCTTGTATGGGATCATGTTCCCGGACCTTGGCCAGGGCTTATTGCTTGCGCTATTGGGCTTGATTTTTAACAAAAAAGTCCTCCTCTTCCTGCCCGGCAAGACTGTCGTTGCGTGCGGCATCAGCGGCGCGATCTTTGGGCTCCTGTTCGGCAGCGTCTTTGGCTTCGAAGAGGTCATTCCACATCAATTTGTGCTGTTCCAGCCACTCCACAGCATTTTGGGAATACTCTTTCTCTCCATGGGTATTGGCGCGATCCTCTTGAATCTCGCCATGCTCCTCAACCTGGTTGGCGCCGCGCGAAACAGGAACTGGGGGCAATTCCTGTTTGACTCGAATGGCCTGTTTGGTTGGCTCTTGTATGTCTCTTTTCTGATCTTCCTGCTTCAAATCTTGGGCAGTGTGTTTGCCGGCAAGAACTTGTTCCCCGGAGTTGATTTTCCGGTGATCGCATTCCCGCCAATCGTGTTGAATCTGGCGAAACTCTTTAGTGTTCTTGGATTGTTATTGGCTGTGGTCTTCTCTCATCCCTTAAAGCATTGGATGGATGGACATCGCTTCGAAATTGAGGGCGGCTGGGCGATTTTCGCCATCCAATCCGCGGCGGAGGTCTTCGAGAAATTTATCAGCATGTTTAGTAATACGCTGTCGTATGTTCGTGTTGGCGCCTTTGCCATCGTCCATGCCGGTTTTATGGTCGCCGTCTTTGTGGTGGCGAAACTGGCGGGCGGAGGCGAAGAAAGCGGTATCGCCTATTGGGCGGTTGTCGTAGTTGGAAACCTCGGTGTACTCCTCCTTGAGGCCTTCATCGTTGGCATTCAGACCCTGCGCCTGCACTTCTACGAATTCTTTACCAAGTTTTTCAACGGCGGTGGTTCTCCCTATGAACCGCTTATTCTTGCCTCTGCGCAAGAGAAATAATCGAAGAAAATCAATACTCTAAACTATTTGAAACTCAAAAGGAGAAGTAAGATGATTAAAATTTTAATTGTGGTGTTGGCGACCGTGATCCCACTGGCCCCATTTGTGATGTATTTTCTGAATCTGCGCACCAATGACCCGGTACGGGCCGCTCGAAACCTGACGCTTGGCTTCAAAGGCTATAATGCTTTTCTGGCCTTACTGGGAGCAGGCATTGTTTCCGTATGGTTGATCTCGCCTGAGACGGTTTATGCGGCTGGCGTGGTTGCACAGCAAGCGGCGGCAGACCCCTATGCGTCATTGGCGGCGGGTATTTCGACCGGCTTGGCGGCGCTCGGCGCAGGTGTGGCAGTCAGCGGCACCGGCGCAGCAGCGATCGGAGCCATCTCCGAAAAACCGGAGATGTTTGGCCGCTCGCTGATCTTCGTGGGTCTGGCGGAAGGCGTAGCCATCTACGGTTTGCTCATTGCCTTCCTCGTGCTCTTCGGATAGGAAACGATGAAGGTTTTGGTTATCGGTCATCCGGACGCGGTGCTGGGTTTCTCGTTAGCTGGTGTGGGCGGGACTGTGGCTACCACCAGTGAAGCAGTTAACCAGGCGCTGGACGAAGCGCAAGCCAATAAAGACGTTGGTATCGTGCTTGTGACGCAGGATGTGGCGGAATTAATTCCGCAGCGTATGGAATATCTGAAGTTGCGTAGCATGATCCCGTTAGTAGTTGAAATCCCATCTAGCGGCGGCGTTCCAGAAGGCCAGGCCTCACTCGGTGATATTGTGCTCCGAGCCATTGGCATCAAATTGTAGATCTTTCCTGGCGTCTATAGCAGGTAAAGAGATTGGATTAACTGTATGAAATCTAAGGTAGATGATATTGAACTGCTGGCTCGTGCCATCATGGTCGAAGCACAGGAGGATGCCGACCAGATTCGCGCTGAGGCTAAAGAGGCGGCGGAGGCAATTCATAAGCACGCTCGCGCTCGGGCTGAATCAGAGCGGCAGGAGATCCTGGCGCGCGCCAACCAAGATGCGGAACGTCTGCGCAGTCAGGCATCAGCGACAGCTCAATTAAAAGCGCGATCTACCCAACTGGAACAGCGTGAGAAAATATTGGATGGCGTGTTCGACGAAGTGCGAAAACAATTGGGAACGATCAGGAAACGCCCGGACTATAAGGCTATAGCTGTCATGCTGGCTCATGAAGCCTTGGCGCAATTGCGGGTAAACGAGGCTGAGATCTATGCTGATCGTGAGGCTCGCAAAGCTCTGAATCTGGATGAGTTGGGCCGTGAGTTTAACGGACAATTTCTGCTTGGCAGTGATTTGGAGGAGGGCACAGGTGTAGTAGTGAGCGCGCTGGGCGGTAAGTTGAACTACGATAATACCCTGGAGATGCGTCTCAGCCGATTACAGGGCACACTGCGCTCCGCAGTATATAAGGTATTAATGGGAGAACAGGCATGAGTAATGAAGTAGGAAAAATCACCTGGATTAGTGGGCCGGTCGTCCGCGCCCGCGGTTCCCGTAATGTCGGCATGTTGGAACTCGTTGAAGTCGGCGCCGATCGACTCGTAGGTGAAGTCATCGGCCTTGAAGGGGATCAAATGACCGTGCAAGTTTATGAAGAGACAGCCGGGATGCAAACCGGCGCGCCGATTTATGGTACCGGTTTGCCGCTCTCGGTTGAACTTGGCCCAGGCTTGATCCAAAGCATATATGATGGCGTGCAGCGCCCGCTTCCGCTCATCGAGCAGGAAATGGGTTCATTCATTAAGCGCGGCGCCCGCTTCGATTCGATCAGCCGCGAAAAGAAATGGAAATATACTCCGAAAGTCAATGTTGGCGATCAAGTCAAAGGCAGCACGGTCCTTGGCGTAGTTATGGAGACGGACACATTTGAGCATCGTGTGATGGTGCACCCTGATGATGCGGGAACGATCACGTGGCTTGCCTCGGCAGGTGAATATACGGTTAACGATCCGATTGCTAAGATCAAAATGGGCAAAGAGGAAAAAACCGTTACCATGCTGCAACGCTGGCCCGTTCGCCGTGCGCGCCCATTTACGCGGCGGCGTGGGGCTGATATTCCGTTGATCACTGGCCAACGCATTCTCGATACATTCTTCCCGGTCGCCAAAGGTGGCGCGGCGGGCATCCCAGGCCCATTCGGTTCGGGGAAGACCGTCACCCAACATAGTATTGCCAAGTGGGCGGACGCTCAAGTCATCGTCTATATTGGATGCGGTGAGCGCGGTAATGAAATGACCGAGGTGTTACAGGAATTTCCACATTTGGTGGATCCGCGCTCGGGCCGCCCATTGATGGAACGTACAGTGCTTATTGCGAATACTTCTAATATGCCGGTGGCGGCGCGTGAAGCCAGTATTTACACAGGCATTACGATCGCGGAATATTATCGCGACATGGGTTACCATGTGGCATTGATGGCAGATTCAACCTCTCGCTGGGCAGAAGCGTTGCGTGAGGTTTCTGGTCGCCTTGAAGAAATGCCCGCCGAAGAGGGCTATCCTGCTTATCTGGCAGGTCGTCTCGCCGAATTCTACGAACGCGCAGGTTATGTGGATAATTTGAACGGCACCCAAGGCTCGGTTTCCATCGTGGGCGCGGTATCGCCTCCAGGGGGTGACTTCTCAGAACCGGTTACGCAACACACCAAGCGTTATATTCGCTGTTTCTGGGCGTTGGATAAATCGCTGGCGTCTGCCCGCCACTTCCCCGCGATCAACTGGCTGGATTCTTATAGCGAATATATCGAAGATGTCGCTAATTGGTGGCGCGAAAAGACCGGCAAAGATTGGCTTGCCATGCGCACCAAAGCAATGGAGTTGTTGAGCGAGGAAGCGCGTCTTTCACAGATCGTCAAACTCGTGGGTCCAGATGCCTTGCCGTATGCCGAACGCATGGTGCTGGAAACCACTCGCTTGATCCGCGAAGGCATTCTGCAACAAAACGCCACCGACAACGTGGACGCCTATTCCTCGATAGAAAAACAAATTGGCTTATTGGAACTGGTGCTCTACTTCCATGAGCGCGGGATGAATATCATCAAGCGCGGCGCGCCAATCAACCTGATTCATGACCTCCCCGTTGTGGATACCATCATTCGCGCGAAATCCTCCATTACCAATGAAGAAGTCGGAAAACTGGATGATATTCGAAGAGCGGTTGACGAGCAGATGAGTCGTTTAGATGCGGAGTATAGATAATGAGTGATGCAACAGTTTTAGGCGGTCAGGAGGTCCTTGGCGTTTCACGCATCGAAGGACCAATTCTGGTTGTCGAAGGCGCGGCCAACGTCAGCTATGATGAGGTAGTGGAGCTTCGGGATTCGCGCGACCAGCTTCGACGGGGTCGTGTGCTTGAAGTGGGTGAGGGCTTTGCGGTCGTGCAGGTATTTGCAGGTTCCACAGGGCTTTCCATCGACGGCACCCGCGTTCGCTTTTTGGGTGAAACCCTGCATATCCCGGTCGCGGAAGAAATGCTCGGACGCATCTTCGATGGTTTGGGTAACCCAATCGATGGCGGACCCGAGCCGCTGGCCGATCGGTATGCCGATGTTAATGGACAACCAATCAACCCGACCGCCCGTATCTACCCTCGGGATTATATCCAGACTGGTATTTCGACAATTGACGGAGTAAACACGCTCTTGCGTGGCCAAAAACTGCCTCTGTTTTCTGGGGCTGGTATGCCGCACGATCAGTTGGCGGCACAAATCGTGCGTCAAGCTACGTTGGGACGTGTGGCTGGTGCTCCGCAAACCGAAGGCGAAGAATTCGCTATTGTGTTCGCCGCCATGGGCGTAAAGAACGATGTGGCGGATTACTTCCGTAGATCATTTACTGAAAGCGGCGCGCTGACCCGTGTGGCAATGTTCCTTAATTTAGCGGACGATCCGCCAGTTGAGCGTATCGTCACACCGCGCGCGGCTTTAACTCTTGCGGAATATCTCGCCTACGATCTTGAAAAACATGTGCTGGTCGTGCTCACCGATATGACCAACTATGGCGAAGCCCTGCGTCAGATTTCGAATGTGCGCGGCGAGGTGCCCAGCCGTAAAGGCTACCCGGGTTATTTGTATAGCGACCTCGCTTCGTTGTACGAACGCACGGGTCGCATCCGCACGAGCAAGGGATCGATCACTCAGATTCCAATCCTCACCATGCCGAACGATGACATGACTCATCCAATGCCTGATCTCACAGGTTATATCACTGAAGGTCAGATCGTTCTTGGTCGCGAGCTGTATTATAGTGGCGTATATCCGCCCGTGACAGTGTTGCCCAGTCTTTCGCGCTTGATGAAAGACGGAATCGGCAAAGGGCGAACCCGCGATGATCATCCTCGTTGGGGCGCCCAGCTGTATGCCGCGTATGCTAAAACCCAGGACGTGCGCGCCTTGGCTTCTGTGATCGGTGAAGAAGAGTTGAGTGAAGTTGATCAACAGTATTTAAAATTTGGGCGCGCGTTCGAGCGTGAATTTGTTAATCAAAGTTTCACTGAAAACCGTACGATCGAACGGACGCTCGAAATTGGCTGGAAGTTGCTTTCGATGCTGCCGAAAAAGGAACTCACTCGTGTGAACTTGGACGAGATCGAGAAATATTACAAGGGTGAAGATGCCTCAAATTAGTATTGCCCCAACCCGCACGAATCTGATTCGCCTGAAGAAGGAATTGCGTTTTGCCAAAGAAGGCTATGAGATTCTTGATCGCAAACGGGAAGCCCTCACAGGTGAACTGGTTCGGGTGGCGAAAGAGGCGGATGCGCTTCAGAAAGAAGTGTGGGCATTGCTCGAAACTGCATATGCGGCCATGAAGAAAGCGCGTCTTGTGATGGGTTCCGATCACGTTGCCTGGGCGGCGCTGGCTGTCAACAAGACCGTGGATGTGCATCTCCGCATCCGCGGCATCATGGGCGTGGCTATCCCGCAGATCGAGTCGCGCGGGGAACCGCCCAAGTTGCTCTACAGCCCGGCTGATACCACGGCCGTGCTCGATGAGTCTAGCGCAGCCTTTCGTGAAGTGTTGATACGCATACCGCAGTTGTCCATGCTGACGGCTGCGGTATGGCGCCTGGCGAACGAGTTACGCAAAACGCAGCGCCGTGTGAATGCACTCCAGCATATTTTTATTCCACAGTATAAAGATCAGATTGACTTCATCGTCAGTTCTCTGGAAGAGCGCGAGCGCGAAGAGACCTTCCGCTTGAAATGGTTGAAAACGAAACTTGCCAAGCCCGTTGCGTAGGAATGTTCGAGTAAGTGAATGGAAAATTGGAAATTGAGCCGGGATCTTTAGTGGGTACTTTCCGAATTGTGCACCAGGGCTTATGTTGGGCTCGTTCACGATATTGCGAAATCGATGCACTAAAGAGGAGATCGTATGAAGATTGGCGTATTGGGCACGGGGGTTGTGGGTCAAACCATAAGTTCGAGATTGGTGCAGTTGGGTCATGATGTTTCCATGGGTTCGCGCGATCCGGCAAACCCGACCGCGATTACATGGGCAAAAAAAGAAGGCCATCATGCCCTGTTCGGAACATTTGCAGATGCGGCTTCATTTGGAGAGATCATATTCAATTGCACATTAGGTTCTGCATCATTGAATGCACTGCGCATGGCCGGCTCTGCCAACCTGAAGGACAAAATCCTCATTGACCTTTCCAATCCCATCAATAGCCCCCCGGAGCCGTGGTCCCTTTCGATCTGCAATACGGATTCGCTGGGCGAACAGATTCAGCGCGCTTTCCCGGACGCGCGCGTGGTCAAAACTTTGAATACCATAAATTGCAATGTCATGATCAACCCGGATAAACTGCTTGAGAAGACAGATGTCTTTCTTAGCGGCAATGACATTAAAGCCAAGGCCTCGGTTGCGGCCATTTTGCGCGATTGGTTCGGCTGGCGCTCCGTGATCGACCTCGGCGACATTACCACCGCGCGCGGCGTGGAAATGTTCGTTGTGTTCTGGCGGGATATGCAGTATAAGCTTGGGACACCGCAATTCAATATCAAAGTGGTCACTGCATAACCAGTTCCGCTTTGCCCGCTTGACGATAGGAAGGTTTTGACAATTTCGTCAAAACCTTCTTTCGATGATAAACATGAACCGCACCGTCAACCTCGAAAAAATTCTTAAAGAGTTCCCGTTTTCGTACCAAGCCTCCGGTGCGACGAACGTGGAAATTACCGATATAACGCTGGATAGCCGCAAGGTGAAACCCGGCAGTTTGTTCGTGGCGATGCGCGGCGGCGCGGTCGATAGCCACGCCTTTATATCGAATGCGGTCGAGAACGGCGCAGTCGCTGTTGTGGGGGAGCGGGAGTTGGATGATCTTTCCGCCGCGTATATTCAGGTTGAAAACCCGCGCCAGGCTCTGACCTATTTATCTGCCGCATTCTACGATTGGCCGGGTCGCAAGCTGACGGTAATCGGAGTCACCGGCACGGACGGCAAGACGACCACCTCCAACCTGATCTATCAAATTCTTCTCGCGGCCGATTTGAGAGCCGGTATGATCTCTACCGTGAACGCCATGATCGGCGATGAAATACTGGATACCGGGTTTCATGTCACTACGCCGGACGCACAGGATGTTCAACGCTATCTTGCCAGAATGGTGGATCGAGGGCTGACTCACGTTGTCCTGGAGACCACCTCGCATGGGTGGGCGCAGTATCGCGTGGACGCGTGTGAATTCGATATCGGCGTCGTCACCAATATCACACACGAGCATTTAGACCAGCACGGCTCCTACGAGAATTACCGCGCCGCGAAAGCGCGCCTGTTCGAGAGCCTCGAAAGAACGTTACCCAAACCGCAAGGCAACCCGCGTTTGGCTGTTATCAACCGCGACGATCAATCTTTCGAGTTTTTGAACGACCGAATCAAAACCTATAAAAAAAGCTACGGCTTGAATACCAATGCGGATGTTCAAGCGCTGGAGTTGGAACTTAATCTGAATGACACGCAGTTCATTGCCCAAAGCAGTGACTTTCGCGTAGTCACTAGATGTGATTTGGTAGGAAAATATAACGTCTCGAATTGCCTCGCCGCGCTGACCGCGACTGTCTATGGCCTCGGGATCGACCCTCAAATAGCCGCGCGCGGCATTGCCAATTTGCGCGGTGTTCCGGGAAGGATGGAACGCCTTGACCTGGGGCAAGACTTTACTGCAATTGTGGATTTTGCCCACACGCCCAACGCGTTGAAAGTGACTCTTGAAACCGCCCGTCAGATGACAAAGGGACGCGTGATCTCTGTCTTTGGGTCGGCGGGACTGCGCGATAAGGAAAAGCGGCGTATGATGGCTGAAACCTCGGCAGAGTTGGCCGACCTGACCGTGCTGACCGCCGAGGACCCGCGAACCGAGTCCCTCGCCGGGATACTCGACGAAATGGCGGCAGGCGCGAGGTCTAGAGGTGGACGCGAAGGAGAAACGTTTTGGCGCATTCCAGATCGCGGCGAGGCGATCCGATTTGCCTTGAGTCTTGCGCGTCCCGGAGATATTGTGCTGGCCTGCGGTAAGGGACACGAACAATCCATGTGTTTCGGTGAAAAAGAATTTTTGTGGGATGATCGTATCGCCATGCGCGCCGCTTTAAGCGAATTGCTGGCCGTAAATGGCCCGCCCATGCCTTATCTGCCTTCGCAGGATAGATCGGAGGAGGAGTGGTTGCGTTATGATGGAAGTTAAACCTGCGGCGCTGGTGGGAGAGTTTGTTCGGCTCGAACCGATGACCGAACTGCATGTTCACGCATTGGCGGAGCTCGGTACGGGACAACCGTTTTGGAATTTCATGTTGTACGGGGACATGAAAACCGAAGACGATATGCGCGCCTGGGTAAGAGATATTCTTGGCCGCGCCTCAAAAGGGACAGACGTGCCATTTGTGGTTATTCATCTTGCCTCGGGGCGCGTGGCAGGCGCTACGCGCTATCTCAATATTGTGCCGCGCGATTACGGCTTGGAGATTGGCGGGACGTGGTATGGGCCTGAGTTCCAGCGTACTGCCGTCAATACCGAATGTAAATATTTATTATTGAAGCATGCCTTTGAATCTTTGGGGGCGATTCGCGTGCAGTTGAAGACCGACTCGCGTAACGAGCGTTCGCAAAAAGCAATCGAACGGATCGGCGGCGTAAAGGAAGGCGTGCTTCGCAATCATATGATCCTGCCTGATGGAACGATCCGCCATTCGGTGTTCTATTCGATTTTGAATTCAGAGTGGGAAGCGGTGAAATCCCGCCTGGAGAACATTTTGTATGTTTAATTTCGCAGGCATGGATCGCGGCGAAGGCCCGCAGATTTAAGCAAATTGACCGACTCTGCAAGAAGAGAGTCGGTCAATTATTTAAAACGATATGATTCATGCAGAGATTCAAGACGGCTTTTCCGTCTGCTTTACATCCGAGTGTGCACGGATAAACTCTCCGATCTTTTTAATGGCTTGGCGCGCCTCAGGGACAAGGCTGGCCGCAAATTGCCAGACGTGTTGCATTCCTTCCCAAACGTCGAGCGTAACGTCCACGCCGGAGAGACGCGCGTTTTCCGCCAGCCGCATGGAATCGGATAGAAGAACCTCCTCGGAGCCAACCTGAATGAGCAGGGGAGGCAGTCCATGTAGATTGGCATAGACGGGAGATGCAAGCGGCGTCCGCGGGCTGACATCTTTCAAGTATAGGCGGGCGGCTTCTTTCAATTTCGGCCCGTTGATCATGTAATCCGCTTTCGCGTTTTCCTGCCAGGATTCGCCGCTATCAGTGAGATCGGTCCATGGGGAAAGGACAACCGCCGCGGCAGGCATGGGGATGCCGCGTTCGCGCAGTGCCACCAGCAGGGCAATGGTCAAGCCGCCGCCTGCTGAATCGCCTGTCACTACGAGTTGTTCAGGTCGAATGCCCGATTCCAGCAACCACTGATACGCAGAGAATGCGTCTGTTAACGCGGCAGGGTAAGGATGTTCGGGCGCGAGACGATAGTCAATAGTCAATGCGCGGGCACGGGATGCGTAGGCGATATTAGCCGCCAGAGCGCGGTGAGAGCGCGTGGAGCCTGCGTTGTACGCGCCCCCATGCAGGTAGAGGATGACGCGCTCGCTTCCCGCGCCTGCAGGGATGACCCACTCGCCCGGAACGCCATTGGCCAGCACACCGATGTGGTCGATATGGATGATCGGACGGACGAACTCTCCGGCCAGATCCAGATTGATGCGGGCGGCTTCGACATCCTGCCTGCCTTGCGGCTGGAGATATCGTTTGGCCGAGAGTAATGAATTGAGTGTGCGTGCCTGCCAGCTGAGCATTTTGTCTCCTTGTGCCTGAAGATACCATGCCCAGGTATGAGTGGCGTAAGAATTAACTAAATGTTGGCTTAAGAATATTCCCATGTTCCCGCTTATCGTAACCCTCATGTCATGCGTAACGAATGGCTAAAGGTAAAAATGCCCTTTTGCAAGTATTTAAAAAGTTTTGCTTATTTATGCACAGATAAGGCCTCTGTAATAGTGTAGTGGGAAACGTAAATAACGCCCAGATTGATGATAAATAAAAAAGCGGACGAAGTCTCCTCCGTCCGCTGATGGCCAATTACCGGCGATCACGTCCCCCGCGTCCGCGATCTCCTCCGCTGTGTCCGCCGCCCGGGCGGCCCCCGGAGTGACCTCCGTTGGGTCTGCGCTGATCTTTCTCGCGCGCTTCCTCGGCGGTCCAACCTTCCAACACTGCCTGGCGCGAAAGGCGGATTTTGCCCTGCGGATCAATATCGGTCACCATCACGGTGATCTCATCGCCCAGCCCAACCACATCTTCCACTTTTTCGATGCGCTGGGAATCCAACTGCGAGATATGCACCAGTCCGTCCACGCCCGGCAAAATTTCCACAAAGGCGCCGAATGCTTCGATACGAACTACTTTGCCCGTATAAATGCGGCCGATCTCGGCGCTTTCGCCCAGCGACTCGACTCTCTGGCGGGCAACTTCCGCTCCCACGCCTTCGGTCGAGGCGATGTATACGGTGCCGTCTTCCTCGATATCGATCTTAGTGCCTGTCTCTTCCTGCAGAGCGCGGATATTCTTGCCTCCGGGGCCGATCAGCGCGCCGATCTTTTCAATCGGGATTTTTACCGTGATGATGCGCGGCGCATGCGGTTTCAATTCTGACCGCGACTGCGGCAAAACTGCCAGCATCTTTTCCATGATGGACATGCGCGCGCCGCGCGCCTGCTCGAGCGCCTCGCGCATCATCTGTGCGCTCAAGCCTGAAATCTTGATGTCCATCTGCAGGGCGGTAATGCCCTGCGCGGTGCCGGCCACTTTGAAGTCCATGTCGCCAAGATGATCTTCGGTGCCTTGAATATCGGTCAGGATTTTATAACGCCCCCCATCGTCGGTGATCAAGCCCATCGCCACGCCTGCAACCGGCGCTTTGATCGGCACGCCCGCGTCCATTAGGGCCAGGGTCGAGCCGCAGACCGAACCCATTGAAGTGGATCCGTTCGACGACAACACCTCCGACACAACGCGGATCGTATATGGGAATGTTTCTTCCGCCGGGATCACCGGCTCGAGGGCGCGCTCTGCCAGCGCTCCATGCCCAACCTCGCGCCGGCTCTGGCCTCGAAGGGGTTTTACCTCGCCCGTGCTGAACGGCGGGAAGTTGTAATGGTGCATGTAACGTTTGGTATCGATGGGAGTAAGCGAATCCAACTCTTGCGCTTCGCCCAGGGTGCCGAGCGTGGCCAGGGAAAGGACCTGCGTCTCGCCGCGTGTGAACAGGCCGGAGCCGTGCGCGCGAGGCGAAATGGCAACCTCGCACCAGATCGGGCGGATATCGGTCGGCGTGCGGCCGTCGGGACGTTTGCCCGCGCTTAAAATTCGCTCGCGCACGATCTTATGCTCGGCCTCGCCGAATGCGGATTGCACATCCTTCGCGGCCGGGTAATCGGCGGAATTGCCGCCTTCCGGCACGGTACACATTTCAGTTACCACCGCGGCCTGTAGTTCATCCATGCCGCTGTAAAATTCCACCTTGCTCAAAGGTTTATCGAGCAGTTCGCTCATTGGGCCGCTGACGCGCTCGAAGACCTTCTTCTGAAGCTCCTCGTTCGCCAGGGCAATGGTCGGTTCGCGTTTTGTCTTGCCGATCTCCGCCGCCATCTGAAGTTGAACGTCGATCAGCGGTTGCAATGACTTATGCCCAAATTCGAGCGCGTTGGCCATCACGTCTTCGGGAATTTCGTTCGCGCCGCACTCCACCATGAGAATCGCGTCTTTGGTGCCCGCAATTCTGAGGTCCAGATCGGATGCGTCCATCTCGGCAAAGGTCGGGTTGATCACGAATTCGCCGTTGACGCGTCCCACGCGCACCGCGCCGACGGGTCCGCCCCACGGAATATCTGAGATCATGATCGCGGCCGAAGCCGCGTTGATCGCCAAAATATCGAGCGGGTTCTTGCCGTCCGAGGAGAGCGAGAACATCATCACTTGCACTTCGTTGCGCATGCCGTGCTTAAAGAGGGGGCGCAGCGGACGATCGGTTAATCGTGCCGTCAAAATTGCTTCGGTGCCGGGCCGGCCTTCCCGTCGAAAGAAGGAACCGGGGATCTTTCCGCCTGCGTACAGGCGTTCCTCGTATTCCACACTGAGGGGAAAAAAGTCGATGCCCTCGCGTACGCCGCCCATTGTGGCGGCGGCGAAGATGACGGCATCTTCAATGCCGATGGTGACCGCGCCGCCCGCTTGCCCGGCCAGCTTGCCGGTTTCGATGACGACGGTGCGCGATCCAACCGTGGCTGAATAACGTTTTGCTTCTGGTTTCATTGGGTCTCCTGTGCGCGTGAGCGGAGGCTCGCGCGCCTGCATTGACTTTCCCGCTGGTCAGGGACTGAAGAGCAGGGATGACGCAACGGTCATTCGCGCTATTCAATTCCTGACGGGGGAAACGTGGAGGGGCACGAAAGCTCGTGCCCCTGGGGGTGGTGAACGATATTATTTGCGGCGCAAGTTAAGGCGCTCGGTCACGTTCAGATACTGCGGATACTCTTTCTTGCGCAGGTAGGCCAGCATTCTGCGGCGCTGTCCCACCAACTTGAGCAGGCCGCGGCGGCATGATTCATCGTGTTTATTGGCGCGCAGATGCTCGGTCAGTTGGTTGATGCGATTGGTCAGGATGGCAATTTGAACTTCCGGCGAACCGGTATCGGTTTCGTGTCGGTGAAAATCCTGAATCGTTTTTGTCTTGACTTCTTTTGCAAGGGGCATGACGTATGCTTTTCCTTTCTATAAAATGGGCGGATGAAACTCCGCGCTACGCAGGTCTCCATGCTCGCAGCCGAAACCGCAGGCAGGACCAGTCACGGGAAAAATTATACCAGAAAAAATTGGAGCCCCGCCTCATACCTCGACCTGAATCCCGCTTCCGCTTTCATAGCGTTTCAAGCCTGTGCGGAATCCGATGATGGCCGCCGCAAGGAAGGCGGCCGCGCCGAGGGATAGTTCGCCAAGAGTTGCCCAGGTGAACGAGCGAATGAAACTGGCCGGTACAGTGCCCATGAACGCGGCCGGGATAATGGTGAACAAAATGAACTTGGCCGTATTATCGAACAATGTAGCCGGATAAATGCCGAAAGTGAGAATGGCATTCACCATCAGGCTGGTCAGGTTGGTGATTAGGCCGAACCAAAAGGCGAGGCTTTGCACCAGAATCAGAAATGAGACGAAAACGACAGCGGCTAGAACGGTTGCGAGGACGAAGCGGGCGAGACCGTCCCAGCTAAACTGCCCCGAAAGCGCATAACTGATGAATCCGTACGTGAAATCGCCCATTCCGCTTCCGATCATGCGGCTGGCCACAGCGTGCAGTAACACCGGCCGCGGCGTGGAAAGGTAATAATCGAGGCGGCCTTTGGTAATGATGTCGCCTAAATTGAAGGCGTTTCCGAATAACAAGCTGACCAAACCGAACGCGCTGGCCAGCACGCCATACGTGACCCACATATCGTTGAGTCCCCAGCCATTGACGGCCTTGAAGCGCTCGAAGAACACGATCCAGATGGTGAAATACATGAAGTTGTTGATCATCATGCCAAAGACCTGCGTCAGGAACGCAACGCGGTATTCCATGGCAGATTGCAGGTTGGCTTTCCAGACCGCGAAGAGAAAGTTAAATTCGCGCATCCGCTTCACCCGCCGTTCACAGTGAGATAGCTCACACCGCGCCGATAGGCGAGCGCCAGCGCACAGACAAGCGCGATAATCCAAACCCATTGCAATTCGAGCATCGGTGCAAAACTGGAAGTATCCGCGGCTACAAACAGGCGGGCGGGCGCGTACATGGACGAAGAGAAAGGCAGGAAGCGCGCCAGCGTTTGTAGCCAGCCGGGATAAAAATCGAGCGGAATGAGCAGGCCACCGAAGATGAACGCCAGCTTCTGTTGAATCCATTCGAACGGGGCCACATCCTCCGCCACGAAAGCCGCCAGTCCGATCAACGCGTTCATGCAGAAATTTAGGATCCACGCGCCGATCAGCGCGACCGCGGCCATCGGCCAGCTTTCGGGATGCGGCGGCGGACCGACCAAGATCCACACGATGGCGCCGCCGAAGAGGGCGTTGGTGATCGTGCGGAAGACCGTCTCGCCCATGGATGTGCTGAATTGGTACAGCATGAAGTCATATGGTTTGTTGAGCAAGTAAGCGATGGAGCCGTCCTTGACGTTTTCCGCCACTGTGCGCGCCACGCGCGGACGACCCAACTCGATGGTCTCGGCCATCATCAAATACCAGAGCGTGTCACGCAAGGTCATGCCGTTGATTACGCCGGTTCCAGCCGCGTGGAAGGTGATCGTCCATAATTGATAAAAAATCCACATGAACGGGATGATGAGCAGACTGCGCCCGATCAATTCGCCGGGATAGGCCAGCGAATTGACCACTTGTATTTTGAAGATGGAGAGGTATTTTTTCATTGGAGGACGGCCGCCTCCTGATAAATCTTTGCGATCACTTCCTCCAACGGCGGATCGGAGATGGTGATATCCACTACACTGCCCGAATTGGTGAGATGCGCTAGCACTTTTTCCACGGCGATGCGCTGTGTGTCGAATTTCAACTTCACGCCGTAATGACCGACCTTGAGAATCTCCACATCGTTGAGCGAAAAGCCCGCTGGGATTTGTTCCGCGTAGCGCACCTCGACCAGTTTTGTAGTAAGATACTTCCGTTTGAGATTCGAGACCTTGTCCTGATACACGATCTGTCCGTGATTGACGATAATGACGCGTTTGCACAACGCTTCAAGATCGCCCGCGTCGTGCGACGTGAGCAGGACGCCGACATTTTCCTCCGCGCTCATCGTGCGGATCGCGTCGCGGATGTGTTGTTTGGCTACTACGTCCAGGCCGATGGAAGGTTCATCGAGCAGGAGCAACTTGGGGCGGTGAAGGAGCGAGGCGGCCACTTCACAGCGCATGCGCTGTCCCAGTGACAGTTTGCGGACGGGAGTCTCCAGCAAATCCCGAATCTCAAACGCTTCGGAGAGAAAGTCAATGCGCTTCACCGTTTCGCGGTCGTCGAGATCGTAAATTTTTCCGAAGAGTTTGAACGTGTCAATCGCGGGCAGGTGATACCACAACTGCGGACGCTGACCGAAAACCGTACCGATGTGATAGGCCAGCTTCTGGCGTTCGCGCCACGGGACGAAACCCAATACGCTCGCTTCGCCGCCGCTGGGATATAAAATGCCGGTTAGGATTTTGATGGTGGTGGATTTGCCCGCGCCGTTCGGGCCGATGAAGCCGAGCAGTTCGCCTGCTTCCATCTCGAAGGAGAGTCCGCGTACGGCTTCGACCTGGCTATACTCCGGCTTGACCAGCGCGCGCAGAGATCCGCTCAACCCGGCGGCTTTGCGTTTGGTCTGAAAAGACTTGTAAAGGTTGCGTACGGCGATGGCAGGCATGAGGGAAAGTATACAGGCGGCGGCGGAAAATTGTCCAGTTGCCCTAATCGTGTAAAATTGTTCCGGCCTTTTGGAAGATTCTGTTCATGAGACTGAAAATCACCCAACTCCTTACCGAATTCCTGGAAAGCGAACAAAGCTCCGGAATCCTTCTGGTGCTTTGCGCCTTTGCTTCCATATTGGCGGCCAATTCCCTGTTCGGAGAAACATACGTTGATTTCTGGCATGCCAAATTGGGCTTTGAACTGGGTGAGTTCACTCTCAAGCTCACCATCGAACAATGGATCAACGACGGCCTCATGGCGATCTTCTTTTTGCTGACAGGGCTGGAGATCAGGCGCGAGCTTTATGCTGGTGAACTTTCCGACTTTCAAAATGCCTCCCTGCCCATTTTTGGCGCGCTGGGCGGCATGGCCCTTCCTGCCCTGATCCACTTTCTCTTTAATCGCGGCGCCGTCACTCAAAGCGGATTTGGCATTCCCATGGCCACAGACATTGCCTTTTCGCTGGGCGTGATGGCTCTGCTCGGCAAGCGCGCTCCTTTGTCCCTCAAGCTCTTTCTGACCGCCCTGGCCATCATGGATGACCTGGGCGCGATTCTCGTGATTGCTATTTTCTACACCAGTAATGTATCGTTTCTATATTTGGGACTTGCTTTGGCGATTTTCCTCGGCTTGATACTCCTCAATTGGCTTGGCGTGCGGCATTTGGTTTTTTATCTCATCCCCGGCCTGTTTATGTGGTTCTGCATGTTGCAATCAGGCGTGCATGCAACTTTGGCGGGAGTCCTGCTGGCGTTCGCAATCCCCTTTGTAAACGGTAGTGAGAAATCGCCCTCCCATAAATTGGAACATTTCCTCGATAAACCGGTAGCTTACATGATCGTACCGATTTTCGCGCTCGCCAACACCAGCCTCGTTCTGGCGGGTAATTGGCTTGGCGGATTGGTTTCTTCCAATAGTGTCGGCATCCTTGCGGGCCTCGTAATTGGAAAACCGCTCGGCATCTTTGCGTTGAGTTTCCTGGCGGTGCGCCTGGGCCTTTCCCAACTGCCTGAAGATGTTTCCTGGCGGCATATTTTCGGCGCCGGGCTATTGGGCGGAATTGGCTTTACGATGTCCATCTTTATTACAGTCCTGGCATTCGATAGCCCTGTTCTCGTTCAAGATTCCAAGATTGCCATCTTGTTGGCATCGTTATTGGCGGGCAGTGCAGGTTTTCTGTTCTTGAGAAGCAATTCTTCGTTCGCCCCCGATTCCGATCCGCACCGATGACGGGAACGATGATTTTGTTGTAAAATCAAGCCCTGATGATAATATTTTTTGGATGTGTTGGATGAAAAGACTCACGCTCCTTCTGCCCCTGTTCCTGCTCGCCTGTTCCTTTTCTTCATTTCCGCTGATTCCTCTTCCGGGACCAACCCTGCCTCCCACTTTTACCGCTTCGCCGGTTCCTCCAACCGCTACGTATACGCCTCCCACGCCGCCAACTTATACGCTTACGCCGACTCTGATTGGCGCGCGGCCCACTTCAACCGAAACGAGTACGCCTCTCGCCACAGGAACGATCCTGTATTTGACTCCGCCCACCGCCACTCTTGTTCCGCCAACGGGCGTGCCCACCTCGTCTCTCGCGGGAACCGGGTTTGATTCCATTTCCCTGACCAATATCCAAATCTATTGGGGCGCCTGCGACCCGAACACTGTCACCATTACTGCGCAGGTTAGCAGTCCCGGTCAGGTCAGCGACGTGGTGCTCTTTACCCGCATTCGCGATAAAGCTTCGGGAAACAGCACCGGCTGGGATCAGGGCACTTCCATGGACGATAAAGGTGACGGCACTTTTTCGTGGGTGATCGATGGGCGTAAACTGGGCCAATACGCCAATACCTGGGTGGTGTATCAATTGGTCGGCACAGACCGTAATGGTGTTAATGTCGCGCGCTCGCCTGTTTATAGCGACGATCTGTCTCTCTCGAGTTGTCCGTAGGTCGGCCGCGTATAAGATGAAATGATCGAAAAAGCGGAGTTCATTTTTGCGAACTCCGCTTTTATGTTTTTGTTATCCTGTTATTTTTGATTTTTAAGCACTGCGCTTCCGCGGCGAGGTAATTCCAGTTGCAATTTTGCCGTGTCACTCCTGACCTTTGCCTTGCCGAAGATCAGATTGTAATTACCCGTGCCGAAATCTTCCAGGGGAATTTCCACTTTCACGGTTTCATCGTGGACGTTGAACGCAATGATCGTTTGCTCTTCATCGAGCTTTCGCCCGAATGCATATACGTTGCTGTCGGCATACAATCGAAGAAAGGAACCGCGCCGCAGTGCGGGATGATCCTTGCGGAGTTTGATGCAGGATTTTAAATACGCCAGCAAATTATTGTCCCAGCGCGAATCGTCCCACGGAAAAGACTTGCGGCAATCGGGATCGCCCTTTCCATCCAGGCCGATCTCGTCGCCGTAATAAATACACGGCGCGCCGGGGAAGGTGTGAATGAATAACCAGGCCATTTGTAACGCCGTTTTATCCCCGCCAACACAGGACAGAAAACGCGGCATGTCGTGACTGTCGAGCAGATTCAATTGTGCATAGGTGAATTCGGGCTGGTAGAGATGAAAGAGCCGGTCGATTTCGTGAGCGAAATCGCGTCCGTCAATTTTGCGGACGTGTCCCTGCAATCCTCCGGCTTGGTTGACGACAGCCATGTCGAGCTTTGGCCCGCTGAAGAACGAAAGGGAAGCGGCAGTCAATAAATAATTCATGGTGGCGTCGAATTGATCGCCCTGTAACCAGCGCTGTGCCTCATACCAGATCTCGCCGACAATGTATGCGTCCGGGTTAATGGCGCGCACCCGGCGGCGAAACTCCTGCCAGAAGGAATCGTCATTAATCTCGCCCGGCACATCGAGCCGCCAGCCGTCAGTGCCGAAGCGAATCCAATATTCGGCTACTTCAAGAAGAAATTGACGTACAGCGGGAGTTGCAGTGTTGAATTTAGGCAAAGCGGGCAGATCCCACCAGCCCTGATAGCCGATGGCCTTGAAACTGCCATCGTGCTGAATGGCGCGCTGTTCCTCGTTCGTGGGATATGCGCCCCAATGTTTTTTCCCGTTTAAACGATCGGGGTCGAAGTGGAACCAGTCTTTATATGGCGAAGCCGCGCCCGTCTCCAAAACATGATGAAACTGCCAAAAACCGCGGCTGGCATGGTTGAAAACTCCGTCCAGCACGACGCGCATCGAGCGTTTGTGCGCTTCATCCAGCAGTGTTCGTAGAGCGTCATTGCCTCCCAACAGCGGGTCGACGTTGTAATAGTCGTATGTGTGATAGCGGTGATTGGAAGCGGAAGCGAAGACCGGATTCAGGTAAAGAGCCGTGATTCCCAAGTCCTGAAGATAGTCGAGCCGTTCGACGATTCCGTACAAGTCTCCGCCTTTGAAGCCCTGTGTGGTGGGTGGAGAATCCCAGGGTTCGAAGGCAATTCCGTTCTTTGACAAGCGTTCACTTTTTGCAAAACGATCCGGAAAGATTTGATAAAAGATCGCATCTTTCACCCAGTCAGGCACGCTCATGTACCTACCTCAAAATAGATTAGTATTGGGAGCCCCGCGTTTAGGACTCCAGTTCGAATTTCCGAAGCCTTGATTATAGTCTTAATCGTCCGGCGGTTGAAACGCCGTTACTCTGGCCGCGGGCAACTGCCCCGTTATTTACTGAGTTGCAGAATATAGGTGGAGTATGGCGGAATCTCCTCGAGTGGTTTGCCGTTCGAAATACTCCCGTTTGCATTCACCACCAGACCCGATGCCTCGCCCTCGCCCATCAGCGGTGTGAGCGTATAAGTCCCTGCTGGGATTGACGAACTCGATAAATTCAAGCTGTAATCCCGAATCGAGTCCTTGCTCAAATTGATTAATACGAGGATGAGCTCATCTCCCTTGGTTCGCAGTGACGCGTAAAGTTGGGCGTTTCCGGTCTGTGGAAAGTCGATCATCCCGGTACGTAACGCGGGGTGCTCGTTTCGGATTTTGATCAGCATCTGATAGTGCGACCACAGCGAAGTGGAGTCGGTGGATTCCGCCTCCACGTTGACTTGAACATACCCCGCATCCACCGGACGCCACGGCTTGCCCGTTGTAAAACCGGCATTGGCCGCGCCCGACCATTGCATTGGTCTGCGAATGTTCTCATCCGGCTTCATGCCCACCATGCCAAGCTCTTCACCGTAATAAATGAATGGCGTGCCCGGCGATGTGAGCAAAAGCGACGCGGCAACTTTGGCCTTGTTCACATCGCCGTAAAAGTCGCTCATGGCCCGATTTTGATCGTGATTGGTTAGGAAGGGCGCAAATTGGAAATCGGGCATCAATTTGATGCTGGTCTTAAGGGCGTTAACGGCATACGCGGCTTGTCCGCCATTGACTGAGCTGATGAAGGCGTCGGCCATGTTGAAGTCGAAAGCCAGATCAAGTTGTGATCCATTGGTGTAGCTGGCCAACACGCTGGGCGGGTCGCCTGAGACCTCGCCCACAACCATGGCCTGCGGATTCGCCGCTTTATATACCGGCCTGAAATTGGCATACCAGTGATGGGTGGCGGCGGTGTTTTGTTGAGTCGCTCCGTTTTCGATCAAGTGCTTGGCCGCGTCGAGGCGGAACCCATCCACGCCAACATCCTTGAGCCAGTATGTGACAACCTTATCCATTTCCTGAGTCACAGCCGGATTGTTGTAGTTCAAGTCAGGCATGAAGCTCTCGAAGATGCCGTAGTAGTAACCGTTGAGGGTGGGATGCCAAACGCGTTCGCCCCACGGCCCGGTATATTTTGGATCGGTTTCGCTCCAGATATACCAATTTCGATACGGTGAATTTACATCGCTTTTGGCGGACTTGAACCAGGGGTGTTGGTCCGAGGTGTGATTGAGCACCAGGTCTATGATGACGCGGATGCCGCGTTGGTGCGCCTGATTCAGCAGATTCCTGAAATCGTCCATTGTTCCATATTGCGAATTGACCGAGTAATAATCGGTCACATCATAGCCATGATAGGAAGGCGAGGGAAAAATGGGCATCAGCCAGATGCCTTTTATGCCGAGGCTGGCGAGATAATCCAGCTTTTCGGTGAGGCCGTTGAAATCGCCGATGCCGTCTCCGTTACTATCGTCAAAGGAGCGCACGAAAATTTCATAAAAGACTGTGTCGTTCCACCAAGTGAGATTGGAAGAATGAATGGCGGTGATCGTGTTGGTGGGAATGACAGTGGGAACGGCGGTCGAGGCGGCAGTCGCCGCAGGCGACTGCGTCGAAACGGCAGGCAGGCACGAGGTCAGGAGAGAAGCGAGAATTAAAGCGAGGCGCAACAGCTTACGCATGTTTTTGTCCGAAAAAATGGGGCGGTTCGCTGACCGCCCCGGCAGGATTAGCCTTTCACGCTTCCAAGCGTCAGGCCGGTAACCAGCCACTTGGACGAATAGAGGAACAGAATCATTACAGGGATGGCGATCATCACAGACGCGGCGGAAAACTGCCCCCACGAAACAGTAAATTGTTGTGCGTAAGTGAAGATGCCCAGCGGCCAGGTAAAGATATCGTTTTTTTGCAGAACGACGCGGGCCACGAGATATTCGCTCCATCCGCCCATGAAGCTGAACAGGAAGGCGATTGCCAGGGCAGGGGTGGAGAGGGGCAGAATAATTCTGGTGAATACTGTGAAGCGGTTGGCCCCGTCGATCAGGGCGGCTTCTTCGAGGTCAACCGGAATGGTATCGTAGTAGCCTTTCAGGGTCCAGATCGTTAGAGGAACCGAACTGACCGAGTATGCGATGATCAAGCCCAGCGCGGTATTGATCATTTTCAACTGCGCCAGCATGATGAAAAGCGGCAGGAGTAACATGCTGGCCGGAATCATCTGTGTGGTGAGCAGAAAAACCAGGCCGGCGGCGCGCCCCGGAAATTTGAATCGGGAGAACGCATAGGCGCTCACGGCCGCCAGGATCATGCTGATCGTGGAAGTGACAATCACTACTGAAATCGAATTCCACAGCCAGAGGAAGAAATCGGATTTGCGGTTTTTCTCGGGCGCGCCGAACAACACTTCCTTGTAGTTATCAAGCGTGGCGTTTTGCGGGATAATGCGCAGGTCGGTGGTGAGCAGGGTATCGTTGGGGCGCAGAGAAATGGTGACCACGCGCAGAACGGGATATACCGCGACGATCGATGCAATGATCAACGCGGCGTGAATCAGAATGGTTTTGAAGGGGCTGTCTTTACGGCCGCGAACAAAAAACCATTTTAATAATCTGCGGATAAGAGGAGCGGTTTTTGGCACGGCTTGAATTTCGGCTGGAATAGTGTCTGTAGTCATAATAAACTCCTCTTTAATCAGTAGCCGATTTTAATCCGCCGGAGACACGCAGGAAGACCAGCGTAAAGATCAGCAGGATGATGAAGATCACCAAAGCGAACATGGCCGTGAATCCATATCGGTAAAATTGGAAGGCGGCTTTGTACATGGATGAAACTAAAATATCAGTTTTTTCCTGCGGGCCGCCCTGAGTGATCAAGTAGATTACATCGAACTTGTTGAAAGTCCACACTACGCCGAGAATGATGGCTGGTGTTAGAACCGGGTTGAGCAGAGGCAGTGTAATGTGGCGGAATTGCTGCCATTTGGAGGCGCCGTCGATCTCTGCCGCTTCGTAAAATTCCTGCGAAATGCTTTGCAGACCGCCCAGGATGATAACGGTCATGAAGGGGATGCCAAGCCAGATGTTCGAGATCAGAATTGAAACGAACGCCCAAAACGGATCCTGTTTCCAACTCACCGGACCAATATGGGCGGCCAGCCATGTAAACAAATTCCCCAGGCCGATAACGTTTACCGTTCCATGACTGAGCGAGACCAGCCAGGAGTTCAGATCGGTCAACAGGATATTAAATAGGCCGTATCGGTTATCGAATTCATTGCGCAAGGCCATGGACGCGATTGTGGTGGGAATGGCCCAGGGGAAGATCAACAAGGTTCG
Source organism: uncultured Anaerolineaceae bacterium (assembly GCA_964502095.1). Classification (GTDB taxonomy): domain Bacteria; phylum Chloroflexota; class Anaerolineae; order Anaerolineales; family Villigracilaceae; genus JACPVF01. Next base: position 112,687 of record CAZCUF010000002.1, read on the forward strand.
ATAAAAACCCTGAAGTTTCATCGGGCGATGAAGCAGTAGAGCCAGGATCATTCCACCGGTTACGTGAAAAGTTACGTTGATGACCGTCCATAGGACGGTTCTGCCAAAGACGTCAAAGAATTTTGCATCCTTGGCGACTGTGCCGGTGAATAGTGTGACCAGATTGTTCCAGCCATAAATTAAACCGTAATGCGCGTTCTTGGTGGCTTGAGTGCCCAGCGAAGCGTTGGAGAAAGCCAGTTTGATTTCAAACAGGAAGGGATAGATGATGAGGAATAAAATTCCCAGCAGGGCCGGGATCACCAGCAGATAAGCGAGCCCGAGCCGGCTTACGCGAGGCGCGCTCATAAAATGGATGCCGATGAAGATGATTGCGAAAGCCAGCGCCAGCACCAGTCCACTCGCCGCCGGTGCACTTGCCTTTGCAATTCCTGTGGAAATCAGCGACGCCTGAAGTTTTCCAACCAACGCGTATGGAGACCTGATGATGTTTCCGAGAACAGTGTTTCCAAGGCGATAGAGATCGGTTTGTTCGAAGAATGCAAGCACGGCAAGAACGGCCAATAGTCCAAGAAGGGTCTGCAGGACTCGGGTAGTAATGTTGGTCGTCAGATCGCGCGGTTGACGGAAAAAGATCTGATAGAAATAGACTTCGATCAGCCCGAGACCGATAAAGATTCCCGCCAGGAAAGTGCCAATTTCGATCAGCCGGCTATTGATGATCTTTGCGTTTAATGTGATTCCCGATGCATAGGGAGCTATCAGGGAATTGATAATGAAATATACGGCGGTTAGCCCTATCACCCAATAAATATAGGGTAATAACCGTCGAAGCGCAGATTGGTTTTCCATGAACGGGCCTCCAGTCTGATAAATAATGGGGGGGCGGGAGGCCCCCCCATTATTTGAAGGTCAGATTTCGATGGTGCGATTATGGAGTAGCGGTCGCCTGACCAAGCGTGGCAACACAGGCATCGGCGGCTTGTTGAGCGGCCGCAGCTGCGTCAGCGGGTTTGAGAGTGCCAGCCATTACGCCTTCCAGATTCGGGCGCCAGGCATCCCATGCACAGCGCATTTCCGGAGCGGCGGGTTGGCCGCGGCCATTGGCAAGAGCCGCCATTGAGCCGGCCAGAATTGGGTCGCTGGTAATGGAAGGATCCTTGGCAACCTCAGCGTTGGAGGGCAGGCGCTTGAATTCGTCGAGCCATTGCTTCTGAACATCGGCGGATGTCATGAAGGTGACGAACTTCACAACGGCATCCTTCTTGGCGGGATCATCCAGGACAGCATTGGATACCATGAAGTACTTGCCAGCGGTCATTTCGATGTAGGGTTTGCCGTTGATCGGAGGCACAGGGGCTACGCCCATCTTGTCGCCGAGGGCCTTGGTGTAATCGCCCAGGGACCAGTCGCCGTTGATGATCATGGCGGCCTTGCCGTCTTTCATCAGAGTGTCTGCGCAGTTGTAATCGCATTCCTTGGGAACGATGCCATCGGTCTTCAACTTGGCAACAAAGGTTAGATAGTCGATGAAGGCCTGATTGTTGAACTGGGGTTTGTCGTTCGCATCCAGCGGCCAACCGCCAAAAGCGCCATAGAAGCCCGCGCCCCAGAAGGGTTCGTTCAGGTTATATGCGAAGCCCTGAATATCGCCCTTGGTGAGGGCCTTGGCCTGAGTGATGAGATCTTCGAAAGTGGCGGGTGGTGTAGCAATCAAATCTTTGTTGTAGACCAGCATTAGATGGTTGCCGTAGTTATCGGGAACGCCCCAGAGCGTGCCAGCGACTTTGGCCGGATCGAGTGAGCCGGGGAAGAACTGGCTCAGGAACGTCTCGTCAAACAGTTGATCTACCGGCGCGATGATATCGAGGGCGCTAAATGGACCGGCAAAGTCATTCGGAACGCGGACAACTTCCGGCGCGGCGTTGGCGAGCGAAGCGGTCTGGAATTGATCGCGGAGAGCCTCGTTCTCGTAGTGAGTGCGCTCGACTGTGATATTCGGATTGGCAGTTTGGAAGTCGGCAATCAGTTTATCGATAAAAACGTCCACATCGTCGCCTTCCTGTTCCCAGAAGGCAATTGTTACAGGTTCGGCGACAGCCGTAGGCGCTTCGGTCGCGGCCGGAGCCTGGGTGGCTGCCGGGGCTTGCGTGGCCGGGGCTTGTGTAGCCGGAGCGGAAGTTCCGCAGGCGGTTAGCAGGACGCTGGCAATCAGCAACATGCTGAAAGCGGTCCATAGGTGCTTTTTCATTCTCTTAAACTCCTCTTCAAATTTTCAGAATGGTTTGTTTTAAATTAGGCTTGCAAGTGAGTCTGTTGAATCAGTGAGTGGTTTTGTCGAGAGCACCACCTCCTTTACAGCGAGTTATCGGATGGCTTCTTCCGTGGCGGCGTCGAAGAGATGGAAGTTATCCATGTCGAATACAACCGTTCCTTGCTGGCCGACGCGCAGTTTCGAGCGCGGGTCGACGCGGGCCACGAACGCATTTTTCCCGCTGACCAGATGAAGGAAAATCTCGTTGCCCATTAATTCCGTCACTTCCACTTTTGCGGCTACTTTTTCTGTGTCGATGTTTGGTGGGATGAAATCGGAATCGTGAATATTTTCAGGCCGAATTCCAAAAATGATGTTCTTATCGGCATGCTGTTGATAAGGAGCGGCCTTCACGGCCGGAATTTGGATGGTGAAATCGCCTGTGTCCACCATTAGTTTTCCGTCGCTCTTGCGCAGTTTGCCCGGAAAGAAGTTCATCGCGGGAGAGCCGATGAAGCCGGCGACGAAGAGATTATCTGGTTTGTCATAGAGCGTTTGTGGAGTGTCAATCTGTTGCAGTCTCCCCTTGTTGATCACGGCAATTCGGGAGGCCATGGTCATGGCCTCGATCTGATCGTGCGTAACGTAGATGAAGGTGGTCTGCAAACCTTGATGAAGTTTGCTGATCTCGGTACGCATCTGGACCCTCAACTTGGCGTCTAGATTCGAAAGCGGTTCGTCGAAGAGGAAGACCTTCGGCTCACGCACGATGGCGCGTCCAACCGCCACACGCTGTCGCTGACCGCCCGAGAGTTGGCGCGGCTTGCGGTTGAGCAGATCGGTAATGCCGAGCACCTCCGCGGCCTCCGAAACCCGGCGATTGACCTCGGCCTTGGCTACCTTGCGCAGTTTCAGCCCGAACGCCATATTGTCGAATACAGAGAGATGAGGATAGAGGGCATACGATTGAAAGACCATGGCGATGTCACGATCTTTCGGCGCTACATCATTTACAACGCGATCACCGATCTTGATCTCGCCGGAGGTGATCTCCTCCAGCCCGGCCAACAGGCGCAGGGCGGTCGTTTTGCCACAGCCGGAAGGCCCAACGAGGATCAGAAATTCTTTGTCGTCCACCTGGAAAGTCATGTTGTCTACAGCGGTCACTTCACTGAATTTCTTGTAGACGTTTTGATACGTTACGCTAGCCATGGAATCCTCCAATCGAAAGAGTATAGTGACTTAATTATAAACTCATTTCGCTTTAATTGAGGCTTTTTGTCCCTCGAGAGCGCCCCAACCTGCGTAACGGGCGGTGTCGCCCAGCTCGGCTTCGATGCGCAGAAGCTGGTTGTACTTTGCCACGCGGTCGGAGCGGGCCGGCGCGCCGGTCTTGATCTGACCGGTGTTTAGCGCAACCGCCAGGTCCGCGATGGTGGCGTCTTCGGTTTCGCCGGAGCGATGACTGGTCACCGCCCGCCAGCCGGCGCGCTGACATAATTCCACGGCTTCGATGGTCTCCGTTAAACTTCCGATTTGATTGACTTTGACCAATAACGCGTTGGCCGCGTTTTCCTCGATTGCGCGCTGTACGCGCTCCGCATTGGTCACCAATAAATCGTCCCCGACGATTTGAACTTTATTTCCCACAGTCCTGACGAGCAGTTTCCAGGAATCCCAATCGTCCTGCGCCAAACCGTCTTCCAGGGAAACGATCGGATAATCCTCGATCCATTTTGCCCAAAACTCAACCATCTGTTCGCCCGTCAGCTTTTTACCTTCCTTACGCAGGTTATACATTTTCGTATCTTCCTCGTAAAGTTCGGACGCGGCGGGATCGAGCGCGAGCGCCACATCCTTGCCGCGCCCGGCTTTGAAGCCGGCTTTTTCCACTGCGGCCAAAATTACTTCGATGGCTTCGTTGTTCGCTTTCAACGCGGGCGCATAACCGCCCTCATCGCCCACCAGTGTCACGTATCCTTTATCTTTCAATACGGACTTGAGCGCGTGATAGATCTCCGCGCCCCAGCGCAGACCTTCTGCAAAGTTCGGCGCGCCGAGCGGCATTACCATGAATTCCTGCATATCGGTGGACTGCCAATTGGTATGCGTCCCACCATTGAGGATGTTCATCATCGGCACAGGCAGGACGTGCGCGTATACGCCGCCGAGATAACGATAGAGGGGCAGGCCAAACGAATTAGCCGCCGCTTTCGCCACTGCCAGACTCACACCGAGGATCGCGTTCGCTCCTAATTTGGACTTGTTCTTGGTTCCGTCCAATGAGAGCAATTCCGCGTCGATGGCTTTTTGCTCTGAAGCATCCCAGCCGAATAACGCCTCGGCAATAGGACCGTTCACATTGGCAACGGCCTGTGTGACGCCCTTGCCCCCGAATCGTTTTTTATCGCCGTCGCGCAGTTCCAGCGCTTCATGCACGCCTGTAGATGCCCCTGAAGGAACGATAGCGCGTCCCCATGCGCCATCGGCCAGGGAAACTTCCACCTCCACGGTGGGGTTGCCGCGCGAATCTAAAACTTCCAGCGCGGAGATACTTTCGATCATGGTGTTCATTTTTTGCTCCCGGATTCCAGTAATTCAACCGCCCGAAGCGCAGTTTATTTCCACGCACGGGGCGGCAAGAATGAAATAAAATTTCAATCAGCGCAAGTATACCGCCTGTTCTTGCGCGGCGCGGAAAATTATGATTTTCGTCATGACAAAAGAAAACTGGACCCGGTTGAGGGTCCAGTTTGAGCGAAGGAGGAGATCGGAGTTACGGAACCGTATAGGTTATCAGAAGCACGGGCCGGTCTGCGGTATCGGCGTTGCCGCTGAAGAAACTAAGATAATCGTCCTGTGAGTTGTTGTCGTTGGGTATCTGGAATCTTAATCGGAATTGCGTCACCCCGGCCACATTGATAAATTGAAACGCGGAACTGTCCAGGGTTGTCCAGTACCAGTCGCCTGCCGGGTTATTGAGAATGACTCCCGCCGAGTCCTGGCTGGCTGGATTCTGGAAGTCGGTCACTTCCAAACTGCTGAACCCGAAAAGATTGAAGCCGAATGGACCGGATTTGATATCGACCGCGATATTTTGATGAGCGCCGAACGGGTCAGCCCCAACCGATCCCTGCTTCTTGACCAACAGAATCGCCATCGTGACGGTCGCGTTCTCCGGCAGATAATAAGTGGGGAAGTGCAGGATGGCGCGGTACTGGCGATTCAACGAATCGTCGCCCAGATTGAACGTGGCGGCGCTGGATTTTTTCACCCCGCCCTGGTTACTGCCCTGACTCGATTCGAGTATCCAGCCGTCGTTGTTTCCGTTGGATCGGAAGGTATCAGTAACGATTCTGAGGGGCCTGCGATTGATGGTGTATACATCGCCTGTGTTGAAACTGCCGTTTCCGATTCCAACGCTACCTAGCGGTACGCCACCGGCATTGACGATGCTGTCATCGTCCAGAACGTCCAGCCGAATCGTTCCAGCCCCGGCGCCTGTGGAGACAGCGACAGTATAAACATTTCCCGAACCGTTCACGCCCGCGATCGCGACGCCGGATAATCCTGTAACGGTCAGGCTGAAGTCGCCTGCATCCACACCGCTGACGGCTTCGGAGAATGTCACAGTAAAGTGAACAGTCCCCGCGTTGGTGGGATTCGGGTCGCTCGCCGCGCTGGTTAGAACCTTGGGGCTGGTTCGGTTAACTGTATAGGATTCCCCGGTTGTGAAGTTCCCGTTTCCGGCGCCGGAGCCGCCCAGTGGCGTTCCCGTCTGGTCTGTGATTTGATCGTTGTCAACAACGTCGAGCCGAATGGTGCCTGTGCCGTAACCGGAGTTTACGTAAACGGTGTAAACATTCCCGGAACCGTTTACAGTTGTAACCGCCGCGCCGGTAATATCTCCTGTGATAGTTAGGGCAAAATTACTGAGACTGGTCTCGGCGGGAATGTTGACCGCTTTGGAAAAGGTGACTGTGAACCTGATGCTCGCGGCCGAGGTCGGGTCTGGATCGGCCCGTTGAACGCTGACAACTGCCGGCAGAGTTTGATCGATAGTGAACACGCCGCCGTTTAGAAAATCTCCGTTGACGAGTCCTGGGCCGCCCAATGGATTGCCGCTCATATCTTTGATGCTGTCGTCGTCAATAAGGTCCAACCGCAATGTGCCATCCCCGGTTCCTATGCTGGCCGTAACAACGTAATTGGCCGGGGAATAATTTGATTGTGCCACATCTGTAATCGCGGCTCCTGAAATGTTCCCTGTAACAGTGAGCCGGAAGTCGCTTGCATCCACGCCGCTGACGGCCTCGGAGAAATTAACATCGAAGACCGCGCTTGCTCCTCCGGGTGTGCAGGCAGGATCGTTACAGCGCGGGGTAATCGAGCTAACGGTTGGGCTGAGATCGGGACTGAAACTGAGTTGATGGATGAATACATCGTCAACGCCGTTTGTGTCGCTGCTGACCAGATTGCTTAACTCGCTATTGAACGCCAGTAAGTGTCCATCGCCGGAGAGGGATGGCAGGCCGGGTGAACCGCCCGGGGCGCCTAACACGGTTTGACCTGTCAGAAGATCGTGCACATAGATCCAACGGGTCGGCATTCCATCGCCTTTGTCGTCGTAAAGGAAGGCCGCGTAACGCCCGTCCGCGGAAAGCACTGAGTTCTCCGACCAGCCGATCATCTGGGTTCCGTCCGACCAGAGCGAAGCCAGTTTGGTCTGACCGGTTTGCAGGTCGTGTACATAAACGTATTCGAAACCCATTGTATCCATGTTGGCGAGGTTGTCGGATGTGGTGGAAAAAGATACAGAGCGGCCATCGGCTGAGATGAACGGGTCGCCGCTTCCCTTATTTGCCTGTACTCCATTTGAATTGACCGAGGCCAGCGTGGTCGTGCCTGCTTGCAGGTCGCGCACAAAAATATCTGGAGCGCCGTTTATGTCTCCACTAACGAGATTGGTGGCCCTGGAAAGAAAGGCCACGTAGCGTCCATCGGCAGAAAGAGTGGGGAAATTGGAACCTCCATCGGGTGAAGCGCCGTTCAACGCTGCCGAGGCCAATGCTGTGGTATTTGTTTGAGTGTCGCGCACGAAGATGTCGGTCTGCCCATCTGCGTCGCCATTGACCAGGTCGGTGGCCTCGGAACTAAAAGCAACGAAGCGCCCATTGCCTGAAATCCCCGGGCTTTCGGAATGACCGTTGCCCGGGTTTCCATCGAGAGCCGCGGAGACGAGAGTCGTTGTTCCGGTTACTCGATCATAGAGATAGATGTCGCTTGCATATTCCGTGTTGCTGATGGATGTCTCCACAACGTAGGCGATAAACCTGCCATCGTTCGAAATGGAGGCCGACAGGCCGTCTGTTGCCACGCGCGTGGTCTGCCCGGTTTGGTTATCGTGCAGGAAGAGACCGCCGGACGGGTTGGCTTCCCCGACGATCAAGTTGGTTGCGTTGGATTCAAAAGCTACGAATCTTCCATCGCCTGAAATGGCCGCATGGACCGATCCGCCATTGGCTTGTCCGCCATTTGAATCCACCGAGACTCGCGTGTATCCCACCGGATCCGCGTAGACAGTTTGGCTGGCGAATGCCGCCAGCAGGACCGCGATCGCCAGAACGCGGACATAGAAGCTGATTTTGGTCAACATAAGCTTTTCCCTCCGCCGAAAAAAACGGATGAGCCGCGGCTCGAAAAGAAACATCCGCGCGGGCTTATTGTTCGAGCCGGTCACGATCTTCTACAAGTACAGCTCGATTTGTCCCGAGCAAACTTGTAGTCTCGTCTATATTTTCCTCCTTTTTGCCGCTTTAATCAATCCGACAAAGAGTGGATGCGGCTTCATTGGGCGGGATAAAAACTCGGGATGAAACTGGCTTCCGAGCATATAGGGATGATCGGCCAGTTCTGCGATTTCGACCAGTTTTCCATCCGGTGAAAGGCCCGAGAATACCATGCCTTTCTTTTCGAAGGATTCCCGATAGGCGTTATTGAATTCCCAGCGGTGACGATGCCGTTCGTCCGCGCTGGGAACATTATAGGCGGCGGCGGCCTTCGTCCCTTTTTGTAGCAGGCACGGGTAGAGTCCGAGTCGCATGGTCCCGCCCATTCCACTGACCGAGCGCTGGTCCAGCATCAAATCAATGACCGGGTGTTCGGTGCTGTGGTCGAATTCAGATGAATTCGCGTCTTCAAGGTTCAGCTGGTTGCGCGCGAATTCGATGCACATCACTTGCATTCCGAGGCATAATCCAAGATAAGGGACTTTTTGTTCGCGCGCATATCGGGCCGCCATGATCTTCCCTTCGATGCCGCGCGAACCGAAGCCGCCCGGTACAAGGACACCGTCCGCCGCGCGCACAATATCCCAGCCCTTATCTTTTTCCAGGTCGGCGGAATGTACCCAGCCGATTTCCACTTCCACGCCATTGGCCAGCGCGGCGTGTTTGAGCGCCTCCCGCACGGACATATACGCATCCTGTAGTTCGACATATTTCCCAACCAGGGCGATCTTCACGGTTGGTTTGGGCTTGCGCACTTCTTCCACTAATTTACGCCATGCCTGCCAGTTTGGTTTGCGCGATGGCTTAAGCTCAAGATGCCCGGTAATATAATCGCCCACTTGTAGATTTTCCAACAGCAAGGGTACTTCGTACAACGCGTCGGTGGTTGGCATGGGAATGACGGCTTTTTGTTCCACATCGCAGAACAGGGCGATCTTTTCGCAAATGCCGTGCTCCACCGGTTGATCGGAGCGGGCGATGATCATTTGCGGCGATATGCCGATCGATCGTAAAGCGGCCACGGAATGTTGTGTGGGCTTGGTTTTGATCTCGCCGGTCGCGCCGATTTGAGGCAGCCAGGTGACGTGCACGAACAGGCAATTACCGCGTCCAACTTCATTGCGCAATTGACGCAACGCTTCGAGGAACGGCTGGGATTCTATGTCGCCCACTGTGCCGCCCACCTCAACGATCACTACTTCCGCGCTGGTTTCCTTCGCCACCAACCCGACCCGGCGCTTGATCTCGTTTGTGATATGGGGAATCACCTGAATCGTCCCGCCCAAATAATCGCCGTGGCGTTCCTTGCTGATCACTTCTGCGTACACTTGCCCCGTTGTGAAATTGCTGGCGCGGGTCAAACGAATGTCGATGAATCTTTCGTAATGTCCCAGGTCCAAATCGGTCTCCGCGCCGTCGTCCAGCACGTACACTTCGCCGTGCTGATACGGCGACATGGTCCCGGGATCCACGTTGATGTATGGATCGAGTTTCTGCACCGCCACTTTGAATCCGCGCTCTTTGAGCAACAGGCCTGTGGCCGCGGCAGTTACGCCTTTGCCTACCGAAGAAACTACGCCGCCGGTAAAAAAGATATATTTTGCGAGTGCCATATTCTCAACGGCTCCTGAAATAAGTTTGAATACAAAAGACGATGGGGAGGGCGTTTAAGCCCTCCCCATCGGGGTGTGCTTTCAATGGCTGGGTGCCTTTCGTGGTAACTGTTTCATCCGACCAGCTTTATCAGATCCTCGGCGGCTCGCCTCATCTCGAGAAAGATCATGCCGAGTTTGGCGTCATGCCGCGCCAAAGTAGTGAGAACCGCTTCCTCACCGATTGAAGTCAGGACGATCGCGCCGGCGTTCCCCTTGATGTAAACCTGTTCGAGTCCGGCGCGCCCCAGTTCGCCGGAGATGCGTTCACCCAGGCTTAGCATCGCGGCAGACATGGCCGAAACGCGGTCTTCTTCCACATCTTGCGGCAGGGCCGAAGCCATAATCAGGCCGTCCACTGAAACGACTGCCGAGGCTTCGATGTCGGGCGCCGAGGCCTGCATCGAACGCAGGCGCTCCACCATTTGTTCAGCGCGGGATTTTGTCATGGCGTGTTCTCCTCAATCGGCCTCATAGCTGTTCCGAGTGTACCAGAAAATGAAATTTTCGAGAATTGCCTGGGTTGCCGAACGACGAACCGATTAGGATCGGCGTATCGAACTGCGCCTTTTTATTTGACCCGCCCCCTTCTTCATGTTAGACTCAACGGTTGCAAATTCATCAAAAGGAGCCCGCATGCGAGATCGCCAAGGTTGTTTATCCGGCTTGTTGCAACTCTTTTTGCTCGACCGACTCTTCGATTGGCTTCAGCGGCGTTTTGGGTTTGGCCGCGGCTGTTCGGGAATCGGCTGTGGAATCATCCTGCTGTTCCTCTTCCTCATATTGGCGTGCGGAACGTTTACGCACACAAATTGGTTCCGCATTTTCTAATTCATGCCTCCCCGCGTTTCGAATTGGCTGGCGCTGATCGTTCTGGCGATTTCTATCCCTCAACAGGAATCGCCGCAGATTAACATCAGCGCGCCTCAATCGGGGTCGGCCTTGCAGGGTCAGGTGACGATCACTGGCACGATCCATGTGGCGAACTTTGCCTCGGCTGAATTGGCCTTTGCCTACGCATCCGATTCGACCGGCACCTGGTTCCCGCTCCAAACGCTTACCCAGCCTGTGGAAAATTCCACGCTCATGGTCTGGGATACCACCTCGCTCACCGACGGCGATTACTCATTGCGGTTGCGAGTTTATTTGCAGGATGGCACGCTTCAGGATGTAACCGTTACGGGCCTGCACATTAGCAACACGCCTACTCCACTTCCGCCGACTGCGACTCCCGTGCCAACCATTACTCCCACACCTTTGGAGGAATCAATACCTGCCGCGGCGACTCTCATTCCCACGCTTCCCGCGCCGACCGCTTTACTTGATTCCGCTTTACCGGCATTTCCCACGCCCGAGCCGTTATCCGCCAACCCCGCCGCGTTGACTCCCGCCCTCATCTATTCGAATTTTGGCCGCGGCATCTTGGCAACCTTGCTGGCTTTTGCCCTAATTGGGTTATTTCTTCGCCTTCGCAAGTTTTGATGTTTGATACTTGATATTGAAACCGCCAATGACATCCGATACTTTCCTGCTCATCGGCCTCGGAAACCCGGGCCGCGAATACAAAGACAACCGCCACAACGTTGGCTTTATGTTGATGGATCGGTTGGCCGTCCGTCTGGAGGCGCGCGGCATGAAATTGCAGTCGAAGGCTATCGTTACAAATGCGTTGTACGAAGATCGTAAATTAATCCTTGCCAAGCCGCAGACTTATATGAATCTATCCGGCCATTCCGTGCAGGGACTGGTACATTTCTATAAACTCCCCGTCGAAAATATTCTCGTCGCACATGACGATTTGGACCTGCCGTTTGGCACTTTGCGGATTCGCCCCGGTGGCGGTCCCGGCGGACAAAAGGGCGTGGCGTCTGCCATTGAACATCTCGGCACGAAAGACTTTCCGCGTTTGCGGATCGGCATCGGCCGTCCACCGGGCCGTATGGATCCGGCCGATTATGTCTTACAGAATTTTTCCAAGGATGAGGCATCTGAATTGCCTGAAATTCTAGACCGCGCCGAGCAGGCTGTTCTGGAGTTCGTTCGGAATGGACTCGATTCGGCCATGAATAAATTCAACGGTTCGGTCGAGCTTTAGGCGGACGCACGTTTCTTTAGCTGGTTCTATGAAATCCCTTCTACAAGCGATTCGTAATTTAACTCAATATCAGGAATTATTGCGCGCGGTGCAGGCCGGGACTTCGTTGCCCGGACTGGGCCTGCCGCGTTCCGCGCGCCTGCCTGTTCTGGCCGCGTTGCACGCGGATTTGAATCGGCCGATCCTGCTTCTCACCGATCGCGCCGATCATGCTCTTTCGCTTTACGATGAGTTGGGATTCTGGTTGAAGGACGGGCCGCGTTATTTGTTTGCCGAACCGAATCCGTTGTTCTATGAGCAGGCCGCGTGGGGCGTTGCGACGCGCCGCGAGCGTTTGCAAACTCTGACTGCGTTGGCCGCGTATCACCTGCCGTTTATACAAAAACCGGAAGTCTCTCCAGTGGTGGTTGCTTCTGCGCGTTCATTGATGACGCGCACTTTGCCGCGCCGCGATTATCTCAAGGCATGCAGGAAATTATCCGCCGGTGAAAAAGCCCAGCCGGAAGCGCTGTTGCATATTTGGGCGGCGAACGGCTATCAACGCGTGAACACGGTTCTCGAACCGGGACAGTTCTCGCATCGCGGCGGTTTATTGGATATTTGGCCTCCATCCGAATCGAATCCGGTGCGGCTCGATTTCTTTGGCGATGAAATTGAAACGATCCGCCGCTTCGACCCGGCTTCACAGCGCACCGTCGAGAAACTGGATTCGATCCTGATCACACCCTCGCGCGAATTCATTGCGCCCGACGCGCAACATTCCGATTCCCAGCTTACCGAATTCCAGATTCCCGTTCTGCACCCGTTTCCCGCCAGCCTGCTCGATTACCTGCCGCAGAAAAGTCTCGTATTGGCCTATGATCTCGGTTTGGTCGAGTCGATTACAAACGAGATCGAAGAACAAGCCGTCAACTTTCGACGCGAAAGCATCGAAGATGGGACTCTGACTCCCGACTTCCCGATTCCGTACCTGACCTGGTCGGAGTTGAGCGACAGCTTGAGCGAGAAATTCATGCTGGAGCTTGGATATTCCGGCGAGCAGATTCCTTCCGAAGAGTTGGTCACGCACGGGCTGGCCGCGCAGTTTGAACGTCTGGAACGATTCGCCGGGCGACTCAAACCGTTTGAAGATTATCTGGCCGGCATTCTCGAAAAGGATGCGCGGGCGGTGATCGTCTCGCGTCAACGCGCCCGTTTGGAAGAACTTTGGCGTCAGCGCGAGGCGGCTGTAGATCATGGATCTTCGGTCGAGTTCGTCGAAGCTTCGTTATCCGAGGGCTGGCGGTTGGGAAACTTATATCTCATCACCGACTCGGAAGTTTTCGGATGGGAACGGCCACAGCCGCGCATCCGCCAGCAGACAGCGGCTGAAGCGCCCGAAACGTTCTATGCGGACCTGCAGGCGGGCGACCTTGTAGTTCACGTGGATCACGGCATCGGGCGTTTTGCGGGGCTTGTCCAACGCAACCTGGACGGGCGCGGGCGCGATTTTTTGGCGGTCGAATATGAAGGCGGCGATACGCTCTATGTGCCCGTGCACCAGGCCGACCGTCTGACTCGATACGTGGGCGCGGAAGGCGGAACTCCCTCGCTGGATCATCTTGGCGGTCAGGGCTGGTCGGAGAAAAAGTCGCGCGTTAAGGAAGCGGTTCAAAAGGTAGCTGTAGAGCTTTTGGATCTGTATGCGCGGCGGCAGGTTTCCATCGGTTATGCCTTTGCGGCCGATACGCCGTGGCAGAAGGAGCTCGAAGATTCGTTTCCGTATGTGGAAACCGAAGACCAGAAGCGCGCGTTGGTTGAGATCAAGCGCGATATGGAATTGGCGCGCCCGATGGACCGCTTATTATGCGGCGATGTGGGTTATGGCAAAACCGAGCTTGCCTTGCGCGCCGCTTTTAAAGCGGTAATGGACGGCAAGCAGGTGGCTATTCTGGTGCCGACCACTGTGCTGGCGCAACAACATTACGAGACCTTTATGCAAAGACTGGCCGCCTTCCCGGTGAAGGTGGAGATGCTTTCGCGCTTCCGTTCGCCGCGTGAGCAAAGCGAAATTTTGTTATCGCTCGCGCTCGGCAAAGTGGATATCATCATCGGCACGCACCGCCTGATATCTTCAGATGTTCAATTCAAAGATTTGGGTTTGGTCATCATTGATGAAGAACAACGCTTTGGCGTGACGCATAAGGAGCATTTGAAAAAATTGCGCACTGAAGTGGATGTGCTGACTCTGACGGCCACTCCGATTCCGCGTACGCTCTACATGGCGCTGACTGGCGTGCGCGATATTTCGAATTTGAATACGCCGCCCGAGGAGCGTTTGCCGATCATTACGCACGTTGGGCCATATTCCCAGCGTTTGGTGCGGCAGGCGATTTTGCGCGAACTGGAACGCGGCGGGCAGATTTTCTTTGTGCACAACCGCGTACATACCATTGACGCCATGCGCTCGCATCTGAAAAATCTGGTGCCCGAGGCGCGCGTGGGCGTCGGTCACGGGCAGATGCCGGAACAGGAACTCTCGGCGGTCATGCACCGCTTCACCGCCGGGGAGATCGACGTACTGCTGGCAACGACCATTATCGAATCGGGTCTCGATATTCCCAACGCGAACACGCTCATCGTTGACCGCGCCGATGCGTTTGGGCTGGCACAGCTTTATCAACTGCGCGGACGCGTGGGCCGCGGCGCGATGCGCGCGTATGCATATTTCTTCCGTCATCGCAAAGTGGCGCCGACCATCGAAGGTCAACAGCGGCTGGAGGTGATTGCTGAGAATACCCAGCTTGGCGCGGGTTATTCGATTGCCATGCGCGATCTGGAAATTCGCGGCGCGGGCGAATTACTCGGCGTGCGCCAGCACGGCTATATTCAGGACGTTGGCTTTCACTTATATACGCGGCTTTTATCGGACGCGGTGCGGCGGTTGCGATTCAACGGTTCCAAGCCGAAGGATCAGCCGCCTTCGTTGAATTTCCCGGCTTTCAATCTGCCGATTGCGATGCCAGTCAATGTGGACCTGCCGCTGGCAGTTGAGATTCCATCGGAATACATACCTGACCAGGATTTACGCCTGCGCCTCTATCGCCGCATCGCGGACCTGAGGGATGAAACCGAAATCGACGCCCTGACCGCTGAGTTCAATGACCGCTTCGGCCTGCTTCCGGAAACGGTGCAGAATCTGTTTTATCAGATGCGAGTCAAATTGCGGGCGGAAAAAGCCGGCTTGTCCGGAGTCAACTGGGAGGGCGGGCAGATCGTGTTGCGCTATCCCGCGCCAGCCGGGGATGAAGAAGTGGAGCGGTTGCCGGACCTCGGTCGAGACGTGCGCGGCGGCAGGAATGCCTATTGGTGCAACTTTGGCAGAGAGTCGGATTGGCCGAATCGATTGCTGGAGGTTCTATCCATGTTGCCGCCTCCGCCGCAATGAAGTTGCGATATAATTAGAACAATCGTTCACTTATTTATGTCTGGAAGATTTCCACAAAACTTTTGTCTTTGTAAGAGCGCTAAACCATGGACTTTAAACTTCACGCACCCTTTCAACCGATGGGCGACCAGCCCGAAGCCATCAGCGGACTTGTGCAGGGCGTTCGCGATGGAAAACGCAATCAAGTTCTGCTCGGCGCCACTGGCACGGGCAAAACTTTTACGGTTGCCTCGGTGATTCAGGAATTGCAAATGCCGGCGCTGATCATGGCGCACAACAAGACTCTTGCCGCGCAGTTGTATTCCGAATTCAAAGAGTTCTTTCCGGAGAACGCCGTTGAGTATTTCGTGTCGTACTACGATTACTACCAGCCTGAAGCTTATGTGCCGCGCCACGACTTATACATCGAGAAGGAAACCGAAATCAACGAGGAGATCGAACGTCTGCGCCTGGCGGCCACTACTTCGCTGGTCTCGCGTAAAGATGTGATTATTGTCGCTTCGGTCTCCTGTATTTACGGTTTGGGCAGTCCGGAGGAATTCGGCAAGGGCACAGTCGTTTTGGAAGTGGGGCAGTTATACCGGCGCAATGCCTTGATTCGACAGTTGATCGAGTCGCAGTATCAGCGCAACGATATGGAATTGCGCCCGGGCACATTCCGCGTGCGCGGCGATACGCTTGAGATCATCCCGGCCTACGAGGATAAAAAGGGATTCCGCTTCACGTTCTTCGGCGACGAAGTGGAACGTATCCTGCAATTCCACCCGTTGACCGGCGAAATCTACGACGAGCCGAAGCAGGTTGCGATCTACCCGGCCAAACAATATCTTACCGATTCGGAGCGCATGAAGGATTCCATAGCGAACATCGAGGCCGAATTGGATGACCGGCTTAAACTGTTCAAGGAGTCCGGAAAATTCCTGGAGGCGCAGAGACTCGAACAGCGCACGCGCTACGACCTTGAAATGTTGAAGGAAGTTGGATATTGCTCAGGCATTGAGAACTACTCGCGCCACTTGGACGGACGCGCGCCGGGCACGCATCCGTGGACAATGATCGACTTTCTGCCCAGCGATTATTTGCTGGTGCTGGATGAGAGTCATATGACTGTGCCGCAGATTCGCGGCATGTATAACGGCGACCGTTCGCGCAAAGAGACTCTCGTCGAATACGGTTTCCGTTTGCCCTCGGCTTTGGATAATCGTCCGCTTAAGTTCAACGAGTTCGAGGAAGTTATGGGTTACACCATTTACACGTCGGCCACGCCGGGGCCTTATGAAATGGAGCGCGCCGATCAAGTCGTCGAGCAGATTATTCGCCCGACCGGCCTTGTGGACCCGGAGGTGGAGGTGCGTCCCGTCAAAGGGCAGGTGGACGACCTGGTCGGAGAGATCAGGCAGAGGGTCGAACGAAGCGAACGGACGCTCGTCACCACGCTCACCAAACGCATGTCAGAGGATTTGTCCGAGTATTTGCAGGAGCTGGGGATCAAAGCTCTTTATCTGCATTCGGAAGTAGAAACGCTCGAACGCGTCGGGATTCTGCGCGATTTACGTTTGGGCGTGTTCGATGTCATCGTGGGCATCAATTTACTGCGCGAAGGACTTGACCTGCCCGAAGTGTCGCTGGTTGCGATTCTCGACGCGGACAAGGAAGGTTTTCTGCGCTCGGGCACGGCTCTTATCCAGACGATTGGCCGGGCCGCCCGCAACGCGAATGGCCGCGTCATTATGTATGCCGACCGCGAAACCGACTCGATGAAATATGCCATTGACGAAACAAACCGCCGCCGTGCCAAACAAATGAAATACAACCAGGATCACGGCATTGTGCCGATCAGCATCGTCAAGGCCGTGCACGACCTGACTGAGAGCATATCCGAAAAGGCTGTGGCCGAGATGAAGGGAGAATATAAGACCAGGACTTCGAGCGATATACCGCGCAATGAACTGAGGCAGATCATCGCAGAGATGGAAAAGCAGATGAAGGAGGCGGCCAAGAATCTTGAGTTCGAGCGCGCGGCCGCCCTGCGCGATGAATTGTATGAGTTGAAGGGTTTGCTGGCCGAGGATGAAAGCCTCAAGCCGTGGGAAAGGATTAAGCTGTTGGCAGGCGAAGAAGAATGATTGATAAGAGAATGTTTTATAAATCAAAATTCACCACAGACACCGTGCTAGCGCTCGGCGCAAGTGTAAACACTGATAAACGCTGAGTGTTTAGATAAACCTTCGTAAAACAGGCTGGCAAATCTCCGTTGAATCCTTTTTATCTGCGTTCATCTATGGTTAAAAAGGAGTTTTAAAACACTCTCTAAGGCGGATATGAGGATTCTGATCCCTTAATTCAAGAGCGTCCCCGCTTTATGGCAGGGACGCTCGTTGTTATATCCGCCAAAAAGTGAAGACTAGATTCCCTTGACCAAAAGGCCGAGGACGAGAAGAACCAAACCTACAAAGACAAGCCAGAACGCGTACGGAGCAAAGAAAGCCAGAACGCCAACCTGCCCGAGCAATCCAAGCAGGCCGAGCACCACGGAAATCCAGAATACAACTGCTGTTGGGGGGGTAAGTTTCATTTCAATTCTCCTTTGGATCGAAAATAATAAGAGTTACGATGGCGGATATGATGTATTTATAGCATAAATAACTATTTACGGGTTAAAAAATCAGGTCATTTTTCCGGAATCTTTTTTGCTTCAAACCTCCCGCGCTGTCGTTCGTACAACGCGAGCGCCGCGGCTAGGACGATCCATGCCAGGATTTGATTTAAACGAAGACCGCCGAAAATTACAGCGCTATCGCCGCGGAAAGCTTCGAGGAAGAGTTGTGCGGAAGCAGTCAGCGCGGTGAAGACGAGGAAGAACTGGCCTGGGCGCGAATCAAGTTTAGGGAACCAGATCAGTCCGAAGATCAGGAGTGAGGCGAGAAGTTCATAAATTTGGATCGGATGGCGCGTCTCGCCCAGCGTGGAAATCGCCCACGATACATTCGTTGGAGCGCCAAAGATACGATTCTCCGCAAGTTGACTCAAGCTGATACCAACAGCGAGCGCCGCGCAAAACGGAGTCAGCGCGTCGAGCGTGCGCCAAAGCGGAAGATGCGCGCGGCGGCCCAGCGCAAACGCGACGATCACTGCCGATGCCAGCGCGCCGACGGGATCGAATAGATCGACACTGAGCGAGACCAAGCTAAGCGGGCTGTGCGCGAAATCCACGAGATGTTCGAACGCGTAGAAAGTTCGGCCGCCGAAAATGAAAGCGATCAGGCTGTAGAAAATCAGATTGCCGAGCGAGTCGGCGTTAAGATTGTAACGAGCCGCGCGCCGTTCCGACAGCATCAGGCCGAGCCAGGCGGCGAGCACGACCAAAATCAAATCCCGCGGCGGCGCGAAGAGATTGCGAAAAAGCGTCAGCATTATTTGAGCAAAGCCTCCACTTGTGCGCGCAGTAATGCTTCGGGCATTGGGCCGCCGATCACCACGTCGCGGACTACTCCGTCGCGCCCGATGAAGTAGCTGGACGGCAGGGAGCGCAATTGATAGCTCCGCGAGACGCGGCCGGTTTCGTCGAGCAAAATTGGAAAAGTGAGTTGGTATTGATCAACGAACGGCGCGACAGCCATGGCGTCATCCTGATCGGTGGCGTTGATCGCCAGCACCATCAAACCTTGTTCTTTGTATTCGTCGTACAGTTTTTGAATGGCCGGCATTTCGGCGCGGCAGGGCGGGCACCAGGTGGCCCATAGATTGATGATTACCGGATGGCCGCGCAGATCGGATAGTGTGAACGATTCGCCCAGCGGAGTCTTCAATGTGAAATCCGGCGCGAGAAAGCCCACTTGCGGCGCGGGCACCATGTCGGCTTTTGTCTCGGGTGGATGCGCGCTGATGCCGATCCATGCCAGGCCGGCGACCAGAATTAAGATGAAGAAGATACGGCGTTCGATCGGTTGCATAAGTTTTCTTTTTCGGCTACACTGATACTGGAAATCTTACTATGCTTTTCACTGACTCGGTTTATGTGGGTATCGATCCGACTTCCGGCCGTAAATCGTTCTCATACGCGGCGCTCGATCACGCGCTGAATCTGGTGGCGCTCGCCGATGGCGAATTGGAGGATTTGACGTCTTTTCTCGGCGCCCAGCGCGCGGTATTTGTCGCGGTCAATGCGCCGTCGCATGTGAATCGAGGGTTGGTTCGTAAAAAAATGGAGAAACAAAGCCTTGCGCCCGGCCTGCGACAGGTGAGAGGGGCGGAGATGCGCATGGCCGAGCACGCTCTGCGCGAGCGCGGTATTGCAGTGACGGGTACGCCGGGGCGGCGCGAACTCTGTCCAGCGTGGATGCAGGCTGGGTTTGGGTTGTATGCGAAGCTGTCCAAAATGGGATTCAAATCGTTCCCCGCGCAAGACGAACCGTATCAATGGCTGGAGACTCATCCGCACGCCTGCTTTTGTGTTCTGCTCGAACAAAGCCCGCTTCCCAAACCGACCCTGGAAGGCCGCCTGCAAAGACAGCTGATCCTCCACGAGCGCGGTTTGCGCCTCAAAGACCCGATGGAATTCTTCGAAGAGATCACGCGCTATAAATTGATGAAAGGTTCTTTGCCAACTGATTTGATCTACCCGGCTCAGACGCTCGACGCGCTGGCCGCGGCTTATACGGCATGGCTGGCGGGCAATCAGCCTGATACGATCTCAACAGTGGGCGAAGCGCAGGAAGGACGCATTGCTCTTCCGGGAGAATTGAAAGAGAAGTACTGAGCGGGGGACAAGGGAATTTGCGCGCCGCAATTTTCCGATTCAATTTCACTCTGCGCTTGCAATTCGGGTTTTTTTCTATTTGTAGTGGTCTAGATTCGCGCGGCGTTCCTAATGTTAAATTTAACTTATAGACAAGCCATTTTTCGCTCAATGGTAAAATGTGAACATCTTACAACATCGAGAAGTATATGAACAACGACTTACAATCCCGTGCGATCAACACCATCCGTTTCCTTTCGGCTGATGCCGTTCAACAAGCCAATTCGGGTCATCCCGGACTTCCAATGGGCGCCGCCAGTATGGCTTTCACTTTATGGACGCGCCATTTGCGTCACAACCCGCATAATCCCAAATGGCCCGGCCGCGACCGCTTCATTCTTTCGGGCGGACACGGCTCGATGCTCTTGTATTCTCTTCTGCATCTTACCGGTTATGATCTTCCCTTGGATCAAATCAAACGTTTCCGTCAGTGGGGCAGTATTACGCCCGGTCATCCCGAATATGGATTGACGCCCGGCGTGGAAACCACCACCGGCCCGCTTGGGCAGGGCTTTGCCACCGGCGTAGGCATGGCGATTGCCGCCACGCATCTCGCCGCGACGTTCAACCACCCCGGTTATGAACTGATCGACTCGCGCATCTACGCCATTGTCACGGACGGCGATCTGATGGAGGGCATCTCATCCGAAGCGGCTTCGCTGGCCGGTCATTTACAGCTTGGCCGCATGATCTATCTTTACGACGATAATCACGTTTCGATTGACGGCTCGACGGACCTGGCATTCGATGAAGATCGTTGCGCGCGCTTTGAAGCGTATGGCTGGCATGTTCAGCGGGTGCCGGACGGCAACGATGTGGAAGCCATCGATCAAGCCATTCGAGCCGCACAAGCCGACCCGCGGCCGTCGTTCATCGCGGTGCGCACACACATCGGTTACGGCGCGCCTCATAAACAGGATACATCGAAGGCACACGGCGAACCGCTCGGTGACGACGAGTTGAACGCCGCCAAGCAAAACCTCGGCTGGCCGCTCGAGCCGCGCTTCTTCATTCCCGATGATGTGCTTGATTTCTTCCGCGGCGCAGTGGAGGCGGGCGCGCAGGCCGAGCAAGCCTGGCAAAAACGCTTCGCAGACTATCGCAAAGCATTCCCTGAACTCGGCGCGGAATTGGAACGCCGTTTGAAGGGTGAGCTTCCTAAAGACTGGGAAGCTCAACTACCAACCTTCCCGGCGGATGCAAAAGGCATGGCGACGCGCGCCGCCTCTGGAAAAGCGCTCAACGCACTGGCCGCGAAAATCCCTGAATTAATCGGCGGCTCGGCGGATTTGACGCCTTCCAACGACACCACGATTGTGGGCAGTTCCGATTTCCAGAAATCAACGCCCGAGGGAAGGAACTTCCATTTTGGCGTGCGCGAACATGCCATGAGCGCGGCCGTGAACGGTATGGCTTTATATGGCGGCGTGATTCCATTCGGCGGCACTTTCCTGATCTTCTCTGACTATGCGCGTCCCGCCGTTCGGATTGCGGCCCTGTCGCACATCCCGTCCATTTTTATTTATACACACGATAGCGTCGGCCTCGGTGAAGACGGCCCGACTCATCAACCGGTGGAACATTTGGCGGCCTTGCGCGCCATGCCGAATTTAACTGTAATCCGCCCGGCGGACGCCAATGAAACGGTGCAGGCTTGGAAGTATGCCGTCTCGCATCGAACCGGACCTGTGTTGTTTGCGCTCACCCGGCAGGCTATCCCCACTTTCGAGGCCCCCGCTTTTCCAACCGTCGAGAAGGGCGCGTACGTGTTGAAGGATTTCAGCAAAAAGAAACCCAAATTGATTTTGATGGCTTCGGGCTCGGAAGTTTCGTTGATTTATGCCGCGGCAGAAAAGCTCGCCGAAGAGGGAGTCGCGGTGCGCGTGGTTTCATTCCCGTCGTGGGAGTTGTTCGAGCAACAGGATGAATCCTATCGCGAGTCCGTTTTGCCGCGCAGTGTCAAGGCGAGACTCGCCGTCGAAGCGGGAGTAAGCCTCGGCTGGGAAAGATACGCTTCGTCTGTCATCAGCATCGAAAGATTCGGCGCATCCGCTCCGTATAAAGTTATCTTTGAGCATTTGGGCTTCACGGTTGAAAACGTGATCGCGCGGGCAAAGGAATTATTGTGAAAATTGCCGTTGCCTGCGATCATGCAGGCTTTCCGTTGAAAGAGACAGTGTTGGAGGCCGTGCGCGCCGCGGGCCACGAGCCGCTCGATTTGGGGACGAACAGTACGCAAAGCGTGGACTTCCCGGACTTTACCGAAAAACTTGGAAGAAAGATTCAGTCGGGCGAAGCCGAACGCGGGATTCTGATTTGCGGCTCGGGTGTGGGCGCCTGTATCGCGGCGAATAAAATGAAGGGCGTGTATGCGGCGATCTGCCACGATACTTACTCGGCCGCGCAGGGCGTACTGCATGACGATATGAATGTTTTATGTTTGGGCGGCCGCGTGGTTGGAGTGGAACTTGCCAGGTCGCTGGCGTTGGCGTTCCTGCGCGCGAATTATATTGGGAACGATCCGGGCGGCGAGCGGCTGGCGCGCCGCGTGGGTAAGATTCGTAAAATGGAAAATGGAGAATCAGTTTAAAAGCGGGACTCCCGCCTGGCGCAACGCTGGATGCGCACAAGCGAAAAACCCGACTTTAGCGAGGAAACTATGTCGACAAATATCGAACGACTGAACGCACTGGGACAATCTCTTTGGTACGATAACATCGAGCGCCGTATTATTGAAAACGGCGAACTCAAGGCCATGATCGAGCGCGGCGACGTGCGCGGCATCACCTCCAACCCCACTATTTTCAACAATGCCATTGCCAAGACGCACGATTACGACGCGGCTCTGATCCCGCTTTCATGGGCGGGCTGGGACGCGGAACGAATCTTCTGGGAATTGGCCGTCGAGGATATCCGCGCCGCCACAGATTTATTCCGTCCGCTGTACGATAGAACCAACGGCGCAGATGGATATGTGAGTATCGAAGTGAGTCCGTTTCTGGCGCACGACGCCGAGGCGAGCGCCGCGCAGGCCCAGCAGTTGTGGGCGCGCGTGGCCCGTCCGAATCTGATGGTTAAAATCCCTGCCACAAAAGAAGGTATTCCCGCCATCCGCGCTGGCATCGCGGCGGGCGTAAACATCAATATCACCCTGATCTTTTCCATCGCGCGTTATATCGAAGTGATCAACGCGTATCTAAGCGGACTGGAAGACCGCCTCGCGGCGGGACTTCCCATTGATCGTATCGCCTCGGTGGCCTCGTTCTTCGTTTCGCGCGTGGATACAAAAGTGGATGGCCATCTGCCTGAAGGCTCTCCACTGCGCGGGCAGGTGGCCGTAGCCAACGCCAAACTTGCCTACGAAGAATTCGAAACCTATTTTGCAGGCGAGCGCTGGGAGAAACTCAAAGCCCGCGGCGCGCGCTTACAGCGTCCGTTATGGGCTTCCACCAGCACCAAGAATCCCGCGTACTCCGATACGCTCTATGTGGATAACCTGATCGGCCCGCACACGGTCAATACGGTTCCGGCGCAAACGCTGGCGGCTCTGCGCGATCATGCAACTGTCGCGGTCACGATCAATCGGGATGTAGACCAGGCGCGTGAGACCATCACGAAGCTGGAAGCCGCGGGCATTTCGATGAAGCAGGTCACACAGGAATTGGAAGACGAAGGCGTGCAGACGTTTGAAGTGGCATTCACATCCCTGCTCAAGACGATTGACGATAGGAAGAAAAGCGCCGCCTCGCAACTTGGACCTTTGGCTGATTCCGTTTCCAAACGCATCGCCAAGCTCGAAGCGGATTCGGTTCCCGCGCGGCTGTGGAAGCACGATCCCTCGTTATGGACAACCGACCCCGCGGGGCAGGCCGAAGTGAAGATTCGCATGGGCTGGCTGGACCTGCCCGAATCATCCCGCGCCGCGGTTTCGGAAATCACAGCCTTCGCGAGTCAAGTTTACCAGGCGGGCATCAGAAAATTTCTGGTGCTGGGCATGGGCGGTTCGTCGCTTGCGCCCGAAGTGTTCTCGCGCTTCTTCCCACAACCGGACTGCGAACTGGCGATTCTCGATACCACCGATCCCGCGCAAGTACGCGCGGCCACCAGGGAATTTCCGCCCGCTGAAACACTTTACATCGTCTCCAGCAAATCGGGCGGCACAGCGGAAGTGATGGCCGCATTCCATTATTTCTGGGAGCAGGCGAATCGTGATGGTTCACACTTTATTGCAGTGACCGACCCCGGCACTGCATTGGAATCTCTGGCGCGCACACATAATTTTCGAAAAGTGTTCAATGCCAATCCAAATGTCGGCGGCCGTTACTCGGCGCTGACTCATTTCGGCCTGGTTCCGGCTGGTTTGCTGGGCGTGGACTTGAATCAACTGCTGGCGCGCGCCGCATGGATGCGCGAGCGCTCGACGAGCAATGTTCCCGCGGCACGCAACCCCGGGCTGACACTGGGCGCCGTCATCGGCGAAGCGGCGCTCGAAGGCCGCGACAAGTTGACGGTCCTGGCCGATGCGCCTTTGTCCTCGTTCGGATCGTGGCTCGAGCAGTTGATCGCTGAATCAAGCGGGAAACAGAACAAAGGCGTTATCCCGGTGGACTTGGAACCGATTGGCAAGCCGTCGGTCTATGGCAAGGACCGTTTGTTTGTGTACCTGCGGCAGACCGGCGAACAGGACGCGGCGGTACAGGCTTTGTCGAAAGCCGGTTTCCCTGTGCTGGAGTTCCCCGTCAAAGACGCGTATGATCTGGGCGCAGAGTTCTACCGCTGGGAGATAGCCATCGCAACGGCTTGTCATATTTTAGGCGTGAACGCGTTCAACCAGCCCAATGTGCAGGATGCGAAAGACCGCACCAATGCCAAGATTGCGGAGTTCCACAAAAAAGGAAAACTGACGGAAACGGATGTGGTGAAGGCCGAACGTTCAAAGTCCGCGCTTAAGAAATTTCTTGCGCTGGCCAAAGCGGGAAATTATGTGGCGGTCAATGCCTATCTGCCGCGTAACGAGAAGACCTCCGCGGCATTGACCAAACTCCGCACAGCCCTGCGAAAGAAGACCGGCTGTGCCACAACGGTGGGATTCGGCCCGCGCTATTTACATTCAACGGGTCAACTGCACAAAGGCGGTCCGAATACCGGCTTGTTCTTATTGTTGACCGTTTCAACCGGAAAAGATGTGAACATCCCAACCGAAGCGATGACGTATGGAACACTGCAACAGGCGCAAGTCATCGGTGAACGTGAAGCGTTGAAAGCGCGCCGCCGGCGCGTGTTGCGAATTCATCTCGAAAAACCTGCCGATGTGCGCTTGTTGATGGACGCACTGAAATGAGTGAACTGGCTCAATTCAAATGTGTGGCCTGCCGTGGCGGTGAGCCGCCTTTGACCGACGCTGAAATCGCGGAATTTCATCCGCAAGTGCCTGAATGGCAGATCAGGGAAGTGGATGGGATGAAGCGCCTGGAGCGCGTCTTCAAAGTGAAGAACTTTGTGGAAGCGCTGGCCCTGACAAGCAAAGTTGCGATGATCGCCGAGAAGGAAGATCATCATCCAATGATAGTTACCGAATACGGGAGAGTAACCGTCGCTTGGTGGACGCATAAGATCAAGGGCCTGCATAAGAACGATTTCATCATGGCGGCCAAGACAGACGCGTTGTTATAGAAGCAAAAGACGGACTTCGCGAAGTCAGTCTTTGTTTTATCGGAAGGGTTTTTCCTGTGTGAAGTCGGGGAGATAGTTGGTCTGACTTTCGAGTTCCTGAACGAAGGCGTTTTCCAGCCCGAGGTCGAGCGCATATTCGGTGATCTCGTCGTATTCTTCGGCGGTCAGAGTTCGGTCTATGCCGGGATATTTGTGAGCTTTATGCTGGGGAGAATATTGCGACATGATGCTGACAAAAACATCCGGGGAGAGACTCGCCAGAAAACGGAGGCAGGTCCGGGTGTCGTCAAGATGACCGGGCAGGATCAGATGACGCACCAGTAAGCCGCGTCGCGCGATGCCGTCCTCGTCCATTTGCAAATGACCGACCTGATCCAGCATCTCGCGTAAAACGCCGGGGATGATTTCCGCGTAATCGAGCACGGCGGAATAGCGTTTGCCGAGCGCGTCGTCCATGTATTTGATGTCGGGCAGGTAAATATCCACCAGGCCGCGGATCTGCCGCAGGGCGTCCACGGAATCGTATCCGCTGGTGTTGTACACGATGGGGAGACTCAGCCCTTTGGCTTTGGCGGCTTGAATGGCTTCGGCCATTTGAAAGATCATGTGCGAAGGCGTGACGAAGTTGATATTATGCGCGCCCCGTTCCTGCAGGGACAGCATTTCGTCCGCCAGTTCGCGCACGGTCAGGACTCTTGTATGATGTCGTTGAAACTCCTGGCTGATCTGATGGTTCTGACAGAACACACAGCGCAGGTTACAGCCCGCGAAGAAGACGGCGCCCGAGCCTTTCGTCCCGGAAATGGGAGGCTCTTCTCCGAAGTGCAGGCCGATGTGCGAGACTCGAATCTCCGCGCCGATGCGGCAGACGGCCAATTTGCCCTCCAGCCGGTTGACTCCGCATTCACGCGGACAGCAGACGCAGTAACTCAATTGATCGGTGAACGGCGCGCTCATTGTTTTTGCAGGCAGTTAGCGGATTCGGATGCGATGCGTCCGATTATACCTGTCCATCCTCGTAAAAAATAAATCGGTCTACGCGCGTAGACCGATTTATCCCGGCGGCGTGCATGCCGTTCGGCGCTTTAGCCTTCCGCGCCGGTTTGGTTGCTCAGGTAATTTTCCAGGCCCATTTGCTCGATCTGAGCGCGCTGTTTGGCGGCCCAGTCGTGATGCCCTTCCTCCATTTTGAGAATGGTCGTCAGCAAATCGGCCGTGGATTGGTCGCTAACCTCGCCCGCCAATTGGATGCTTGCGTTGTAGGCCCGGATGGCGCCCAATTCCGCTTCCTGATCGTTGGTCACCATGTCGGATACGTTTTTACCGATCTTCATGGGATTGAGTTTGGATACGATCGGCATTCCTTCCAAAAACAGGATGCGCTGAATCAGCCACTCGGCGTGATGCATTTCATCCTTTGCCTGCTGTTCGATGGCCTTATGAAGTTTTTCGTAGCCCCAGCTATCGCACATCTCGGAATGTACCATGTACTGACTGATGGCGGTCAGTTCGTCGGCCAGAAGGTCGTTCAAGGCTTTAAGTAGTTTTTCGTCGCCTTTCATTTCGCTCCTTTCATATGGCTGTATTTTGATGGCTGTGCCCACTGTAACATGCCGGCGCGGAAAGGGAACCTGAACAATGTCCCTATTCCTTATGCAACTTATCACTTTTAGGAATCAAGAGGATTCTTCGTAAGTGAGCAAAGTCCATTCGATGAGGCGTCTAATGATTTGTGCTACCCAACCATCGTTCCGAAGAGCAGGCCGAGCGCGTAGGTGATGAGCGCTTCGCCCAAACCGATGATCGTCATTTCCGCGCCACTGCGCCACGGGCTTAAACCGGTCACTACGGTTTTGGCCGCGCCAATCGCAAAGTGCGCCAGCGTGCTGATCACAAACGAGGCAATCACAGCCGGATATCCGTCCGTAAAAAAGAACGGAATAATCGGGATGAACGCCCCGAGCGCGGTGGAAATTGTGGCCGAGACCGCCGCCACCCACGGGTTGGGAAAAGATTGATCCGACAAGCCCAATTCCTCGTTGCCGAGCGTTTTCAACGCCGATGCCGGGTCGGCAATCAAATGCGCGGCCAGTGTCTTGGCTTCCGCTTCGGGCACGCCTTTGAGTTGGTAGAAAAGCGCCAGTTCCTCTTCTTCTTCTTCGGGGTTTTCCTCCAGCTCCTGTTTCTCGCGGCGAAACTCCGCCTCCTGCACTTCGCGCTCGGTTTGAGTAGCCAGATACGCGCCCGAGCCCATGGATAAGGCCGAGGCCAGCATGCCAGCCAACCCCGCCACCAAAACCGCAGGGCCTCCGGCGGTAGCGCCTGCCACGCCCGAAACGATTCCGAACACCGCGCCGAGTCCATCGTTGGCGCCGTAAATCGCCTGACCGAGCCAGCCGCCGCCGCTGCGATGCCAGCTCTCGCGGTGCAGGATCATATCCAGCCGCGCCTGCAAACTGAGTGGGGCGCTGGCCGCGGCATTCTTGGACTTTTGCATGGCTCCACTATGAACCACTTCGTCATGGCGGACGGATTGGATCGCGGAACGATCCGCTTCCGTTGGCGCGGCCTCAGCCAATGACGCGTACATTTGAGTGTCGCTAGTCTCGTTGCTTTCGATGCGTTTGAGCGCGTTATCGGTGCCGCTTTGCACCAGCGCCCAGCGCCAGATTCGCTGGCCGAAAGTTTCGCGGTCGGGGGGGATTTGCGCGCCGAGTTCCTGTAAACGTTGAATCCACTGCCGGGCATGGCGCTGTTCGGTTTCCGCCAGGCCGATCAGGGCTTTTTTTCTGGCTTCGTTCGTTTCCCGCTCGGCGAGATTGCGATAGATTCTTTGGCTGGCCCGTTCTTTTTGTAGAGCTTCTTTCAAACCGTTAATAAATTTTGTTTGTTCTTTTGAATTCAAAATGTTCTCCCTGCGCGATGGCGATATCGCATCTATGAATTAATCGTCATCGTCGTCGTGTGAAACGCCGAGGATGGTATCCACTCTCTGCATCACTTCATCGGTTAATTTCGGTAATACATCCAGGGCTTTCATGTTTTCTTTAACCTGCTCCAAACGCGACGCGCCGGTGATGGCCGTGCTGACGCGCTCGTTTTTAACGCACCACGCAATCGAAAATTGCGCCAGAGTCGCGCCCAGATCGTTGGCCAATTCGCCCAGCTTTTCCACTTGTTTGAGCCGTTCTTCATTGGTTACATTATCGTGCATCCACTCATAACCTTTGAGCGCGGCGCGGCTGTCTTTCGGAATGCCGTGGTTATATTTGCCGGTCAACAACCCGCCCGCCAGCGGACTCCAAATTGTGGTGCCGAGACCGATGTCTTCGAATAAGCGCGTGTATTCCTTCTCGACGCGTTCGCGGTGAAAAAGATTATATTCCGGCTGTTCCATGGTCGGTTTATGCCAGCCGTATCTGTCGCAGATATCCCACGCCGCGCGAATCTCATCCGCGCTCCATTCGGAGACGCCCCAATACATGGCGCGGCCCGAAGCCACGATATCCTGCATGGCGCGCGCCGTCTCTGCGACCGGAGTGTTGCGGTCCGGGCGGTGACAAAAGACCAGGTCCACGTGATCCAGCCCGAGCCGGCGGAGTGAACCGTCGATTCCTTCCAGCAGGCGTTTGCGATTTAGGGTGTTGTGTTCGTTGACGCCGTCCTCCCGACCCCAATAAAATTTGGTCGAGACGAGATAACTGCCGCGGCGCCAGCCCAATTGCTTGAGCGCCGCGCCCATTACTTCCTCGGATTTACCATGTGCGTACGCTTCAGCGTTATCGAAGAAGTTGACGCCCGCTTCGTACGCGGCTTTCATCATGGTTGCCGCGTTGGCCACATCCACCTGATTATGAAACGTGACCCATGAACCGAACGATAGAACGCTGACTTGAATCCCTGCTTTTCCCAAACGACGATAGAGCATGGCCGCGCTTTCTCCTCGAACAGATTTACAAATATTTTAACTTGAAATGAAACTTCCCGCCAACGCGGGAAGTTTGAATCGGTGGTTATATTATTTTCATGTTCCGAGCGGTACGACCATCAAACTGGCTTTGATGTGATGCCGCAGGTCGTTGATCACTGTTCCGTGAATCAAGTCGGAGACTCCCGCATGCCCATGACTGCCCACGATCACCAGTTCCGCTTTGAGCTCGTTGATCATTTTTACCAGGCCCGTTTCCGGGTTGCCACTGCTGATGCGCCATGCTGTCGATACGCCGGCCTTTTCCATCATTGCGGCAAGCTTTTCCAAATGTTCCTGATCCCGCAGGGTCTCAATATCTTCGCCTTCCGCGCCGAGCGTGCGCGCCACCGGGCTTTCCACGACGTGGAGCAGGATCAATTGTGTCCGCGATTTATCCACGAAGCGCAGGCTCTCGCGCAGGAGTTTTTCATCTTTGCCCGAGAAATCCAACGCCACTGCGATGCGCTCATATGGGACCGGCTGTATCAAGCCTGTTGTGTCCGCTCCTTCTCGAGGATGCACACTGCCGATCCTCGGCCAGCCGATGATTCGAATCCGCTGGCGTAGTAAAGGATGGATGGTTATATAAGTCAGCAATAAGCCTAATACAATGACCAACGGAATGACCGTGGCCTGTAAAATCCATGCGTAGCCTCCGGCCGCGGCGAGCCACTCCGTGATTTGATCGGAGATAAGTTTGATATTGAGCGCGACGATGATGATTGCCACGAGCCAGGCCAGGCCCTGCAGCCACGGGCGGATCGCGAATTCGCCCATGCGGTGCTTGTCTGCCACCGCGTTGATGAGCGGGACGATTGCGAAGGGTAGTTGAAGCGAGAGAATCACCTGACTCAGCACGAGCATGGCGCCGGTCGCGTTTTCGCCGAAGTACATAATCACCAGCACAGCCGGAATGACGGCCAACAGGCGGGTAATGAGGCGTCTCAGCCAGGGCTGGATGCGCAGGTTCAAATAACCTTCCATGATGATCTGACCAGCCAGCGTGCCTGTGATGGTCGAACTTTGTCCGGAAGCCAGCAGGGCAATGGCAAATGCCAGCGGTGCAATGGTCACTCCGAGGATAGGCTCCAATAACTGATGCGCATCCTGAAGCTCGGCGATATTGTGATAACCATTGCGGTAAAAGACCGACGCGGCAACGACCAGAATGGCCGCGTTGACAAAGAAGGCCAGGTTGAGTGAGACGGTGGTGTCGATATTGTTCCAACGAATGGTCTCGCGGATGGCGCTGGCTTGTTTACCGATCTTGCGCGTTTGCACAAGGGAGGAGTGCAGATATAAATTGTGCGGCATGACCGTCGCGCCGAGGATGCCGATGGCGATGTAGAGCGCGGTCGCGTCCGGCAGAGTAGGCACGAAGCCGCGCACGATGCCGCCCCAATCCGGCTGACCGAGGAAGATTTCGATCAGAAAAGCAACGCCAATGGTGCCGACGAGCGCAACCACCACACCTTCCAGTTTTCGGATGCCGACATGCGATAACAGCAGTAAAAACAAAGTGTCAAGGGCGGTGAGGAGCACGCCGTAGATTAAAGGCAGGCCGAATAATAATTGCAATGCAATCGCCGACCCCAGTACCTCTGCCAGATCGCAGGCAGTGATAGCGATCTCCGCCAGAACATAAAGCGGGATATTGACTGCTGGTGGATATTCTTCATGGCTGACCTGCGCCAGATCGCGGCGACTGACGATGCCCAGCCGCGCGGCGAGGCTTTGCAATAAGATTGCCATCAAGTTTGCCATCAACAGTACCCAGATCAGGGTGTAGTTGTAGCGACTGCCTCCGGCCAAATCTGTAGCCCAGTTGCCCGGGTCCATATAACCGACCGCGACCATTAAGGCCGGCCCGGTAATGGCAAGCCAGCGCCTCCAGCCGGACCCTTTCATGGGCACGTCCACGCTTTCATGTACTTCTGATAGCGATAAACCGTTATGTATTCTTTTGGGTTTCCATTGTTGGTTCATAACTTTCCTTGTTGTGATGTAAAAAAACAATTAACCTTGGAATATGTTCTATTGTTTCTCGATGAAGATTCTGTTTGTGATGTTCGCTCCGATTACGGCAGTCTTTCCTCCTACTTTGATTGTGGTGTTGCGATCGAACGGCGAAAACTTGGTCACTTCGATTTGCGCGCCGGGGATAAGCCCCAGGTTTTCTAGATAGCGCAACAGGTCGGTGTCCGCGTTCCGGATCATTTGGATGACTGCCATTTGATCGGGTTGCAGGGACGATAGCGGGGTCGAGCTTTCCACCGGCATAACCAGGTCCGCGGTGGGGATTAATTCCCCGTGCGGATCGCGGGTGGGATGTCCCAGGACGTTGGCAATGCGCGCTTCGAATTCTTCCGAGATCGCGTGTTCCAATCGGTCGGCCTCGCTATGCACTTCGTCCCAGGCATAGCCGAGCGACTCAACCAGGTACGTTTCAAGCAGGCGATGACGGCGAATGACTTTGAGCGCGGCGCGCCGGCCTTCCGGCGTGAGAGTTACTCCTTGATGCTTTTGATAATGCACAAGAGGGGGATTGTCCCTGGCAAGGCGTTGAATCATCCCTGTGATGGAAGCGGGTTTGATGCCCAGCCTTTCCGCCAGTTCATTGGTGCTGGCAGGTTTGCCATCTGCGCTGAGATCGTAAATCGTTTTGAGATAATCCTGAATGGATCGGGTAAGCATTTCCGTCATTCTTTCTCTGGTTGTGATCCAATGATCTTGACCAACTTGTTAGATTGAGCTATCTAATTAATTAGTCTAGCCTAAATATTTTAAGCAAAACTTTGGATTTGTCAAGGGACGATGGGGGAGAGACGCTAATTTTCATCGGTAAAGGCCAATTTGATACAAAGGCTTGACTTTCTCTTGAGAAGATTGTAGAATGCCTTAGTAAGTACAGTGAATTTACAAAGTTTTCGAAGATGAAAAAAGCTACTCATCAGCAAACAAAGCTTCACAACCGCGACTTGGTGCTGAGCACGATCTTTGATCGCCGGACTGTCAGCCGGGCAGAAATTGCCAGAATCACCGGCCTGACGCGCACCACGGTCTCTGATGCGGCGGCCAGCCTCTTGAAGAGGGGACTGATCGAAGAGGTTGGATTCGGTTCGTCGCTGGGAGGCAAGAATCCGATCCTGTTGAGTGTGGTGGCAGATTCCCGTTATTTGATCGGGTTGAATCTGGCACAGAATAAATTCATCGGCTCGATTGTAAATTTGAGAGGGGAAATCAAGGAAACGGTGGAATTGCCCGTTCCGAATCAGAATGGCGAAAAAGCGCTTCAACTTGTTTATGAAATTTTGGATCGACTGTTCGAAAAAGAGTGGAAACCCGTAGTTGGAATAGGCGTTGGCACACCCGGCTTGGTCAATACGCAGGCCGGTGTGGTGGTCAATGCGGTAAATCTGGATTGGCAGGATCTGCCGCTCGCGCAGTTGCTCCGCGACCGCTATCGCCATCCGGTGCTTATTCTGAACGACAGTCAGGCGGCGGCCATTGGCGAATATTGGTTCAATGAATCGCAGGCTTCCGAGGCCAACCTGGTGGTCGTCAATTTGAAATATGGCATCGGCGCCGGAATCCTAATCAACGGTAAATTGTTTCAGGGTGATGGCGGCGGGGCCGGCGAGATCGGCCATATCGTCGTTGAAGAACACGGCGATCTTTGCCGCTGTGGCAAGCGCGGCTGTCTTGAAACAGTAGCCAGCGTGCGCGCGGTCTTATCGCGAATGCAGGCCCTGCGTCCCGGGCTGAACTCGCTCGATCAAGTCGTCGATTTGTTTCTTGCCGATGACCCGGACGCAGTTCAGGTTGTCACCGATGCTGGAAAACATCTGGGAAATGTGCTGGCTGGTTTGACGAGCGCCTTGAATATTCACAAATTCATTCTCACGGGAGAGATGACGCGCTTCGGCGCGCGCTGGCTGGATGTAGTTCAAGAGTCCATGAAGAGGGGCGCGTTGTCCTTTATGGCAGAGGATACCCAATTGGAAGTGGGAAGACTCGATTACCGCGCCTGTATTTTGGGCGCGTCAGCTTTCATGCTTCTTGATGGTTATTCGTTGCTTTTTCAGGAAAGCGAAGAGGGCTGACGATCATGGATTTTTCGCTGATCGCGCCGCGCGTCAAGCCGCCGCTGGATGAAGATTTTCGCCCGGCAGTTTCGGCAGACCGCGCATTTCGCGCGGATGCAGGCCGGGACGGCGTGCCGTTAGTAATTGGGCTGAAGCGCGCCGGCGACGAATTTTCCCGCTTTGAGACTCAGGTTCTTCCAGTACATCACCCGGGCGCAAAATCGAATCTGCAATACGCCGAGCGGCTGGTCAAGTTTCTGCTATGGCAGCGCGGCGGATATCAGGTGTATATCGGCGGTCCGCGCGAAATTGGCGAATACGTCGCACAGGTTTATTCGCCGAACGGTGAAAGAAAATTCGATGCGGATTTTATGAGCAGGCAGGTTTATCAACAGCCGTTTGAAGTGTTGAGTTGTGACGTTGATGAAGTGCCCGCCGCGCGCGAGACCGGTCAGCGGCTTGGCCGTCATTTGGAAGGTTGCCGCATTGGGTTTGATCTCGGCGCCTCGGATCGCAAAGTCAGCGCGGTGGTGGATGGGCGGGTTGTTTACAGCGAAGAAGTGATCTGGGAGCCGCGCAAACACGACGATCCTGCTTATCACCGTCAGGAGATTCTCACAGCCCTGAAAACGGCGGCCGCTAAAATGTCCCGCGTGGACGCGATTGGCGGCAGTTCGGCGGGGATTTACATCAACAATCGTCCCATGGTTGCCTCGTTGTTCCGCGCCATTCCTTCCGAAAACTATCACTTGATTCGAGATCTGTTCCTGGACATTCGCGCTGAGATGGGCGTGCCGCTGGAAGTGATCAACGATGGCGATGTGACCGCGCTGGCTGGTTCGATGTCCATCGAGGATAACGGTATTTTGGGAATTGCGCTTGGCTCGAGCGAAGCCGCTGGATACGTAAATATGAATGGCCGTATCACGGGCTGGCTGAATGAGCTGGCATTTGCGCCTATTGACTATAGCCCGTCTGCGCCGGCTGATGAATGGTCGGGGGATCGCGGTTGCGGCGCGTCCTATTTTTCACAGCAATGTGTGTTTCGGCTTGCGCCGAAAGCCGGTATCGAAATCCCTGCCGGTTTAACCGATGCCGACCGACTTAAGTTTGTCCAATCGAAGCTGGAAGCCGGGCACGCCGGCGCGCTCAAGATTTGGGAGAGCATGGGAGTTTATCTGGGATACGGACTGGCGCATTATGCGGAATTTTATGAAATCAAGCACGTGCTAATTCTTGGTCGTTGCACTTCAGGGCGAGGCGGCGAATTATTGCTGGAGGGGGCGAAGAAGGTTTGGCGTGCAGAGTTTCCGGAAATTGCAGAACGAATTCAACTTCATTTGCCCGATGAAAAAAACCGGCGTGTCGGGCAATCTGTTGCGGCGGCCAGTTTGCCGGAACTGAATCCACCTACAGGGTAGACCATGCAACTTCATCTTGAAACTTCAGAAATCTTTGTTCCGGATCAAACCCCTGTGGCGCAGGCGTTGGCGCGCACTACACATTTGTGTATTGCCGCCCATCAAGACGATATCGAGATCATGTCGGTTCAGCCCATTATCGAATGTTTTCAGCAGAAAGATAAATGGTTCACCGGCGTGGTGGTCACGGATGGGCGCGGTTCGCCGCGCGATGCTTTGTATAAAGATTATTCCGATGAAGAAATGCGCCTGGTGCGTTTCAAGGAACAGCGTAAAGCCGCTGTGATTGGCGAGTATGCCGCACAGGTGATGCTGGATTATCCCAGCAGGGCGGTGAAAGATTCGTCCCGGCTGGAACCGGTGGAAGACCTCGTTTCGTTGTTGGAGGTCGCCCAACCCGATTTTGTATATACCCACAATCTTGCCGATAAACACGACACGCACGTTAGCGTGGCTTTAAGGGTTATTAAGGCCATTCGTCAATTGCCGAAGGAGAAGCGTCCCAAAAAACTGATCGGTTGTGAGGTGTGGCGCGCGCTGGATTGGATGGCCGATTCCAACAAGGTGCCGATGGATGTTTCGGCGCATGAAAATCTTCAGTATGCATTGCTGGGAGTTTTCGACTCACAGGTCGCGGGAGGCAAACGTTACGATCTCGCTTCCATGGGGCGCCGCCGCGCCAACGCCACCTATTTTGAAACGCACGGCGTGGATTTGACCACCGGCATGTCATTCGGAATGGATATGACTCCGTTGATTTCGGATGACGAGCACGATCCGCTCGAATTTACCCGGGAACTTATCCAACACTTTATTCAGGATGTATCTGACCGAATCCGCCGCGTGAACTAGAACTTTGGAGCATCTTGAAAGGAAAGGAGGCCCACAAAAAACCGTCATTTCTGCAGAACAACCATCGGCTTAAACTAGAAAATAACAGGAGAAGAAACTATGCGTACCAAATTGTTTACTGTGCTGGCCCTGATCGGAATTTTAATTTCCGCTTGCGCGCCAGCCGCGACCGCCACGCCTCAGGTGGTGGAGAAAACCGTCGTTCAGACGCAGATCGTCGAGGTCACACCAACCCCCGGTCCGAATCCCGAAGCGGTTATTCAGAACGTTGAACCGAACGCGGAGATTACATTTTGGACTTTCTGGCTTTCTCCTACGTTCGATGACTATATCAAAAGCACGATCGCGCGCTTCAATGAAGCTTACCCCGGTGTGAAAGTCAACTGGGAAGACCATCAGGGAACTTTCCAGGACGATCTGCGCAATGCCTTTGCCGCTGGAAACGCGCCCGATGTGATCAACCTGTCCGTCAGCGAAGGCTGGGTCAGCGACTATGCCACCCAGGGCTTACTGCTTCCATTGGACGACGTAGTTCCGCAAAGCGTGAAGGATATGTACTTCCCCGGTTTGTGGAAGGAACAATTGGTGGACGGCGTTAACTATCAGTTCCCGTGGTACCAGGGCATCAACGTCGACCTCGTCAATACGCAGGTCTATAATAAGACCGGGTTGAAGATCGAAGATTTCCCCAAGACCGTAGACGGACTGCCCGCGCTGTGCCAGACGATCAAGGATAAGACCGGCACATTGTGCGATGTACGCCTGACCGTCAACGACCTGCTTTCCCAGATGGTATACGAAGGCAATGTCAAAGTCATCAGTGACGATGGCACGAAATTCACCTTCGATTCACCCGAAGCCGCGGCCTGGTTGCAGATGTACGTGGACATGGTCAAGGCTGGAACAGTGGACAAGACCGCTCTGATCACCACCGACGACCGCGTCGGCCTGGACCTGTTCACCTCCGGCAAAGCCGCCTTCTATGCTACCGGCCCGAACTTGATTCGTGACGTGCGCGCCAACAACCCCGGCCTGTATGGCTATCTGGCGGTTGTACCCGCGCCGGTTGGAAAATCAGGCGTGCTCGGCAAGGGCCTGATGTCCATCTCGATCAAGAAAGATACCAAGTTCCCGAACGCCTCCATTGCCCTGGCGCAATTCTTTACCAACCCGAAGAGCATGCTGGAGTTCGCCAAGATCGTGGCCGTCTATCCTTCCACCCCGGCTTCTTATGAGGATCCGTTCTTCTCAGCCAAACCGGTCGCCATCGAAGATAGCGCCAAGCCTTACGCCAAGGATATCATCTCGAAGTATGCGGATATCGTTCCGACCATCCCGCATAAGGCTGACGTAAATCAGATCGTGCTCGATGCGGTTCAATCGGCGCTCTTCAATGGCGTCGATCCGCAGAAAGCGCTCTCGGATGCCGTCGTCAAAGCCAATGCCTTACTGCCTTAAGTAACAATGCAAGAAACGGCCCTCTCCATCTTTGGAGAGGGCCGTCCGCTGGAGACGTAATCCATGTCCAGGAAATTCTCACTAACCCCGTACTTGTTTTTGGCGCCAGCCCTGCTGGTCATTGGGACTTTTATTCTTTATCCGATCTTCGCTGTGGCATATTACAGTTTCACCGATTACAGTATCGTCACGCCGCCGGTTTGGGTTGGGCTGAAGAATTTCCAGGCTCTAATTCACGACGATGTTTTCTGGCTGGCTTTAAGAAATTCATTCATCTATCTGCTGGTGACTCCCACGCTGATCGTACTGTGCATTATTCTTGCCATCGCTGTCAATCGCAAACTGCCCGGCATCAATGCTTTCCGCGCCTTGTATTATATTCCGGTGATTAGCGGCAGTATCGCGGTCGGCATCTCCTGGCGGCTGATGCTCGATACGAACGGCCTGCTCAATAGCGCCTTGATCGCAATCGGGCTGATCAAGGATCCGATTCAATGGCTGGCTGAGCCGAATTTTTCACTGCCGATTGCCATGCTATTGACCACCTGGATGGGACTCGGCTACTACATGATGATCTTTCTGGCGGGGTTGCAGAATATTTCCGAAGAACTATATGATGCCGCCGTGATCGACGGCTGTAATTCTTTTCAAAAACACTGGTACGTCAGCCTGCCCGGCTTGCGTCCGCAGATCACATTTGTGGCGGTTATATCGAGCCTGGCGGCCCTGGAGGTGTTCAACGAAGTGTATATCCTGTTTGGGCAACTCGGCGGTGTGCTCAACAGCGCCGTGACGGTGGTCTTTTATCTCTGGCGGCAGGCATTTCGACTGCACCACGCGGGGATGGCTTCCGCGATCGCGATGGTGCTCCTGCTGATCACGCTGGTGTTTTCGATTGCAAATATTCGTTCGCTGGAGCGCGGCACCGAGGAGGAAGAATGACTGTTGCAGGCGCCGGAAAATATCGTTCGAACGCGGCTCTTCACAGGCTCGTGGAAAATTTCCTTTGGTATGTTGTCTTGTGCCTGGTCGCGGTGGTCACCGTCTTTCCATTTGTCTGGGTGTTCTTCACGTCTTTCAAGGGCACTCAGGACGCTATCTATTCTGTGCCGCCGCAACTCATTCCGGCGCATCCTACATTCGATAATTACTTGCGCGTTTGGAATCAACTGCCGGTGGCCAACTTCTTCATCAATAGCATCGTCGTATCGGTGGTTTCGGTATTGCTCAATCTGTTCTTCACCGCGATGGCGGCCTATCCGTTTGCAAAAATGAATTTCCCCGGGCGCGATGTGATCTTCTATATTTTGCTTGCTACATTCATTGTCCCGCCGCAACTCACTTACATTCCAAGTTTTATACTGGCCGTGAACGTATTTCATTACTACGATACCTTGCTTTCCCTGATCTTTCCCAGCCTTGCAACGGTGTTCAACATCTTTTTGTTGCGGCAGGCCTTTCGGTCCGTGCCGAACGATTTGATCGACGCCGGGCGCATCGATGGCGCCAGCGAATTCCGAATTTGGTGGAGTATTCTACTGCCCATCGTTCGCCCGTCGTTGGCGACGGTTGCCATCATCACTTTTGTCACGCAATGGAATGACTTTTTCTGGCCGTCGTTGATGTTGCACACCCGCGAGCATATGACTTTGCAGGTTGGGTTGGTGGCTCTGCAGGGAATGTTCGCCTCTGATACGCGCGGCATGGCCGCGGGCGTGGTGATGGCGGTGGTCCCGATTCTGATCGTGTTCGTGATTTTACAGCGCCAGTTTGTGCGCGGCCTTGCCGGCGCGGTAAAAGGCTGATCTGTGAAATTGTCGCTGGAAGAAAGAATCGGCCAATGCCTGCTGGTTTCATTTTGGGGAAAAGATCGGCCTTCGGACGAATTGCAGGAGATCGTCAAGCGATATAAGCCCGCGGGAATCACTCTTTTCCGTGCGCAAAATATCGACGCTCCTATTCAACTTCGCGCGTTGAACGAATCGCTTCAACGCCTCGCGCGTGACCTCGGCCTGCCTCCGTTTCTGATCGCGATCGACCAGGAGGGAGGGCAGTTGATGGCGCTGGGCGGCGGCACATCACTGCCGGGGAATATGGCAATTGGCGCAACCGATTCCGTTGATTTGGCGCGCCGCGCCGGCGAAGTGCTCGGACGGGAACTTGCCGCAGTTGGGGTCAATCTTAATTACGCACCGTGCGCCGACGTAAATCTCAATCCGCAGAATCCGGTAGTGGGCGTGCGCTCTTTCGGTGAAAATCCTGCCGACGTGGCGCGCTTATCTGCCGCGCAGATTCAAGGGATTCAAGCTCAAGGCGTCGCCGCGACTGCCAAACACTTTCCGGGTCACGGAGATGTGACCAGCGATTCTCATCACGGCCTTCCCATTGTGCCTCATTCACTGGAACGCCTGCGCGCGGTGGAATTTCCGCCGTTTCGTTTCGCTATTGACGCCGATGTGAAATTGATTATGACCGCGCACATCGGCGTGCCTGCCATTGATGGGCCAGACGCCCTGCCCGCCACTCTCTCCACAAAAATCTTGCAGGGGATTCTCCGCCGCGAGTTGGGCTTCGAAGGTGTCATTGTCACGGATGCCATGAATATGCAGGCCATCCGTCAGGGTGACGCGATCGGCGAAGAAGCAGTGCGCGCCTTATCGGCTGGCGCAGACTTGCTTCTTTTGGTTTCGAATATTGACGAATGTGAATTGATCTTTAAAGCCATTGTCGGCGCGGTAAAGAGCGGCGGGTTGGATGAGCAGGCGATTACCCAATCTGCTCAACGCGTTCTGGCTTTGAAGGAATGGTTGTCGCGGCAAACTGCCGCGCCCGATTTAAGTGCGGTTGATGGCGCGGAACATAGGGCGGTCGCGCAAGAAATAGCCGAGTCGTCCATTACACTGGTTCGCGATCAAAATGATCTGCTACCGTTGCGCCTCAAGCCCAATCAGCGCGTCGCGGCCGTGCTCCCCAAGCCGCTCGATCTCACGCCAGCGGACACTTCCTCCTATGTGACTCCGCAATTGGCCGCCGCTCTGCGCGAATATCATCCGCGCGTCGAGGAGTTTCTCGTCTCGTACGCGCCGGATGCAGGCGAAGTTGCCGCGTTGCTGGCGCAGTTACGTTCCTTCGATGCGATTATTATCGGAACAATTAACGCCTATCAACAGAAGGAACAATCGGCATTGGTGCGCGAAACCCTTAAGTTGAAGATTCCGACGGTCATTGCGGCTCTGCGCCTGCCGTACGACTTGACGGTCTTTCCAGAAGCGTCTGTTTTCTTGTGCACATACAGCATTCTGGAGCCGTCCATGCGTGCGCTGGCGAAAGCGATATTCACTCAAGGTGAGATT
This sequence comes from uncultured Anaerolineaceae bacterium, assembly GCA_964502095.1. Classification (GTDB taxonomy): domain Bacteria; phylum Chloroflexota; class Anaerolineae; order Anaerolineales; family Villigracilaceae; genus JACPVF01. The sequence continues at coordinate 153,514 of CAZCUF010000002.1, forward strand.
AAAGGTCGTTTACCGGTAGCCATTCCAGGTTTGGCTGAGGCGGGGTATCATCTGGTCAGGAATCAGCATGTCACTTTACACTGAAATCATCGAACAACCGGAACGTATCCGAACCCTGTTGAAGTCGCAACGCAAATCGGTCGAACAGATTGCCCGCGCCATCCGCGATTACAAACCCGCCTTTGCATTTCTGGCGGCACGCGGCACCTCGGACAATGCCGGGCGTTATGCAAATTATTTGTGGGGCGCGCGCAATGGATTGCCGCTAGCCCTGGCGACTCCTTCATTGTTCACATATTACGGACAGCCGCCGCGTTTAAAAAACGCCCTGGTGGTTGGGATTTCGCAATCGGGTCAGTCGCCGGATATCGTCAGTGTGGTCGAGGAGGGAAAGCGTCAGGGAAATTTAACTCTGGCGATCACAAATGCGCCGCATTCCCCGTTGGCGCGTACTGCGGATTTCGTGCTGGATATTCAAGCCGGACCTGAAAAGGCAGTGGCGGCTACAAAGACTTATACAACCGAGTTAATGGCCATTGCCATGTTGTCGGCGGCTTTGAAGGGCAGGCAGTCCGATTGGGAAGATTTGCGCCGCGTTCCCGCCTGGATGCAGGAGGCTTTGAAACACGATGCGTTGATCGAGCAGGCCGCGCAAAGATATCTCTATATGCGCCAGTGCGTTGTGCTGGGACGCGGCTTTAATTACGCAACCGCCTTTGAGTGGGCGCTCAAACTAAAAGAGCTGACGTATGTGGAGGCGGAGCCTTATTCATCTGCGGATTTTCAACACGGTCCGATTGCCATGGTGGAACGCGGTTTTCCGGTGATGGCAGTGGTTTCAAAAGGCAAAGTGCTCGATTCGCTGTTGGATGTGTTGACGCAATTGCGCAAGGATTTTTTAGCCGAGTTGTTGGTGATATCCAATTCACCCAAGGCGCTTTCCCTTGCCAGCCTTCCATTGGCGATACCATCCGAGATGCCCGAATGGCTTTCGCCCTTGATCAATATCCTTCCCGCTCAATTGTTTGCGTATCATCTGACGCTGGCGAAAGGATTTAACCCGGATCAACCGCGTATGATCAAAAAGGTGACTGAAACGAAATAATCGAAATTGGGAAAGCCGCGCGCAGCTTGCGGTTCTTCTTTGGCGGGAGATGAAAATAATTTCAAAAATATTGAAAATAAAATGATTCTGTGATAATGTTCGATAGGAAACGAGGCGCCCATGATGAAAGTTGGTGTACTTTATGATGTGCATACTTATGGCTTTACTCCTGCAGACTTTTTGAAACATTATCCGTGCGAGTGGGAGATGGTTACGTTGAAGCGGCCGGTGCGCGAACGTATTCACGCCCTGGCTGAAGAAAATAAATACGATGTGTACTTTAATCTGTGCGACGGCGCGCTGGAGGAGAGTTACCCGGGCCTCGATGTGGTTGAAGCGCTGGAGGAATTCAACCTCCCCTTTACGGGCGCGAGCAGTAATTGCTACGATCCGACTCGTGAAGAAATGCAGGCCGTTGCCGATGCGCACGGCCTCGGCTTTGCCAAAGGCTTGCGCGTGCATGTCGGCGAGGACGTGATCGAGCGCAGTAAGGGACTGCGTTATCCGCTGATGGTCAAACATCCGAAAAGCTACGGTAGTTGGGCCATGAAGCGCAAGTCCCGCGTGGACAATGAAAAACAGCTGACAACCCAATTCAACCGCATGGCAAAAAAATTCGGCGCGGCGCGCGTGGAGGAATTTATCGTGGGCCGCGAATTCAACGTGTTCATTGTGGACAACCCCGATCATCTCGATGACCCGTTTGTGTATCCGCCCACGGAACTAGTCTTTCCACCCAATGAAGAATTCTGGCATGAGGATGTAAAGTGGGATTATTCTGTGCCGTTCGATTTCAACGAAGTCACGGATGCGGAACTGGCGCGGCGGATTCAGGACTTGGGCCGTAAATTCTATCTGGCGATGGGTTGCACAGGCTATGGCCGTTGTGACGTGCGCCTGAACGAAAATGGCGAATTATTCATTCTCGAGATCAACCCCAACGGCGGCATTTTGTATCCGCCGGAGGAATATGGCCCGGCAGATTACATGATTCTTTACGACCCTGACGGATATTACGGTTTCTTCGACCGCATCTTCCGTTCAGCCCTTGTTCGGCAGAAGATACGGGAAGCGAAAGTGACGCGCTGATCTTCCAATGGACATGCACCTGCATGTCCATTGTGTTTGAACAGGGTCGGCTTATTGATTACAACCTACTTTGTTGCAATCATTCAGAAGTTCTTGTGTATTTTGCGCCCTCTGGCGCGATTGGGGGATTGGAGAGAACGTTTACTGTGCACAGAAAGGATTCTTTGCAACAGGACGATTACAACTCTCTTTGCATACCGCCCCGGTTAGATTGCCAGCCCGAATACGGCAATAAAATGTGCGGCCGCGGCTAATAGTACAAAAATATGCCACACCTCGTGAAACCCGAACACACCAGGTATGAAATTGAAAATTTTGGTGATGTAAACAACAGCGCCCAACGTATAGATCACACCGCCCGCGATCATCCACGCCAAAATCCAGGCGGGCAACAAGATCAATTGTCCGATGGCGATCAGGCACAGCCACCCCATCAGAACATAGATTCCGGCGGTCACCCAGCGCGGCGCGCGAATAACGAAGATCTTGACCACGATCCCGATCAGCGCCAGAGACCAGACGATGCTCAATAATCCCCATTTCCAGAATCCGGTGAACGCGTTGATGCAAAAGGGCGTATATGTTCCGGCGATCAGCAAATAGATGGACGAATGGTCTATTTTGCGGAAAATCTCGAGAGCCTTTTCTTTCACGCGCACCATGTGATAGGTTCCGCTGGCGGAAAACATCGCCGTCAAACAGACGCCGTAAACAATAAACGAAATCACTTTGGCCGGTGTGCTCCAGCCGACGATCACCAGTGCAATAAAACCGATCAATGCCAGAATCGCGCCGCCCCAATGCGTCAGGCTGTTTACCGGTTCCCGAATTTTATCGAAGATATTCTTCATGCGCGCTCCTAAGTGATGTGCTGTAGGATGTGATAGACCAGGTCAATGAAGCGGTCATAGCCTTCGTCGTCTCTTGGAATCCCCATGATGCTGAGGGAAAACGCCTGCGGCTTAATTTTGATATTCAACCCCCGAAATGGAAATTGCAGAATTTCATTCTGAACATCGGTGGACAGCAATCTTTGCGCCTGATAGGCGTCTTCGCTGGTTGTTACAAAGTTCCGGTCGAATTCCTCGTTGCCGGATGAAACTCTCTCCTTGCCGAATGTGGTCATGATTTTTTGAATAAGGTCGTTGCGTACGATGGAGATCGTGGGGAAGCGCGGCGAATCCGATGCCGTTTGTGCGACCGTGCGCGCCGGCCGGTTTCTACCGCCGGGGACAGTATAAATCGCAACCTCCAGGCCTTGAAAACTGAGCAGTAACTTCTTGTGATGAAATAATCCCCCGCCTGTGATTTGGCCGCCTCGTTTCTCTGCCTGCCGCTCGAGCAGTTCTGCGCGTTTACGGCTCTGATACACTGCCAGGCTGAATCCGCCGAGTATGAGCACGGCAGTAAGTCCCAAGATTAGAAGATCGGTTTGATCCATTTCAAAGCTCGCTTCGTTTACGCGCCAGTACAATCAATAACTTCCCTGATTTTACATCGAAATTTTGAATATTAACTTCGAAGCCCGCTTCCGCAAACGGTTTTTGCATGCGTTTTTCGACGATTTCGAACGCCTCGGATGGAGCTTCGCCCGTGACGCGGAACAGCCAGCCGAGCAATGGATTCATCGGCCACGCGGCTATCAGGACGATCAACCTGCCTCCGTTTCTGAGAGTCCGTTTCGCCTCGGACAGTGTCTCCGCCTCGACGATATAACGGGATGGAAACGTGGAGACGATCGTATCGAATGCGTTGGCAGGGAAGGGAAGAGTCTGCGCCAGCCCGCGCGCCAGGTCGATTCTTAACGAGCCTGCTTTCAGCCGCCGCGCCGCAAGTCGACTCATCTGGGCCGATTCGTCCAAGCCAACGGCGAACAGGTCCAGGTTCCGCAATGACCGCTGTAAATATCCCGGGCCGTGACCAAGTTCCAGCACGCGCCTCCCTTCAATCAATGGGATAACGCTGTGTACCCAGTCGTTCCAGCGGCCAAACGAAACAACTCCCGACACGAAATCATACGTGAAGGCCAATGGATGATAAAGCCAGTTGAAAAACGGATCGAGAATTTTTGCGATCAGCATGATAACAAAACAAGGGCTTGACAATTGTCAAACCCTTGTCTGTACTGTTCGTTGGACTTATGCAGACGTTTCGTCGCTCTTCTTTGCGCTTTTGCGAACGGCTTTCATGACTTCGTCGCCGCGCGCGCGGGCCTCATCGAGGGCTGTTTTGCCGCGCTGGCCCATTTGTTTGGCGAGTTCCTCGGCGCGTACGCGCGCTTCAGTGGCGGCCGCTTCGGCGCGGGCGATTGCATCTTCGGCGCTGGCGGAAGCCCGATCGCGCAATTCAATGCTCTTATCCTTGATCAGCGCGCGGGTTTCCTCGCCGGATTGAGGGGCAAATAGCAATGAAACAACGGCTCCCGTCAGGCCGCCGACAATGAAGCCAACTAGAAAGGCGCCAAATTCATCACGGTCAGACATGTTGTTCTCCTTTTGAATCGGGTTATTTTTGTTTTAGTCCCATCAATTCTAACACACGTTGTAATCCAGCCAGATAGGTGTTGAGTTTGATGATGGGTTCGATCACGTTTTCGCCCAGGAATTCGGCTGTGCCGCGCAAATTATTGACGGTTTCACTGGTGGCGCGCAGGATGGGGCGCACCTCGTTCTGAATCAAGTTGATCAGGCTGGCAAGTTGGACGATCAGTACGATCAGGGCCACGCCGATTACCAGCGACTCAAGAGCCACCACGATGATAAAAACATCGCGGATGCGGTCTGTCGGCGTTCCCGGCTGTAACAGGAAGTAGATCGCGGTTGCCAGCGCGGCCAGGATAACAATCACGCCCACAACGATGGCTATGACAATCGTTCGTTGCCTGCGCTCCGCTTCTTTTTGCGCCGCGAGTTGTTCCGGCGTAAAGGGAGGATGAGTTGGTGTATTGGTTTCAGGAATCGGGGTTGCCATGCGGCCATTATACTGCCTTTTATTTAAAAGCCATCCATTTATGAAATGGCCCGCTGTTGCGCTTCGTTTTATTCCGCCTGCGGCCTTGACTCACGGCCGGATTGGTAGTATTCTTTCACTACCGACCGTTCGGTAGGGAGATGGAATGACTCGAGACGAGGTTTTGGATGCCGCGGCGCAGGTTTTCAGGCAAAAGGGGTTTCATGGCGCTTCAATGGCCGATATTGCCGAATCCGTAAAGCTTCAAAAGGCCAGCTTGTATCATCACGTTTCGTCCAAGCAGGAGATTTTGCTCTCCCTTCTGGACCGCGCCCTCGAAATGCTTACGGCGCGCGTAGCCCCGCTTGCGGCCCAACCCATTCCCGCCGATAAGAAATTACGCCAGATGATTCGAGTTTATCTGCAGTCTCTGGCCGAGCAACCCGACCTTTCATCCGTTTTATTATTTGAACATCGTTCGCTGGATAAAAAATCCCACGCCCGCCACATTCCGAATCGGGACCGATTCGAAGCCTTGTGGCGGGATGTTATTAAAGAGGGGGTTCAATCGGGTTTATTTCTATGTTCCGATGTGGGACTGACTGTGCGCGCCCTGATGGGAACCCTCAATTGGACCTTGACCTGGTACCGCCTAAATGGGCCGATGACCATCGAAAAGATCGCCGATCAATATGCCGATTTGTTTTTCAACGGACTGCTGAACAGCTAAAGGAGTTGGAAATGTATTCGTTTGAACCGACGGAAGAACAACAAATGCTGATCGAGGCAGTGGGTAAATATGCCTCCAGCGACCTGCGCGCCGCCGCGCGTGAAGCTGAAGAGAGCCGTGATTTTCCGAAAGGGCTGGTAAATAAAGGCTGGGAACTGGGACTCCTGCAAGCCTCCATTCCGGATTCTTATGGCGGCTTTGGCGAACGCTCGGTTGTGACGGGCGTGTTAGCCGCGGAAGAACTGGCCTTTGGCGATCTGGCGGGAGCGTTATCCGTTATGGCGCCCTCGCTGTTTGCCGTGCCGATTTTGCTGGCTGGCAGTGAAGAGCAGAAGAAGAATTATCTGCCGAAGATCATCGAGGGCGAATGGAGTCCGTACACTGCGGCGCTGATCGAATATGCCTTCGATTTCGACCCGAACGATCTGCACACAACGGCCAAACTCTCCGGCAATGATTATCTGCTCAATGGCGAGAAGGCCTTTGTGCCATTTGCCAGTAACGTCGAAGCCATGATCGTCTATGCCAATCTCGACGGCCAGACTCAAGGCTTCATTGTTCCAAAGGCTTCATCCGGTCTAACCGTCCTGGATGAGCGCGAAAAGTTAATGGGACTCAACGCGCTTCCGTTATATCGCGTCAAACTGGACAACGTGAAGATCCCCGTTTCCAATCGTTTGGGCGGCGCGTCAGGCCATGACTTCGAGTTGCTACTGGCTTCGATGCGCGTTGCCTCCGCCGCGACAGCTGTCGGCGTGGCGCGGGCCGCCTTCGAATATTCCCGCGATTACGCCAAGGAACGCGAAGCTTTCGGCGTGAAAATTGCACAGAAACAGGCCATCGCTTTCATGCTGGCTGAAATGCGCACCGAACTGGAGGCCAGCCGGTTGCTCACATGGGAGGCGGCGTGGAAACTCGATCAGAAACATGAAGACGCCTGCACGGAAGCTTATCTCGCGACAACCGGCGCGGCGGATATGGTCATGATGGTTACGGACCGCGCCGTGCAGATTCTCGGCGGCCACGGTTATATCCGCGAGCATCCCGTTGAAATGTGGATGCGTAACGGCCGCGGCTTCGCGATGCTAACCGGCCTGGCGATCATATAGAACTGCTCTCCGCTTTCTACCTGCCACGGATGGAAGGCAGAAAGTGAAATTTGGAGGAATCATGCCAATCGAATTTGAAGCGCCCAAACCTGTTGCACAGACGCAATTTGTATTGAAAACTGTGGCCGAAGAGATGATGCGTTCGCATTCGCGTTATTTTGACGAACACGAGCACGAAATTCCCTGGGATTACATCGAGTTTATGCACAACGCCATGAAAGCCACCGGCGGCGGCAGTTTGGCGCCGCGTGAAAACGGCAAAGATGGCGGGCAGGGAAAGGAGAAGCGGCCTCCGATCGGATATCAGGTGCTCGCCGCTCAAATCGAGACTTTGGCATGGGGCGATGTGGGTATGTATCTTGTCACTCCGGGCGGCGGACTCGGCGCGGCGGCTGTTCAAGCCGCGGGATCAGCCGAGCAGAAAGCCAAATTCTTGGCGCGTTTTACCGAAGAAAAACCTACGTTTGCCGCCATGTGTATGACCGAACCGGGCGCGGGTTCGGATACATCCGCGATTCGCACGCGCGCGGTCTTGGATGAAAAGACCAACGAATGGGTCATCAATGGCGAGAAGATTTTCGTTACAGGGGGCGATAAATCCTTCCGCGAGTATGAAAAACTCGGCAAGGGATTTATCGTGGTGTGGGCCTCCATCGATCCCTCGGCTGGACGCGCGGGTATGCGCGCTTTTGTGGTCGAGTCGGGAACGCGAGGGGTGAGCGTCAATAAACTTGAACACAAAATGGGGATTCGCGTCAGCGATACGGCCGCGATTTCCTTCGTGGACGCGCGCGTACCGTTCGATCATATCCTTGGGAGTCCGACGGTTGAGAAAACAACGGCGGGCTTCAAGGGCGCGATGGCCACCTTCGACGCGACCCGGCCGCTCGTGGCCGCCTCAGGTATCGGCGTGGCGCGCGCCGCGCTGGACTTCGTCAAACAGAAGCTGGCTGAAAACGGAGTCAAGATTCGGTACGGATTGCCGCGTCAGAAATTATCTTCCATCGAGCGCGATGTGATCGACATGGAAATTATGTTGAAGTCAGCCTGGCTGATGATCATCAAGGCCGTGTGGATGGCGGATAACAAAAAGCCGAATGTGCTCGAAGCTTCGATGAGCAAAATAAAATCTGGAGATGTGGTGACGAAGCTTACGCAGAAGGCCGTTGAAATTATGGGGCCGCTCGGATACAGCCGCGAATTCCTGCTGGAGAAATGGTTTCGCGATGCGAAGATCACGGATATCTACGAAGGCACCGGCCAGATCAACCGCCTCGTGGTGGCGCGGCAAATTTTGGGCTACAGCGGAAAAGAATTGAGATAGGAAACCGATATGAACTATCAAATTAATAAAGCAGTTGTGCTTGGTTCGGGAACGATGGGCGCGGCGATTGCGGCGCACCTTGCCAATGCAGGTGTGCGCGTGACTCTGCTCGATATCGTTCCCAAAGACGCGCCCGGCGGCGATAAAGCCGCGCGCAATAAGATCGTCAACGAAGGCTGGGAGCGTTGTCTCAAAGCCCGGCCTGCCAATCTGATGTCGTCGGATTTGAAGACTCTTGTCTCGCTCGGAAACATGGAAGATGATTTTGGCGCAGTCGCCGAGGCGGATTGGGTGATCGAAGTCGTTATCGAAGAACTCAAGATCAAGCAGGCTGTAATGGCGCGCATTGACGAAGTCCGCAAGGCGACCGGTATTGTCAGCACGAACACTTCAGGCATTCCGGTGCGCGCCATTGCCGAAGGACGCTCCGAGGGCTTCAGAAAGCATTTTCTTGGTACGCACTTTTTCAATCCGCCGCGCTATCTCAAATTGCTGGAAGTCATCCCAACGGCAGATACATCCAAAGATGTCATCGAATTCATGAAATCCTTCGGCGAAGCGCGTTTGGGCAAAGGCGTTGTGCTGTGCAAGGATACGCCGAACTTCATCGGCAACCGCGTGGCTTTCGGCACGGGCGCGTTCGCGCTGGATTATATTTTGCAAAACGGATACAGCGTGGAGGAAGTGGACGCGCTCACCGGGCCTTTGATGGGACGCCCAAAGACCGCCACGTTTCGACTGATCGACCTGGTCGGCATTGACGTGTGGGATCACGTCGGACGGAATCTCGCCCCACTTATTCCCCACGATAAGCTGGCTCAGAAATATCTGCAGGCTGAGGCGCCGAATCGCTTGATCGCGTCTTTGATCGAGCGCAAGTGGCTGGGTAACAAAACGAAAGTCGGCTTTTATAAAGAAGTTCGCAACGCAGAAGGCAAGAAAGAATTCTGGTCGCTGGACTTGAAGACTCTTGAACACGTCGCGCCGACCAAGCCGCGATTCGAATCGGTCAAAGCGGCGAAAGATGTGAGCGATCTCGGCGAGCGCTTGAAAGTTTTTCTCGATGCGGATGATAAAGCCGCAAAACTCGTCCAGGCGCTGACCTATCAGAGTTTTCAATACGTGTCCACTCTGTTACCTGAGATTGCCGATTCACCTAAGCCGATTGACGATGCGGTGCGCTGGGGATTCGGTCACCAAGCGGGACCTTTCGAAATTTGGGACATGCTGGGCGTGAAGGAAACGGTTAAACGGATGAAAGCCGCGGGCTACGCGCCTGCCAAATGGGTGGAAGCCATGCTCAAGTCCGGCGTTGAATCGTTCTATCAATATAAAGCGGGAGAAAAAACAGGCGCGTATGATGTTGTAAAGAAGAAGGTCGTCAAGTCCAAGCCGTCGAACGATGTCCTGGTTCTCCGAAAACAAAAGGTCATTTCGCAAAATGCCGGCGCGGCGTTGTATGACATGGGCGACGATGTGGCCTGTTTGGAATTTCGTACCAAGCTGAATACGCTCGATGACGATATTTTCAATGCCATCATAGACGCCCTGGATCGAACTGAAAAAGATTTTGCCGGGCTGGTGATCGGTAATGAAGCCGAATACTTCAGCGCCGGCGCGAATCTGTTCATGGTTGTGGCTGGCGCCCAGCAAGGTATGTGGGATTCTCTGGATGGGGCGGTGCGCAAACTTCAAAACCTGAACATGCGCATGCGTTACTTCCCCAAGCCAGTGGTGGCGGCTCCGGCGGGCATGGCTTTGGGCGGCGGATGCGAAATTGTGATGCACGCTTCGCGCGTGGTGGCCGCGGCGGAAAGTTATATCGGCCTGGTCGAGCTCGGCGCGGGCGTGATCCCAGCCGGCGGTGGTACGAAGGAAATTGTCCGCCGCATGATCAACCCGGCGATGCGGACCGAGAATGCCGAGATTCTTCAGTTCCTACAACGCGCCTTTTTGCAGGTCGGCCAGGCCAAAGTAAGCGCCAGCGCGGAGGAAGCGCGCCAGATGGCGATTCTCAATCCGCAGGACCGCGTGGTGATGAACCGCGAAAGTCTTTTGGCGGAGGCCAAGCGCGAGGTCCTGCATATGAGCGCCGCGGGTTATCATCCGCCCGCGCCCGAGCAAATTTATGTGGCCGGCCGCGATATGCTCGGTACACTGCGCGTGGGCACGTTCATGTTCGCGGCGGGCAAGTACATCAGCGAATACGACGCGCATCTGGCGGGCAAGCTGGCGTATGTGATGTGCGGCGGCGATCTTACGCGGCCGCAATGGGTGAGCGAGCAATATATTCTCGATCTCGAACGCGAAGCGTTTCTGTCCCTGTGCGGCGAAGAAAAAACGCAGGCGCGCATGTGGAGTATTTTGCAAACTGGAAAACCGCTTAGAAATTAGAAAATGGAAAGTGATGGATAGTTTCTACTTTTCACCTTCTACGAAGGAGAACTTATGAAAGACGCTGTAATCGTTTCCGCTGTCCGGACTCCGGTGGGCAAAGCCAAACGCGGAGGGCTTACTACGGTTCGTCCCGACGAGATGGCCGCCACCGTTATTCAAGAGCTTCTCAAGCGAACGCCGAATCTCGAACCCGCGCAAATCGAAGACGTGATCATCGGCTGTGCGTTCCCTGAAGGCGAGCAGGGACTCAATATGGCGCGCATGATCGCCCTGCGCGCGGGCTTGCCGCAATCGGTTCCGGGCGAGACGATCAACCGGTACTGTTCGTCGGGCGTGCAGGCCATCGCACACGCCGCGTACGCCATTCAAAGCGGGCAGATGGAAATAGCCATCGCGGGCGGCTCCGAATCCATGACGATGGTGCCGATGACCGGCTACAAGTTTTCCCCCAATCCATATTTCGCCCAGGATCTTCCGCAGTATTACACCAACATGGGCCTGACTGCGGAAAATGTAGCCTTGAAATATGGAGTCAGCCGTGAAGACCAGGACGCGTTCGCCCTGCGCAGTAATCAACGCGCCTCCAAAGCAGTGGCAAGCGGACTCTTCGACCCCGAACTTGTGCCCATCGAAGTCGAGATCAATGAACTCGACGCGGATGGCAAGCTGGTAAAAAAGAAATTCTCGGTGAAGCGTGATGAGGGTCCGCGCGCGGATACGAGCATGGAAGCCTTATCGAAACTGAAACCGGCCTTCAAGGAAGGCGGCATGGTAACTGCCGGCAACTCATCGCAAATGTCGGACGGGGCGGCGGGAGTTGTGATTATGTCGGCGGAGAAAGCCGCTCAGTTGAAGTTGAAACCTTTGGCGCGCTTTATTGCATTTGCGGCGGGCGGCGTCGCCCCGGAGTTGATGGGCATTGGCCCGACTGTTGCGATTCCGAAAGCGCTGAAGATCGCGGACCTTTCCGTCAATGACATGGATTTGATAGAATTGAACGAGGCTTTTGCCGCGCAGTCATTGGCGGTGATTCGCAAACTTGAATTGGACGAAGAAAAAGTCAATGTAAACGGCGGCGCGATCGCGCTGGGTCATCCGCTGGGATGCACGGGCGCGAAACTGACGACGCAATTGATCTACGAAATGGCGCGCCGCAAATCGAAATATGGCATGGTCACGATGTGCGTCGGCGGCGGAATGGGCGCCGCGGCGATCTTCGAAAATTTGCAATAATATCAAAAGGAGAATTCGAATGCCTCTTACAATTCCAGAGTTGATGGAGAAAATGCCGGGCGCGTTTCTGCCTGAAAAGGCGCAGGGTGTGAACGCGGTCATTCAATTCAAGTTTACCGGCTCGGAACCGGGGGAATGGAACGCCGCGATCAAAGACGGAAAATGCGTAGTGACACAGGGCGCTTCGAACAAGCCGCCGACCATGACGTTAACCGTCGACTCGTCCGATTATCTCAAGCTCATTACCGGCGAGTTGGATGGAATGCAGGCCTTTATGCAAGGCAAGCTCAAACTGGCCGGCGATCTCAATCTGGCCATGAAAATGATGGGAATGTTCAAGCTGAAGTAGGGAAATCCGGAGGCGCAAGTCTCCGGATTTTTATTTGCGCTTGTTTTCGAAACAGACTACGTGCCCAGCCATTTGGCGGTTTCGCGCGGCAAATTTACAATTGGCCCCTGGCGGGCGGTACATTGCGGCAGTGATTCCAAAAACAAACGGCCATATTGCTTGGTCAGCACGCGGCGGTCTAAAATAGCTACCACGCCGCGGTCCGATGCGGTGCGGATGAGGCGGCCGAATCCCTGTCGGAATTTCAAGATCGCTTCGGGTAAATAATATTCGCTGAACGGATCTTCGTATAATTCCGAGCGTGCCGCGATCAACGGGTCGCTGGGCACGTCGAACGGCAATTTGGTGATCACGACCACCGAAAGCGCTTCACCGGGCACATCCACGCCTTCCCAGAATGCGCGCGTACCCAATAACACAGCCCGCTCTGTGGATTTGAACGATTCAAGTAGCGCGTTGGGCGAGGCGCCTTCCCCCTGCTCGAAAACATAAATTTCATCTTTTGCAAGCGGGCCTGTGATGGCCTGCGCGCTTTTCTTCAAAGCGGCATACGAGGTGAACAACACCAGCATTCGCCCGCCGCTGGCTTTGGCAAGTTGGATGAGACCGCGGTCGAGGGATTGCTGGTAGCCGTTGACGTTCGGTTCGGGAATGTCGTTTGCAACATAAAGCAATGTGCTCGATTCGTAATCGAACGGCGAGCCGAGCATTAACTCATCGGCCTCGTCCGCATTGAGCGTGTTGCGCATATACTGAAACTCGCCGTGCGTCGTCATCGTTGCGGAGGTCAATATTACGCTGGCTTTTTCGTGCCACAAATATTTTTCCACCAGCGGGCCAACGCGTAACGGCGCGGCATTGAGCGAGACGCGGTCGCCGCGCGGATTGATCTCGATCCAGTAAATTGCCTCATTGGACGGTTTGGCTATCATGCCGTTGATGGCGGACTCGGCCTCGGTCATGCGACGGATGAGATTGCTCAAACTGCTCATCGGATCTTCAAGTTCATCGTGCCCGTCCGAATATAGCGAAGCCACATCTTTGTACAACTCGCCGAGTGTCGTCAAGAGCAAGTGCATGGTCTCGCCAGCCTGATCCCAGGCGATCTCGACTTGTTCCCAGCCGGGCAGAGTCCGTACGGCGGGTACGATTCTCAATTGCCAGGCGTAATTGGTCTGAGGCTGGCCCTCGCGTTGCAAGTAGGCAAATTCATTGAGCATGTTGAAGAATTCGCGGGAGAGTTGTTCGAGCCGGAAAGCCTGGTCGGTGGCGCGCTTGATTTTTTGCTGGAGCAGGCCGAAGTCGGAGGGACGCAGTGAATCGTGAGTCGCGGTCAATACGTGACCGAGCGCGCCTGCCGACGATCCGCCGATTTCGCGCGTCATGCGTTCCATGTCGAATTGAGTCGAACGGAAACTCAACGCGTTGGTGGTGGCCGACTCCATGTGATGCGCTTCGTCAACGATCACATAATCGTATTCGGGCAATACCTTACTGCCGGTGGCAATATCAGAGAGCAGGAGCGCGTGATTGACGATCAGCACATGCGCGGACTGCGCGGCCTGTTTTGCGCGATGAAACGGACAGATGCCGCCCATGCGCGCCATGCAGGTTTCGGCATTGCAGGCATCATCGTCCGCCGAAAGACGCGACCAGACCTCGCGTTCGGCCGGGCCGGTGAGATTGATCTCGTTGCGGTCGCCGCTTTGATTTTCCAATTGCCAGACCAGAACTTTCGCCAGCACGCGCAACTCGTCGCTGTTGGACGGCCCATGTTGCCGCGCGTATTGCAAACGCCGCGGGCACAAATAATTGACGCGGCCTTTCAATACGGCCGCGCGCAGATCGATGTTGAGCGCCGCGCGCAAGTCGGGAATATCCTTTTTGATGAGCTGGTCTTGCAGGTTGATCGTATTGGTGGAAACGATTACGCGCGTATTATTTTGCATGGCGAACAGCGCGGCTGGAATTAAATAGGCAAACGATTTGCCGACGCCGGTTCCCGCTTCGACCATTAAATGGTTTCCGTTTGAAAGCGCGTTGACCACCGCTTTCAGCATTTCCACTTGTTCGGGCCGGTGTTCATACGACTCGAAATATTGCGAGAACGGCCCGCCGTATTCCAGAATCGAGGCGGCTTCTTCCGCGTCAACCGGAATCGGCGAATCGCTTCGTTGCAAAGGCGGATAATCCTTCACCGCCGGATTGAACACGTGCGCGGGCGAATCTGCTTTGCGGATCTTTCTGGCCTGTACGCCCTCTTTTGCGTGCTCCCGCATCACTTGCTGGAAGACCCAGCTTGCGTCCCATTCGATGGGTTCGCTCAAGCGGACAATTTCTGCCAGCGTCTCGAGCGGCAATTCCCTGGCCATTTCGAACAGGCGCACATAAGCCGCGTGCGTCACGCGCGCGTCGTCCAGGGCGCGATGGGTGGCAGGCAATGGAATCCCAAGCTGTTGTCCGAGAGCGCCGAGGTTATATCGACTCGCGGACGGCATCAACACGGAGGCCAGTTCGTATGTATCTACAACTTCGTTGAATTGAAACAGACCGGCCTGCTGGAGAAAGCCCAGATCAAAGCGGACGTTATGCCCGACGACAGGCATATCGCCGACAAATGCCTCCAGTTCATGCGCGACATCGCGCAAACGCGGCGCCTGTCGCACCATGGCATCGTCTATGCCGGTTAAGCCGGTGATAAATTCGGGAATATGTCTGTTTGGATTGATGAGCGTGGAGAATTCATCTTCCACGCGCCGACCATTGAATTTCACCGCGCCGATCTCGATGATCGCCTCGCGGTTTTGATCCAGCCCGGTGGTTTCAATGTCTATGGCGACGAGGGAAGTCATAATAGAACAAGTGTACCATAAATCAGAGTCGGTCGAACGACAAGCGGATATGCCTGATCTGAGTTCTTATGTGAGGCGGCTCTGCGTGCAATTAATCTTCAACAAGGAAAGAATTGATCTGTTGTAACTTTTCGGAGCTTACGGAACGCTCCTTGCCGCCTTTGCGCATAAATTCCTTGAGTTGTTTAAGTTTAATCGCCGGCATGGGCGTATCGTCTGCATCAATTGTAACGTCGTCGTTGGTGAAGATTAGGGCGGCTTGAATCGGCGGGGTTTGATTCTCTTCAAAGTGTTTATTGAATTCCTTCTGTAACGCCCTGACTTCCGAATCGGCTTCCGCGTCGGGCCGGCCAAGACCTTCCTGCCCAAAGACACGCATATAGGTTTGCAGAAATCCTCCGCCGCTCAACCTCCAGCGATTCTTGTGATAGGTCACCGTGCCGCGCTGTTGATAAGGAAGAAGCGCCCAGATTCCCGCCGGCCCCACTAATAGATGAGATGCCGGCGTCGTGTAGTGGTAGATCGTGAATTCGCCGGATAATCCTTTGAGGCCTGCATCCAGTTTTTCATCAGGGCGCGGCGAGCGGCCAAAGCGATTCCCAAAATACATGCCAACCTGTGTCAGCATAAAACCGACGAACAGGGAGGTGACTGCATAGCCGAAAAGCTCGGGCTTTTGGAAGGAAATGTACATACCCCCGCCCAGCACTACCAGCGCGCCGATGCTCGTCCACTGCCCAATCCGCCCATTGCGTTTGATTAAATTCTCGTTTTTGATAATCTTCATGAAGACCTTTTCATATATTGATTGGGATGCGCGTTCGAGCGCGCAATCATTTATTCTTCAAGCTCTCTTCGATCGCGGCTTTCATCGCGTCCAACACATTGGCTTCGACGGCATTCTTTGCTACGCGGATCGCGTTCTTGATCGCGAGCGCGTCCGAGCGGCCATGAGCGATGAAGACCAGGCCGTTCACGCCCAGCAATGGCGCCGCGCCCTCCTCGCTGGGATCGAGCATTTTCTTGATTTTACCCAGCGCCGGTTTGACCAATAATCCGCCGATCTTGGTAAGGATGTTGCCATTCTTGATGGTGGCGCGAATCTGATCGACGATCAACTTGGCTATCGCTTCGGATGATTTCAGCATGACGTTGCCCACAAACCCATCCGTGACGGCCACATCCACTTTGCCGCCGATCACTTCCTTGCCTTCCACGTTACCGAAATAATTCAGTTTGGACGACTTAAAGAGCGGCGTGGCGGCCCTGACCAATTCGTTGCCCTTGCCTTCCTCTTCGCCGTTGGAAACCAGGCCCACTTTCGGATTCTTGACACCGCGCACCTTTTCGGCGTAAACACTGCCGAAGATCCCGAACTGCAACAGGTTTTCCGGTTTGCAATCGGGATTCGCGCCGATGTCGAGCACCACGCATGAGCCGGTTGCAGTGGGGAAGATGGGAGCCAGCGCGGGACGATCCACGCCGCGGATGCGTCCCAATCGAAACAAGGCCGTGACCATCCCCGCACCGGTGTTGCCCGCCGTGACGAACGCGTCCGCTTCGCCCTTTTTGACGAGATCGATGCCCATGGCCATTGAGTTCTGCGCGTCTTTGTGGCGCGCTTTGAAGGCCAGTTCCTCGCCTTTATCGTGCATGGTCAACATCTCGGGCGCGTGGACGATCTGAATCGGCAAGTGACCGGCTCCTTGTACGGAAGCAAGCACAGGCCGAATCTTCGATTCGTCTCCCACCAGAATGATTTCCACCCCATATTCGCGGGCCGCCATCACGGCGCCCTCCACATCCGGAAGCGGATAATTGTCGCTTCCCATCGCATCTACAACAATTCGAATCATGGATTCTCTCCGAAAAATAATTCCCTGCTTGACAGGCAAAGCAAGCCGATTATAATACGCCTGCTCTGCGCTGGTGCTGGAATTGGCAGACAGGCATGGTTGAGGGCCATGTGCCGCAAGGCGTGAGGGTTCAAGTCCCTCCCAGCGCACACCACAAACGATCTCCGCAAGCCGGGGATTTTTTGTTTATCTCCAATTTTCCCAATGAACGGTTTTTAGGTATGGCTGGGCCTGCATGCGTTGATATAACTCGCTGACGAATATAAATTGGTAGCCGCGTTCCTTCAGGGTCGTAATCATTTTTTCGAAATAGTCGAAGCCATGCCGGGCATTGCGCAATAACGCAAATTTTTCCAGCCCGGATAATCCATCTGCTGTGAGATGAGTATAGAAATCGTACGGGTGGGAAAGCGACACAACGACGTCGGGCAGGCCGAAGATGTTGAGCAGTAACGAATAGAATCGCCAGCCCAATAATTTAACATAACTCAGGCCGAACACGATGCGAATTGTCGAGAGGGAAGTAAATGGGAACTCGATCAGCGAATCACTGCCGCGCACGACTCGAAACGGGACGTTTGGCATGCGTAGATTGAAATAACCGAACTCCCCCGGGCGCATAGACGGATATAAACTGGCATCGTAACGATAGCCGTGATCCATTAAATGGGCAAGTCCCGCCTTGTTGATGCGGCCAATCGGTGCGCGATAGCCGAGCGGCGCGGCGCCAGTGTGTTTTAGAAACGCTTTTTTCGACGCCTCGATTTCTTCGGGACTGCAGGCATTGTATGGATCGTGGCTGTTCGAATGCGCCGCCAGTTCCAACGGAATCCGTTCGGCGAATTTCGTGAACCTTTCCCCGTAGTTTTCAAGCAGCGACGTGACCGTGAACATGGTCACTTTCACGCCGTGCTTGTTGATGATGGCAATGTAACGTTCGTAGAATTCGGGATTTTCGAGCAGGCGAATGTGCGTTTGATGGTCGCCGTAATCCGGTTCCATGTCGAGTGTGATGCAGGCCAGTTTTTCGCGCATGGGAATTACTCGATGGGCAGGTTGGTGACGTAATAGAATCGTTCGCGTTCCACCACGCGCAAATCCTTGAACCCGAAAGGCCCGGCGAGTTTTGCAAACTCTTCCAGCGTATAGAGATATACGCCCGGCAATCGATTCGCGCGGATGTAAACCTGTCTCAATATCCAGGTGGGAAATTCTTTTTTTCGCTCCATGCTCGGGAAATCCAGCAGGAAATATTTTGTTTTCAAGTTGCCGAGAAACATTTTCATCGCCGTTGGATCGAAATATTCGATCACGCCCAGCGCGGCAACGATATCCACGGCGGGCAGGGGCGTCTGCGGATGGATCAAATCGTCCACGCGGAATTCCAGCCGGTCTGCCAACGGCGACGCGGCGCGCACTTCATTTGCGTTTTGAATGGCGGCCTCGGAAATATCCATGCCGATCACTTTTGCCGCGCCCGCCTGAGCCAGTTCAAAATCGAAGCGGCCCGATGCACAGCCAACATCCAGAATTGTTTTTCCCGATAAAAACGGTTTTAGCAGATCGAGCGCGACGCCCATTCGCACGTACATGCGGTCGCCGCGGAAAACGGTCGAAAGCCCGTCCCACCAATTTGCCTTTTGTTTGAGTTGATCTTTGAAGTACGCGCTGGCTTCCCAGCTCAACACGTGCTGTTCCCAGTATTCAGCGCTTTCCGACTTTTGTTGTTCTTGAGTCATTACGATTCCTAACGATGAGATTTAACGGGCCGATATTATACCGCCTCGCACGTGACCTTGAACTGGTTCCGCCATCTGGACTCAGTCCGCGACCAGACCGCCGCGTATCGCCGCGCCTTCGGCTTTGATGAACTTGATTACGCCCGCTTCAAGCGCCTCATGTCGCTCCGCCTGAACGATAGCGGTCGATCAATGCCTTGGTACGTTCGTCTTTCGGACTGCTGAATAATTCGTCCGGCGCGGCCTCTTCGATGATCTGCCCATCGGACATCACAACTACACGGTCGGCAACCTCCCGCGCAAAACCCATTTCGTGCGTAACGACCAGCATCGTCATCCCTTCCTTGGCGACTTTTTGCATCACGCCTAGAACCTCGCCAATTAATTCGGGGTCGAGGGCGGAGGTCGGCTCATCGAAGAGCATGACTTTGGGTTCCATGGTCAGTGCGCGCGCGATGGCGACACGCTGTTTCTGTCCGCCGGAGAGCCGGTCGGGATATTCGTCCTTTTTCCAGAGCATATCCACGTTATCGAGATTCATCTCCGCCAGTTCGATGGCTTTCCCTCGATTCATCTTCTTGACGGTGATCGGGCCTTCGATTACGTTCTCTAAAACGGACATGTGCGGAAACAGGTTGAATTCCTGAAAGACCATGCCGGTCTTCAATCGCATTTCGTGCACATGCTGGCGGTGTTCCTTTCCCTTTTCGCCTCCCTCGATTTTAAGACCGTCCACCTCGATGCTTCCAGCAGACGGCTCTTCAAGGAAGTTTATACAGCGCAGAAACGTACTTTTCCCTGAGCCACTGCGCCCGATGAGGCACACTACTTCGCGCGGCCTCACTTCCATGGAAACTTTCTTGAGGACGTGCAGACGGCCGAAGAACTTATCGAGGTTGGAAACTTTAATGATGGAACTCACGTCAACGATCTCCTTTTGACATGCGGGATTCGATCCGTCCCTGAAAATAGGACAGGACGAGCGTGAGCGCCCAATAGAAAATAGCGGCGATAATCAAAGCTTCCAGATTCCTGAATTCTGCACGGCCCACTTTGGTGGCGCGCCACAGCAGTTCGTGAACGAAGCCAGTCGCCGAAACGAGCGCCGAGTCTTTGGTCATGGCGATGAATTCGTTGCCGGTTGGCGGGATGGCGAATCGTAACGCTTGCGGGATCACGATCCTGCGCATGGTTTGAGCGGAGGTCATGCCGAGAGCCATGGCAGCCTCGTGTTGTCCTTTGCTGACGGAGGCGATGCCGGCGCGGAAGATCTCGCTCATATACGCGCCGTAGTTCAGGCCCAGGGCCAGCACCCCGGCCCAAAGTCCTGGAAGAACGATGCCGAGTTGTGGAAGAGCCAGAAAGAAAAAGAAAATCTGTAAATAGAGCGGCGTCCCGCGAATCAATGAGACGTAGAAAGTGCTCAGGGCGTAAATCGGCGGAAATTTTGAAAGCCGGCCTAAGGCGGCCAGCAGAGCCAGCCCGGTCGCGAAGGATATGGAGAGCAGGGAGATGCGGATGGTTTCGCTAAGCCCGCCGGCAATGAACAGCCAGTTATCCTGGATGAACGTTCCGTCCAAGTTGATGGTCTTGAAGCCGAATATGGTTTGTCCGCTGAAAATAAAAATGATGAATAGGAGCAGGGCAAGCCAGGAAGCCGCCACGTTCAGGCGGAATCTGCGCTCCTTGCGTAGCTGGGCCTCGTATAGCAAATCTGCCTGCGATTTTTGTGGAAAAGGTTCAGCCAAGGTGGTCATGCGAATCTCCCTTCGAGAGAGCGATGAAAATAAAGGGAAGCGGCGCGCGGCCGCTTCCCTGTTTCGTGCTGTCCGCTCTTATTTTGGCGCTTGAGTCAGATCTGCTTTGAACCATTTCATCGAAAGATTGGTTAACGTTCCATCCGAGTGCATCTTGGTGAAGAGCTTATCCACTTCTGCGCGCAGGCTGGTGGAATCCAGGCTGGATGTTTTATCATAGGCGGCCGCCAGGTTTTCAGAGAAGACCGCTGTGCCGAGTTTGACAACGGGCATGCCGGCCGCGATATTGGCGTCCACTACGGTTCCGGAAGTAACATAGCCAACGAAATCCTTACGTCCGGAGGCGATGGCTTGTGCACATTCCTGATCGGTATCCAGCGAGACGACGGTTACATTGGCAGGCGCCTGAACGTAAATATCCGATGGGCGAATATCGAGCTTGCCGTTCAGCCAATCCTCGTAGGTGGTCGAAGCGCCCACGCATAACGCCTTCCCGGAAAGTTGATCCAGTGACGTGATCCCTGCGTCTTTGGCAACCGCCACTACAGCGGGTGTGTAATAGTAGGGCACCGAGAAATACAACACTTTTTCGCGGGAGGGCTTGATGGTCATCGAGCCAACGCTCACATCCCATTTATCCGCCCAACTGCCGGCAGTAATTGCATCCCAGGAGGGTGTGGCGAAGCAGGTTTCCACGCCCAGATCGTCGCCGATGGCCTTGGCAACATCCACGTCAAAGCCTTGCATCTCGGCAGTGGTCAGCGCGTCGGAAGGACATTTTGTATCCGCCGGGCGTTTGCCTTGAGTGTTCAGGAAGGATTGCGGTTCGTAGTTCGGGTCGGTCGAGACCAGGATATAGCCGCGCTGTTTGATCGCGCTCAACAGGTCCTTGGCGTTGCCTCCACCGCCGCCGCATGCTGTGAGAAGCAGGGCAGTCACGGCGATAAGACTGACCAGTGTAAGTAATTTTTTCATGTTCTCCTCGAAGAAAGTTTATTTGGATATTTAAACTATCGCTGTGAGTCGGATCGAATTGGTTCTTCCAGCCGCTCTCCTTTCCTTTGGCGTGGTGTCGGAGTTAACTGCACCAAATGTTCGCAAGGATAGGCTATTTTTCCCGTTTAGGCAAGGTTTATCCAGCTTTAATTCAGTGAGGTAAAATTACACTGTTCGAAAATGATCCCATGTAAACCCATGATGAGGCTGATGAAAAGGATATGAAACTTGTTTCGGTGGCAGAAATGCACTCTATTGAACAGGAAGCAGACGCCAACGGTCTGACGTACGATGCCATGATGGCGCATGCCGGACGCGCGCTGGCGGATGTGATTTCCAGCCTGCCCTATTTTAGCCGGGAAGAGAACGCCGAAGTGATCGGTTTGGTTGGGCCGGGCAATAACGGCGGCGATACGCTTGTGGCATTGAAGCATTTGCTCGCCGACGGCTGGACAGCGCGTGCATACATAGTCAAACGCAAAATAAAAGGCGATGAGTTGATCGCTCAATTCGAAGAACTGGGCGGGGAGGTGATGCGCGCCGAAAAAGACGAAGGCTTCGAAGCACTGCGCGCGTTCCTCGAATCGGCGCACGTGCTCATGGACGGCATACTCGGAACGGGCATTAAATTGCCTTTGAAGGAAGATGTCGCGAATGTTTTGGAAGCAGTGAACATCGAACTGGCGGAATTGGATCATCCGCCTTTTGTGGTTGCAGTGGACTGTCCTTCCGGTGTGGATTGTGATACGGGCGAATCCGCTGACGAAACACTGCCTGCCGATTTGACGGTCACGATGGGCGCGGTCAAACAGGGACTGTTGAAATTCCCGGCGTATGACCTGATTGGCGATTTGCAAGTTGCGAATATCGGCCTGGATCAGGATAACAAAACATGGACTTCCATTCAGCGTGAAGTTGCCGATGAAGAAACGATCATGGATATTTTGCCCGAGCGTCCTTCCGACGCGCACAAAGGGACTTTCGGCGCCGCCTTGATCGCGGCAGGTTCCGTTAATTTTACAGGCGCGGCGCTCTTGGCTGGCAAAGCCGCTTATCGCGTGGGCGCCGGTTTGGTGACGATGGCTGTGCCCTCGCCGCTTCATTCCGCGTTGGCGGGTCAATTCCCCGAGGCAACCTGGGTTTTGCTTCCTCACGAATTGGGAGTCATCTCCGTGTCTGCGGCAGATGTGCTTGCCCGGAATCTCGAACGCGCCACGGCCATGCTGATCGGGCCTGGCTTTGGCTTGGAAGATACCACTAAAGAGTTTATCGAAAATTTCCTCGAAGGAAAAGTAACTTCCAGAAAGTCAATGGCACGCATCGGCTTCATCCACGAGGAGGGAGAGCAGGCTGAGGAAGCGGCAACGGCCATGCCGCCTCTGGTGTTCGATGCCGATGGACTTAAACTGCTGGCGAAGATCCCGGACTGGCATACGAAACTGCCCGCACCGGCTATTCTCACGCCTCATCCCGGCGAGATGTCGCTTCTGACCGGTTTATCGATAGATGAAATTCAAGCCGACCGGTACGGTGTGGCTGTCCGTTTTGCAAAAGAATGGGGACATGTGCTGGTGCTCAAAGGTGCATTCACGATTATTGCCGCGCCGGATGGACGCACTACCATGATTCCGGTTGCCACTGCCGCGCTGGCGCGCGCCGGCACGGGGGATGTGCTGGCAGGGCTGATCGTGGGTTTGCGCGCTCAAGGCGTGGAGGCGTACGACGCGGCCGTGGCCGGAGCGTGGATTCACGCGCGGGCTGGGCTGGAAGCGGCTGAAGCGTTGGGAGGCACCGCTTCTGTTTTGGCGGGCGATGTCCTTGAAGCTGTACCGGATGTTTTATCGGAATTAAGCTGAAGGATTGCGATCCATTTTAAAAAATAAGATGCTCCTCGAAAGAGGAGCATCTTGATTCTGAATATCCAGCCTGCTAGCTGTTCAGGAACGCCTCCAGCGCGTCTTTGCTGATGCGAAACGCCTTGCCCACTTTCTTGGCTTTCAAACTGCCATCCTGGATCGAAGCCAGCACATCATCCTCGGTGACTTTCAAAATGTTCGCGGCCTCGGCAGGAGTCATCACATCGGGGATGACGGGCTTGCCGCCAGCGGCAGACGCGCCTCCAGCGGCTGTATTGCTCATGCCGCCCTGCAGGGCCTGTCCCATCAAATTGCCGATACCCATTCCGGCGCCGATGCCTGCCGTAAGTCCCGCGCCGCCGCTCTGATTGTTGGCCGCGTCGCGCATGGCGTCCGCCGCCTGTAGTTGAGTGTAGGTAGCCATATCCAGCATGCCCATATCGCGCAATTCCTGCGCAGATTTATCGGACGGTTTAAGATTGCCAACATAGAAGGTCTTCAGCGTCAAACCGATGGCGCTGAAATCATCCTGACTCTTGACGCGCACCGACGCGCCGATCTCCTCGGTCAGGCCGATCATTTCCGGGACCGAATGTTTGGTTCCGGTTTCACCCAGCACATCCTGCAATTTGGACAGAAGCATGGTGCGCAGGCGGTCCTCGATGTCGCTGGTGCGATAAGCGCCCTGCGTGCCGACGATCTGCGTGATGAATTGTTGTGGATCCTGAACCTGATATGAATATGTGCCAAACCCCTGCAGGAGCGCCACGCCCAGGCCCATGCCCGGGTTGCGTACGATGATCGGTTGCGGCGTGCCCCATTTTTTGTTCGCGAATTCCTTCATCGAGACGAAGTACACTTCAGCCGGGAAGGGAGTGCGGTCGTTGAAGGCCTTGCCGATGAAGTTGATCAGAAGCGGGACGTTCGCTGTGGCGATCGTATGACGGCCCGCGCCGAACACATCCAGCGCGTTGCCATCGCGGAAGAAGACAGCCCGCTGTGCCTCCCGCACGATCACCTGTGAACCGATGCGGTAATCGCCGATCCCATCTTCGGGAAACCGATGGACGATCTCGTCGTTCATTTCGTTCGGATATTCGATCACATCAAAAATTCTGGCCATGAGTCTCGCTCCTTTTGAGGAATAACAATTCGATTATAGTCTATGCACGAACCTGTCACAAGAACCGTTTTTCTTATTCGATCTACGAAAATCGTCCCGCCGGGTTTCGCAAAAGAAGAGCTGTCCTGCCTTGAAAAAAGAGCGCACCCGGTGCGCTCTTTGATTTTATAACTCGTAATTGCCAGACGCTTCGGGCTGGAATATGATTTCGACCACTTTCAATTGACGGACGCCGTCCGGAACCGACCAGCTGAACACATCGCCCACCCGATAACCGAGCATGGCTGTCCCAATGGGCGCTAGAATCGAGATTTTCCCCTGCGCCGAGTCGGCGTCCTGCGGGAAGACCAGAGTGTATTTCATCTCCTCGCCGCTTTCGACGTCGATCAGCCGGACGCGTGAATTCATGGTGATCACATCGCCAGGCACATCCTGAGGCGCCACAACCTGTCCGCGATGAAGTTCCGCATCCAGCTGTTTGAGATAGGAGCTGTTGCGGTAACTGGTACTGCCCGCGTCTGCGATCAACTCGCGCAGGCGTTTTAAATCCAGCTCGGTGATATAAATCGTTCGGTTATTCATAGCCTTTCTCTTTCTTGAAAAGGTTATAACTAAAGTGTACCAGACTTTTCCGCTTTCATCGGCTTGCCCGTGCCCTTATCGCGAATCATCAAAATCTCAGCCATGATGCTGACGGCGATCTCCTCGGGCGTTTCGGCCTGCAGTTCGAGCCCCATCGGCGAATGAACGCGCTTGATCTTTTCCTCGGAGACTCCTTTTTTCTTCAAAGCCTTGACTGTGGTGATCCAGCGCCGCTTCGAACCGATGACCCCGATATAGGCCGCGGCAGAATCGAGCAGGGGGGCGAGTCCTGCCGCGTCCACCCCGGACCCGCGCGTGGTCAGGACAAGAAACGTGCGCCGGTTGATTTTCATCTGCGCCGGGAGTTTATCCATCGTCACCGGGTAATACGCGTCCGCGCCGGGGACGATCTCGGGCGTGCAGAATTCGGCGCGGTCGTCATTGACGGCTACGCGGAAGCCGAGCCATTTAGCGAGATGCGCCACCGCTTTGCCGACGTGCCCCGCGCCGATCACCACGATCGTCGGAGCCGGAAGAATGGGTTCCACAAAGACCTCCACCTGGCCGCCGCATACGCCGGGATCGCCGCGCGAGGGATCGGCCATGTTGTAATGCAGAAGGCGTGCCTGGCCCTCGGCGAGGGATATCAGCGCTTCGTCCATGACGCGATGTTCCAAATCTCCGCCGCCGATTGTGCCAATGAAATCGCCGTTTGAGTGTACGAGCATTTTACTGCCCACATGGCGCGGCGTGGAGCCTTCGCTTTTTACGACGGTGCACAACGCCGCGGCCTGATTGTTCTTTTCGGCTTCAACCAATGCCTGATAAATATTGTCCATGAGTTTTTTGGGGACAGACTCAGTTGCCTGTTTGTTCCTGTGCCTCCAGTAAATAATTTTCGAGCCGATTTGCCGCTTCCATTTGGCTCTTATTATTTATTCTATCCGATTTTTACGGCGTCCATTGCGGTTGCCAATCGGGTTCGGGATCGTCGGTGAGCTGGCGCGTGCTGTGGCCGTCCGCGCGCATAATGAAGAGGTCGGCCTGACCGTTGTTGCGCAGTGAGTTGTAAACGATGTATTGACCATCCGGCGAATAGGATGCGGCCGCGTTATTTCCGCCAAATGTCAATTGGACGATGTCGCCCGTGTCCACTTCCAGTTGATAGATCTCCCGGCCGCCAACCGGCCCCGCATAGATCAGCAGTCTCTTCGCGTCCGGCGACCAGGCGAGACTGCCCCCGATATCCAATCTTTGACGCGTAACCTGACGCGGCGGATTCTTCGGCTGATTCACATCCAGCAGAAAGACTTGATAAGCGTAGTCCGACTCGACGGCCATGGCGAACGCGATGATATCGCCCAATGGCGACCAGGCCGCGGCCACCATGCTGTTCGGGCCGGCGTACAAAAGATGCGGATTCTCGCCGTTACTTTTCATCAGCCAGAGAGCGGCAGGTCCGCTGGAGGGGCGGTTGAGAAATGCGATCCGGTTTCCATCCGGCGAGAAGCTGGGCGAAAAGACGTTGCCCACGCCGCTTGTCAATTGAAAGGTTTTATTCGTGCTTAGCACCAGCCGGAAGAGGTCGAAACTGCCGTTGACCAGCGAGGCATACACAATCGAATCGCCTTGCGGCGAAAAAACGGGATAATAGTTATTCGTGTTGTTGCTGACGACGGTTTTGAGTCCGGTGCCATCGGCGTTGATCATGCAGAGATTGTTGAAATCGCCGCGCGTGCAGGTAAACACGATGCGGCCGCCGTGCACGTCGGTGGGACGCGGCAGGGGCGTGAGCGTGGCAGTGGGCGGAGGCAGTGTGAAATCGGGAAGTTGAAGCGTTTGTTCGGTGATTTGTGCGGCCGGTGGAATCAGCCAGAATAGTGCGCCGATCAAAACCAGAATCACAAGGCTGGC
Source organism: uncultured Anaerolineaceae bacterium (assembly GCA_964502095.1). Lineage (GTDB taxonomy): Bacteria > Chloroflexota > Anaerolineae > Anaerolineales > Villigracilaceae > JACPVF01. The sequence goes on from CAZCUF010000002.1 coordinate 180,474, forward strand.
GGGAATGCGGGCGCGCTTGGGGGACTGCCTGAACAGCGAGGAGCGCTTCTTCCCTGAAATATATTTCCCATCCAGGCCGGGCTTGGGCATAAGATCAAATCTTCAACGCGGGAAGCCTCAGCGTTCCAGCAATCCCAGCACAACGGGCAGTAATTGTTTTTTGCGTGAGACCACGCCCTGCGCATCGCGCGTGCCGTCGAGCAAACGCGGGTAGGGCAGGTCTTCCAGCACGGGCGGCGCTTCGGATGAAAGGATCAGGCGGCTGGTGCCGCGCACCACATCCGTGACCATTAACATCGCAAAGTCGAGACTGCGTTTGCCGCGCAGTTCGTTTAGAGCGGCGAGCAGTTTCTCGAGGTGATCGTTGATCTGCATCAGGTCGGTCACTTCCACCTGGGCGATGGCAAATTTGAAGCCGCCGTCGTCGTAGGCTTTGATGTCGTTGTTGACCACCTCGTTCGAGGTACGGTTGGTGAGTCCCGCGCCGGCCGATAAAACGGCGTGACCGTACGAGTCGATTGTCTCGTCTTTAAGCGGGCTTCCGCCGACAAATGCCCAGCGCGATAATCTCTCGGCGGCGTCTTTGTCGCGCGGCGTGGTGGTGGGGGAGGTCAAAATAAGGGTATCCGATAGCAGTCCCGCGAGAAGCGCACCGGCCAGCGCGGGCGGCATGGAGAGTCCGGCTTCAGCGGCCTGCTCGCTGACCAGAGTCGAAGTCGAGCCGACTACGTCCACTGTGAAGCGAATCGGCTGGTGCGTGTGCGGGTTGCCGAGGCGGTGATGGTCGAGAATTTCGAGCAGTTCGGCTTCTTCGAGAGAGGCGATGGCCTGACGCGGCTCGTTGTGATCGACGAGGATGATCTTGAGGCGCGGAGGGTTGAGCGCTTCGCGCTGGTGCGCGATGCCGAGATACAGACCGTTCTCATCCACCACCCAATAATCGTTGTGCTCGTCGCGCAGGAGCCGGTTGAGCGTATCGCGGATGTGCGCGTTGGCCGCGTATTTCGGCACTGAAGAATCCGCCGCGTCCGCGCAGGGAATGGACATCAGCGCGCGCACGGTGGTGTCGCCGGGTTGCGGGCCGAGCGTTTCCGTGAAATATTTGAACATGCTCAAGCCGTTGATCAGGCCGAACGGCCTGCCGTCCGCGCTCACTACCGGCGCGATGCCGCCAGTACGGCTGGCGAGAGTCCAAGCCGCGCTGAGTTGCGATTCGGGACGAATCGTATCGAAGCGGTGCATCACGGATTCAAAACGCGGGGAGGCATCAGTGAGCAGGGCGGACGGTTCGAGCCCCAGCTTTTTGAGCACCCACGCAGTTTGCGGGTTGAGCGCCCCGGCGCGCGCCGCAACGGTTTTCACGCCGTCGCGCTCACGCAACAGCCAGGCGTAGCCCATGGCGGAGGCAATGGAGTCGGTATCCGGATTCACGTGACCAATGACATAAATTTGATCGTTCATGGATTTTTGCTCTGGTAAAACAAAATACGTTCTCGATATTATATCCCGAGGCGGGATGATGCCGACATAAAATCCCTGCCACATAGGTCAGGGATTTTATGTCGTTACCGCTGGACTATTTATCTATTTGTTCGCCGCGTGCAATGCGCGCCACACCTTTTCCGGCGTGACGGGATTCTCGTCCACATTGACGCCGACCGCGTCGAGAATCGCGTTGCCCACTGCGGGCGCGACCCCGTTCATTGGGATTTCCGCCACGGCCTTGACCCCGAACGGATGCGTCGGTTCGAAGGTTTCCACGAAGATGGTTTCCAACTCGGGCATTTCATCGGCGCGGAAGATGTGATAACGATCCAGGTCGCGTTCAATGGGCCGGCCCTTTTCATCGTAGCGCATCTCTTCGCAGACCGCGTAACCGAGGGCTTGCGTCATCCCGCCTTCGATCTGCCCCGAAGCGGTGAGCGGATTGACGATCACGCCCGAGTCAACCGCCATGACGAGTTTGTCCACGGTGACCGCGCCTGTTTCCGTATCCACAGTCACTTCGGCGAATTGCGCCGCGAAAGGAGGCGGCGAGGACGGCGAGACGTAGCTCGCCACGCCCATGATCTGTTCCTGCTCGCTTTTATGCAATGTGTCCAGCGCGATCTCGGCCAGTGAAACCGATTTGCCGTTTGGCGCGTGCGCGTAACGGTCGCGTAATTGAATTGAATTCGGGTCGTCCACTTCCAGCAACTTCGCGGCGCGCAATTTGATTCTCTCCGCGGCGATCTGCGCGGCTTTGGTGGCGGCCGCGCCTGAAATGTATGTGGTAGATGAGGCGTACGCGCCCTTGTCGAACGGCGTGAAGTCCGTATCGGAGGAGTAGCAGATGATATCTTCGAGTGGGACGCCCAACACCTCGGCGGCCATCTGCGCCAGGACGGTATCTGAACCCGTTCCCAGGTCCGTCGCGCCGACCAGCAGATTGAATGAACCGTCGTCGTTCATTTTGATGGACGCGCCGCCCATATCGAGATACGGAATCGCTGTGCCTTGCATGACGAGCGCGGCGCCGATGCCCTTTCGGACTTTCGATTGTGCGGAATGCCAGGACACGTTCCCAAACTTATCGTCCCAGCCGATGGCGGCCTTGCCTTGCGCGGCGCATTGTTCCAGCCCGACTGTGTTAACGACCTCCGGCCGCGGCTCGCGGCCTTCGTTCCACGCGGTGCTGAACGGATGATATTCGCCGGGGCGGATGGCGTTCTTCAAACGAAATTCAATTGGGTCGAGATTCAACGCCCGCGCGATTTTTTCCATGTGACGATCCAGCGGCCAATATCCCTGCGGAACGCCGTAGCCGCGGAACGCGCCGGCGGGCGGCGTGTTGGTATACACCACGTCTGCATAGAAGCGGATATTGGGACTCTTGCGATATTCGCCGTCGCCCACATAAAGCGCCATGGCCTTGTGGCCTGTATTTCCGGTTACGGTCAGCGCGTGACAACCGTATGCGCCCGTATCCGAGAGCGCGTACATTTCGTTGGCGGTGATCGTGCCGTCGCGCTTGACGCCGGTCTTCATGTGAATGCGCATGGGATGGCGCGAGCGCGCCGCGCTGAACTCCTCCTCGCGCGTGTACTCGTAGATCACAGGCCGCTTGGTGGCAATAGTGAGATGCGCGGCCACATCTTCCATCAGCACTTCCTGTTTGCCGCCGAATCCGCCGCCGATGCGCGGCTTGATGACGCGAATCCGTTTGACGGGCAAGCCCAAAACGGGCGCGAGCTGGCGTCTGGCGTGAAACGGAACCTGCGTCGAAGTCCGAATCACGAGGCGGTCGTCTTCGTCCCAATACGTGATGCAAACGTGCGGTTCGATGCTCACTTGTTGCACTTTCGGCACGGTGTAATCGCCCTCGAAGATTTCATCCGCTTCGGCGAAGCCCTTGTCCACGTTCCCAATGTCAATGCGGATTTCGGCGGCGAGATTCTTTTCGGGATGCGAATCCGCGAAGTTGATGAATTCCGGCTCATCGTGAATCCGGGTTGGGCTGGTCATCGCTTGACGCGAATCGAGGATGGCGGGCAGGATTTCATATTCGACTTCGATCAGACCGAGGGCCTTCTCCGCGATTTCAGGCGTCTCCGCCGCGACGAACGCCACGCGGTCGCCCACAAAGCGGACTTTGTTATCCAATGAAAAAGTGTCCAGCGGACCAGGAATCGGATCGGACTGACCTGCAGTGGAGTACACGACGCGCGGAATATCCTGATACGTCAGCACCGCCGCCACGCCTTCAAGTTCCCTGGCTTTGCTTGCATTTATTTTTTTGATGCGTGCGTGTGCGTGCGGCGAGTGCAAGACCTTCGCGTGCAACAACCCGCGCCGTTCGAAATCTGCAGTGAAAGCCGGTTTGCCCTGCACTAGCTTGACGGCGTCCACTTTCTTTTCCGGTTTGCCGACTGTTTGATAAGTTTGCGTTTCAGGGACGATCACAACCTTCGGTTTGGCGAGTACGTTGACCAATGAGTCGGCGGGCAAGTCGCTGGCTGGCGGGTTAGCCGGCTGGCCGCCCCAATTTCCCATATCCCAATTCACCGCCTCCCAGTGGATGGGTTCTTCGCCGCGCATAACCGCCGCGGCTTTGAGCACAGCCTGCACCGGCTTGAGATAACCCGTACAGCGGCACAGGACTCCCGAAATGGCCTCGCGCACTTCTTCTTCAGTCGGATTCGGATTTTTATCCAATAATGCTTTTGCGGCGAGAATTTGCGCGGGCGTGCAATAGCCGCATTGGATCGCGCCGGTTTCCACAAAAGCTTGTTGAAGCGGATGCAAGCCGTCCGTCCGCTTCCAGCCTTGCTCGGGATGTTCGCCGAGCGCCTCGATGGTGGCGATCTTGTGGCCTTCCGCTTGCGCGGCCAGCAACGATCCCGCGTTCACAGGCCGGCCGTCCAGCAGGACAGTATCCGAACCGCTCAAGCCGCCTTCATCGCCGAATTTCACGCCTTGCAGACCAAGTTCACGCAAGACTGTGAACAGTGTGACGCGTGGCTCCGTCTCGATTGGGTAGTCTGTGCCGTTGATGTGGAGAGTGATGTTCATGTTTGGCTCCTTATCGCACAAGTCTATGAGATGAACTTGTGTCGTTACTTATAATTTAACATCCGCCGCAGTGCAGTAACTTAAACGCTGTGCGGTTTGCGTCCGTTGAAGAATGCGATCAGCGCGGTCACGCCGCAGAGAACGATGCCCAGCGCGGCGACGATCAGGGCTTGCAAAGTGCAAATAAAGGCCATGAACATGCTGGGCATATCCGGCAGTGCCCAGCCGACAAGCGCGCCGTTGAGGGCGAAGCTCCATGCAATGGGCAGGGCCAGCAGGATCAATACCGCGAAGACCAACTCGAACGTCGTCTCTGCCGCGCGGCGCGGAGTCATTTTGAATCCGCCGGTGAAGATGAAGAGCGCCAGCCACGGAACCGTCAGCGCGAGCGCGGCGGTCATGCCGGTGAAGTTGATGATGTCGCCCGCGCTGGAAACGGAACTGAGCGAATACGTCCGCCCGGCGACGACGGCGTAGCGAAGGTGAAATAACAACGCGTAAGCGATGGCTGCCACTGCTACCCAGAAATAATTGCGATGCCAGTTTTTCCAGAGCAGGAAAGCGATGACCGCGAACAGAAGAACGGCAAGCGCGAAACGCGGAATCCGTTCGGAGGTCAGGCGGGAGACTTTGGCGGCGTTCATCAATCTTTGAGCGGATTCAACCGTCAGGGGTTGCGCGGCTGGCGCGGCTGATTGCCCGATGGCCTTTGTATATGCGGTTAGCAAAGTTGCTTGTTGAGCGGAAAGCGCCTGTTCGATAGTAGCCTTCTGTTCGGGCGTAAGCGTCAGCATGTCGGTCAACGCATTGCCTTCATTTGCGGCCGGGATGTTTGTGCCGAGCAGTGCCGCCACCGTGGGAGCAACGTCCACCATGTGGATATCGCCGTATTTTCCAGGGACGATTCCCGCGCCGGCCGCGATGAACGGTTCGACCAACACGATCGGTTCGGTTCCGCCGTGTCCGCCCGCGTCGATCTGTCCGTGGTCGGAAAATACGATAATGGTATCCTGCGAAAGGTCCAGATAAGAAGCGATCTCCTTGATCAGCGCGTCGGCACGCGTGGCCGCCTCATTCCAGTGCGGATCGCGCGGGCCGCCCTGATGATGTCCGGCATAATCCACCTGATCGATATGGATCAGCGTGAGTTGATATTCGCCGCTTTTGAACCACGGAACAGCCGCATCCACCACCGCGCGGTCGGCGGTTTGATCTTCGCCTGCGGTGTAGAACGAAGCGTCCACCGATTGCTGGGGAATTAAACCCTCGAACCAATTAAATCCGGAGACGGCCGTTTTGAGTCCGGCGCGATGCGCGGCGGTAAAAAGATTATCCTGAGTCCAGGTGCGCGGCATTTCGCCCTCGTTCGGGTTCATGGCCGGCCCATCGGAGATATCCGGCCAGGCTCCGGTCATGAGAACGGTATAACCCGGCACGGAATAAGAGGGCGGGCGGCTGTGCATGGTGGCTGATGCGCCCTGTCCGCGTAGTTCGTTGAGGAACGGCATGACTTGCGGATTCGCGGCAGTATCGGCGCGCAGAGCGTCGATCAGAATCAGGACGACGCGGCGGGTAATGGGCTTGCCGATCGTTTCACCGGCCTGCGGAGGATCGTTCCGCAGAGGCGAACGAAAGGCATAGAGCGAGTCCATCAGTGCGCTGGCCCAAAAGTAAGCCAGCGCGGCGATGATGAGACAGGCAACGATGGATAGAAGAAGGCGGGGATGTTTCAAAGGAAGTCTCCGTTTGTGGCCGCGCTCCATAGAAAAACCGGAGCAGAGCCGGGTTATGAATTACTCTTTCTCAATGACTCTCGCAATGCGTCAATCGAAATTTTCTTTCCTGATCGATCTTCGTACAGCCATAAGTCCCAGCCGTTGGCGGGCGCGCCGCTCAACGATTTGGCGATGGCATGGATCGAGCCGATCTCGCCCTTGCATTGAATGTGCCCGTTCGCCAGCACTTTGGCTTTAACGTTACCTTGCGCGAAGTACAGTACTTGACCTGCTTCGAGCAATCCGTTTTCGAGCAGACTTCCGAAGGGAATGCGTTGCGGTTTCGGCTGGACGACGGCGAGACTTTCCGCGCCCACGCTTGTCACCGCTTCGATACGCTTCTTCGCCACTCTGACGTAGCGCGCGTCGCGTTCGATGCCGATGAAACGGCGTCCCAGTTTCTTCGCGACCGCGCCGGTAGTTCCGCTCCCGAAGAACGGATCGAGAATCACGTCGCCGGGATTCGTTGAGGAGAGAATCACGCGATAGAGCAGGGCTTCCGGCTTTTGCGTGGAATGGGCTTTCGCGCCGTTCGATTTGATTCGTTCTTTGCCGGCCGCCAATGGAAGATTCCAGTCCGAGCGCATTTGCAGATCTTCGTTGAGCGCTTTCATAGTTCGATAATTGAAGGTGTATTGCGCGCCTTTTTCCTTCTGCGCCCAGATTAACGTCTCGTGCGCGTTGGTGAGGCGCACGCCGCGGAAATTCGGCATGGGGTTGGACTTGATCCAGATGATATCGTTGAGAATCCAGAATCCCAAATCCTGCATGAGCGCGCCGACGCGGTAGATGTTGTGATACGAACCGATGACCCAGAGCGTGCCCGTCTCTTTCAGCACACGCCGACAGCCGGCCAGCCAGCCGCGCGTGAATTCGTCATAGGCTTCGAAGTCGGCAAATTTATCCCAGCCGTCGTTCACCGCCGCGACTTTGGTGCGGTTTGGGCGATACAAATCCTTTTGCAATTGCAAGTTGTACGGCGGGTCGGCAAAGACAACGTCCACCGATTTCGCCGGAAGCGAGGCGAGAATTTCGGTGCAATCGCCGTGCAGGATTTGGTCGAAGGGAAGTTGGGTCACGATTGATTATTCTGATTCTTCCGTTTCTGCATCTCGTCGAATCCCAGGCCAAAGACAATGCCGAGCGCAACGCCCACCCCGATATTGTTCAGCGCAACGCCGAGCGCGATGCCAAGCGCAATGCCCAAGGCAAGGCCGGATCCATTCGGCGGAGACTTTTTCGTTTCCGATTGAGTCGGTTTTTGTTCTTCGGTCAATTTAGTTTCCTTTCAGGCTTGCAATACATCGCTTCGCCAATGTGGCGGCGGCGTCCATGCGATATTCCGCGCTGGCCCATTCATCCGCCGCTTCGTGACAGGCATTGCGCGCCGCGCTTTCAACGCCCTCGGCTTCAGTGCCGTCCATCGCAAGAAATGGAGATTTTCCGAATCCGCCGACTGCCATGCGCGTGCGTCCCGAATTCCATTGCGCCAGCGCGACGCAGACAATGGGTTTATCCGCGGGTGTGCGTGAGACATATTCGAATGCAAATGCGGCGTTCGCGGGAATTGTAACGGCAGTGATCAAACCTTTCGGCCGCAAAGGAAGAAACTCGCCCAGGCTGGTCACCGACGATTGTTTGCCGGTGATCGTGATTCTCGCGTCCATGGCCAGCAACGCGGAAGCCAGCGTGGAGCGCCCATCGCAAGCGACGAGGGTTCCCGCAATTGTTGCCGAATTTCGCAGGTTGAGCGGCGCTTCGAGTTTGAGCGCGGCTTTCAGCGCGTTGGGGCAGTGTTCGGATTCGAGCAATTGCTGTAACGTGACGGTTGCGCCGATCTCAAGATCGTTGCCTTTGCGGGCAACCGCGTTCAAGTTGAGGGCTTGCAAATCCACCACGGAAACGGAATCAGTTGCCGGCCTGGAAAGAAGCGTCCCGCCGCCGAGCGGAACAGTGTTCGGTTGGGCGAGCAGAGTCAGGGCTTCTTCGAGAGTCCGGGGACGGTGATAGTCTGTAATCATATAAACTCCATGCGAAGAATTTGTCTGACGTTATTATAACTTCATCCGACGAAGAAAAATGCCCCGAGCGTTCGGGGCATTTGAATTTAGCCGGGCGGTGTATATGGCGCGGTCTCTGGCAATAGATATTCTTGTTTCAACGCCTGCACAAGGAAGAAGAAACTCTCGCCGGTGGTGTAATGCCCCGCGAACAGCCACGCGGGCTGGATGTATTTTTGATCGGCTTCGAGTTCGCCTGTTAGATAGCGCAGGTCAGGCATGTAGTAGACGAGTTCGGCGCGTTCGATCATCATGGACGGGGCAGTGTATTCGCCCGCCGCTGTCTCATCCACAACGTTGATTTGGTCTGCCGAAATTTGCAATTCCTGCGCCGATCCATTTTTCGGATTCGTTGCCGTGGCCGCAGAGAAGATTCGCAGGGCGGGGTAACTGCCAAGCGTTTCGCCGGGGACGATGAGCGCTTCGATTAGTAACTCGTCATTGGGATTGCCGATGGTGGAGCCGACCGCGCCGCCGCCTGGATTCAACTGCGCGTACGTCGTGCCGTCGTCAGCGGTGAAGAGCGTGACGGGCTGGCCGTCTAACGTGGTGGGCGTTTGCCTGCCGCGCAGGATTTGGAATTGCAGGTCGGGGAAGGGAATCTCGTAACGATCTACTTTCAGGAAGCGTTGACCGCCATCCAGCGTTTCAATCGTTCCCCAAATATCCACAGGACGATTTTGATAGGCTTGCAATGGTTCGAGGTTTTCTCCTTCCAATACCAGATAAGGAAAGGGGTTGTTGTCGTTGATAAAACCGTATTCCACGCGTTGACTGCCGTCCTTTTGTTTGTAGATGGTGATGGATAGATAACCGCGTATGCCCTCCACGCTTTGCGGCAGGGAAGGCGCCGCGCCCGGGATGATCAGCACTTGACCGATGAAAATTGCGCCCGGGTCGCTGATGCCGTTGGCTTGCGCCAACGCCTCGACGCTGATCCCGTGGTCGGATGCGATTTTCGATAACGTATCACCTGCCTGGACAGTGTATGCCGCGCCCTCGGCGCCTCCGCCTCCGCCGCCACCCCCTCCTCCAAGTATGGGCGTTGGGATGGGAACGGGTATGCCAGTGAGATTCAATTTGTAGAAGCCGAGTCCGCCACCGCCACCGCCGCCTCCGCCTTGAACGTTGCGCAGGTCAATGGATTTCCATTGGAAGATATTGCCCTCGCGCACGCCGATGACGAAGGCGTTATCCAGCGGGAGAGGCAGTTCGGACGCATCGGGCAGGACGAATATCTCGTCATCCAATGTGTTTAGAATGACCTGTCCATTTTGCAGGCTGATCGCGCCGAACAGGCCGTCCTCGTAGCCGTCGTAGGCGCTCCACGATTCGAGCGCGAAGATTTTAATACCGTTCTGTTCGTGGAATTGACCCGTTGCCTTAACGAAGATGTTGTCGAACGCGGTGGGAATATCTGTGATGTTGCCTGTCACCGTGAAGCCGTCCAGCGTGACGAGCGGCGCGCCGCCCTCAGCGGAGGGGAGAGTGGCGAGGACACCATAGAGGGTGAGAGTCTGATCGAGAGGCCGCGCCCGCGTCCAGGTCTGGATGGGCGCGCTGGGTGAGATCATTCCTTCCAGCATACCCGCCATACCGTTGGCATTCATGAATTTTTGGAACGCCTCTTGCGCGCTGATGATGCCGTATTGCCCGATGGCTTCATACTTCGGCAGGACGCCGTCCACATAAACGATGCCTTGTTCATTCAGCGTGAAGCGCAGGCCCGCGCATTTGAGAAATTCATAGCAGATGATGTGTCCGTCGGGCGTGAGCGGCGCGGCGAGGAATCCACCGTATATTTCGCTCGGCAGGATTTTGTGCGGAAAGTCGAACCCGTGCGTTTGGAGAAAAGTTTCGATTATCGCTTCGGCGTCCGCAGGCGGAGTCCCGCCGTTGACCGCCGCGACGTAGCGCGGGTAATCGGGATAGTATTGGAAATACTGATCTGAGCGGGCGTACAGCCATTGATCGCCGTCCACGATGAGATAGTCTTCCGATGTGGGAAATTCGCCGGCGGCACGATAGATTTCGCCTTTCATACCGAACTGCGCGGCCAGCGCGCGGGCGTCCTTCAGCGAGGCGTGTTGTTCGCGCTGATATTTGTAGATTGCGGCCTCTGCTGGAATGGACGGCAACTCTGCCTGCAGATAAACCGTCGTCCCGAAGCGGTCATATTTCTTCCCTGCTGGCTCAGATAGTGATTCTTTGCTCGATTCGGGAGAAGGAATAGGGGTGGATGCGGGCGTGGGCGTGCTCCCAGCCGCGACTTGGGGCGGAGCGGACGCGAGCGAACGAAAAGCCCAATCGAGGAGCAGGGCCAGCACGATTAACGCCACGGCCAGGCCTGTCATTTGCCAGAAGTCTCTTCCAAATGAAAAGGCGCGCTTGCGCGGCTGATGTAAATTTATCAGGCGCGCTTCGAGTTGATTCTGAAAGCCCGCCTCGGGCTGAATGTTTTCGGCCAATTCTTTCAGCATGTCTGCCAGTGCGGTTTCTTCGGGAGTTAAATTTTTATCGAGAGTCATTCTTCCACCTCCAAAGCCAGGGAGGTACGCTCGCGCAAATCGCGCAAGCCCCGCGAGACAAGCATCTTTACGGCCGCTTCACTCTTTCTCAGCACACGGCTGACTTCGCGATAGGCCAGTCCGCTGAAGATGCACAGGATAACGGCTTCGGCGCGGTCGGCGCTGATTTGTTTCAAGGCGCAGGCCACGCGTTCCAATTGCAGATGTTGTTCCGCGCTTCGATCGGTTGGCGGGTCCGAGGCCGGGAGATGAAGCGCCGCCTCCAGCGGGACCTCGGGCTTGCGTCCGCGAAAAAAGAGGGCGCACTTCTTCGACGCGATGCCCAGAAGCCACGCGGCAAACGATCCATCGCCGCGATACGCTTTGAGTCCCTCCAGCGCGGCGATGAAGGTCTGCGAGGTGAGATCCTCCGCGTCGCTGACGTTCCCCGTGTGCGCCATGTGATAGCGATAGACGCGCGCCGCGTGACGGCGATACAGCTCGGCAAACGCTTCTGTGCTGGTCACTGCGTTACGCGCCAGAGCGATCTCGTCCGCGGGCGGGCCCTGGGTTTGTGTGGTCATGGGTATGGTCATATACCTCCTGCAATTTGTATGCGCCTCTAATATGTTGCAGGAGAGAGCGAAAACGTAACAGGGAATTTGGCCCGGAATCTAATCCGGATACACCTTCCAGCCGAGCGCATCGAGTTTCGACATATCGAATTGATCCGCCGGCACGTCGATCAGCAAGGCGTTGGCTTCGGCCAGTAATTCGCCGTTGACGTAAATGCCCGCCCAGCCTTCGGCGGTTTTTCCCTTTGTTTTGCCGGCTTTACCGATGATTTTCAACGGCTGGTCAACCGGCACGTTCCTGCGATATTTCACCTCGATTTTAGCGGTGAACATAAAACGTGGACTGGCCGGGTCGGAACCCATATGCACGCGGCCGCATACTTCATCGAGAAGCGAGGCCACGATGCCGCCGTGTAAAACGCCCGGATAGCCCTGAAAGTGACCGGGCGCGGTATAAGTCGTTTCGATCACGCCGGGTTCGACCTCGTAAAGATGCAGGTGCATGCCGACCGGATTTTCGAGTCCGCACAGAAAACACATGCGCGAATTAGGTTGTTTGATGGGCAAGACAAGCTCCTTGAAGATGAAAATAAAAGTTCGAGCAGGTTGATTATAAGCCCTCGAATGAGACAACTCTCATCTTCGATTTTGACTTCGAGTACAATAACCGCTATCTGGGGAAGCGCCTTTGGATTGGATGATGACTGAAACAAACATTTACACCTTATTGTCGAAAATTTATCGCGGGGACGATGCCGCTCGAATCCATCCACGCTTGCTTCGGCTGATGCAAACCTATCGCGAGACGATTCAGCCGCCGCGCGTCACCGGGCTGAGTCCGCGCGATGCGATACTGATCACTTATCCCGACCAGGTTCAACGAGCTGACGAACTGCCGCTTCACACCCTGACCGGGTTTTGCGCGCGTCACCTGCAGGGTTTGGTCAGCGCCCTTCACATTCTGCCGTTTTATCCGTCCTCCTCCGATGGCGGTTTCTCTGTGATGGATTATCGTGCTGTGAGTCCGAACTTTGGCGATTGGACCGATATTCAGAATTTGGGAGACAACTTCCGGCTGATGTTCGATGCGGTCGTCAATCACGCTTCGGCGCAAGGGACATGGTTCAAAAAGTATTTGGGGGACGATCCGCAATTCATGGATTTCTTCATCTCTGTCGAGGGCAATCCCGACCTTTCGAGCGTTGTCCGCCCGCGGGCACTGCCACTGCTTACAACTTTCCGGACGAAATCCGGCCCGCGGCAGATTTGGACGACCTTTAGTGCCGATCAGGTGGATTTGAATTATGCCAACCCGGAAGTTTTACTGGCTGTTGTGGAGGTACTGCTGTTCTACGTGAGCCGCGGCGCGCAGATCATCCGCCTCGATGCAATTGCGTATCTGTGGAAGGAAATCGGCACGAACTGTATTCACCGTCCGCAGACTCACGCCATCGTTCAGCTGTTGCGCGCAATTCTCAACGAAGTTGCTCCTTATGTGATGTTGATCACCGAGACCAATGTCCCGCATGCCGAGAATATTTCCTATTTTGGCGACGGCTTCGACGAAGCGCAGATGGTCTATAACTTTTCCCTTCCGCCGCTGGTGTTGCATACATTTCAAACCGGAAACGCGCAGGCGCTTTCGTGCTGGGCTGGAAGCCTGGAACTGCCTTCGAATCAAGTGACATTTTTCAACTTTCTGGCTTCGCACGATGGCATCGGTTTGAATCCGTTGCGTGGGATTCTATCGGAAGCGGAAATCGAAGCTGTGGTTGAACGCGTGGAATCATACGGCGGCCTGGTCTCGTATAAATCTGAATCGAACGGCGAAAAACAGCCCTACGAATTGAACGTCAACTATTTCGACGCGCTCAACGATCCGCGTGCGGAGGAGCCGCTTTCGTTACAAATAGACCGTTTTATCGCCGCACACGCGATTCTGCTCTCCGTGATCGGCGTGCCGGGCATTTATTTCCATAGTTTGTTCGGTTCGCGCGGCTGGCCTGAAGGCGTTGCGCAAACAGGACAGAATCGCACGATCAACCGGCAGAAGCTTCAGATGGAGCAACTGGAGCGGGAACTGGCAGACGGCGAGTCACTGCGGGCGCAGATATTTCACCGCATGGCGCGCCTGCTCAGGGTCCGCGCGGGACGCGCCGCTTTCGATCCGTTTGGCCGCCAGCGCGTCGTATCCGTATCTTCAGGTATATTTGCCTTACTGCGCGCCTCGGCAGATGAGTCCGACCGGGTTCTATGTTTGCAGAACGTTACTGCGCAAATTCAAATTGTGGAAGGGCTGTCCGATTTGATTCCAGAAAAATCAAAAGACCTGATCGCAGAGCGAAGCGTATCTTTGGATGCGCCGCTCGCACTCCAACCTTACCAGACGATGTGGCTGGTGGAAGGCTGACGCTTGCAATGAACTCGCCTTATCTCGAACTGTTGAAGAATCGCATCAACCTGCGTCAGATTCCTTTCAGCGACCGCGGCTCACGTTTATTGGTATTTCGTTCGGACGATCATTTTCAAGTGCGCCTGGCCGAGCGCTGGTATAAAGCCGATCAAAACCTTTCCGGCTATCGCGAGCGTGGGCCGCTCATTGACGAATGGGGCTTCACGGACGCGGAAGGACGGCCGCTTGCCTTCAATTTGACCACGTATCCTCAGCGCATTGACTGCCAGACTGACAGCGGCGTTTTTAGCATGACTTTCGTGGATTCCGAGACGATCCTGGTAGTTTTACCGCGCGGAATTATCGGCATCAACTTTACCGCCGCCATGGATCAGAAACAGAGCGATCGGCGTGGCGGCGTCCTGCGGCTGACCGGCAACATTCGCCGCAACATCGCCTACACCACCAACGCGCGCATTCTTCACAATGAGATCGAGGCCGTTGCTCATTCGAGCCGGATTCGCCTTCAGGTGGAATCGGATGGCGCTTCTGTCTTCATGCTCAACATCACGCCGCGCCTGGGATTCAACCGTTATCTGCCCGCGCCGGAGAAGGCATTGAACGACTCGGCCAAACGCTGGCACGATTGGTTCGAAGCCGCGCCGCCGGTCCTGGATGAATATCGGAGCCAGTATTACTATGCCTGGTGGATCATGCGCGCCGGTCTGATCTCCACGCGTTTCTACACCACACGCGAAGCGATGTCGCCTTCGAAGATTCATTACGTAGGCATCTGGCAGTGGGATTCGTACTTCCATGCTCTTGCTTATCGTTACGTCGAGTCGCATCTCGCGCACGATCAATTGCGCGTGGTGATCGACCATCAGCGCGCCGACGGCATGATTCCCGATGCCGTGCATGATGAAGGCACGGTCACGCATTTGAACTATCCTGTAGATGCCGATGTGACCAAGCCGCCCCTGCTGGCCTGGGCCGCGTGGAAGTTGTACGAGCGCGACGGCGACCGCGAATTTCTGGATGAAATCTATGAGCCGATCGTGCGCTGGAATAACTGGTGGTTCGAGCAGAACGATTTGGATCACAACGGCTTGTGCGAGTATCAGCACCCGTATTCATCGGGCCTCGACGACAGCCCGTTGTGGGACGACGGCATGCCGGTCGAATCGCCCGACCTGAACAGTTATCTTTGCCTTCAACAGGAGGCCCTCTCGAAAATTGCCGATGTGCTGGGACTTGAAGACGACGCCAGGCTGTGGGCGCGCCGCGCAGACGAACAGGCCAGGCGCATGATCGCTAACGGCTGGGATCAGCAAGCCGGATTATTTTGGGCTACGCGGCTTGGCCAACGCGTGAACGTTCGGACTCCCTTCAACCTGTTCCCGTTAATCACGGGGCGTATGCCGGCGGATATTGCCGAGCGTCTCGTGGAACACCTCACAGACGAGAATTGGTTCTGGACGCGCTACCCGGTTCCGACCGTCGCGCGTAACGACCCGAAATATGATCCCTTGAAGATGTGGCGCGGCCCCACGTGGGTCAATATCAATTTTCTGATCATCGAAGGTTTACAGCACAGCGGATATGCCAGCCTGGCGCGCGAACTGCGGCGCCGAACACTGGAAATGATTCAGGGCCAGGATGACATTTACGAATATTATCACCCTGAAACCGGGCAAAATCCGCCCAACGCGGCCTCCACATTTGGATGGTCGGCTGCGATATTTATCGAGCTCGCCATTCAGGAATCCAGGGAGCGCGCCCAACCGCATTAATGGAAAACCGGAGGCCAGTATGACACTCTCGATCTCGTCCGCGTCCAGTCATCGGATTGGCGCGGTCTCCACCCGCTTCAATGGCACGGACGGCGTTTCGCTGGAGACTCAGAAATGGGCGCAGGCATTCAATCGGTTGAATCACAAGGTATTTTATTTTTCGGGAGAATGCGACCAGCCGCAGGCCGTAAGTTATGTGGCGGCCGAGGCGCATTTCAAACATCCCGATATTGCCGAGATCAGCCGGGTGGCTTACAGTGAAAAGCTACGCCCGCCGGCCATGAGCCGTCGGATTTACGATCTGGCGGAACATCTTAAATCCCAGCTTTATGAGTTCAAGAAAAAATTCGATATTGAAATGCTGTTGGTGGAGAACGCGCTTTCGATTCCCATGAACATTCCGCTCGGCATCGCACTGACGGAATTCATCGCCGAAACCGATATTCCAACCATCGCGCATCATCACGATTTCTATTGGGAACGCCAGCGATATTTGGTCAACTGTGTGGGAGATTATCTCAGCATGGCGTTTCCGCCGCCCCTGCCGGGCATTCGGCATGTGGTGATCAACTCGGTTGCGGCCAGTCAGCTTGCATGGCGAAAGGGATTATCGTCCTATTTAATTCCCAACGTAATGGATTTCGAAAACCCTCCGCCGCCTCCGGATGGATACGCGTCGAATCTGCGCGCTGACCTGAAGATTCCGCCGAGCGATTATTTCTTCCTTCAGCCGACGCGCGTGGTCAGCCGCAAGGGCATCGAGCACGCCATTGAATTGGTTAAACGTTTGGGTTTGAAGGTCAGTTTGGTGGTATCGCACGAAGTGGGGGACGAGGGTTACGATTATCAGCGCCATGTGGATGAATTTGCCGATATGCTCCAAATTCCCATCACCTATGTTTCGGGGCAGATCGGCCGCGAGCGCGGCGTCGACGCGGATGGCCGAAAAATCTATTCACTGGGCGATTTGTATCTTAAAGCCGACCTGGTCACGTATCCCTCCCTGCTGGAGGGTTTCGGCAACGCGTTTCTGGAAGCCGTCTATTATTCGCGCCCGATTCTGGTCAATAATTACACCATCTACGCCACCGACATTCGCACCAAGGGCTTTCACGCCATCGAATTCGACGGTTTCATCACAGACCGCGTTGTGGATGAAGTCCGTTCGCTTCTTGCCCATCCCGAACAGGTTCAACGGATGACGGCCGAGAACTATGCGCTGGCGCAAAAATATTTCTCCTTCGCTGTTTTGGAACGCCAGCTTTATGCCCTTTTACATTCCTGCTATGGCGATGAAAGTTAATCGAATGATGGCGGGAGCACACTCCCGCCATCATGATCAATTCTGCCGATTTAAGAGACGAACTTAACCCTGCGCGAAGGTGTCGATCAGCAATTTGAAATTGCCGCCCACCGGATACAGAATAGGGCAGGTACAGCCGCGCTTTCTGTATTCTGCAACTTTGGCGTGCGCTTCGTCCGGCGTACCGGAGGCAGTGATGCGGTCCACCAACTCGTCCGGGACGAGGTGCTTGGCCTTGTTGATCTGTTCCTTGGTGGCCGGCCAGCCGAGAATTGATTGGATCTGCTGAATCACATCCTGCGAAACCCCCGAAGCCTTTGCGATATGCGGTTGCTGTGCCAGATATTGACAGAGCAGTTCCTTGCTGTATTCGATGGCCTGATCGTGATCGGGGTCCACTGAGCAGACGATTAACTGCGGGCGGTCGAAGTTTTCGAGTTTGCGCCCCGATTTCTTCAAACCCTTTTCCAGCAATTCCATGGCCTTATCGTTATATTCCGGCGGAACGCAGTAATTCAGCACCGCGCCGTCCGCGATTTCCCCGGTTAACTCCATCATCTGGTCTCCGGTTGCGCCGATCATGATCGGAACGTGACGCGGTTCGCGCCGTCCG
Organism: uncultured Anaerolineaceae bacterium; assembly: GCA_964502095.1. Taxonomy (GTDB): domain Bacteria; phylum Chloroflexota; class Anaerolineae; order Anaerolineales; family Villigracilaceae; genus JACPVF01. The sequence continues at coordinate 198,043 of CAZCUF010000002.1, forward strand.
TGAACGACATCCAGTTCGATACCGTCCACGTGATGGAATTCGCCGTGAAATGTGACGCGTTCCATGTTGAGCAGGCGGCGCATGACCTCCACTGTTTCCCGCATGGCCAGGGTCGCTTTATGGCGTTTGATGCCGACGTTGCTGGCCAGCGGATCCCACCACGCGCCGATTCCGCAAATGATTCGATTGGGCGCCAGATCGTCGAGCGTCAGGAAGGTGGCCGCCAAAAGCCCGATATTGCGCGTCCAGTTGTTGATCACGCCTGAGCCGACTTTGATGCGCTTCGTCACAGCCGCATAGGCCGCCATGGGGACAATGGCGTCGCGCACCAGCCGCGATTCGGCCTGCCAGACCGCTTCGAAGCCGTGATCTTCCGCGTATTTGGCATAATCCAATCCGTCTCGCAGATCGTGCGAATCCTGTAGATATAGTGCTACTCTTTCCACAATGTATTCTCCTCAGCTTGGTTTATGAATGTTGGCGTGCGCTGATTGTGAGCGCATTATACCCGCAACTTCTTTCACGATTTGACTTGCGCTTCCTGCATTTTCTGAATCAATTCCAAATCTTCGGGCAGGTCGAGATCGAGTCCGAGTGACGGCAGGTTGACCACCTCGAGCCGCGCTCCGGCCCGCTCTGCGCGCTCGCAGTGACGCCGGAATGAGTCCTCCCCGAAGTCGTATTCGATCAGGCCCGCCGGAGACATCAACAGGGCGTTGGTGCCTTTGTGATGCCGGTCGGGCGCGATGACCACTACGGGCGGATTCGTTGCTTTCGAAACGAGAGCCAGGATGTCGTCGCGCGTGAGAAGCGGCAAATCCGCTGGAAGGACCAGCACGCCGCGCGTCGCATATACGCTGGCTACGATAGTGGCGCGTTTGAGGGCGGTGTTCAAATGCGGCTCGCCGTCTTCGCGCACTGTGCGCGCGCCGTGATTGCGCGCAATGGTCAGCGCACGCGGGTCGCGGCTGACGACCAGCACTTGTTCGATTTCTTTTAAATTGGAGAGCGTTTGGAGGGTGTGTTCGAGCAGGGTTTCGTTCAGATGTGCGCGCTCGTCCTCGGATAGCGTTCCAGAGAGGCGGGACTTTCCGCGCCGCAGTGGTTTGACCGGAACGATTGCCCAAATCGTCATTGCTTTAGTGTTCCAATGAAGTGTAGCACATCTTCGGCGAGCTGTGCGCGATCTGCAATGGTATTCATCAAACTCTTAGTTATTAAAGTTGGGACGGAAATTTGGTTTTTCAAATGTTCGTCCACCGTATCCAGCACGAAACCTTTCAAAATATTGCGATAATGATTTGCCACAGCCGCGGCCGAAGGTTCGATGCCCAGTTCGACGTACATTTTCGCGGCCGGGCCTTTTACCGTTTGACCGCCGATGATCGGCGAAACAGCGACAACTGGTTTTCCCTCACCACTTCGCCCCTCTCCCAGCGGGAGAGGGGTCGGGGTGAGGGCGAGTATTTTCAGAATTGGATCGATACTCACCCACGGATTGGATGGACATATGACGATCGCGTCTGCGGACTGAACCGCTTCACGCGCGCCGGGAGTTGGTTCCGCTGTTTCGACTCCGTCGAAGCGAAAGCCTTTGACGCGCGGCTCGCATTTACGATGCACGAAATATTCCTGAAAGGGCAGGTCGCCTTCATTGGTCTCGACAATCGTCCGCACTGGATCGTCGCTCATCGGCAGGACGGTGTGACGCACGCCCCATGCCTTGCAAAATTCGCGCGTGACCTGCGAGAGAGTCTGTCCCGCGTTGAGCCGCCGCGTGCGTTCGAGGTGAGTGGCGAGGTCGCTGTCGCCGAGGTTGAACCAATCCGCCGCGCCGAGGCGTTTGAGATTCGCCAGCGCGTTCCAGGTTTCGTTGATTCGGCCCCAGCCCGTGTCTGGGTTGGCGAGTCCCGCGAGGGTGTAACAGACCGTATCGAGGTCGGGCGAAATATACAGACCGAGATGCTCAAAGTCATCGCCGGTGTTGACGATGATGGTGAGATCTTCGGGGGGCAGAATTTGGGCGAGTCCGTGCGCGAGTTTCGCGCCGCCGACTCCGCCCGCGAGGGCGGCAATTTTCAACGTTCAAATATCCTTCCATCTTCTTCTACGAAGAAAATTCTTATCCCTAATGAATCAATTGCCCAATCTATATCTTTCAATAGGTCAACATATCGCTTGTAATACGGCAAAGCAATTCCAAGCGCGCAATCGGGGTATTCTGTTTTTCTACGTATAACCGTTAGAAACGCTTCAGATAGCCAGTGTTTAGCCTGCAGAGTCGGCGACGTTGGCTTATGTTGTCCCTGTTTTTTGCCATCTACATATTTGTCAGAAGGCCATCCCTTGACTTCGATTATGAAACCTTCACTATCTTTCTTCGCAATAATATCCGCCCCTGTTGATTTTCTTATTGTGTTGGAATAAGTAACATCAAACCCCATCTCTTTTAGGTGGTCGACAAGTTTATCTTGTATATTTCCTTCCCAAAACCAATCGTCTTGTTTTTTCCACATAAGATCTCCTATCTTGGAATGATATTGCTTGCGGGGTTTGAAATTTTGGCCTTTGGTTCATCATCCGCATATCCAACAAAATACATCGCCTGCGGATCCCAATTTTCTGGCAACTCCAGCGCTTTGCGCGTCTCTTCTTGCGCGTAGAGCGGCCAGCAGACCCAGCTTGCGCCGAGTCCCTCGGCGTGCGCGGCGAGGAGCAGATACGTCCCTGCCGCGGCTGTAGATTGAATGGACATGATGTGTTCCTCGGGCGTGTCCGCGCGGACGGCGGCGCGGTCGCGGCAAAGCAGGATGATGACAGGCGCTTCTTCCATGCGGCGGAGGGACACGGCGATTCGTTTTTCGATTTCGGATTCGGATGCGCCTGCGGAGGTCATGTCTGCGCGCAGGGAGGCGGTGAGAGCGAGACTAAGTTTCGAGACGTTATCCGCAGATTGCACAGATAACGCAGATTTATTATTTTTTATTACAACAAACCTCCACGGTTGGAGGTTGTGCGCGGAGGGGGCATGCGCGGCAGTGGCGAGAATCTCTTGAATAACGGAATCAGGTACGAGGTCCGCTTTGAAGCGGCGAACGGAGCGGCGCGTCCGCAAAAACTCGTGCGACTCAATAGGTGCTGACATGGGTCGGCTGGATAGTGAAGATCACGCGCGTCTGCCCGGGCTTGAACGTCCACGCTTCGTCGTCATAGCGCAGGGAAAGTTTGTTGATGTGTTCATCGCCGCCCTGCGTGGTGTGACTGATCGCCACGCCGCGAATCTGAATGAAGCGCATCGGATCGCGCGGGTCCGGAATCAGCATGGCGACTCGCGGGCGCGCTTGCATGTTGCGGTCTTTGAGGCGTCCCTCGGCGGTGTTGATCAAAATATTTTCGCCGTCGGTGTCGAACCAGACCGTGGTTAATTGCGGCGAGCCATCCGGCATTAACGTTGCAAGATGCAGATAGGCTTTGGTTTCAGGGTCGAGCAAATCCTGATATTCGGATGGAATCGATTTCATTGAAAATCCTTTTTGTTTTCTGCCGATGAGGCATATTTTATTTTTCGGCCTGCGAATCGGTCAACGGAACATGTCCTGTTCTTTGGGGCGCAGAAGTTCTGTGAGAGAACTCTCGCGCAGGGGATACGGAAAGCCGCGCGCATGGACGACCGGCGTGCCTTCGGCGGCCTGTCCCATGACGAGCGAGGCGGCCGCGGCCAATTCATCCGCCGCGCCGACCTGCGTAATGCGCAATGTGTATCCGAAGAGATCGTCCTGCCCGCGCAGGTCGGCCAGCCCCGGCAGGCCGCTCAAACCGATTGCAACGCCCACGGTCCCGTTGCGCCAGGCGCGGCCGTGCGAATCGATAATCAGAACGCCGAGGCGCACGCCCGTGCCCGATTCCAATTCGGCGCGTATTTGCGCCGCTGAACGGTCGGGGTTTTCGGGAAGCAATAAGACGAACTCTTCGTTTGTCTCTCCGCTTCCGGCCACGTTGGAATGGTCTATGCCGGCGTTGGCGCATACAAAACCGAGTTTGTGTTCGACGATGACCGCGCCAACGCGTGCGCGCAGGACCGCGCGGCTTTCGCGCAGAATCAACTCCGCCACGCGCGCGTCTTTTTCGGTTTGCGCCGCCAGTTTTATCGCTTCAGCGGAGGGCGTAACGGTTGCCAGGTTCACCATGCGCCCTTCGGCTTTGCTGACGATCTTTTGCGCCAGAACGAGAATGTCGCCGTCGGCAAGTGTCAGTTTCGAGGCGCGAAGCGCGGTGAGAATAATATCCGCCAGGTTGTCGCCGTGGCGGATGAGGGGGATATTTTTGAGAGGAGTGAGGGTGAGGGTCATAAAGAAGGTTATCAGTTATCAGTGTCTTCGACGGTGGAGTTTGCGAAATATTCGGTGGGTCTCTCCCGTATCGTGTGTGTGGGTTCGCCGCAGAACAAGTCTGCTTTGTCTATCATGCCATTCAGCATCCGCCCTATTTCATTGCATTTCTCGATCAAGGGTGCGCTGGTTTTCGTGTCGATATATCCGCTTTCCAATGCGGTTTCAACCCAATGCTGGGTTTCCATTTGTTCTCCGTTCGAATCTGTGAGCTTACTGATAAAGTATTTTTCGTATCTTTGCTTAGCCCATGCCTCTGCTATGTTCGCGCCAATGGAACGCGAAGAGCGGCGAATCTGATCAGTCAGGGAGAAAACTTCTTCTTTTGGAAATGATTTTGTGATAATGAATATCTCACGTTGCAACTGGCGGCTTTTTTGGTACACCATTAAGTCATGAAAACTTTTTGCGTGTTGTAATCCGCTCATTACTGATCCTTATTCCCGACTCAAGACGCCAATTACTGATGACTAATCACTGATCACTAATCACTGATCACTTATCACTTGTTAGCCGCGCCCGTTATCTTAATTCCCGCTTGCGTGCTTCCGTATTTTTTGTTGATGTTGATCAATACGCTGGTCAGACCTTCCACGACGACAGAGTTTTCAAGCGGACCTGCATCCCAGCCGATCATATCCGCCGCCTCGACGAGTTTCAACGCTTCTTCGCGCGCCTGTTTGCTGGTTCCGGTGACCAGAACGTCGCATTCCACCGATTCATTTTCGAACAGGTGCTCATACGAGATATTCTGAAATGCGGATGCAACTTCCACGTTTTCGCCGAGGATCTCCCGCGCCTCCTGCGCGGCAGATCCCGCGGCCGGCATCTGCACTTTGGTTACTTTGGGCGGGACGAGCGGAACGGTCACGTCGAGCAGTAGTTTGCCTTGCACAGCATCTTTCACCGCCTCCAGTGTTTCGCGATGCGCGGCGTAGGGAACGGTCAGCACGATGATATCGGCGTTTTGTACCGCCTCCAGATTAGTTTTGCCCTCGATCAGGGCGTTGTCTGCGAACATGGTCATAAGCTCGGCCGCGGCCGCCTGGGCCTTCTCTGCCGCGCGCGAACCGATGTACACGCGATAACCGGCTTTTGCCCAGCGATAGGCCAGTCCCTTGCCTTCCTTGCCGGTGCCGCCCAGAATTGCAATGCTCATTATCATGGATGTGTCGTTCAAAGAGTCTCCCGTAAAACGATGATTTTAGAATTGCGCTTCGTAGCGCTTCCAGACCTGCGCGGCCAGTTCGCGCGCTTTGGCCGCGATCTCGGCTTCGTCGAGGGTTAGCAACTGGCGGTCTTTCATCAAAATCTTTCCGCCCGCGATGGTGGTCGTCACCATGCCGCCCTGAAATCCGAAGACGATGTGCCAGGGCAGATTCCCCGCGCTCATGGGGGTGGTGGGATGATAATCCACGAAAATCAAATCGGCAAACGCGCCCGGCGCGAGCTGGCCGATCGGCGCATCGGGGAAGAAAACATTGGCCAGCGCGGCGTTGTTATAAACCGCCATTTGCGTTACATCGTATCCGCCCATGCGGCGCGGATCGCGGTGATGGACTTTGTGCAGTAGATAAACGGTCTTCCACTCTTCCCACATGGCGTTGGAGAAGCCGTCGTTGCCGAGGCAAACGCGCGCGCCCATGCGTAACATGGATTCGATCGGCGCAACGCCAACGCCGTTGTTCATGTTCGAGCGCGGCTGATGGCTGAGCCATGTCCCGCTTTCGGTGAGAATCTCGATCTCGCGCGCGTCGAAATATACGCCGTGCGCGGCGATGGTCTTGGGGCCGAGAATGTCATGCTTTTGCAGGCGGTCCACCACGCGCAAGCCGGATTTATTCAGGCTGTCGTATTCATCCGAATCATGTTCAGCCGTGTGGACGTGAAAACCCGTCCCACCGGGCGCGGCTTGACGGCACGAATCGAGGGATGAGTCGGAAAGCGTCAAACCGGCGTGCAGGCCGAAGGTCCCGGCCAGTAGCGGGCTTTTCTTCCTTTTGAGGAAGCGGACATTTTCCTGAATCCCCGCTTTCATTTTGGCCTCGCCGTCGCGGTCAGTCACTTCGTAGCAAAGCACAGCGCGCAAACCGCTCGCTTCAACCGCTTCCGCGATCAGGTCGAGCGAACCGTCAATGGCGTTGGGGGAAGCGTGATGATCGATCAACATGGTTGTGCCGTATTTGACGGCGTCCACCAGAGAAACCAGGGCCGAGTAGCGGATATCCTCGGCGCGCAATGAACGGTCGAGCGGCCACCATAATCTTTGCAGGATTTCAGGGAAATCTTTCGGCGCATTGCCGGGAATGGCCAGGCCGCGCGCGAACGCGCTGTAAAAATGCGTGTGCGCGCAAATATTGCCGGGCATCACGTATTGACCGCGCGCATCGAGAATCTCCTGTTGAGGATGACGCGCGGCCAGTTCTTTCGATGGGCCGATCTCGCGTATGCGATCCTTTTCGATCAGTAACGCGTGATCTTCCAGAATTTGGTTGGGGAGGCCCCAGGTGATGAGTTTGGCATTGATGATCAGCATGTTATGAGAGTCCGTATTGAGTTGGATTGGGGAGTTTCGTGCCCGAAGCGGAAATTTCCATCAGCGCAATATACACTGCCTCGCGCAGTTCGGCGTCGTCTTGGTACATGGCTTCATACAGTTGCGCCAGTACGCCTTCGCTGGGATTTTGTTTCAGATAGGGCAGGGCGGCCAGGCGCACATCCGCGTCCTTGCTTTGCAAAGCTTTCAACAAAACATCTGTGACCGGCGCGCCCGGTGAAATTCCAACGCCTTGTTTGCCCGCGAATTCGATCAGCCAGGGCGTTTGGGACGGTTCGCCCAGCAGGCGCGGCGCGCGTGACTTGTAATTGGTTCCGTTATCCAGCACCTCGGAGGAGGCGTTGCGCACCACCCATTGTTCATCCTCGATGCGCATCTTTTCGAGCAATTCCACTGCCCAGGGTTCGTGCACGCGCGCCAGGCCATAGACGACCGCGCGGCGCAACAAAATATCGGCCAGAGTGACGCCGTCCTTGAGCATGGCATATCCTTCGGCGCGGTCGTTAGCCAGGGCTTCAGCGGCGGCGCGGCGCAGGCTTTCATCGCCATTGAGCAGGGCGCGGGCCACCGCTTCCAGCGAACCGCTTGTTCCAATGGCAACCAGCGCGAGGCAGGCGGCCTGCCGAACGGTGAGATTGGGCGCGTTTAACATGCCTTCGAGCGCGTGGGCGGCTTTTGCATCGCGCATGGCGCCGCTTCCCAACGCGCAAAGCTGCATCAACTCGAACGATAGGGTATTCATGAGTTGCCGGAACAGGGCCGCTGTGCCGGGGTCGTTGCTCAAAACAAAAGCGGCCACAGCCTGGCCGCGCAGACTCAAAGGAAGTCCTTCGGTTTGAAGTAATGAAGCCAGCGCGGCCATCACTTTGCCGCGCCAGGCGGCATCGCGCGGCGCGTCCTTCAACCAGCCGGCCGCGGTCAACAGCGGACGGTGCATGGGCAGGCGCGACCATTCGAGCATGTTGTCCACGAGTTTGCCGACATCCGCGACGGAGGCCAGATAATGCAGGGCGAGAATCTTTCCCGACCAATCAGGTTGATCCATGATCGACTCGCCCGGATGATATCCGCTCAAGGCGTGCCCGGCCAAAAACCCGGCAATGACCGGATGAATGAAGCGCATTTTGTTGTTGGGATGTGAAACCAGCAAACCGCTGGAGGCCATTTTACTTAGCAGGCCAAAACTCGGCGCGGGCGCGGTTTTGCTTTTGTCTTTTTTTCTCTGAAGCGTGGGTTCTGCGGTTTCAGTTTTCGATTCGGCTTTTTCCGGTTCTGCGTTTTCGAGCGGTATTTCTTCCAGAGGTTCGAACGACTTCACCCATGCGCGCGCTTTATGCGGATCGAAAATCGGCTGGGCGCTCAAGGTCACTTGCATAGCCAGCGTTTCCAGCGCGGCCAACGGCGTACTGCTGGGGGCCAGCCGGCGGATGTGAGTCGCGATGGCCTCCGAAACTTGCGGTCCCAAACTATCGCCCGCGTACACGCCCCATACCTTGAGTGTCAACTCAAAGGGAGATAAACCCAGGTTATCGGCGCCCAGCCACGAGTTTAGAAGGATCGGGTCGACTTGTTCGGGGCCGGTCTGCAACCAGGCCTCGGTCGCCACAAATTGACTCCACAGCTCGCCCCAGCGGTGTACAAACGAGTCGTCCCGATCATTGTTCCAGGCCATGATGGCTAACGGCGCGAATCCGAGGCCGATCAACCCATCAATGCTTTCGAACGAGCCTGTGGTCACGACACGCGTCGCGGGATAAGCCTCCAAAAGCGAACGAAGATAATCCGAAACGGAACGCTGGCCTTCCGGCGTCAGTTCATCGCAGCCGTCCAGCAGAAGCAGGGCGCGGCTGTTGCGAAAACAGGCCTGGATGAAATTATTCAAACGGCCGAAATCGAGCAGGGCCGCCGAAGGCGCGCTGACTTCGATGATCGAATCGAGCAGATTCTTTTGATCGACGACCGGCAGTTTCAAATCGGCGGCGTGCAGAAGGAACGGAACCATATCCAGTAAATCGCCGAGTTGTTCGCTGTGATTGGCGGCCAGGGAAGCTAAATGCGCCAATGCAACGGTCTTGCCGGAGCCGGGTTTTCCGGTGATCACAATATTTCTTCCGCCGCTCAGCGCCTGAGGCAGGGTCAGTGCGGCGGCATTGTACAGCGCGGCCAATTCAGGCCAGGCCGGTAAATAAGGCAGGGCTTGCCCAACGGCATCTGTAGTGGCGATGGCGCCGCCCGGTTCGGGAATCGGCGGCGGGACGATGAGCAATGGCTCCTGCAAAATTTCGTCCAACGCAAAAAGCGGAGCCGCGAGGTGCATGCCTTGTGCGCGTCGCAAAGTAAAGCGGCGGTGATTATCCTCCACATCGCTGGAACGGCGCAGTTGAGCCGCTTCGCTTCGTTCCTTGATCGCCTGCCGCGCTTCCGTGAACAGCGGACGGGCACGCGCGATCAGCCACCAGAAAATTGTGGCTGTAACGAAACCGATCAGGAAGGAAATGGGCTCGATCTGGTAAGACGGCATGTAAAATTATCGCGCGTATAAAATTCGACTGCATGACGGACAGCGCGCCATTTGCGAGGCGGAACGCGCGGTCTGTTGAAGCGCGGCGGTGAGTGTGGTGCCGCAGGCCGAACAGGCATTATCCATGACTTCTGCGACTGCCACGCCGCGGCGTTGTTGGCGCAGGTTCTCGTACAACTCAAGCCTTGGTTTGGCAATATCGGCAACAATGGCTTGACGTTCGACCTGCATTCTTTCCAAATTCCTATTGAGCGTATTTTGTTCCTCGATGAGCTGGTGATGCTGATCGCCCAGGCGGGATTGGACCTGGCTCAAATTGGCCTCCGCGGTTTGCATGGCAGTTTGATGCGTTTCGGCATTGAGCATGGCGTCCAACTGTCGCTCCTCCAAAGTGGATTGATGCCGCTTTAACGCCGCAACCTCGTTTTGCAGGTCTTGTAATTCTTTTGGGTTATGGACCGTTCCGCCGTACAAACTACTCTCGGATTGTTCGATTTTGATCTGCTGGCTTTTAACCTGGGCTTCGATCTCGCGCAGGGCGCGCTCCGCCTGGCTTTTCCCTGCCTGCGCGACCTCGAATTGATTCTTCGCCGCCAGCAATTCCTCGTTATTTTCGAGCGTCTGTTGAATCTCCGCGGTGCGAGCTTGTGCCTGATCGATCTGACGATCCACCTGTTGTAACCGAAAGAGACCAACGGAAGCGCCCATGGTCTGATTATACTGCCCGTTGTATGAATATCAAGCGAAATAAAAAGCCCGTTCCTATTGAGAACGGGCTGATTCATTTATTGACTGGCTTGCGGGTTGTAGAAGCTATAGACAGCCCGCGTAAGATTCGCGAATAGATGATTGATGCCGATCTTATTGCCTACGTCCACGAAGACAAGTTGTACGGGATGATAGGTATAGATCGAGATCACGAAATTGCCGCCGGACGTATAAACGATGCCCGCATCGCTCCAGTCGTGATCCACGCCGTTGTTATCGGAGACCCAGCCGTGTTTGTGCGCCACTTGAGTCCCTTCCGGTACACCGGCTTCGATCAGTACGCCGATCTTATCCTGCAGAAGGTAATTGATGATCTTTTTACAGACATCCTGATTCATTGTATTCGGGAAGGCGGCCACCAAAGCCCCGCCGCCATCCTGCGAGCATTGATAGAGGTCCACCAACAGCATGCCCATATCCGACGGAGTGGTTTGGTTGTATGGATCGGGTTCGGTGGTCACGTCCAGGCGCTGGTTGGCGGGCGTTGAAAATCTTTGCAGAAGAGGCGAGCCGGGCGCAAAATAACCGGCCAGAAATGTATTTTGGAGGCCGAGCGCCTTCATGTATTGCGAGACGACCAGCGGTCCATTGCTGGGATCGAGCTCAGCCATCAAAGCATCCGAGGGAGGATTCTCGGAACGCTTGATCATATTCAGGATTTTTGCATCGGTGGCCTGATCGACCGGCGCGCTGCCATGCTGGATGAAGTAGGAAGTCAGAATGGGAATCTTGATCGTGCTGGAGGCTGTAAAGGCAATATCGGGTTCTACGGGGATTTCCTGATCCTGATCGAGCGCGAAGTGAATCTCCTGTCCGTTTTGCAGGTCAGCCACATATATACCGATGATGCCGTCGAATCCCGTGGACTTGATATATTGTTCGAGCAGAAGTTGCAGGTCGGCCATCGTTGGGCGCGCCGCGGCAGTGTTTTGCTCGGAACCCAGCAGGACGGTCCGGCTGGAGGGCGAACGCAAAGCGTCCTCGATTAACACTACAGCGCGGTCGATGTCCAATGTTTGACCGGGAGTGCCGGCCGCGAACAATGTTCCGCCCGCGGTGGGCTGGGCCGGGCTGGGCGGGATATCGTAGCGCGGCGCGACATCCTGTTGTAAGTAAGCGCGCAGACGTTCTTCTTCGATGGTGGCGCGCAGAGGAATACTGACGGAAGCGGGCGCGCGGTTCCAGAGATAGTCCCAATATCCGCCCCAGAACGAACCGCCGGTGCGCACCAAATCTGCGGCGGCCAGCATACTTTCGGTATCGGCTTGAAAGCCGATCACGCCCGGCTCCACATGAATCCGCGCGCCGCTATATTGGATTTCGATTGGCGAAGTATAAACTTCCAATAATCTTTGTGACGCGCCCGTCGGGTCCAGGCCGCCGACCGGCACGCCGGCAATCGTCATGCCGGACGGATAATTGTTGCGTTGACGGCTATAGCCAACCAGCGATACGACTGTTAATACAATGGCGATGCTGATTAGCAGGATGGAAACTCCCCGCAGCAAAATATTCGTGTTGCGGTTTCTCACTCAACCTCCAAAGGTGATGAAAATCACCGAAAGAGTATAACACAGTGATTTTTGGCTTGTGCTAGAATTGTTCTGCCGGTCCGCCGGCGCCTGCTGACCGCCTCGATCACGAACGCGGCCGGGGCATATCTTCTCGGGAAGGAATCAATGCTCCGATCGTTTTTCATCTATCTTTCCAAAGCTGGCTGGGCACAGCACATGGTCACGAATTGGTCGTTCGCATGGCGGACGGCTTCGCGTTTTGTGGCCGGCACAAACCTGGACGACGCGATTCGCGTAGTGGTCGAATTGAATTCACGCAAGATCAACGTTACACTCGATCATCTCGGCGAGCATACCAGCACGCCGGAGGAAGCCCGTCAATCCACAGACAGCATTCTGGCGACGCTCGATACGATCGGCAAATCGGATGTGCGCGCCAACGTTTCCATTAAATTAACTCAAATCGGTCTCGGTCTGGACGAAAGCTTGTGTGCCGGAAATCTGGAGGAGATTCTCACCCGCGCACAGCTCGTCAACGTCTTCATTCGCATCGACATGGAAGATACGCCGTACACGGACAAGACCATTGACCTGTTCCACAAGATGAGAGCCAAAGGATTTGGGAACGTGGGCATGGTACTGCAATCGTATTTATTGCGCACCGAAGCCGATGCGCGCGCATTGCTCGGCGATAAGACCCCGATTCGTCTGGTGAAAGGCGCCTATAACGAACCGGCCGAAAAAGCATTTCCTAAGAAGGCCGATGTGGACGCCAATTATGATTTGCTGGTCAAGATCATGATCGACGCGGCGCTCTCAGCCGGCGCGCCCAGGCTGGGTACGAATGGCCGCTTTCCGCCCATACCCGCCTTTGGCACGCACGACGAAAAACGGATCGCGTTTGCAAAGCAATACGCCGAGAAAGCCGGTTTGCCCAAAGACGCTTTGGAATTCCAAATGCTATACGGCATCCGCCGCGACCTGCAGGAGCAGTTGGCAAACGAAGGATATCCGGTCCGCGTGTATGTTCCGTTCGGAACGCATTGGTATCCATATTTTATGCGGCGTCTCGCGGAACGGCCCGCGAACGTCTGGTTCTTTATTTCCAACTTCCTGCGCGCCTGAAAATTCGCTGTTATTGAGGGTAACATGCCGGGCTGGACGTGCTTGATAGTTGCGAGGAGCAGATCATGACGGAGTCCCTTGAACTTGCGGAAAAACTTAAAACCGAAGGCGAGCGGATTGCAAACTTTTTCGAAGGGCTAAGCGACGATCAATGGCGAACCGGGGTTTACACCGAAGGTTCGCTTTGGACGATTCGCAATGTACTCTCGCACTTCTTCACTTCCGAGCGCGGTCTCGTCAGGTTGTTTGCGGGTATTCGTGAAGGCGGCCAAGGCGTTTCCGACGATTTTTCCGTGGACCGCTATAATGCCCGCCAGCAGGAAAAGACTCAGGAGCTATCGCCGCGCGAGCTGTTGGAAAATTACAAAGCTGTGCGCGCCGAAACGGTCGCCTTTGTTTCCACGCTTAACGATAAAGAGCTTGAATTGACCGGCCGCCATCCATTTCTGGGCGTAACCACTTTGCGCGAGATGATCAAGCTGGTTTATGTACACAATCAAACCCACTATCGCGATATCAAGCGCGTTATGAAATAAGCTCCGCGAAACGACCTTATGCTGTTATCGGATTTCAAACTCGAACGGTATTTTGCTAAATACGAATTCACCACCGAATATCTGTTGTGCAGTTCGGATTGCGAAGCCATGTCCATTGCCGATCTATTGGCTTTCGAGCCGGAGGCCGCAGGGAAGTTTCAGCAAACCTGGCTGGGATACACTGAGTCGCTGGGCGGTTTGGCGTTACGGAAAACGATCGCGGGGATATATGAGTCGATCGAACCGGAGCAGGTTCTCGTCCACACTGGAGCGGGCGAAGCCATTTTCCTGTTCATGCACGCCGCGCTTCAAGCGGGCGATCACGTCATCGTCCATTGGCCGTGTTATCAATCGCTGGCGGAAGTGGCGCGTTCGATCGGCTGTGAGCTATCGTTCTGGCGCGCGCGTGAAGAGAATGGATGGGCGCCCGATCTCGATGAATTGCCGCACCTGATGCGCTCCAATACAAAATTGATTGTCGTCAATACGCCGCATAACCCAACCGGTTATCTGATGTCCCGCGCGGATTTCGATGAATTGCACCGCTTCGCGCGTGACCGCGGCCTGCTCCTGTTTTCGGACGAGGTTTACCGCGAATCGGAATACGATCCCGCGGCACGATTGCCCGCCGCCTGTGATCAGGGCGAATATGCGGTCTCGCTCGGCGTCACATCCAAGACGTATGGTTTGGCCGGACTGCGCATCGGCTGGGTCGCCACGCGCAATCGCGGAATTTATGCGCGCATGGCCGCGCTGAAAGATTACACAACGATCTGCAACAGCGCGCCGAGTGAATTTCTGGCCGAGTTGGCCATGCGACAGCGCGTCCGTTTGGCGGAACGTAATCTGGCTATCATCAAAAACAACCTGGCCGTGACGGATGAGTTCTTTGCGCGTCACGCCGACTTGTTTTCCTGCGTGCGCCCGCGCGCCGGTTCCATGGCCTTTCCGCGTTTGTTGAAAGGCGAGGTCGATTCGTTTTGCGATTCGCTGGTACGGAAAGCGGGGGTTCTCCTGTTGCCCGGATCGATGTACGACGAAACGGAGAATCATTTCCGCCTCGGCTTGGGACGAATAAATTTGCCGCAAGCCGTTCAAAAACTGGAGTCGTATTTGAATGCCCGCCAGGGTTAGACTCATCGCTTTTGTGCGGCCCCTTCGGATATTTTTATGCTTCGTAATTTGCTCCGCCTCTCCCGCCCGCTCAACTTACTTTTCGCCGCGCTGACTTATATCCTCGGCGTTGGCCTGGCGCGCTATTTAGGCGATTCGTTTCATGCCATGCCCTTTTGGCTTGGCCTGCTCGGCGTTCTGCTGGCACAGGCGGTCATGTCCCTGCTGGGAGAGGTCTTTCGCCCAGATGCCGATCCGATTACGCCCGATGAGACCATCGGCGAACGTAAATCTTTGCGCGAGGCGATGCTGTATTTTTCGGTCTCGGCCCTGGCCGTTCTGGCAGTTATTATCTTTTTGCTGTATTTAAATCGTTCTGTTTCGCCCTCTGCGCTGTTGTTTATCGGACTCTCTTTATTCCTCACAATTTTTTATGGCGTTCCACCGGTGCGCTTGTTCAATCTCGGTTTTGGGGAATTGACCGTCGCTGTTCATCTCGCTTATATCATTCCCTCGATCGGGTTTCTCCTGCAGGCCGAAAACTATCACCGCTTGCTGGGTATGATCGTTTTTCCACTCAGTTTGCTTGCGTGCGCCTGTTTCCTCGTGCTGGATTTTCCGACCTTTGCACAAGACCAGAAATATAACCGGCGGACGTTGCTGGTCCGCTTGGGCTGGGAACGCGCGGTGCCTTTACACAACGTGTTGGTGATCGCCGCTTACCTTGCGTTTCTTTCCGCTCCGGCTTTTGGCTTTTCATTGACGGTTTTGTGGCCCGCCTTTCTGACTCTGCCGTTTGCCGTTTTGCAGAGTCTCAGCCTGCGGAATATCGAATTGGGCGGCAGGCCTATTTGGAATTTGCTCATCGCAACTGCCATTGCGGTTTTTGGGCTTACCGCGTATTTTCTAACGCTGATTTTCTGGCTACGATAAACGCGCGGCCCAGAATCTGTATGCTGTATGCAATCAAAGGTGAAATCGAAGTTTTTCGCCGCTTCGCTCCTCAAGATGACAACAAAAAGGATTTGGAATACAGGCTCTAATCTTTTTCTTCCAGCTTGCGGATTGCGCTCAACAGGACAACCGAGACAATAACCAGCATTACGGATAGCGCAATGGCTACGCCCAAACTGCGCTCAAAACCCAGATAGATGGCCATTGGCATCGTCTGTGTAACGCCTTCCAGATTTCCGGCAAATAGAATCGTCGCGCCGAATTCGCCGAGCGCGCGAGCCCAGGTCATGATCGAACCGTTTAAAAGCGGACGGCTTGTGAGCGGCAGCATGACTTCGCGGAAAAGTTGCCATTGATTTGCGCCTTCCACATACGCGGCTTCCTCCAACTGCGCGTCAATGGACTTGAAGCCAACGCGCGCCGCCCGTATATAGAATGGAGACGCGACAAAAGTCTGCGCGATGACAACCGCCGGAGTGGTGAAAGGCAGTGAGATTCCGACAACGTTTAATACTGCGCCGAACACGCCCTGCCGTCCGAAGGCGATCAGCAAAGCCAGCCCGGCTACAGAGGGGGGCAGGACAACCGGCAGATCGATCAATAATTCCACCCAATGCTTCATCGGGAAATTCCAGCGCGCCAGTATGTAAGCCAAAGGCGTTCCGAAGATGACTGTAATGCAAACGGTGATCACACTGGTCAGCAGGCTTAGCCGCAAAGCCGCCAAAGCCTGAGTCGAAAGCGCATAGGTTGCAAAATGATTATTGGCCGCCCGAATAATCAGGGCCAATAGCGGCAGACCGAACAGGAGAATCAAAATGGATGCAAACGACACGAACAGCCACTGGGAATGGCCGTCTGCTGTTAATCGTTGAATAACTCTTTGTATGGGAGACATGAGATTAAAGCGTCCAAGAGAGCCAGTCTCTTGTGACTGTGGGTGTAGGTATTCAGGGTTTCGGGCCGAATCCCCATTTTGCAAAGATCGCTTGGGCGTCTGCCGAAAGCGCGTACGCTGTAAATTGTTCGGCTAAATTCAAATGACCCGACTTTGCCAGCGGTGCGATGGGGTATTGGGCGATCACATTTAAATCGGCTGGAATTTTAATGGACTTCAATTCTGGCGCCGCGACCGCATCCGAAGTATATACGATCCCCGCGTCTGCTTCGCCGAGTTGGACTTTGGCCACAACCTGCTTGACATTATCTTCATTCGACACAACGTTGGCAAGGACTTGATCTTTGAATCCGCTTCCATACTGACCGTTCATCTGGTCCAGCGCCTGACGCGCATACTTCCCGACAGGCACATCTTCAGCCGCCAGCACGAGTTTAATGCCCGGCCTCGCCAAATCCTTCAGCTCTGCCAGATGGGCCGGGTTGTTGGACGGGAGAATGACAACCAATTGGTTTGTGAGGAAGACTTGCGGCGTGTCCTTTGTTACATAACTTTCAGCGACCAGCGTATCCATCTCGACGGAATTGGCTGAAGCGAACACGTCGGCAGGCGCGCCTTGCTCGATCTGCGTGCGAAGTTGTTGCGAGCCGGCGAAATTGAATATAACGGTGACGCCCGGATGCGCGGCTTCAAAGGCTTTTCCGATTTCTGTGAACGCGCCTGTCAGGGATGCGGCCGCGAAAACCACCAGGGTTTGAGGCGCAGTGGCCGCTCGCGTCCCGGTAACGGGAGCAGTTGTCGGCCCGGTTGTGAGCGTGGTTGCCGTGGAGCAGGCGGTCAACAGGATTCCCGTCAAGAGAATTGACGTGAGGAAACGTTTCATGCCGCAGTCCCTTTCGAAATATGAAATTGAGCCTTGATCCTGCTCATCCATCCCTGGATAAGTTTCAATTGCCGCAAACGCAATTCGAGGCTGAGACGATTGTAGATTTGTCCCGACGGCAGGCTGGCCAGTAAACTTTCCAATCGCGTTATGTTTCCGTCTATGGCTTTCATCTGGCTGTTGTAGATTTTTCCCGTCTTTTCAGGCGCAAGTTTTTGAGTAAAGTAGAGGCGTGTCAGAAATTCAAGCCGGATGGAACGGGCATTGGCGCTGATACCTTTTTCCAGCCATTCGTTGAACTTTCGCCGGCCCAACGACGTGATATGCAGGATTTGCCGCGCCGGGTGTTTCTCCTGCTCAACGAGATGCGAAGTGATGTCCCCGTGCGTTTCCAACCTTTTTAATATGGCGTATGCCTGACTCTGACTCAAATGCCAGACTTGCCCAAGCTCGGTGGTAAATTCCTGATGAAGTTCATAGCCGTGCCGCGGCCCTTCCATTAAGAATCCGAGCAGGGCATATTCGGGGGAGAGAATCCTGTTGCTTTCTTTGAGTTTACTCACTCGGTGAGTATAGCAGAGGCGGGCAGGCGAGGCAAGCGCCTGGGAGATCGTTTTTCCAAATCGATCAGGCGGATCGTGCGTACAATGGGGGATACACGTTTGCTCCAACTTCGGCTAAAATAAATTCGATAAAGATTCATGGAGGCAGTTCATGCAGGACGCGTTAATCATTGATGACAATCGAGATACAGCCGATGCCTTACAGCAAATGTTGGGTGTTTTGGGGGTTCCGGGGCAGGTGGCTTATGGATCGAGCGCCGCGATGTCTTTGCTGAGGGATTACAAGCCGGGCCTGGTTTTGCTGGATATCAATATGCCGGGCGTGGATGGAACCGAGATTCTGGCTTACTTAAAGAGAGAACCGCGTCTTTCCATGATACCCGTGGTGGTCATTACTTCGGACGATCAGCCTGAAACCCGCCAGCGCGTATTAAGCGGCGGCGCGGTGGCAATGCTCGTTAAGCCGGTCGCGATTGACGGTTTGGAAAAAGCCTTGCATAAAGCCGGAGTCTTATAGAAAAATCCGCTGTCAGAAGACAGCGGATTTTTTTTGTGTTGTTTGTGAGCGGGGGAATCGCGATCGGGATACTTAATTTTCGCTTAGAAATCCGATAAGCGTCTATACATAACCGGATGCGAATCATATAATCGGGCGCACCGTCTATTTTTTTCACAAGTGAGGTAAAACTGATGAGATATGTTTATGTCATTTTGATTGTTATATTTTTCTTTGTTCTGTCCGGCTGTGCTTCGGGCGGAAATATATCTCCAGCAGGCACACAAACGCCTGAAGCGCTTCCAACCGAGTTTGTGGGGCTGAAGAATCCGTTGGATGCGAGCGCGGCCGCCGAGGGCGCGAAAGTTTTTCAGACCAATTGCCAGCCTTGTCATGGCGCGACCGGAGAGGGTGATGGGCCGGCGGCTTCATCGTTGGTCCCGCCGCCTGCCAATCTCGCGCAACTCCAGCAGACCACCTCGGATGCATATCTTTATTGGTGGATCAGCACGGGAAGGCCGGGCACGGCGATGATCGCCTGGCGCGGAGTCTTATCCCAGACTCAAATCTGGCAGGTGGTCACGTTTATCCGCACTTTGAAATAGAAGAAAGCGAGTGCGGCTTCAAAACGGCGGATTTGGAATACCAGAGTATAATGGCCGGAACTACGAGGAAGAGAGAGAATGCCAATTGCCGCTGGCAGTTTAGCCCCTGACTTTCAACTTTTAGACGACGCCAACCGGCCCCGCAAATTATCCGACTTTCGCGGGCAACCGGTGGTTTTATATTTTTATCCACAGGATGACACTCCCGGCTGTACCAAGGAAGCCTGCCGTTTTCGTGACGACTATTCGGCTTACGAAGAGGCAGGCGTTACGATTCTTGGCGTGAGTCCCGATTCGGTGGCGTCTCACGTCAAATTCAAAAGCAAATATCAGATTCCGTTTTCGCTGTTGGCCGATGAAGGCCACAAAGTTTGCGATTTATATGGAGTGTGGGGTTCCAAGAACATGATGGGCCATGAGTATCAGGGCGTGCTTCGCACTACGTTCGTGATCGGGCCGAATGGCGATGTTTTACGCGTGTTCGAACGAGTTCGGCCTTCGGAACACAGCGCCGAAGTTCTGGACGAATTAAGGCGCAGTCATCCCGCTTGACGCTGGGTTTGTTTTACCGATTGGTTTGTTACAGCAAAATTCACGTGACAAATCACATAAAATTTGGTAAATTATAGCGTTGCCGTTTGCATGAGAGATTGCCGGCACGAGTAATCTTCTTTTTGCAAGCGCGGAACATTCATTATCAGGAGCGAGTTATGCGACATTTTGTGATCGTGGGCATTCTTGTAGTGGTGGTGTCGGTACTGACTTACAGCGGAATCAATGCTTCACACCTGATGCCGGTCGAAGCAAGCGCTCAAGCGATCCCGGTGGATTGGATGTGGAATGCCGATATGGCGGTGATCGCATTTTTGTTTTCGCTCATCATGGTGCCTTTGATATACAGCCTGATTGTATTTCACCGTAAAAAAGGGGAAAAGGGCGAAGGGGAATACTTCGAAGGCAACCGCACATTGGAAGTTACCTGGACCGTAATCCCATTGATCATCGTAATGGTTTTCGCATATCTCGGAGCGTACACGCTCGGGGAAACGCGGGCAATCGATCCCAACGCGAGCGCGATCAAAGTACATGCTTTTCAGTGGGCGTGGAGATTTGAATACCCCCAGGGCTTTACGTCCGACGAACTTTATTTACCGGTCAATAAGCAGGTCGATCTGCAGATGGATTCGTCCGATGTGATCCACTCCTTCTGGGTTCCAGAATTTCGCATCAAACAGGACGTTGTGCCGGGCCGTGTTACCGAATATCGTATTACGCCGACTCTGATCGGCGCCTACACAGTCCGCTGTGCCGAGCTTTGCGGCACATCTCATTCCTATATGGAGACTCCGGTTCATGTAGTGACGCAGGCCGAGTATGACTCGTGGATCGCACAACAGGTGCAGGCCGCGTCGGCGCTGGTGAATACAGCCGGCCCGGATGCCGGAAAGGCATTGGTCAATAAATTTGGCTGTCTGGGTTGTCACACCGTGGACGGGACTCCGAAGATTGGCCCGAGCTGGTTTGGCCTTTACGGTTCGACGGTCAAATTTTCTGATGGCACGTCCACCACAGCCGACGACGCTTATATCAAACAATCGATTCTGGAACCGGCCTCGCAGGTTGTGAGTGGTTTCTCGCCGATGTCGTTCAATGCGCAGGCTCTGGGTGTCACCGATCAGCAGATCACAGATATTATCGCTTATATCAAGACCCTGAAGTAATTTTTGCGGAGGATGATTCAAGATGAAGAATATTAAGCCAGTCTGGCGTGGCTTGCTCATGTTGGCGATTGGGGCGCTGGTGGGCTATGTCATTGGTGTCGCGCTCGATGCGTTTGTGATGCAGGCAGTTAATTTCTCCGCTCCGGTAGGTGGGTTGTTTGCTTTATTCGGAGGCGTTGCGCTGTTCTTTTTCGGCGTAGTCGGTTACCGATGGATCACCCGCGGCCTGGTCTTTCAGATCGTCGGGACTCTCCTGGGCGCGTTATTTGTTACTGGAATTCGTTTTCTCTTGAAAATGGATGTGACGGGAGCTTTCTTCTTCACCGAGCCGGCCTGGGTGTTCGGAGGTCTGGTCGGCGCTCTCTCGTTCGTTGTTGGAGTAGGCGCGGTCAGTGATTGGTTTAAATGGGCGAAGGGCGAGGAAACCCCCGAGCATCATGAAGACCCGCCGGGATGGGAAAAATATTTCAGCGTTTCCCTCGATCATAAGGTGATCGGCGTTCAATATACGATCACTTCCCTGTTGTTGATCGCCATCGGCGGAATATTTGCGTTGATCTTCCGCACCGAGCTTGCTGAGTCCGGCCTTCAATTTCTGACCACCACCCTGCATTTGTTCGACCAGAACGGTTTGCAAATCTACAATACACTGATGAGCCTGCATGGCATGCTGATGATCGTTTCGATCCTGATCGGCATTGCAGGCGTGATGAACTATGTGATTCCGCTCCTGCTCGGCGCGCAGGACATGGCCTTCCCTCGTTTGAACGCCTTCTCATTCTGGCTCGCAGTACCGGCCGCAGTACTTCTTCTGGCCAGTTTGTTCATGGGCGGATTCGATACCGGCTGGACGGGTTATCCTCCGCTTTCCGCGCGCGCCCCGGTGGGTGTGCAGTTCTTCTTCCTGGGCGTGATCGTGGCAGGCTGGTCTTCTGTTTTGGGCGCTTTGAACGTTCTGGCTACCGTTGTTCGCATGCACGCCAAGGGAATGACATCCTTCCGACTGCCGGTTTTCGTTTGGTCTGCGGTTGCCACATCCCTCATCTCGTTGACAGCCACCCAGTTGATCGGCCTGTCCTTCCAATTGGTGATGTTCGAGCGTCTGCTCGGGATGGGTTTCTTCGATCCTATCAAGGGCGGCGACCCCATTCTTTTCCAACATCTGTTCTGGTTCTATTCCCACCCGGCTGTGTATGTATTTGTGCTTCCCGGTTTGGGCGTCATTTCGGAATTACTGCCCGTGTTCGTGCGAAAACCGTTGTATGGGTATCGCTGGGTGGCGATGTCTTCCCTGGGGATCGCGCTGGTTGGGTTCCTCGTTTGGGCGCACCATATGTTCGCTTCGGGCATGAACGAATACCTGCGCGTCCCGTTCATGTACAGCACTTTGCTGGTGGCCGTCCCAACGGGCGTGAAGTTTTTCTCGTGGGTTGCGACGCTGTGGAAGGGCAAGATCGAAACGCCAACGCCCATGCTTTTTGTCATTGGCGGCATCATCGTGTTTTTGTTCGGCGGTTTGTCCGGCCCGCCGAACGCGACGGTGGCTACTGACCTGCATCTGACCGACACCTATTTCATCGTGGGACATTTTCACGACACGATTTTTGGCGGGTTCGTCTTCCCGTTCTTTGCGGCCATTTATTATTGGTTCCCCAAAGCTACGGGCCGCCGCATGAATGAACTGCTTGGGAAGATTCATTTCTGGCTGATGACTCCCTCCTTCCTTGTGCTGACTCTTCTGATGATGCGCGTTGGCCTGATCGGTATGCGCCGCCGCACCGCAGACTATGATGCGAGTCTGCACATCGACGGCTATCATCTGGTGATGACGATTTGCGGTTTTCTGATCGCGTTGTCCATTCTGATCTTCCTGATCAACTTCTTCCGCAGTATAAAGGATGGGGAGGTCGCCACCGGCAACGTCTGGAATTCGCGTTCTCCCGAATGGCAGGTTCCGTCACCCATGCCGGTGCACAATTACGAACATCCATTTGAGGTGGTGGGCGAGCCGTATGACTATGGCGCGGTCGGCTCATCGCCGTATGTTAAATTCGTCGATAATGAATAACGCGGGCAGGATATTCCCATGACTTCTACTTCAATTGCTCAAACCCACGATAAGTCCTCGGCTTTGAATCAAGGCCTGGTCATCTTTGTCTATCTGGCCATCCTGACCGGGGTCGAATTCTTCATCGCGCTGACGATGGATAGCGCGCCCCTATTGGTGACTGTGGCAATCGTGAAGGCTGGCCTGGTGGCCTATTACTATATGCACATTTACCGCCTGGCAAGCGTGGATGTGGTTGGCGACCATCACTCTTACGCGTACAAGCTGATCACGAACCGGATCGGGCTGTGGATGTTCCTGCTATCGGACTCCTTTGTGTTCGGCGGCTTGTTGGCCTCGCGTATCTATCTGCTGGGACTCACCCGTCCACATTTGAACCAGCTTCTCGGTCTGGGTGTGACCGTGGTACTGCTTATTTCGTCACTCTTCATGAATCGAGCCGAAACTTCGATGGAGCACGGTGACCGCAGAGGCTTCATCGTCAATACGATTGTCACGATCTTTCTGGGCCTGGCCTTTTTACTCGGCGTGGTGGCCGTCGAATGGCCGACGGCGATCAGCGAAGGCGTTACGCCCTCCTCTGGAGCGGGCGGCGCAATCTTCTTTATGATGACCGGCATGCATGCCTTTCATGTACTCACAGGCGTTCTGTTCCTGCTCATAGTTTTGCGGAACGCGCGGCATGGCTTATATTCTGCCGAGAAACATTGGGCAGTGGAAGCCTCCACGGTGTACTGGCACTTTGTGGATCTGGTTTGGGTCTTTTTCTATCCGGCGCTCTACCTGATCGGTAAGGTGATCGGCGGTTGATTTTATTGATGGAAGAGAATGTATAATTTTCGGGGCGGCCAGAATAAGATGGCCGCCCCGAATTGCGGAGGCACAGAAAAATGGATCGCAAGGTTGTTTGGGTTGGGCTTGCGTCCCTGGCGCTCATTGCTTTAGCTGTTCTGGCGACTATTTTATGGAGACGGCCGCCTCAATTTCATGGGACGACGTATGACCCGCTGATTCCCGCGCCGGGGTTCGCGTTAAAGGAAGCCGATGGGGGCGAATATCGTTTGAGCGCTCAAAAGGGCAAGGTTGTTGTTTTATATTTTGGATATACTTATTGTCCGGATATTTGCCCAACAACGCTGGCCACTTTGAAGCAGGTTAGAACCAACCTGGGTTCCAATGCCGATGAAATGGAAGTGGTTTTTGTGACCGTTGACCCGGCTCGCGACACTCCGGAGACGACTCAGCGATATGTGGCCCAGTTCGACCCGTCATTTATCGGCTTATCGGGCTCCGAATCGGACTTGCAACCGATCTGGACTGCGTATGGAATCTTCCGCGAGCTCGAGCCCAAGGATGTTAGCGGCAATTACGTTGTCTCGCATACAGCCCGTCTGCTGGTCATTGATCGCCAGGGAAATTTGCATGTTACGTTTCCATACGGCGAAGAATGGCAGGACATCCTGAACGACATCGAGATTCTCATCAAATAGTCTGGAGATAAAGCATGCGTTGGAGAAGCGCTTTGGGAGTGTTGGGGGCATTGATTTTGATGGCGGCTTGCCAGCCCAGGCCCAATGTGTTGGAAGTTCGCAACGCCTGGACGCGCCCGAGTCTTGCAGGGCAGACCGCGGCGGTTTACTTTGTGATCGCAAACGGTACGTCTCAAAATGACGTATTGCTCTCGGCGAATGTGGAAGTTGCCCAGAGCGCCGAGTTTCATATGTCGATGAATGAGGGGAACGATGTGATGACCATGGCGCCGCTCAAGGAAGTGCCAATACCTGCCGGCCGGAATGTGGAGTTTGCGCCCGGCGGCTATCATGTGATGCTGGTGAATTTGTCCAAGCCGTTGCAGGCCGGGGATACGTTCCCAATTCAATTGACCTTTCAAAATGCGGGCGCACTTCAGGTGCAGGTCGTTGTGAAGGAGCAATAAATTGAGTTTCCGCATGATCGTTCAACGCGTTTTGATTTCCATGGGGCTTGGCTTGTTGCTCGGCTTGTTTCTGAGCGAGATCACCTTCGTCTTTATTCGCGAAACTGCCCGTCCGCCGAAATCCATCGAACTGGTGATTCCCGCCGGAACTGCCGCGGCGGTGGCGCAGGGGAAACAGCCCCCGGCCTTGCCGGAGTCCATGAATTTTGTGCAGGGCGATACCCTGATCGTAAAAAACGAAGATTCGGTGAATCACCAGTTGGGGCCGTTATGGATTCCGCCGGGCACCTCAGCCAGTTTACGGTTGGGCACGGTTGAGAACTTCGCCTATGAATGTACCTTCCAGCCGCGTAAGTATTTTGGAATCAATGTCTATGAGCCGCTGACGCCCCAAATCCGCCTCGAAGGGATTCTGGAAGCGGGCGTCCCTGTGGGATTTCTGTTTTCGGTGTATAGTATTTTGATCCTGCCCAAGAAGACAAAAGCCGCGGCCTCATAAATGGAAATTAAGCGATCATTCAGCCTCATGTTTTCCCGCCGCTGGCTGGTAACGACTCTGATCGTGCTGGCTGTTTGTGCCGTATTGATCCGGCTTGGATTTTGGCAATTATCCCGTCTTCAGCAAAGACTCGCTTTCAATGCCCGTTTCGCGGCAACCCGCGCCATGTCTCTTTTGGACTTGAACTCGGTTTTGCCTGCGAACCTGACCGAAATGGAATATCGTAATGCAACGGTTACAGGTATGTACGATTTCGAGCATCAGGTTGCACTGCGCAACCAATATAACGATCAGAATCAATTTGGATACGCATTGTTCACGCCGCTCATGCTCGATAGCGGCTCCGCCGTACTGGTGGAGCGCGGTTGGATTCCCGCTGACGGCAACTCTGCTCCCGCAGATTGGCGTCAATATGATCGTCCCGGCAAAGTTACGTTGAACGGAGTCCTGCGCCTCGGTCGGGCCGCGCCCGAAATTGGCGGGATTCCGAATCCAACGCTGACTCCCGGGCAGGCTCGGCTCGATTTTTGGTATCTAATCGATTTGGATCGAATCGCAAAACAGCTTCCTTATCCGCTATTGCCGGTCTATCTTCAGTTGAATGCCGATTCAGCCTCCGATCAGCCGCCGGTTCCTTATCCGCTGGTCATGGATATAAGCAATGGGCCGCATCTCGGATACGCGATCCAATGGTTTGCTTTTTCGGCCATATTGTTTTTTGGTTATTCGTTGTATTATCTCAGAAGGCAGGAACGATGAAATATTCCCTTTCTTCCCCAATGGCCCGTCTCGCCCTATCTTTACTGGTTGTTGTTTTGGCGCTTACAGTGGTCGGGCGTTTATCGCTTCTGGCCAATGCCAGCGCCTATTGCGCCACCTGGCCGTTGTGCATTCCGACTGCGCCGGCAGGCTGGCTGCAAATTTTCCATCGTTTATTGGCGGCGGTCACTGCGGCGCTCATGATTTGGATTTTACGCAAAGCCTGGCGCGAACAGCATGAAGACCGGTTGTTTCTTCCGCTTGTGACGATCACCGCTGTCTTGATCTTCGGTCAGGCCCTGGTCGGTGCAGTGGAAGTCACCCTCGGGTTTCCGTTTCATTTGATTGTCTTGCACGACCTCACGTCGATTGGATTGTGGATTTCCCTGCTCTCCACGACTTATGTTTCCGGCACGCTCTTATCGGACCGTGGCCCGGCTCCCGTTTTCGATCGGCGTCAGCGCCTCAAGGATTTCTTCGCCCTCACCAAGCCGCTTATTGTCGGCCTTCTGTTGATTACCACCTACGCGGGCCTGGTTGCCGGAGGCAAGGCCTGGCCTTCCCTGTCGCTCACGTTTTGGACCCTGCTGGGCGGCGCGATGGCCGCTGGCGGGGCCTCGGCTCTGAATCAATATATCGACCGCGACCTGGACAAGAATATGCAACGCACTTCCTGGCGGCCTTTGGCCTCCCAGCGGCTGACAGCCGCGGAGGGTCTGGCGTTTGGCCTGTCGCTATGCGTGGCAAGCTATTATATTTTGGCGAGCTTTGTAAATTTGCTGGCCGCGATCCTGTCGCTGGCGGGCATCTTTTATTACGTTCTGTTTTATAGCGTGCTGTTAAAGAGAGTGACGGTTCAAAACATTGTGATTGGCGGAGGAGCAGGGGCAATCCCGCCGATGGTCGGTTGGGCCGCGGCGACCGGGCATTTAAGCCTGGCCGCGTGGATTCTGTTTGTGATCGTCTTTATGTGGACTCCGCCGCATTTTTGGGCGCTGGCCATTGTCCGCAAAAAAGATTACGAGCGGGCCGGTGTACCCATGTTGCCAGTGGTGCGCGGCGAAGAGGAAACTCGCAGGCAAATCCTAATCTACACGTTGATTCTGGTGGCGATCACTTTGTTGCTTCCCATCTTGAAGCTGGCGGGTGTGATCTATCTGGTTTCTGCGGTAGTGTTGGGTCTGGCCTTGATCTACGCCGCGTGGCGGGTATGGCGCACGCCGGGCAACAAAGTGGCATGGACGATGTACCGCTGGTCCAGCATGTATCTGGCGTTTATCTTTCTAGCGTTGATGCTGGACGCGGTATTGTAGTTATTTTCTTATAACAACTGCAGTTCCGTCCTCGTAAAGGACTCTCCAGCGTTGGTCGAGAACAAGGGCCTTTGCCAGCGGTGAGCCGGGTTCGATGACTGCCCATTCAATATTGTATTTCTTTAATAGGTTTTCCCATCCATTGCCAGTCGTCAGAATGGTCTCATACTCTTTTGTAGCCTCGCCCGTCACATCGGCAACGCTGTCTATAAAGGTTTTTTGCGGATAGAGTTTCAGTTCAAGATAGCCGCCCCAGTTTAGATCGTTGAACATGTTGCCTGGCTGTGGATTCGACTTCAGCCAGTTCACCGCTTCAACCGGGAAAGTCTGCGGGTCGAATTGATAAAGAACTTTTGAGACGGGGGAAAGAAGCGTTAACGCTCCTAAAAGTACGGTGATGAGAAGCGGATACGCTGTCCCTGTAATTTTCTCTTCAACGATTGATAGGGTGGTTTCGAGTCTGTTCAGCATAGGGATGTTGCGGGAGCTTACGAACGCCTCAGCCAGAACGAAAGGCGCGGCGATCCCGTAAAGCTGGACATTGCGGAACGACATCAGACTCATGGCAGTGAAGCCCGCCAGCAGAAGGGATTGTCCGCTGGAGAATTTATTCCGTTTGACTGCCAGCAGAAAGATCGAAAAGATGATCAGCAGAAGAAGTACGCGCAGTTCGGGCAATTGGAAGTTTGGCGGATTCGCCTCCAGCATGCGGGACATCAAATATTGATTGTTGACGAATCCCAGAATGCTGAACCACGAATCTGCCAACCCCGGGTTTAGGATACTGCCAAGTATGGACAGTGCCAGCGCCAGCCAGAGCTTTTTGCCTGTGGCTGGCGCGCCTTCTTTGTGGAAGAGATGATCTGCCGTCCAGCCGACGGCAAAGGCCAACAAAACGAGAACACCCGCAATGAATAAACCGTGAAAGTTGCTCCACAGAATCATTAGGATTGGAAAACGCCAGATGGAGATGTTCTCGCCTCGGCGCAAACGATCCGACCAAATAAGCCAGACTGCCAGAAACGCCATT
This sequence comes from uncultured Anaerolineaceae bacterium, assembly GCA_964502095.1. Classification (GTDB taxonomy): domain Bacteria; phylum Chloroflexota; class Anaerolineae; order Anaerolineales; family Villigracilaceae; genus JACPVF01. Next base: position 226,290 of record CAZCUF010000002.1, read on the forward strand.
GAGAATAAATGCGGGCGGATCGCCCAGTTGAGCGAAGTGACGGCGGCTCCCCATGCGACGATGAAGAGGGTTGGGAGCCGCAGGGAATACCGCGCGGCCAGGTGGCGATAGAGAAGGAAGAAGGTGGAAGCAAGAAGCAGTGCGGCGAGAAGGACTAATCCCGATAGCCCCGCCGCGTTATAGACAAGACGATAGAGTACCTGCGAGAGCCATTCGTGCGAAACATATGGCCGATTTTCGTAAGGATAAATGAGAGGTTCTGTCGGTGGAATGCGGTGCGTTGAAAGGATGATCCCGCCGAAGGTTAAATGACGCGGCAGGTCGCCGTCCAGGTTGATCATGCGTCCGCCGAGCGCCAGCGCACTGACGAAGATCGCGAAGAACAGGATATCGTGCAGTTGCGGTAGAAACCGGAGAATGGGGCTGGGCGCTTGCGAGTTTGAAACGGTGGAAGAATTGGCCTTCATGTCTGCAACTCGAATTTTAACATGGCTGAAACATTATTTCTTGACGCGGAAGATCTTGATGCCCGGCGTGGAATAAACCAATGAGAACTCGGGCGAGTTTTCCAGTGCAAGAAGCAGGGGAAAGTTGCGGTCTGTTCCTCGCGAAATTTCCAGAGAGAGCAGGATGTATTCATATTGACCTGAAAACGACTGCAAGCAGGTCTCGTTTTGAAAGATGCAAGCGTGGGCAGTTTGAGCCAGATCCATTTGTGCCTGAAAACCGCGCTCACCTCCCAGCCATTCGCTCCCCTGAACCGTGGTAATGCTTCTGCGATCCGATAGTACAGGGAACCATTCCAACGGCGCGGAAAGCAAGGGATTTTCCTGCCAGTCCAAAATCAAGAATTGGTCGGCAGGCTGGGTGTGAGTTGAAACCCATTGAAAGGCATTTCTGGTTTCAGCATCCAGGCTTTGATTGGCAAGCGCAGTAGAGACTTGTAAGGCGCTGTATAGAAAAATAATAATGAACGTCCCCCAGAAAATTCGTCCCACACCTGATAGAAGAGAATTTTCCCAGTCGTTTTTTGGACCGGCAGAGTCCGTGAAAGACAGGCGCGCGGCCAAGCCTTCTGTGAGGGTGGTGGCCGCCATGATCGAAAATGGAAAAATAGAAGCGGGCATTCCGCCGCGCGGATCCACGAACAGGGCAAAAAGCGCCCAGACTGGTAGTAAATATTCTTTTTTGGCGAAATGAAGAAATAGGCCGCAAACACCCAGCACGGCGATCACGGGAATGTATTCGCCGGTGAAGCCCATTGTGAGCGGAATCGTCCAGAACAGCCAGCGCGAATTTGTGGCCTGACCAGCTTGAAGGAATACGGATAACCCATGCTGATGAGTGACTGCGACCCACCACGGCGCTGTCAGAATTGCGATCCCCGCGCCGACAACTGCGGTGACGATCAGTCCGCCGCGATCCCGGCCATGAAAGAACCAGAAGAGCACGACCGCGGCAGTGGCTTGTAACGCCCATTCTGGATGACTGAGCACTGTCAGCGACCCCGCGGCGATTGTAGCAACGATCCAGATGGGCTTTCTTGTGCGGTACATTCGATCTGCGAAGATAATGGTAAGCAGAAAGAAAACGGCGCCCAGAGTACGCGTCAGCCCGCCGCCGGTGATCTGCCACCAATACGAGTTCGGCGTCAGGGCAAAGATAAGCGTGGCAAGCGCCGCTTTGTTCTCTGAGTCTGTGAATTGCTTTGCGAACAGGAAAAACAATAGCAGAACCAGCAGGTTAACAATGAATGGTTGCCAGCGCAGGATGGACGTCAGCGATAGATGCGTGACTGTATTCAAGATGCCTGCCATGTAAAACCCTAAAGGTGGATAGGCGAAGGGAATCCCCGCATGATTATAGGTTGTGACGGCGGGCAGTGTGAAATGGGAAGTTTGCAGGTCGCGGATCATGCTGATGAACATGCCGCCGTCCCCTAATGGAAAATTCGTTGTTAAAAGCGGAAAAATTCGAACAATCGCCCCGAAAAGGAAGGCGAGAATTAGAAAGAAGAGCGTGATGTCTCTGGATTGAGTTTTTGAAGATGGCAAGAGCATTCTCCGCGCGGCAGGCCTTGCGTGGGATTGTACCTGAAATAAAACAACGCGCCTTCTCAGACGCGTTGTTGGGAATCGGGAGGATTTACTCGCCCAGATAATCCCGCAGTTTTCTGCGGATGGAGGGATGGCGCAGGCGGCTTAAGGCTTGCGCCTCGATCTGGCGGACGCGTTCGCGCGTAACGCCCATTTTGCGGCCGACTTCCTCGAGGGTGTAAGCCTGTCCGTCCAGCAGGCCGTATCGCAATTGTAAAATGCGGACCTCGCGCGGTGGCAGGCCGTTTAGAACCTCGCCAAGATGCTCGCGCAGTAAATTGTAGGTAGCCGTATCGTCCGGCGGAGGCGCTTCGTCGTCCTCGATGAAATCGCCCAGCACCGAATCTTCCTCGTCATCGGTGGGGGTTTCCAGCGAAAGCGGACGCCGCGCCACCTGAATCATGTTTTCGACTTTCTTGGGCGGCACATCCAGCGCGACGGCCAATTCTTCTACACTGGGTTCGCGGCCCAGCCGTTGTGTCAGCTGGTGTTGCACGCGCAACAGTTTGTTGATTTGATCGCCCATATGAACCGGCACGCGGATGGTGCGGCCCTGGTCTGCAATGGCGCGTGTGACGGCCTGGCGAATCCACCATGTGGCATAGGTGGAGAATTTATGTCCGCGGCGGTAATCGAATTTCTTGGTCGCGCGTATCAAGCCGATATTGCCTTCTTGAATCAGGTCAAGGAAGGGTACGCCGCGCCCCATATATTTCTTGGCAACCGAAATAACTAGGCGGGAGTTTGCCGTAATGAGATGCTCGCGAGCGGCCCAGCCGTCTTCGATCAGGCGACGCAGGTCTGTTCGCCGTTTGGGGCTGGCACTGCCGCGCGCCAGTTCTTCACGCGCGGTGCGTCCGCGTTCGATACGCTGTGCCAGCGCCACTTCTTCCTGCGCGGTCAATAACGGTACGCGGCTGACCTCCTTGAGGTACAGGCCGATGGTATCGTCTGTGTCAATGTTGGCAAGGTAGTCGTCGAGGCCGAGATCCGGTTCTTCGACCTCGGTTTCCTCTACAGCGGCTAACTCATCTTCAGTCGGCTCGCTGGTGGTGGCGTCTTCCACAAAGGGAATTCCCGCGCTCAACAGAGCGGAGAAAGCTTCTTCGAGTTGCTCAACGTCTTGTTCCGCTTCAGGGAAGAAGTGCAAAATATCGTCCAGGGTGACGTACGACTTTTGCCGCCCAAGCTCGATCAGGCGCGCAATGGCCGGAAATTCTTCTTCCTCGTCCACGATAATGATCTTCTCTACATCCATTCGTCCTTCCAAACTTTCAAATTTCATCCAGAATACACGTTTTAAGGCCGGAAATCAATACCTTCCGAAAATCTTGATGTTCTGTAAGGTGGTTGTTTTACTTTACATTTACGGCACAGATGTGACCGTTGCGTCAGCCGGGGCGGGCGTATCGGTAACGGGAGCAGGCGTCGCTGTGGGAGGAACCGGAGTCGGAGACGGGGTCGGCGTTTCCTTGTAGGGCGGTGAAGTAAACAAGTTCAGCAACGCGTCGATGCTCGCCTTGGAGACGATCACCGGCTTGTTTGTGTCCACTTGAACGTAATATCCGTTTTGCGTGGGCGTCACCGAGCCGATTTTCATCATATGCTGTTTGCCGCTGTCGAAGCCGATGGTGACCGTGTAGGCGGGTTTGTCGAGACCGAGGAGATCCGGGCCGAGATCGATTTCATCCGTGGGACGCAGGGAACTGATCTGTGTGGCCGCCGCTTCGGACGTACCCTGATCTGCCTCCGCTTGAAAAGGCTGGCTGATCGCCCAGGCTTGGTTCGCATCACGCGCCACTTCGACGACACTGCCCGTAGCATCTTCGATCTTAATACTGGTCGGTTGCCCGTCGCTTGTGCTGAACAGATAGTTGACCGTTGGCGTGGGCACGTCCTTTGATTCGACTTGCGCCACTTGTTTTTCCCAATTCAAATAGTAAATGAGGCCGCCCAGAGCGACGAGAATAATTAGGGCGATCCAGGTTGATCTGCGAATCATGGATTAACCTCGTTTGCGCTGGACAATCCAGGTGGAGACGCCCGCCAATACCACGAGGCCGGGCAGGATGAAAATGGAGCCTAAAAGGATGGCGACCCACTGTATTTGCGTCGGGATATTGAAGGTGCGTTGCTTGGGTGTACGCGGCGTGATGTTGATCAGGTTTTCCTGCGCCGCGGCCCAGTCCACAGAGTTGATAAAGATGTCGCCGTTACCGTAGGCGTCGAATGCGCCATCCTCGGCAAAGATCGAGTTGCCGAAAACCACTACGCGGCCTTTGGTTGTAGTATTTTCTCCGGCCACGGCCATGTTCAACGGGCCGGGAATATCCTGGCCCTCGTCATACTTGGCCTGATTTGACGCAAGGCTGTTGAAATCTGTTTCACCCCAGGAATTGGAAGAGGTTTGGATCAGGGACGTGTCCGTTATGTTGGGCGCGGGACTGCCAATCGTGATACTGCGCGCTTGCGGGAAAATGGCCGTCAGCGTCATGGTTTGGGTAATCGGTTGAGTCTGTGAGCGCGAGACAGCAGTGGCGTATAGCGGCCCGCGGCTGCTTTGCAGGTCGATGATCAGGTCGTTATCCAAAGTGATGGCCCAGTCATTGGCGAGATATTGCGCCAGCGGATCGGGAGAATCGCCGAACTTGGTTAAGAAGGGAGGATCTTCCATGACAACGAGGGAGTGCCCGCTATCGACATATTTCTTGAGCGCGTCCACTTCTTCCTGCGAAAGCGGCTTCTGAGGGCCGGCGATCACAATCGTTTGTGCATCGCTGGGGATATTATGATCGGCCAGCAGGTTTAGCGTTTTGACGGTATAGTTTTTACTTTGCAGGGTGGTGCTGGCGACTGAATAGGAAGCATCGCCGCCGGTACTGCTGGTATCGGCTTCGCCATGTCCGGTCAGGAAATAGATCACGTGTTGTTCCGGGCTGATCAGGCGGATGAGCGATTGAGTCAAATCCTGCTCGGTGGCCGAGGAAGCGATCTCCTTTTGATCGCCCATGGTCAGCATGATTTTGCCGTCGCCGGTGATGCCAGCCTGCCGCGCGGCTACCGGGTTCGTATCCGGATCTACAAAGTGATAATCGAATTTTCCGCGGCTGTTGTTCTTGAAATTTTCCAATAATTTTTGGGCGTCGTCAGTGGGGAGGCGCGAAGAATAGAAAGCCGTTGCAGTGACCTTCCCCGGCAGGGTCGCCAGGGCCTGCACGGTTTCTTTGGCCAATGTATTCGTTTGATCCTCGGTGAAATCTTTCGAGGCCGGATATTGATAAGATAAAACATTGACAATGATCAGGATTCCAATCACGGCCAGGAACATAATCAGGGAGTTCGAGCCGTAGCGAGCCTGCCGCCCGGTAATAAAACGGCGCACTTTATCCGGCGCCATGATGCCGTAAACTGCGATTCCGATCACGATCAGCGCCAGGCTGATCCATAACGCGTTCTTCCAGGCCGGGGCGTTTGGCGGCGTGAAAAGTTGCATCACTGCCAACCCTTGAACCACCGCCAGCAGAATGGAGGCGACCAGGGCCAGGCCGGCAACGATCAATGCAATGAAAGCGTACTTATGTAGTTGAACGGTCTTCTTTTTGGGCATGTTAACGCCACCTTCTCATTTCGACTGCGGCTGTGCCGGTAAATAAGCCCAGCATGATCAGGCTAAGAAAATAGACGATATCGATCGAGGCAAGGGTTCCTTGATTCAATGTGCTGAAATGTCCCTGCATATCGAGATATTGAAAGATCGTTGTGCCGGTTGGGAGGATTTGAGCGGGGATGCCCACCAGCCACCACAGAAAAATAAACAAACCCATGCTCAGAAAGAACGCCGCGATCTGGTTGCTGAAAATAGCGGAGACGCCGACGCCCAGCGCCAGAAAGGAGGCGGCCACCAGAATGACGCCGAGATACGCGGTCATCATCAATCCCTGATCGATGCCGGGCGTGACCAGGCTGTTCAATATGAATGGGTAGATGAGGGTGATCGCCAGGACGGTCAGAATGAAAAGAAAGCCGCCCAGCCATTTGCCCAGAATCAGTTCCCAGTCCCGGACCGGAGCGGTAAGCAGTAACTCCATGGTGCCCATGCGCGTTTCATCCGAGATCAGGCGCATCGTCAGCGCGGGGACCGAAAAAACCAGCAGAAAAACGAGATCGGCAGTGAGCGGAGAAATATCCGGCACGGATGCAAATTGCTGGAGCGCGTTATCGATGCTTTGTCGCAAAATGGCAATGAAGATGATTCCCAAAACCAGGAAGATCATGAATGCCACCGCGTATGCGATCGGCGTGGTGAAATAATGGCTGTATTCCCGCTTCGCAATCGTCCAAATGTTTCTCATTTTTTACCTCGTTCCTGGCGAACTTCCTCAGTCCCCGTCAGTTCAAGGAAGATCTCCTCCAGGCTCATGCCCATGGGCCGCAGTTCGAGCAGGTCAAACCCGGCGCCTACAACGGCTTTGGCTACTTCAGGGCGGATGTCGTGCCCGGGCGCAAACTGGAACTCGATCGTATCCTCCGCTTTTGACTCAACCGTTTGCACGCCTTTGACTTTTTCAACCGTCCTGGCGAGGCCATCGGCGTCGCCGCGCACGCGCAGAATCACGCGCTCCGCGCCCAGCAGGCGAGACTGTAACTTCTCCGGTGTGTCCTCGGCCACAATGCGTCCCTTGTTGATGATCAGCACGCGGTCGCAAATGTTTTGAGCTTCCGAAAGGATGTGAGTGGAAAGAAGCACGGTGCGCTCCTTGCCCACGTCGCGAATAAGTTTACGGACCTCCACAACCTGACTCGGGTCGAGGCCGATCGTCGGTTCGTCAAGGATCAGGACTTCCGGTCGGTGAAGAAGCGCTTGTGCGAGTCCCACTCGCTGGCGCATGCCTTTTGAAAGATTCCCGATCATGCCGTTGGCGCGTTCGCTCAATCCAACCATGTCGATCACTTCATCGGCGCGCTCTTCTGCGTCCGGTAAATGGCGCAAGTCGGCCATGAATTTGAGATACTCGAATACTCCCATATCGGTATACAACGGAACCGTCTCAGGCAGATATCCAACGCGGCGGCGCACCTCGATGGATTCACTGACAACATCGTACCCGGCAACGATTGCTTCGCCGTCTGTGGGCGGCATGTAGCCCGTCAGGATGCGCATGGTAGTGGTTTTTCCCGCGCCGTTCGGCCCGAGAAAACCGAGGACCTCTCCCTGTTCGGCTTCGAATGTAAGGTGATCGATTGCTCGACGCGCCCCGTAGTCTTTGGTCAGGCCATTGACTCGAATCACATTGGCTCTCCTTGGATCAGATAAGTGATGATATAACGGCGCAAAAACGGCACAGCAACCAGTACGGTGGGCCGTGCCGTTTTTCTCAACCGAAAAATACTATACAAAATTTGCAAATCAAAGTCAATAACCTTGTGAAATTCTAATCAAACCCTAATCTGTTTGAACTTTTGGAGACGCGGTTTATAATCGCATAGCGAATTTATATCTGCGAGGTGCCGCTTGACAGATCTGCTTTATCATACGGATAGTTATCTTCAGGAATTTGAAGCCCGGGTCGCGGCAGTGGATTCTGGGACTGGAGCCGTTGTGCTTGACCGAACCGCGTTCTATCCGGGCGGAGGCGGCCAACCGTGCGATTTCGGCAGATTGAATGTGGGCGGCGCGGAATATCCGATCGAAAAGGTCAAAAAGCAGGGCGACGACATTTTACATTTCCTCGGCGGGACTGCGCCTCCGACGGCCGTCGGCGCCGCGGCACGCGGGACGATTGACTGGGCGCGGCGTTATCAGCTGATGCGCACTCATACCGCGCTCCACATCCTGTGCGGCACGGTATTCCGCGATTACGGTGCGCAAGTCACAGGCGGGGATATGGAGCCGTTGAAGGGCCGCATGGATTTCGAATTCGAATCGATGCGCGGCGAGCTGGTGCGCGAGATCGAAGCGGCAGTCAATAAGGAGATCGCCGCCGCGCGCGAAATTCACGTCAAAATACTGCCGCGTGAAGAAGCCTTTCAAATTCCCGATTTGATTCGTACCAAGATCAATTTATTGCCGGAGGGGATTCAACAAATTCGCACGGTGGAGATCGCGGGCCTGGACTTGCAGGCGGACGGCGGTACGCACGTCAAAAATACATCGGAGGTGGGCAGTGTACGCGTGACCGATTACAAGAGCAAGGGCGCGATCAATAAACGAATTTATATCGAAATAATTTAAATTTGATTGTGGGTTTCAGGCGGAGAGCAATTCATCCACTGCGGAGGCCAACTCTCTCAAAGTGCTGACCTTCAGGACGTTATCACACAGCGGCGCGTACTTGGGCATGTCGCTGTCTCCGTGCCAGAGATAGGGCGGCTCAGGGTTCAACCAGATCGTGCGCGCGGCGCGGCGCGCCATCGTGGAGAAAATATCCAGACGCGGATCGTTGTAATTGTTGCGTCCGTCGCCCACTACGATCAGGGTCGTTTGCCCATTGAGCGTGTCCATATATTCGTTGTTGAAATCGTTCAACGACCAGCCGAGGTCGGTGTTGTAGTGTCCGCTGGGCATGCGCCATAGTACGGAGGCAATTGCCTCGTCCGCGTTCGAGCCGTTGAAGTCCTCCGAGATCGACTCCAAATGGTCGATGAAGGCAAAGGCGTGCGTCTTGCGAACTTGTCCCTGCAGAGCAAACAGGAAGCTCAACATCAATTCGGAACAAAAACGCATTGAAGTGCTGATGTCGCAAATGACGACGAGTTTCGGTTTGCGGACGCGGTCGCGGTGTTTGATCTCCATCGGTACGCCGTGATATTTAAGATTAGCGCGGATGGTGGCCTTCGGGTCGAGTTGACCGCTCTTGGCGCGCTTTTGTCTGAGTGCAATGCGCGTGCGCAAGGCCGCGGCCAGTCGTTGGACTTCGCGTTGAAGCAGTTTTTTATCGGAATCGGAGAGCGCCTCGAAGGATCGATTCATCAGGCCGTCCAAATTATCGCTCGGCGGCTGTTCGCTCAAATTTTCCGCGATGCGTTCGCCTGCGAATTGATCAACTTGCTGTTTCATGCCCTGTAAATTTTTTCGGATCAGTTCGCGCAGTTGTTCCACGCGCTCGCGGTTCATGCCCATCTCAGCCAGCATTTCCATCAACTCGCGCATGGCCCGCTGAACCTCAGGATTGTTCATGGCGCGCATCATGCGCTGTGCCATCCAATTTTGGTAACGCAGATCTTCGGCCTGATTCAGTCCCGCCATTTGACCCAACGCCTCCAACTCCGACGGGGAAAGTGGCTCGCCGTTCATCAGGCGTTCCATGCGCTGACGAAGTTGCTGCGCGAACTGGCGCAATGCCTCGGCCAGCAGTTGCGCTTCTTCGGGCGTCAGGTTATCGTTCGGGTTTCCACCCATCAGAGGCGGCTGGTTCGAGCCGAAGAACAACGGAAATAATTTGTCGAAGACGGGAATGTCGCGCACATCCTTGATAAGCGTAGCGCGTAATGAGAGCCGAAACTGCTCGCGGTTTTGAATCCCCATCAAGTCAACGGCAGTAAAGGCTTCCGTGCTTTCTGCCAATGATACTCGCACGCCGCTTGCGCGCAAGGCCGAGATTAACTGTAAGATACGAGATTCCATTTTTTACTGCTCTGCGGCTGGAACATTGCCCGGTTCCGATGAAAATCAGTTGCCGGAAAATCTTCCGAATTCATCGTTCGGGCGTTGACGCGGCGGAGGCGGGGGATTGATGATCTGCCGCCTGGCTTTTTGCAAATCCGCTTCGTGTTTCAATAGAACGGATAATGTTTCTTCCAGCGTCTCCTTGTCCAAATTCGACGCGTTCAATGCCACCAGCGCCTGCGCCCAATCCAGAGTTTCACTGATGGAAGGCGATTTGCGCATATCGGTCTTGCGTAACTTCTGGACGAATTCCACAGCCTGCTGTGCCAGTTTCGGATTTAGATTCGGCACTTTTAAACGGACGACAGCCAACTCCTCCTGAAGAGTCGGGTAGTCAATAAAGAGATATAAACAACGCCGCTTCAACGCCTCGGAGAGTTCGCGCGTGTTATTCGAGGTGAGCACGACGATGGGTCTGTGCCGCGCAGAAAGTGTTCCAAGTTCCGGGACTGAAACCTGAAAGTCGCTTAATACTTCCAGCAGAAAGGCCTCGAACTCCGCGTCGGCGCGGTCAATTTCGTCGATCAACAGGACGGTTTGTTGCTCGCTGAGAATCGCCTTCAACAAGGGACGCTGTAACAGGAATCGGTTGGAGAAGAAAACATCCTCTTCGCGCGCCAGCCGATCCGCGGCTTCAGCCAGGGATTTGGCCTTGCCGAGCGTGTCATTCAATTTGTCGCGCAATAACTGTGTGTACAGTAATTGCTTGGAATATTCCCATTCGTACAGCGCCTTGGATTCATCCAGTCCTTCATAGCACTGCAGGCGGATTAATTCACAGCCCACGGCGCCGGCAATGGCCTTGGCAAGTTCCGTCTTTCCGACACCGGCCGGCCCTTCGGTCAGTAACGGCTTGCCCAATTTCTGGGAAAGATACACAATGGTCGCGATCTCATCGGAAGCGATATATTTTTGTTTCGTGAGCGCGGCTTTTACGGCGGTAGTGGATTCAAATGGGTTGGTCATTTTTTATCTGTTTCACTCCCGATAAGTATATCGGTTTTGTACGAGTCAATATTAACCGACAATGAGAAAACGTCCCAGCCGCCCGACGGAATATTAGAAAAACGCGCCTGAAAAACCGGAATTCAAGACCCCTCACTGCATTTGGAGTGACATACCATTAATTTGCATACAGACCCTAACGCCAACAGCTGGAAAATAATTCAGTTCGTTTAAACGCCAAGCCGGTCTGCCGGTTCTACTTCAAGCTCCCGGCTTGTGACTTTTACGGCTTTGAAGTTATCGAAGCTCAACTCGCTAAATTCGAGATTCAAATTTTTGTGGACCCGTGCGAACAAACTTAAGTAGCTGGCCGGTACGGCGGCTTCCCATTTCAGGTCGAGTTGATTCGCGGTTTCTCGAATCGACTGCAGGCCCATTCCTTCGATCTCGACGAAGTCTCCCAGCGGGGTTTCGTCCAGCATGATTTTTGTTTCAGGCAGTTCGTAGGTCGTTCGATATTTTTCATACAAAGCGGTCTTATGATAACCTAGCGCCTCCAGAAATTCCCGCGCCGAATCGAAACTGCTCACGGTGAATTCGATCTCGCGGCGACTCAGCACACCTTCGCTCATCAGGCTCGGGCCTTTGAAAGTCAATCGCGATTCGGCGTCCTGTCTTAAACGCAGTACTTTGCCCTCGGCGGATAGTTCTCCGTTTGGTAAATCGAAGCGCAAATTTACCTCGTGTGCGCGTTCTTGAATCAAACGCGCCTTCCACTCTCGAAGGCGCGTCTCGATTCGCTGTAAGTCTCGCACGAAGAACTTAACTTCGACCTCCTGGCCGTTCATTGAAGACTCAATAAGGTTTGCTTCTGTTCCACCGATTCGCCGGGTTTCACGCGCACGCGGACGATCGCCCCGGCGCGCGGCGCTTTTAATTCGTTCTGCATCTTCATCGATTCCAGGACGATCAACACCTGTCCTTTCTCCACTTTATCGCCGTCTTTCACGGGTGTGGCTACCACCAGGCCGGGCATTGGTGCCTTCAATAGGAATTCGCCGCCTTCCATTACGCCACTGCCGCCTGCCGCCCTCAAGCGCTTCTCGCGTTCGTCTTCCACCGCCATCGTGAATAATCGTCCGCGCAGTAACACCTGCCAATCGTTATCGTCGCCTTGATACACAAAGGCTTCGTACGACTTCCCGTCCACGATCAACGAATAGACGGGTTGTCCACTGACCGATTCGAAGTTCACTTCCAGCGTTCGGCCGCCGACGCGCAAATGCCGCTCATCTAGAATCTCGACAGTAAATTCCTTATCTTCACTCGATGTTATGTATTTCATAACGTTTCATCCTCGGACTTTGACTTGTTCCCGTTAAAAATCAACGATGGATTCGTTCCCAGCGTCCGATCCACTTCCAGTTGCTGGTATCCCGTTCCCCGCGCCGAACGATCTGCGCCGACCGCTCGGTTTCCCGATGGGCGACCAGCGTTGCCAGCACAGCGGCAATCTCGGCAAATTCATCGCGGTATTCGCCGCGGTCGTCCATGGAGAACCGTTCCTCGACGAAGCGCGTATCGTATTGGCCGCCGATGAAGCGCGTCGATTCCATCAGCGTTTGATGGAAGGGGATATTCGTCCGCACGCCGACTACGCGGTATTCTTCCAGCGCGCGCCGCATGCGCAGAATGGCCTGCGCGCGCGTTTCGCCCCACACGATCAATTTAGCGATCATCGGATCGTAATAGGGTGTGATCTCGAAGCCGGGGTACACGCCGGTATCCACACGCACGCCTGGGCCGGTGGGAAGCAGGCTGTGTGTGATGCGCCCGGTGGATGGAATGTAATTGTTGTATGGATCTTCGGCATTGATGCGGCACTCGATGGCCGCGCCGTTGAACTTGATCTCGTCCTGTGTGTAACTCAATTGCCGGCCGCGCGCCACGCGTAGTTGTTCGGCAACGATGTCGATGCCCGTGACCGATTCGGTGACCGGATGTTCCACTTGCAGGCGCGTATTCATCTCGAGAAAGAAAAAGTTGCGATTCTTATCCACCAGAAATTCGATTGTGCCCGCATTGACATAATCCACGGCTTGCGCGGCTTTGACGGCCACCGCGCCCATTTTCGCGCGCAGTTCATCGTCCATAACGGGGGAGGGCGCCTCCTCGACAAGTTTTTGGTGTCTGCGCTGGAGCGAGCATTCGCGTTCACCCAGGTGAATTACGTTGCCGTGCATATCGGCCATGATTTGAAACTCGATATGCCGCGCGCCCGTGACCAGTTTTTCGAGATACACATTTCCGTCGCCAAATGACGACTCGGCCTCGCGCCGCGCCGATTGCAGGAGGCTGGGCATTTCCTTGATATTGGAAACTTCGCGCATGCCTTTGCCGCCGCCGCCCGCTGTGGCCTTGATCAAAAGCGGGAAACCGATCTTGGGCGCGATCTTCAGCAAGTCGTCGTCGGTCATATTGCCCACATCTTCGGTTCCAGGTACGACCGGTACCCCCGCCTTGATCACGGTGGCGCGCGCTTCAGCTTTGTCGCCCATCGCGGCAATCGAAGACGGTTTGGGTCCAATGAATGCGATGCCGGCGTCCGCGCAGGCTCCCGCAAAATCTTCGCGTTCGGCTAAAAACCCGTAACCGGGGTGAATGGCATCCACGCCGGCTTTACGGGCAATATCGATGATCTTATCGCCGCGCAGATAGGATTCGCGCGAAGGCGCAGGCCCGAGCAGGTAGGCTTCATCTGCATAACGGACGTGCAGGGCATGCCGATCTGCTTCGGAGTAAACTGCCACCGTTTCGATGCCGAGTTCGCGGCAGGCGCGGATAATGCGCACTGCGATCTCTCCCCGGTTCGCTATCAATACTTTTTTGAACATAACGAAATCCTTTGGCTAAGTTCGTGCTAGAGCGGGATGTTCCCGTGCTTCTTTGGCGGGTTGGCCTCGCGCTTGTTGCTCAACATCTCCAGGGCATTGATTAAGCGCGGCCGCGTCTCCTTTGGCTCGATCACATCGTCAATAAAGCCGCGCTCCGCCGCCACATAAGGGCTGGCAAATTTCCGCCGGTATTCTTCCACAAGTTCCGCTTTGCGCTTGGCTGAATCTTTGGCTTTTTCCAACTCTTTGCGGAAGATGATGCTCACCGCGCCGTCGGGGCCCATGACTGCGATTTCCGCGGTCGGCCAGGCCAGGTTCACGTCACTGCGAATGTGCTTGGACGACATCACGCAATACGCGCCGCCGTAAGCCTTGCGTGTGATCACCGTCAGCTTGGGAACGGTCGCTTCGCAGTACGCATATAACAGTTTCGCGCCGGAGCGGATCACGCCGTGATGTTCCTGGTAGGTGCCGGGTAAAAATCCGGGCACGTCTTCGAAGGTGATGATCGGAATGTTGAATGAATCGCAGAAGCGCACAAAGCGCGCGCCTTTCTCGCTGGCGTCAATATCCAGTACACCGGCCAGCACCGCGGGCTGGTTCGCCACGATGCCGACCGAATGCCCGCCGAGACGCGCAAAACCGACCACGATGTTCTGCGCGTAATTCTCATGGATCTCGAAGAATTGACCGTTATCCACGATCAGGCGAATCGCATCTTTGATATCGTATGGCTTGTTGGCATCATCCGGCACAATGGAATTCAACGCCTCGTCCATGCGCAGTGGATCGTCGCCCGCCGCCTGAAACGGCGCATCTTCCATGTTGTTTTGCGGCAAGTACCCGAACAGTTTGCGGATGAGATACAACGTATCCGCCTCGCTATCCGCGGCCACGTGACAAACGCCCGATTTTTCCGAATGGACGGAGGCGCCGCCCAATTCCTCCTGCGTCACTTCTTCATGCGTCACGGCTTTCACCACATCCGGCCCGGTGACGAACATATAGGAGGTATTGCGCGTCATGAAAATAAAGTCGGTCAACGCAGGCGAATACACCGCGCCGCCGGCGCATGGACCCATAATGGCGGAAATCTGCGGAATGACTCCCGATGCCATGGTGTTGCGCAGGAAGATATCCGCGTAGCCGCCAAGCGCGATCACGCCTTCCTGAATGCGCGCGCCGCCCGAATCGTTCAACCCGATCACCGGCGCGCCGTTCTTCATCGCCAGGTCCATGATCTTGCAGATTTTTTCCGCGTGTACTTCGCCCAGGCTTCCGCCGAACACGGTGAAGTCCTGCGAATATACGTACACCAGGCGGCCTTCGATCGTTCCCCAGCCGGTCACCACCGAATCGCCCATGAACTTCTGATCGTTCAATCCAAAATCGTTCGTACGGTGGACGACGAAAGAATCCACCTCGCGGAACGAGCCTTTGTCCAGCAAAAGATCGAGTCGCTCGCGCGCCGTCAATCGGCCTTTGCCATGCTGTGAGTCGATTCGTTCCTTTCCGCCGCCCAGGCGGGATTTGGCCCTGCGTTCTTCCAGTTCAACCATCTTCGGATTTGTATTCATACGCCTCTCTCTCAAAAGTGTCGGACTTTGCAACGATAAACACGTAAACAAGCAGGATGATGTTCAACGCGAGAACGAAGGCCCAGTTCGCGCGTTGCAGTTGGAAGATCAGCCGGTCGCTCCAATACCAGACCGTGTAGCCGGCCGCCGCCGTAATCAGCAGAGTCCTCGCCCAGGCTTTTCCTCGCCACAGACTCCACATAACGAGTATCCCGGTAACGAACCAGACCGCGCCAGTGACTCCAATGTAGATTACTCCCGGTACTGGCGCAAATTGGGCAACCGCGCTTCTCCAGGCAATGGCTGTCCAAAGCCGCGCTCCATTCCATGCCGTTAGGATTAACACCAGCCACAGGAGCGGGGTTGCACCACGGAAAGCGCTCTTTCTCACGGCAGAAACTCCATCAGGGATTTTCCGCCGTACGGGGCGATACTTTTTCCCGTTTGGAATTCCCCGCGATACGGCGGCCCATCGAGAATGCCGGGATTTGCGAAAACATAATCCAGCCCAATCGAAGCCATGTAATCGTTTGCTTTGCCTTGTTTGAACGCTTCGAAATAGGCGGGACTGTTGATCAACCCGTCCATGTTGACGATGGTGCGGCCGCGAATATAATAGCCAACGTTTCCGCCGCCGGTCATGCCGATCAGCGCGCCTTGCGGCGTGTGTTCTTCGAGGAAGCGCGCCACGTCAATATATGGCGGTTTCTCATGATAACGCCCGTGCGGCATGCGTGTCATGGTTCGAATTGTAAACGCGCGTCCGAGGGGAAGGCAGAGTAGAACGGCCACTACCAGAAGGGCCGCGCGCGCGTATCGAATTCTTTGGATCGGTTTCAATAGGATGCCGACGGCCAACCCGTTTGCCAGCACGAGGAACAATGGTTCGGTGATCCAGTACCATTCTTTCATGGATGCGTAGCCGAGCGCGTTGTACGAAATGATCTGGATGATCGAAGCGGTGAATAAAAGCGGTAAGGCCATTTGGGTCGAGGCGCGTACGGCCGCGCGCCGGTTGACAAGCAGGACGATCAGCCAGAGAACCGCCGTCAAAACGATGAGATCGACGTAGATATAGTCTATTTTATAGGTGGAGCCGCGCAGGATGCCGATTTGGGTGTGCCAGGCATCGAGCAGGAAGGTAATCGGACGCCACGCGTTGAACTCGGATTGCGGATCAACCGCCCAGAATTGCAATAAGTTGCGCGCTACGCCGCCATACGTGTGCAAGCCGAAGCTGGCCCACCAGCGTTTGATCTCTCCACTGACCGGCATGGCCGCGCCGATGAATAATTTATTCGCCAGCATATAAACGGCTAGTACGCCGCCCACAATCCCATAATACAGCGCGCTTTCCGTCAGCCAGTTTTTCCATTTCGATTTTAACAGTTCGATTGGCGGGAGAGCCGCGCGGTTTGTATTTTGCGTAAAGAGACGCGCCAATCCGCGTAGAAGGATCATTCCGGCAAGATTCAATAGCCAATCGTAGATCAGCGCGGTGCGCGGAAAGCCTCCCACCAGGGACGACGCGGCGAGCATCACAAGCCCCGTGACCAGACTGCTAGCCGTCACTGCAATTACAATTTGCCGAAGTTCCCGCCGGATGGAAACGTTCGAAGGCGGTTGATATAAACCGAGAAGGAAATAGGCGGCGACTTTCGTGATTGCCGAACAAAGCATCATGAGCGCGGCCGCGCTTGTGTATGTGTAATAATCGGGCAGACCCAAGCGTTGGATGAAGCTTGTCAGCACGCCGAGCATGGCAAGTAATATGTCCAGCGGCAGTAAAAAACGCATACGTGTATCGCGTAAGACGATCCACGCGCCGGCCAATAATGCCAGGAAGACGAGATCGAGACGGCTCATCAGCGCAAGCAGTGCGCAGATAGCGAGACCAGCGACTCGTCGGGGTGTGACCGGGGCGTTTCTCCAATCGCGTTCGAATTTCAAAAGCTGGTAAATAAGCAGTGCGGCAGTGAATGCCGCCAGCGCGGATTCGAGCCCCATCTCGTATAAAGTTCCGTGAATATACCAGTTGAAGGCCCACCACGCGGCCGCGAAAATAGCGAACGGTTCGGAGATGACGCGTTTGAGGATGCGATAGATCAATATGGCGGTGGCGGCGCTTAACCCGCCCTGCACAAGTAAAAGAATTCGCAAGGGAAGTATTAAATCGAAGCGTGCCAGTGTGAAGATCGGAATGCAGACCAGCATCCATAACGGATGATAGCCGTTGGTGAAATCGATTCCGTCGAAGGTACTGCCGTGCCCTTCGCCGATATTTTGCGCTACTTTGAAATAATAATAGGCGTCGTCGCGCGTGAACCAGCTGGCCGGAAAATTATAGGCATCCGACGTGGCCGCGTAAAGATGAACGGCCGCGATCGCGACAATCAGAATAATTTCGAACCATGAAATGTGTTTTAGGAATTCTCGCGCCTGCAATGGATTCTCCGAGTCGAGCGGAACTGGCAGATTAGCGAACCGTAAAGTAACCCTGCCGGCTTTTAATTCCGCGCTCGCCATTATAGTCCACAAGGCGGCCTGCGTCGAAGATGCGGACTTCCCAGCGGTATTCGCCGGGCGGCAGGGTGGACGGCAATGTATATTCTGTAACAGTTGAATTTATTTCGCCGCTATTTTGTATCGCCTGCCATTCGCTGTCTTCTGTGACTGGCTGGAAATTAAGATTTGACGTGATTACGATTGAATCGACGAAAATGCTGTATTCATCATCCGTGCCGTAAGCGCGCGTCAGGGCGAGCGGAATAGTTCCCGCGGGCAGATCGAATACACCCGCATCCTTCCATGCCCATTCATTGAGTACGCCCCCGTTTTCGGCGAATTCCACACTGCGCCCATTGACTTCAAGGAAATTGCGCTGGTCGTTGTCGCGGCGCTTGTAATATCGTATCCACACGCGATATTGCCCGCTGGCCGGTAGATCGATGGAATCGCTGGCTTGCCCGGCCTGCCATTCGTCCATTAGAAAGCCCATGCCGCTGAATCCGTGTACGAAACTGCTCGACTCGCTCCAGCCGTCGCCCTTGAAATCTTCCGCCTCGATCCAATGCACATCGTCCATTTTGCGTTCGAGTTGGACCGTAAAACTGCCCGCCGTTACTCCATTGACATTCCACTTCAAAGTGGGTGGCGAACCTTGCGGCCAAACGCTGTCTTCCGGCGGCTCTGTAATGGACGGCGGAGGCGGTGAGTAGCAGGATGGGCTGGTCAACGCGGCTGAATCGAAGTGATATACGTCGAAGAATCGTCCTTGTGATTGCAAAATCGCTTTTGGATAACAGTTCAGAATAATTTGCATTTTACGCGCGCGTTCTTCGGGGAAAGTCTCTGCGGACTTGTCGTAGAACAGATCCAGGCTGTTGAGATGTTTCATTTCCCAAAGCGCGGTCAAAACATCGTCCATTTGAATCTGCCGGTAATGATCCGCCGCGTCGAGGCCGAGATGCCGCGCGCCCGCTACTGAAAAAATCAGCACCTGCGATTCCACTTCGAGCGAATCGTTCTGGCTGGGCAAATACGGAAAGAGAAGCATGGGCGTGGTTTGCGCTGAAGCGTAAACAAGATCGGCCAGTTCGCGTCGTTTCTGCCGGTCAATGGGATCGAGCAGTTTGGATGTGAAAATATAATGGTCGTTGAGCAGAATCACGAGGATTGCGAGTCCGAAAATGCCGGCTGGCCGCCAAAGTTGTTTTGCGTTGAAGAGTGCGCGCAGCGCGGCGAACGCCATCCATAAGCCGAGCGCGCCCCAGATCATCAGCGGAGGCAGGGCAAGATACATTACGCGCGGCCAGCTCGAGCCAAGCAGGATCGGCCCCGAAATGGTGAGAGCGAGATACCAAAGCGGAATGAAAAGAAAGTGCGGTCGCCGAAGATTCCAAAGATTGTAGATCAATCCAATCACAACAAACGGCAGGATCATCGGGTTGATCAATGGCCCGTTCCAGTTGATCAACGAATCGGCCCACACCACATGCGCGAATGTGGTTTGAAGTGCATCTTTAGCGTTCAGGAGAAAATAGTTGAGCAATGCGCCGAATCCATGCCCGGACGCGGTGATATCTTGCAGGGCGCCCATTAAATAACCCTGCCGTCCCGCCAGATAGTCGCGGCTGAAAGCGAAGTACACAAAGACCACCGGCCAGGCCAGCACTACGAGGCGCGCCAGCCAGTTCTTCGGAGAATCCTTTTTCTTGACGATTTCATAGATGCCCAAACCGATCAGATATACCAGCGCCGCGACCGAATTCGGATAAAAGGTTTCATATGTGAGCATCCCCAGGCCCAATAGAATACCCGCCAATTGAAACTGCCAGAGTTTCCGCTTGTGAAAAGCGAGGAATAAACAAAATAACGCCGCCAGCATCCACGCCGCAGGAGGGGTGTTGTGCAGGGCTTGATGCGCGGCGTTCAATTCCATGAACGATAAACTGAATAACAAAGCCGAGAGCAGGGCTGTCGATGCGCTCGATGTCAGCAGGCGAACCAGTAAATAAAGAAAGATCACCGAGAGTACGCTCAATACTGCGCTCTCGATGCGCGCCGAAATAAAATCCAACCCGAAGACGCGTAAAAATAAGGACCGTACCCAGAAATCAACCGGCAGGTATTTGTAATGCATGGACGCGAATTCGCCCACATCCACATGCAGGATGGCCGAGTACCAGCTTTGCACGGTCCACTTGGTCTCGTCGGCTTCGAGTCCATAGACGCGTTGCTGTAGATCGAAGAAGCGGACGCCGATTGTGACCAACAGGATCAAACCGAAGATCGCCGCTTCGAACTTCGGCGTGAAGCTGACCTGCTTCGAAAAAGCGTTTCTCCACTTGGGCGTTTCCCATGCCCACGCCAACAAACAGACCGCGCTGATGATGTACGCGGATATACCCGGGAAGAATGCCGCGCTGGAAACGAGAATCTGCCCGACGATTGCAAGGGCGATTCCCGCGATTAACAGCAGGGAGTTTGGCGTCTGAGCGGCAAAGATCGTGACCCCATCTTGTGCGCGTTCGTTGTTCGGGAAGAATCTGTGCAAAAAACGCGGCGGGCGAATTGGGATGAAGTCGGTTTCATTTTCTTCATCGGATATCGCCGGTGGTTCGATCGGTAAATTCTCTTTGGGCGCCTGGGCTATGTCCGCGCTGGATGACGCTTGGTTTTCTGAAGCTTGAATTGGCGCAGTCAACCGTCGCAGGTATTTGCTCAGCAGTGCAGGGAGATTGAAGCGCGGCAGGTTGGGCGAAAAAACTATCAGCGCAAAAACTGCCAAAAGAACGGCTACCAGCCAAAGGAGAGCGGGACGCGTATACGAATCCTGCAAGACTCGGAGGAACGTTTTATCTTCCTCAAAGAGGAAATTGGTATTCATCCGGGCCGATAGGACCGGCGTGCCGTCCGTGCTGTAGAACATACGGCGGATGAAGTCGTTGCCCCATTGCTTTTGCAGGGCGGCGCTTATATCATCTGCCAGTTCGGGCGGCGAGAAGACAATAGTTGGTTTGGCGGGGAAGGGTATTTTTCCCGCCATTACATTTTCAATCGGCACATCCGTAAACGATAGCGGGCGATCGGTGATCTCGGGATACGGTTTAAAGATATCGATCTGTGCCGGGTCGTCATAGACAAAGAAGAACGACTCGCCGTGCGACTCGAGCTCAGCCCAGGTGATGATCTGGTCGGGATGCGGCTTGTATTCGCCGGGCGCTCTTACGAAGAAATCATACAGGCCGCCCAGCGCAGTCAGCGCGACCAGTAGGGTTAGGTAAATCTTCGCGTGGCTTTTGATGCGCGTCGTCATGGCGGACGCGGCGTTGAAGATGGCGCTGAGGCCCACGGCGGTGAGCAGGGCCAGCGCCGGGATGATCGCCACCATGTGTGTGTGGCGCGGCGGGACTGTGTTCAGGGCGCTCAACGCGAAGACATTGACGAGGAACCAAATGATCACTAAAAGATTGCGCGCCTGCTTCCAGGTCCAAGCTGAAACGCTCAGCCCGATCAGATAGAAAAAGGCGCCGATTGTACCCGTCAGCGGAAATGCGATGTAATGCTCCGAGATCAGGCCGGATTTCTGAAAAACCAGCATGGTGCGCAGAAATCCGCGCAGGACCAACACCGCGTAGATTTTTGGATTGAAGAATAATTCATTGCCGTTGAATTCAACCGGCGGCGCGACCGCATACAATTCCTGCGACGTATAGAATTGCAGTCCGTTGAAAGTATTGATAAAAACACTTTCGAGCGTTTTGTAGCTCAGTCCTTGCGGATCATAGCGGTGACTATAAACGAAGTACGGAACTATCACCAGAATGAAACCGACGGACAGTATCAGCAACGCGAAGCCCGCGTCGCGGAATCTAATTTGTTTGACCAGCCACAAACACAGGATGAAACCGACGGCAATCACTATGGTCATGCGCGCCGCGAAGAACGTATAAAACCCAAGCCCGGTGAGAATGCCTGCCAAATATAAGTGCAGGGCTGATCTGCGTTGTAATCCTGCGTATAGCCAATATAGGGCGATTGTTGTGAAAAATAAAGCCTGGATGTTGTTGTAGCCAAGACGGGAAAAGTCAATGAAATACGGGCTGATAACCAGCATTGCCGAAGACAGTATTGCGATTCTGCGTTCGAACATCTCGCGCGCCAATAAATACAGCGGGGGCAGGGCGGCGATGCCCGTCAGCACAGAACTAAAACGCCAGCCCCACAAGTCGGCGCCGAATATCTTTAGAAACCAGGCTTGGATATAGGAACTGAAAACGGGGAAGGTATAAACACCGGGAGAAAAAATTGAGGGGCGAAAGGAGTTTTCGGCGATATCGCGGGCGGTTGACCAGAAATTGCCCTCATCGCCGATGAGTTGATCGGGAAAGCCCTGCAAGCGATATGCGCCGATCAGAATCCCCACAATGGATAATCCCAGAATCCACAAAACATCCTGCCGCGAGATATGCAGGGAAAGGTCGATGTTTCGACGCAGGTCCCAGAGCGCGGCGGGAATCAGAAAAAGTAGAAGAATCAGAATCCAAAGCGGCGCTTCGAAATCGCGAAAATCCGGTTCTCCAACTCGTATCAGCAATAACGCGAAAGCGCCCGTGCCTGCCGCGAGCCATGGCCAGAGAGAGGTCACTGCCCTGAATAGGGCGGGCGTCTTTGCGAATGCCGCGCGGTCAGGAGGCAGTAAAGGCAGGCCGCGTAATGCCAGTGCCAGCAAAAGCCCTCCCGCGATTAAAAGCGGAAGGCTTAATAAAACCTGATCGATGTTGGGGTCGCCCAGATGAAGCTGATTGTTCAGCCAAATCCCCAGAGCCAACGGAGGCGCGTCTGGAGGCGTGAGGATGTTGATCTTCCATTGGCCGGCGGCGATCAAACCAGCCCCGAGAATCGCCGCCCATCCGCGGCTTTTCAGCCAATTAATTCCGCGCCCTTGTAGTGGTTGCATACCTTCAACGCGCAAGCGTTGTGTTATTTCAAGCCCAGTTCGTGACGCGATATGACCAGCCGTTGAATTTCGCTGGTCCCCTCGTAAATCTCTGTGATCTTTGCGTCGCGGAAATAACGTTCTACCGGTAGTTCTTTACTGTATCCCATGCCGCCGTGAATCTGAACCGCGGCGTGAGCGCAGAACATGGCTGTTTCGGACGCGAACAATTTTGCGGTCGAGGATTGAAGCGTGAATCGTTCACCGGTCGTTTTAGAACGCTGTTTGGTCATGGCCGCGTTGTAAACCAGCAGGCGCGCGGCCTCGATACGAGTCTTCATATCGGCGATCTTAAATCCGGTGCCCTGAAATTCGCCGATCTTCTGGCCAAACGCTTCGCGCTCGCGCGCGTAGGCCACGCTTGCCTCGTACGCGGCTTCGGCAATACCCAAAGCCTGCGCGCCGATCCCAATGCGGCCCACATCCAGGACCGTCATGGCGATTTTGAATCCTTCGCCCTCTTCGCCGAGACGACAACTGACCGGGACGCGGCAGTTTTCGAAGATCAGTTCGCTGGTGGCCGAGGCGCGGATGCCCAGCTTGGGTTCCTTTTTGCCGCGCGTGAAGCCGGGAGTTTTTGTGTCAACGAGGAAGGCCGAGATACCCTTTTGTTTCCTGGAGGCATCGGTCATCATGAAGACGACCACATAATCGGCCACCGGTCCGCTCGTGACCCAGGACTTGCGCCCGTTTAATATATATTCATCGCCCTCGCACTTTGCGGAGGAACGCATCGTGCCCGCGTCCGAGCCGGACATCGGTTCGGTCAGCGAGTACGCGCCGATAGCCTGGCCTGAGGCGATCGGTTTTAGAAATTTATGTTTCTGTTCCTCGTTGCCGAATTTCAAAATACCGTGACAATATAATGAGTTATTGACCGACATGACCACGCCGTGCGAAGCATCCACCTTGCAGATTTCTTCCATTGCCAGCACGTAGGAAAGCGTATCGAGTCCGGCTCCGCCATATTCCTCCGGCACTTCGATGCCCATCAGGCCCAATGCGCCCATTTTCTTGACGGTTTCATAGGGAAATTCGCCGCTTTCATCGAACTGCGCCGCGATCGGCGCGATCTCCTTTTGGGCAAAATCGCGCGCCGCGTTTTGGATCATTTTTTGCTCATCGGTTAAAGGAAACAGGGCTGTCTCGCTCATCTGGCCTCCGTGTGGTTGTCTCTGACGATTATAGCACGGGGACAGATGATAGAATCTGCGGCAAGTCGTTTTTTACTTTGCCGGTTTGGGAGATTTCGATGAAGATTTTGATTGCGGCAGATATGGAAGGCATTACCGGCGTCACAAACTGGGAACAAGTGACGCCCGGACATTCGGAGTATCCGCGTTTCCGCAAGCTGATGACCGAAGATGTGAACGCCGCCATACGCGGCTGTTTCGACGCGGGCGCGGACGAAGTGCTTGTGACCGACGGTCACGAACATGGCGCGAATATTCTGATCGAAGAGCTTGATCCGCGCGCCCGCCTGAATAGCGGGTCACCCTCGCCGCGTTCCATGATGGAAGGCATCGCTGAAGCAGTGAACGCTGTGTTCTTCGTTGGCTATCACGCGCGTAACGGTTCGGCAGATGCGATTCTGGACCACACCTGGTCGTCGAGATCGGTCGCGAATATCTGGATCAACGATCTGTTGACGGGCGAATATGGATTGAACGCGGCCCTCGCTGGTCATTTTGCGGTTCCGGTGATTTTGGTCACAGGCGATCAAACTGCCTGTGCGCAAACGCAGGAGTTACTTGGCGACTTGGAAACGGTTGTGGTCAAACGCGCCGTAGGCCGCTTCGCCGCGGAATGTCTGACGCCTGCAGTCACTCGGGAAATGATCTACCAAGCTTCTGGCCGGGCTGTGACGCGCCTGAAGCAGGGCCGCGCGCCGAATCCATTCGTGGTCGATTCCCCGGTGGAGATTCGCATCGAGTTCTTCACCTCCGAGTTGGCTGACCGCGCCGGCCTGCTCATAAACGCGCGCCGCGCCGGTGCGATGATCACTTTGCGCGCGGAGAATATGCCCGACGCGTATAGCTCGTTCCGCGCCGCGGTCAACCTGGCCGGGCAATTGTGAGTCATCTTGCGCTTCGTCATCCGCTATCGAGCATGAAAAGAAAACCAGATTTAACGGAATCAGCTTTTGGTCAGGATGGAAGCGGTTGTTTTGTTATCATGGAATTATCCGCAGCCCATGAATATCCGAAGATTGATTCTAAATTGCATCTCGAAAAAGATTGACATCTGCGCATATCGCGCTACAATTGCGCCCATTAGTTTTTAAACCAAAGGAGAAATCTATTTTCGATTTCGCACGAGTGTGAATGCAGCAAGGCTTGTGCTTTTTCTTTAACCCCCTTTGCCAACTTTACGGCTACCGCCGCCCTCCAGGACAACTGGTGAGGCGGCGGATGTGGTTAAGGCAATCGGGATATTTTTTCTTTCAAGGAGAAGAATGAACAAATACTATTCCTATCTTGCCCCAAAATTGGAATCGGGCGAATTTCACGAAAAGGGCGGATGCGGGATTTTTGCCCGTGAACAGATTCGTAAAGGTGAATTGATTCTGCTGTGGGGCGGACGCGTGGTCCGCCGCGATGAGATCGATCCCAATATGCAGAATTTAACTCAGCGCGTCCTCCAGATCGACGAGGGGCTGTATCTGCTCACGCCCGAAGATCTGGAACCGGCTGATTGCCTGAATCATTCCTGCCGCCCCAACGCGGGCTTCAGCGGGCAGATCGGACTGGTCGCGATGCGCGATATCGAATCCGGCGAGGAAATCTGTGTTGACTATGCCATGTGCGACAGCGAACCGTACGATGAATTCGATTGTTACTGCGGCATGCCGGAGTGCCGTCATCGCGTCACAGGCGACGACTGGCAGGACCCGGAACTACAGGCCCGTTATGACGGATATTTCTCGGCATACTTACAACGCCGCCTCGACGCTATGAAGCAGGAGAAGCACGCTCACGCACACGCATGATGTGCGATAAAAGGCTTTTGTTTGTAAAAGGCGCGCGGATTCATCGAAGTCCGCGCGCCTTCCTTTATGGTACACTGCCCGCCATGTCTTCGCCAAAGGCATTTGTATTGCGCATTTATCTTGCCGCGTTAATCGTGCGCTTGATTCCGGCGCTTCTCTCGCGCGGACTTGGCATCGGGCTCGACGATATGTTCCAGTACGATATGCTGGCTCGCAGTCTGGTTTCGGGAAACGGCTACCGCTGGTACGCGTTGGCGGATGCCGCCAAGCTCGAACCTTATGTTCATTTCGACCTGAACTCCATTGCAAATTATGATCCGGTGCGCGGCGTTCCCACCTCGTTTCGCGCTCCGTTATATCCGGCGTTTTTGGCACTGGTGTACGCGGTCAGCGGCACGGAATTCGGGCGCTTCCTCGCCGCGCGTTTGGCGCAAGCCATTCTCCTCGGCGCGCCGCTTGCTCCGCTCACGTATCTGGTTTCCCGCCGTCTTCTCGACCCCAATTTCCCAATAAAGGAAACGTCGGAAGCAAAGTCCGAGCGCGCTTCCCGCCTCGCGGCCTGGGTCGTTGCATGCTATCCAACGCTGGCGGTCTTCCCGCTTGCCCTCGCCACGGAGAATCTCTTCTTTCCGCTTGTCCTTTTATCTTTCTTCTTTCTTCTGAAAACCATCGCGTCTCCCTCGTATATTAACTTCATCCTTTCGGGAGTTTTACTCGGCCTCACCGCGCTGACGCGCTCGATCATTCTTCCTTTTGCCGGTCTTACTGTTCTTTGGATTTGGCTCGCGCTCCGGCAAAGACGCGGCGCGCTGATCGCGGCGCTTGCGCTGACTCTGACCATCGTGCCCTGGGTCATTCGGAACTCGCTTTTATACCATCGCGTCACCGGCATCGAAACTTCGCTTGGATATAATCTTTATGTGGGCTATCATCCGTTGAGCACCGGCACATTTACATTCGGCCCCTCGCTCGATCTCGTGCCTATTTTGGATGACTCGTTGCGCGACCGCCTCGGAACACAAAAAGCGCTTCAATTTATCGAGGCCGACCCGCCGCGCGTTTTTTATTTGGCTTTGCGCCGTTTGGGTTATTTTTTCAATCTCGAACTGCGCGGCCTCACTTATTTCTATTCCAACGATTTATTCGGGCGTCTCCCCTCGCCTGTTTTATGGTTCGCGGCCGCGTTGTTCGGCTTGCCCTTCGTGCTGGCCGCGTTGTCCGCGGTTTTTGGCGCTTTCCTTCTGCCGCGTTCTCCCGCCGCAACGCTTTTTGCCCTTCTTTTTCTTGGATATCTCCTCTCGCACGTTTTCATTCTCTCCGAGGAACGTTTCCATCTGGCGCTGATTCCGTTCTTTGCGATTCTGGCGGCTCATTTCTGGACCCTCGGCCTGCCTGCCATTCGGACGCGTTTGCGTCTCTCGCGCTTTTCCCGTTTTACATTCTCGCTGGCATGCCTGGTCGCGCTGTTGTTATTGTTCAATTGGTCATTTCAACTCACCAGCGATTCGGCTAAATATGCCGCACTACTTGGGCCCAACGGCAATCAAATTTATTTACCATACTGAACGAACTCCATACTGAGATTGTTGATCGGGAAACCATGCAAAAACTCCTTGGCGAAAAACTTCACTTTGACTGGAAGACCGTCACCATCACCATTGTCTCTACGTTGTTATTGATGGTGGACTATTATCACAAGCTGACTCCCGACAAGGGCTGGGATCGGACGATTTTGTATCTTGTGCTTCCCCTTCTATTCATCATCCTTTTCTTTCGGGAAAATCCGCGCGACTACGGTTTTACATTTGGCGATTGGAAGGCGGGTATCGTCATCACCTTGATCGCCGTTGTTTTGATCGCGCCCGTTCTGTGGCTGGTGGCGCGCGGCGGGACGATGCAGGCCTATTATCAGCCGCAGATTAAGGGCTTGCCGTGGAACACGTTTCTCGATCTGTTCGGCTGGGAATTTCTTTTCCGCGGCTGGATTCTTTTTGGGTACGCCCGCAAATTCGGCCCCGAAGCGCTTTGGTTGCAGGCTGTCCCGTTCGCGCTGGCGCATTTGAGCAAGCCGGAGATCGAGACGCTCTCCACTATTTTTGGCGGTTTTGCCTTTGGCTGGGTCGCCTATCGAACGAAGTCGTTCCTCTACCCATTTTTGATTCATTGGTTTGTGGGTTCGTTCACCATTTTGGCGGCGGGAGGCGTCTTTGGCTGAGTTCTCTTTGCGCCGCGCCGTCGAAGAGGATTCAACTTCCATTCGCGGATTGATTCATTTAACCGGGATCAATCCCATCGGCCTGGATTGGAGGCGTTTTATCCTGGCTGTCAATGAGCGCGGCGACATGGTCGGTTGCGGCCAGATCAAACGGCACGGGGATGATATCCTTGAGCTGGCCTCGATTGCCGTCGAGCCTGCTTATCGCGGGCAAGGTGTGGCGCGGCAGGTGATCGAGCGTCTGCTGTTGGAAAACCCGCGTCCGCTGTATCTTACCTGTCGTTCTTCGCTTGGCCAATTTTATGAAAAATTTGGATTCGAGTGCGTTGCCTTCGATGAAATGCCCGGATACTTCCGCCGCCTTGCGCGTTTGGCAGGCCTTGCGAAAGCGTTGTCGTTCTTCGGAGAATCTTTACTGGTGATGAAGTTGAAGTAAAATTTGAGCATGCGTTCCGTGTTGCAAGTATTGGTTGGCGTGGCGGCGGGCTTTTTGCTGGCGGGGTTATTCTGGCTGGTGAGTCGTTTGCCATCCGGCCAACCGATTGAGCTTCAGCCCGCTCCGACGAAAACGCCGATTATCGTGAATGTGGTGGGCGCAGTGCCGCGCCCAGGTTTGTACGAATTTGCGGAGGGTAGTCGCGTGCAGGATGCGATCAATGCCGCAGGCGGATTGCTGGCCGATGCCGATACCGGGAGCATCAACCTGGCGGCGCGCCTCAAAGACGGACAGCAGTTGGTGATTCCGTTTTCGGGGGAAAGCGCCGCTGTCAGCGATTTTTCTTCCGGCCAGCCAACGCAACCTGCCTCGACCGATGAACTGGTCAATATCAACACCGCTTCACTGGATCAATTGGACAGTCTGCCGGGCATTGGCCCGACCACCGCGCAAAAAATCGTAGATTATCGAACCGAGCACGGACCGTTTCAACGCATCGAAGATATCATGAATGTCTCGGGCATCGGCCCAGCCACCTTCGACCGATTGAAGGATTTGATCACAGTCGGCTGACGGATTTTCGGGGGAGCGGGTTGTAATTTAACCCAAGTTATTTTGGCATTATGGTGACAATTGCATAGATGAGCGCAACAAAAAATATTGCCGAAGCGGTAAAGGCGATGCCCGTTGTGACGAAGGCGGTTTTCAGTCCCTTTATTTTGTAAGTTAATCCAAAGATAACGATCAACACCAGAAGGGCGAGCGCGGCATATAGGACTGTGAAAGACATACTGTATTCTCCTGCGAAATTTTCGTTTTGACTGATGATAGCCGCGCGTCGCTCTCAAATGATTGCAGAAAATATCAAAAAATATCCGCCTTTATGGATGGCTGTGAAGCCACAGCGCGTTCTGCACGCGCAATCTGCGCCACGCGATTGATTTATAGAATCGCGTGGCATGAGAAGTTTGCACAGAGAACCTATTCCAACGAGTCCCTTATAGCTTCAACTAAATAATTTCTCCAATTAAGGTAGTTGGACATATTTAAGCTTGCATTACCCTTTTTGTAATCTACCTTGAAAGTATAAAATAGGCGTAGTAACTTGGCATCGCCGGAGGCCAGAATTTTCCTTTCAATGACATCATCGGTTGCATTATCCACCTTGTGAACGATCAAGACCTCTGTTAACTTGCCGGCCTTATCCATTCTGTCTTGCAACGCGGCGGCGTCATCTCTTGACTTCGTCAGGTCAGATCGGGTAGTAACTAGATCGCTCCTGATCTTCACAAGCTCAGACTGGGTTCTTGCAAGCAATACAGCCAGTGAATTTTTCTCGGTAGCTAGCTTATCATAATTCACTTGCAATCTCGCCAAGTCTTGTTGGGTTGCCTTCAGGTTGGAGTTGAGTTGATAAGCCCAGTATCCCAATCCACCAAGCCCTAACAAGAGAAATAAGATAACCAATGCCGAGAAAATCGTTCCAAATCGTGACTTTTTGGGCTGTGTCGCTGGTAAAACGGTCGGTTTTTCTGGCACAATAGAGGGTGTCGGTTGCAGGGCCGGTGGCGATACTATCTCCGATTGCGGAGGTGGCGGCTGGGTTACATCGGGTGGCGGGATCTGCAGTACAGGCGGTTGGGGGTGCATGTTTTCCTCCAGAGGAATGAAACGAACTTTTGAGCGTACTTCCTCAACTATAAAGATCACATGCGCTTGTCTAGATAAATTATATATTCATCGCATGCTGGTTTCAAGAGGGAATTGGAGGAACTTTCAATTGCATAGTGGCCAATTTCTTTATGCTTGTATCCTCGCATTGCCGAATTCATAAACGATACAAAATTCATGAATTTTTCGATTCTTATGTTGGCGGGGGTCATTTACCGTGCCGGTTTTATCATAATCCGTGTCTTCGGGCGGATAACTGTTTAAGACTTTATTTTCAGGCAATATCTTTTGTACTCAAATCCCATAGCCCAAGCATTGTAAAAATAAGAGTACCCGAAAGGCTTACGAACAGCGGCAAGCCTAACGAAGTTTGTTGCTTGATGTAAGGTTCCAACGCATTAAAGGGCAAAGACCAGGGAATTACTTGCGCGAGTGTAACGCTTCGGACAAGAATAAAAGACAGCATGGATCCCACGCTTCCAATTCCTAAAGCTACGATAAAACTCGACCATTTCATACTCACATAAGTTTGCAAAGCGATCATGCACCATGAAAGTATAAATACAAGCAGGGCAGTACGAATGGCAACAGTCCATGATGGATTTGGGGCGATCCAAATAAAATCTGGGCGAATTCCGAATTTTTGTAAAAGCCAGCCCGACAAAATAATTCCCACCATAAGTACAATAGTAGATACGCCGACAATCAACATGGTGATCATAAGTTTTGCAAGATACACTGTCCAACGGGGAGTGGGAAGAGAGAACAGATGCTTCCACATCTTTTGGCTATGTTCGAGTTGCGCCATAAGCGAGCTTTCAAGAGCGACAAACATCGGCAACATAAGCACGACCCAAAACCCCAAGGTGTCGCGTACCATGATTGCCCAGGCGTCTTTATCGGCTCCAGAAACGTCTGCGGCGAGACGAATATTGAAAAGCGTGGTTAGCCCCACAATCCCTAATGGCGCCAGGAACATCATCCAAAATGCAAGGGTGCGGCGCAATTTTATTGCTTCCACTTGGATGGCAATGATTAATTCTTTCATGTTCAACCTTCCTTCCCTGAAGTCAGTCGCATAAAAATTTCTTCGAGCGATGGGTTGATTTTGTTGATTTGAGAAACTTCTATTTGATTTTGCACCAGTAACTTGGTAACTGTTGATGAATTGACTTGCAGATCATCAATGCGTATTTCGTCGTTTGAAAACTGTCGAACGGTAAAACCGTGATTTGTTAGAAGTTGAACCGCGGCTTCTGCCTGACTTGTTTTAATTTGAACATACGCTTCACTCTCCGCTCGAAGTTGGTTCAATGTGCCTTGAAAGATCAACTTGCCCTTAAGCACAATTCCAACATGGGTGGCGACCTGCTCCACCTCATTGAGTAAGTGACTGGATATGAAAACTGTTATTCCCCGCTCTGTTGCCAAATGTTTTATCAGCGCTCGTATTTCTTGAATCCCTGCTGGGTCTAATCCGTTCGTCGGCTCATCCAGAATTAGAAGTTCTGGGTCTCCTAAAAGCGTAAGCGCTAAAGCCAGGCGTTGGCGCATCCCCAAGGAATAACCCCGCACCAACCGCTTTGAATCTTTTTCCAAATGGACGATTTCGAGAACGTCGTTTATTTTCTGGCGGCTTGCGCCAAGCAAGCGTCTTGTGATGTCAAGATTTTCGTAGCCTGTTAAATGTGGATATAGCGATGGCAGTTCCACAAACGCCCCCACCCTCCGAAGAATTGCCTGTCGCTGTTGAGGCAACGAAAGTCCAAAAATACGAACCGTGCCTTCATCGGGACGAATTAAGCGCAACAGTAAGCGAATTGTCGTGGTTTTTCCCGCGCCGTTTGGACCGAGAAACCCGTAAATGCTTCCTTGCGGGACCTGCAAGGTAACATGATCTACTGCCGTTATTTTGTCGAACCGACGAGTCAGATTGCTCGTGAGGATAATATCTGCCAATGCCATAGAACCTCCAGATTTAGGCGATTTTATCTATCATACGAGATTCAATGTTGATGGTTGCAGGCGCGCTAATGTTGGGGAGGTCGGGCGCTTGGTTGTTCATGAGTTTCCCTTTCTACAAGGAAATTCACATTTTACGGAACATGAATTCTAAAACCGTCAAGACAAAAATAGCCGCAAAAGATTTCCATCTCTTACGGCTGGCGTTTTGTTGTGCAAGACTTTATTTACTGTTAAGAGCAGACGCGCGCTCGTAATTCACAATAATAACCCCTTCCGAAGTGACCTTGCTTTCCGTTACTTTGAACTTTGTTGGGATCGTGCCATCAGCAAATAAACGCTTTCCAGCGCCTAAAGTTATTGGATATATCATTAACCAGAACACATCAACCAAATCATGCTTGATAAGAGTCTGAAGCAGGTTGCCGCTGCCCCAAACATGCAAATCGGGACCCTGCTGTTGCTTGATTTTTGCGACCTCTTCCGCAATAGCTCCGTTTAAAAACACGGAGGGCTGCCAATTGCTAGAAGCCCTGGTATTCGAGGCGACGTACTTGGTTGCAGTGTTGACATTGGGCCAAACGTCTGCATGGTGAGGCCAGTACGATTCCCAAATTTCAAAGGTTGTACGCCCTACCAATAAGTCGAATTGCGAATTCATCTGCTTTCTCAGCGCCGCTCCAAGACTTTCGTCGGAATGTCCCGCTATCCATCCGCCATATGCGAAGTTGCCGCTGGTATCTTCATCTGGCCCGCCTGGGGCTTGAATAACGCCATCAAGAGAGATGTGTTCAAGCACAATGAGTTTTCTCATGTTTCAGTTCCTTCAATTTGTGAATTAATATAAGCGGCACTACATGATTTACGCGAAGCCGGCCAACGTCAATATAGATTTCTCAGGAAGATGCGATCAACTCGCCGCCTTCTTCACCAGCGCGGTGATCTTCGCCTCTTCGGCGGAAGTCATCTTCACTAGCGCAAATCCAGCCGCCCACATATTGCCATCGTCAAGGTTCGCCGAATCGGTGAGACCGAACGTGGAATACCGCGAGCCGAACTTGCTCCCCGCTTGAAAGAAGCATACAACCTTACCGTCCGCGTTGGCGTAGGCGGGCATTCCGTACCATGTCTTCGGTGTCAGTTGTGGAGCGACAGCTTTGACGATCTCATGAATCTTTTTCGCCATCGAGCGTTCGTTATCTTTCATTTTGGCGAACGCCGCAAAGACCGCCTTCTCCATCTCCTCTTTGTTTGCCGCCATCTTCCGCTCTTTGAGCGTTTCCTTCATCGCCGCGATTTCTTCACGCGACAATCCTGTGCTGGATTTTTTGGTAACTTTTGTCGGGCTCATTTCAAACTCCTTTTTATCCTTGCATTAATTTGAAATTTGTTATACAATAAAGATACTTTATAATCAAGATAATGTCAAGGGTATTGCCGTGACCAACTCCAAAACCGAATTGAAACAACGCGCCCTCGCGGCCGTGCGCGACTACGGCGTGAACCTCACGCTCTTCCGCAACGCCGTCAGCGAATGGGCGGGCGTCAACGTCACCGACATGGAATGTCTGCGCCTCCTCTTCCTCAAAGGCTCCGCATCCCCCTCCGAAATTTCAAGGCACACGGGTCTCACCTCTGGCGCGACCACCGCCATGCTCGACCGACTCGAAAAGGCAGGTTTAATTGAAAGAAAGCCAAATCCAAATGACAGGCGCGGAACATTAATCGCCCCCGCAAAAGCGAGCGCCGAAAAAGCCGCCTCGTGGTTTGAATCCGCGCGAAAGGCGCAAGACGAGTTGATCTCCGGTTACACAGCCGCAGAACTGGAAATTATTTCGGATGTCTTTGAACGATTCACAAAACTATGGGATACCGAACGCGAGAAATTAAAAAGATGAAATACTCCGCATCATTTTCCGACGGGATAGTTGCTTCCGTTTCGTTGATATTCCCCAGCCCTCATTCCTTCTGTCTTGCTATCGGCGGCGGGCAGGGGGTAAGCCAATGTTGGTTGGGGACATCTCTGCTCTTGAAATTGCCATGATGCGAGAATATTTTTTGAAAAGCTTGTAATGCCTGACGCTTGCCTGCCGGCAAAACATCGGAATGTGAAATGTATATCGAGAAATTACAACAAAATGTCTCGTTACTGACTAGGAACACCCTAAGGCTGGACGTGGCATCGAAATATTACGTTGAAATAACATCCGCTTCTGAACTCGAGCAAATCCTTCGTGGAAGGGAAATTCCCGGCGGAAAGATTCTTGTTCTTGGGGGCGGCTCCAACATATTATTCACGGAGGATTATCAAGGCCTTGTATTAAAGATGAATATAAGGGGCGTGGAAGTCGTTTACGAAGATGACGATTTTGTTCATGTAAAAATAGGCGCGGGCGAAAATTGGTCTTCGTTTGTGGAATATGCTGTATCGAACGGCTGGGGCGGCGTTGAGAATTTGGCGTTGATACCCGGAACGGCTGGCGCGGCTCCCGTTCAGAACATTGCCGCCTACGGACAGAATCTGCACGAAAGCCTTTTGTCAGTGGACGCCATTATGTTCTCGTCTGGAACAAGAAGGACCTTTTCGGTAGAGCAATGTAATTTGGGTTATCGAACCAGTATTTTCAAAGAGACACTTCATGGTGAGTGTGCAATCATCGGTATTACGCTCAGGCTGAGAAAAAACCCCGATTTGAATACCAGCTATAAGTCGCGGTATGAATCGGTCGAGAGCGAATTGGCCAAGATCAAGAGTCCGCCTTATGATATTAAGGATGTATATCAGGCGGTTGTTAATATAAGAAGACGGAAATTGCCCGATGTTAATACGGTGGGAACTGTAGGCAGTGTTTTTAAAAACCCGCTGATCACATGGGACCAGCTTGAAGCCGTCCGAAAAATATGCCCGAATATACAATACTATCCCCAGAAACATTTAAAATATAATGCCGTCGTTCGCAAGAATCGGGATGAAACAGAAAAGGTGAAGATACCGGCGGCATGGCTGATCGAGGAAATGGGCTGGGCCGGCAGAAGAATCGGCAATTGCGGTATCTGGAAAACTCAGCCGTTGAATATAGTAAATTGTGGTAATGCGACTCCCGAAGAATATTTATCCGTTGTCAACATGATTCGGGAGGCGGTTTTTGACAGATACTCGATCATGTTGGAAACGGAAGTTGTTGTAATTTAGTTTGATGTTTCCACGCGCCGGTCAACAGGTTCAAGGGCGGATTCGGGTTGGCGCTCCCTCACGGATTTATTGAGAACACCACATTGATAAAGTAGTCGCGTTGTCCGCTAAATCCATTGGCACCGATCTGTTGTCCGACTTCAATTTTGGAAGATTGGAAGCCAAATTGTCCAGCGCTAAAACCATCCACTGACCGGTTGCCGATATTCAACGGTATTGCGCCGTTGGGGCCGTCCTGCCAGTGCGCAAAAATGTCATTCCTTTGAACCGCTAGCGGAGACGGCAGGTTTACTGAGGTAGTTCCTGTTTGGGCGGGAGGGGAGTCGTCGGATAACTGGATGCGATAAATTACCCTCCAGCCGTCGTCATTTGGGCGCAAAATCAACACGTCAAAGGTTTCAACTGCTTTGTCGCTGTCGTTGAGGTAAATGATCCCACTCACGAATCCGTTGCCCGGCATGGGATATTCGTGAAGAAACAAGTGATGTCTGGCGGAAACATCGCCCTTCGGAGAAGACGGAATCTGCCCCGAAAAATCAAAACCGACTTGCCGGGTATGCGCAGTAGATTTGGGTGCGGACGGATTGCCGTCTATGGTTATGGTCACGCTTTGACAGGCAAGCGATAGAATCATCAAAGAAACAGGAATAACGAAAGATAGCCGCGCTTTTCTTATTTGACGATGCATGAATGAAACCTTTTGTCAACAAGTATGTCCCAGCGGTTTGCGCCAGGGCATATACTGGAAATGTTTAGTTTGTCGCTCGCGCTAATTTTTGCGATGACGTATATTCTTCCACTCGGTCCAGCCATTCGCCGACCAGCGCGCGAAAGAGCGGTTGTTGTTCGCGGGCCAAACCGTGCCCCGCCCGGTCGAAAACAATGAAGGTGCCTCTTGGATAGTTATCCAGAATATTGTAGGCGTCTTGATAGCCGCACCATTGATCGAATCTGCCCGTCATGATGAGCGCAGGTCCGGGAAACGGCTTCGTCAACCGATCTACATCGAATGTGAAGCGGTAGTTTTGGTTGAGCCGCTCCAAAAATGGATGATCGGCGATGGAGATGCCGGGCGCGATCGAAGCCCTGAACGCCTCCAGCACAAGCATGCTTTGGGCAACAGCCACTTCCCGCACAGTCTGTTCGTCCGGTTTGAGAGCGCCGAGAAACGCTTCGTCGGTATGGATCACTCGATGTTCGGGAAGCGATGGATTTTTCGATTGAGGCTCAATCGCCGGCGCGTCTAACATCAGACCGTCCAGCTGATCGCCTCGACGATGGACAACCCCGCGCGCCAAATAGCCTCCATACGATGTCCCCGCGACAACAAATCTTTGACCGGGCGCGATCGCGTCCATGAACTCTAACGTAATATCCAGCATGTGGTCTTGATGGGTAATCCAATCTGCGGCGCGCGTTTTCCCCATGCCGGGCAGATCGGGATAGATGCGCCG
Organism: uncultured Anaerolineaceae bacterium; assembly: GCA_964502095.1. Lineage (GTDB taxonomy): Bacteria > Chloroflexota > Anaerolineae > Anaerolineales > Villigracilaceae > JACPVF01. The sequence continues at coordinate 262,889 of CAZCUF010000002.1, forward strand.
CCATCCATCCCTGCTTTGGAATAACGGTTCCAGGTCGTAGGTCATTTGGCGGTGATCACTGGGCATTCCGTGGAGCATCAGAAGAGGCCGCCCCAAGCCCGCCTCTTCATAGTACATGTCAATATCTTTCACTTTAATTTGCATGTCATCCTCGGATCTTCTCAGCGTTCATTTTCATTTCAGCGAACTAACCAGGCGCACAGCTGTTGTTTCGAGTGACGTTTTGCGGTACAAACTATTTTTTGGATTTTAATCGGCAATCAGTTAAAATGGTGGAAAAATTATAGCATGCGCAAAGGAAACAAAAAACCCATGCCTCAATCCGATCAGGGAGTCAGCCGCGGCCGATACATGCTCATTCCGCGCACCGCGCTTTTTCTACGGCGCGGCGACGCGTACCTGTTACTCAAAGGCGCGCCGACCAAACGTATTTGGGCCGGGAAATACAACGGACTCGGCGGTCACGTGGAGCGCGGTGAAGACGTGCTCTCGGCGGCGCGGCGCGAACTGCTCGAAGAATCCGGTCTACGCGCCGACTTGTGGCTGTGTGGCACATTGGTTGTTGACGCCGGGGAGATCGGTATTTGCCTGTATATTTTTGTCGGAGAGAATCCGCAGGGCGAGATACAACCCTCTCGTGAGGGAACAGCCGAATGGGTTCCGTATGAGCAGGTGAGCGAACTGCCGGTCGTGGAGGATCTGCCCGTCCTGTTGAGTCGCATTCGCGCGATGCGACGCGGCGATCCGCCCTTTTCTGCGCGTTCCTTTTATGGCGAACATCAAAAGTTGATCGTGGAATTTGCCGAATCAAAATGAGCCGGGCGGCTCATTTCTTTTTCCAAATCGGCAGTTTGATCTTGAACGTACTGCCGCGGCCCGGCGTGCTTTCCACATCCAGCGTGCCGCGGTGCTGTTGAATCACCTGGCGCGTGATCGCCAGCCCAAGCCCCAGCCCGCCGTACAATTCGTCGCCGCTTTTTTCGAGATGATAAAACCGATCGAAGATGCGCGGGCGCGTATTCGGCGAGATGCCGATGCCGTAATCTCTGACCGTTGTCAGCACCTGATCGCCCTGCGCGCTGAATTGGATTTCGACCACACTATCCTGCGGACTGAATTTGATGGCGTTATCCACCAGCGCGGTCAGCGCGCGTTCCAGTGACCGGGAATCTCCGGCCACCTCGGGCAGGTTCCGGTCTTTCTGAACCTTGAGCTTGATTCGTTTTACTTCGGCTTTTTGCGCGTACGACGCGGCTACGCTCTCCGCCACCGCGCTCAAATCCACCGCCTTGAATTCGGGCAGGACGAGTTCGATCTCCTGCAAGAATAAAATATCGTTGACCAGCGCGACGATCTGATTGACATTGCGCGCCACGGTATGAATGGCGCCCTCGAGATTTTGCCCGGTGAGCAAACCCTTTTCTAAAATTTGCAAATAACCGTCGGCGGCCATCAACGGTGTGCGAAGTTCATGCGCCACAGTGGTCAGAAATTCGCGGCGCGTCAATTCCTGCTCGGCTAATTTCTGATATGCCTCCGCCAGTTCGGCGGCGCGCAGACGCACATCCTCGATTGCCAGTTCGTCGTTCTGCCGCAGGCGGCTGCTGATCTCGCGCACCATGGCCAGCGCTACGCTTGGGCTGTGTTCAAGAACTATGTCGAAGGCCGGTTTATCCAGTTCGAGCACGACCACATCGGTTTTGGCCGTGACTGTGGCGGCGCGCGGCGCGTTGTGGATCAGGGCCATTTCTCCGAAGAAATCGCCCGCGCTGAGCGTTTTCAACAAGCGCGCGTCGCTGTTATTGATGCTCTTGCTCACTTCCACATCACCTTCGAGCAGCATATAAAAAGTATGTTCCACCGCATTCTCGCGGCATAGAATAGCGCCCGCCGGGTACGATTGTACGCGGCTGCGCGCGATCAATTCTTCGATCTCGTCAGCTTGAATGCCGGGGAAGGCGCGTGGAATGATTTTACCGGGGGCGCGTCTGGAAGTCATAATGATCTCAAAAGAATTTTATCACCTGCTAATTTGATGGAAGTTCACCCATTCGGGCTAGAAGTTTGAGCTTACGCGATCTTATATCCGAATTTGCGTAAAAGGTCTTTGCGCCATATTTGATCGTCCGGCCCTTCCACGCCTTTGGGCGCGAAGCCGTCCACCACGCCGAGGACGCCGCGTCCCTGTTCGGTTACGGCAACCAGCACTTCGGTCGGGTTGGCTGTGGCGCAAAACACATGCGCCACTTCCGGCACGGCTTTGACCGCGTTCAGCACGTTGATCGGGAAGAATCCCTCCGCCAGAAAAATAATGAACGAGTGTCCCGCGCCGATGGCCTGTGCGTTTTTTCTGGCCAATTCGAGCATGGCTTCGTCTGTGCCGCTCCAGCGCACGAGGCATTTACCCGAAGCCTCGCAAAATGCCAGCCCAAACTTGATGCCCGGAACCGCGCCGGCCAGCGCCTCATGCAAGTCTTCCACGGTTTTGATGAAATGCGACTGCCCCAGAATAAAATTGACCGCTTCCGGTTTTTCGATTTTGACGGTTTGAATTTCCATGCCAATCCTTTCAATTGCAGATTGTTTCGATCTATGATACAACAAAAGCCGGTTTGAAAAAAGACTTCGAGGTGTTTATGCCCCGCTTTCGGAAAAGATTTGCATTACTGCTTTTGGTGATCGTCTTGAGTTGTGCGCCGGTGGTTGCAACGGTTACGCCCACCGCGTCTCCCCCGCCGACATTTGCCCTGCCGACCTCCACGGTCACTCCCACGGATACGCCCGCGCCCTCGGCCACGCCCCAGCCGCTCGTGCCCAACTTTACGCGCATCGTGATGGTCGTCTTCGAGAACAAGGAATTCGGCACGATCATCGGCAGTCCGAAAGCGCCCTACTACAATATACTTGCAGACGCGTACACTTTGCTAACGCAATTCTACGCGGTGGTGCATCCCAGCCTGCCGAACTATTTGGCTATGATGGGCGGGGATACGTTTGGAGTTAAATCCGATTGCGAAGATTGTTTCATCAACGCGCCCAGCCTGCCGGACCAGATCGAAGCCAGCGGCCGCACGTGGCGAACCTATCAGGAGAGTATGCCGTCGCCCTGTTTCATCGGCAGTACACTGCTCTATGTCCAGAAGCATAATCCGTTCATTTACTTCGACCCGATTCGGTTGAATGCCGACCGCTGTGAACAACACATCGTCCCGCTGACTCAACTGGACGCGGATATCGAGTCCAAGTCACTGCCGAATTTCATCTTCGTCACGCCTAACCTGTGCAACGACGCGCACGATTGCGGTATTGATGTTTCCGATCAATGGCTGTTCAACTTCACCCATAAGATCGTCCCAGCTTTGGACGCCACCGGCGAATCCTATTTACTGGTCATTACCTGGGATGAAGGGCAGGGGAAGCATAGCTGTTGCGGCCTGCCCGAGGAAAACGCCGGCGGGCGCATCCCTGTAGTATTGATTTCGCCGCAGGTCAAAACAGGTTTCAAAGATGAAACGCAGTACACGCATTATTCGCTTTTGAAAACGATCGAGGAAGCCTGGGGCTTGTCCTATCTCGGCCACGCGGCAGACGACCAGAATGTGCTCATCACCGCGCCGTGGAAATAGCAAGCGCGACGAAAACAGCCATGTAAAAATGAAGCGGCCTATGAGCCGCTTCTTCGTTCATAAAACACCAGCAGGGTATTGCCGTATTTGCGCTGGTCGAATTCCTCGAGATTTTGCAGGTCAAGCAGTTGATATTCTCTAGGCGCGATCTGCGTTACCACCCAGGAGGCCTCACTCAGCCAGCTGATGTTCGCATCCAGTTCCAGCAATGCGTGCGACCATAACTCGCGGTATTGCGGAGGCGCGATATAAACGTAATCGAAAGCGCGGTCGGGTTGGGACGCCAATAACGCGAACGCGTCGCCGCGGCGGATTTCGGCGTGCTCGGAAAATCGGCAATGTTCCAGATTCCAGCGGATGGTTTCGATGGCAAGCCGTTCGCGTTCGCTGAAACGGACAAATGCCGCGCCGCGGCTCAATGCCTCTATACCCACCGCGCCCGTGCCGCCGAACAAATCCCACCAATTCGAATCAATCACATCGCCGGATAGGATGTTGAACAAAGCCTCCTTCACGCGGTCGGTGATGGGACGCGTCGTATCGCCGGGCACTGCTTTTAGTTTGCGCCCTCCTGCTTCGCCTGAGATCACCCGCAGGCTCATACTTCGACGCTCTTTCTGGCCGCCATCAAATTTCCATGCGAGGCGATGACGGGCACGACACAGCCGGTGCTAAGGATAAACCTTCGACCTTTCGTCTGTGCGAGCGCGTCTGCCGCCTCCTCCCGGACTTTGAGTTGGTCCTCGTAAACCAGCGTATCCTGTCTCAGGCCGCCGCACACCGCGCCCTCGAATTTTCTCTGCGCTTCGGCCAGAGACGGACTGCCCTCGCGGTCGTGCCAGTTGACGATTTGAAATGGAAACTCAGAGACGAGATCGAAGTAAACGTTATGTCCGTGCAGATGAAGCATATTGCACCACAAGCCACGGCTCGGTTCCAGCACGCGCCGATCGAACGGCACGCCGAACGCCATGTATTCGTCGAGGCTGAGCAGATCGGCCTGTGCGTGTTGAACGGCATAAAAGACGCCGTCAATGCCGGTTGCGAGCGCGGCTTCTACAAAGCGGCGGGTTGTTTCCGCGACGACCTCAAGCCCGCGCTGCACGGCTTCGGGGTAGAGTCGCATATGCGCGAGGAGAGTCTGCCCGCCGGCCAGGTTTTTAGCCTGCGCCAATGGGCTAAAGATGGTTTGCAGTACGGGAACGTCCGGGCCGAGTTCGGCGCGGATATAACGGAGACAGGTTAATTGGTCCGCAAGATGCGGCGCAGATGGATCGAGCGCGCGCAAATGTTCCCAATCCTGCGGTGTATGGACAACGTGTTTGGTATAACTGCGCGTTCCTTCTGTGTGTCCACGCCATTCATCCTCCACGCCCCAATCCTTGAGACAGAACGAGGAGGCGGGCGTAACTTTGACCAGGTCGAAATCGTAGGTGCGCTGAAAATTTAGCGCGGCCGCGGCCAACGTTTGCGGATTTTGATCGTCCACTGGAAAATGACGCCAAAGCGCGGCCGGCGCGCGGTCGGTTTGTTCGCCGCGCAGGCAGGATTGCATACGTTCCCGATGTGAAATGTTCATTTCGAAATTTTATCCACGACACAGAATACCGCGTGATCGCGTTCGATGACGATCAATTGCCTGTTGTTTCGATATCTTTGAATGCCCGGGTTAGCGCGCGAGTTGGTCAGGAAGTAATCGCCGTGAACAGGGCCGTTCGACCGGGAGCTTCCATCGATCACCTTGATCCGCGTGTCCGCGTAATATGCGGCGATGTAACCCTCGCGCCGCACAAAGACTTTCGGTTTTTTGTATGCGAAAGCATTGAGCGCTTGCATGGCATCCTTATAGCAGGTTTCCCAATAATCGGTTTCGAAGCTGTAAGCGGCCTGCCCTGTGCCGCCGACAAATTGATTGTAATAGGTATATTGATAGGGATGAAGTTGCACGTCCGCGATCAAGGCCGGCGCGAGCAGGGCTGTGATTACAAGCGCCCTGATCCAGATCGGCTTTACCCAGTCGAAGAGCGCTTCCAGCGCCAGGCCGCCCAGCACGAATAGCGGCGGGACGATAAACATGAAATGCCGAAAGCCGTCGTACATCGGCGGACGTTTCCAAAGCACATAACCCATTGGGATTACGAACCACAGCAGAACTGTGGAGAGGCTCTTCCAGTTGATTTTCTTTTTCAGGCTGTAAACGATCCCCGCCAGCGCGCCGAAGAAGGCCAGCGGCCAAACAGGTTCGGTCAATGTGAAGAGCAGAAGGCTGGGCAGGTAGCGAATTGGAAGATTATCCGCCCGATATAACTGGCCGTAAAACAGCACGCGTAGTTCGGTGGGGTTATCGGACATAAAGTTCATCGTGCCGATGAAGTTCTTGATCGGCGACTCCCACAAATAAGGCCAGGTAATAAACATGACCAGAATGGCGATCAGGCCATAAGGGATGAACCACCAGATTTTCGCGGGGCGCTTCAACAACAGGAAATAAAAAACAACCAGGACAGCCGCCATCGGCCCAAGTACGCGAATGCTGGTCGTCAGGCCGAGGACGATGGCAGGCAGAAGGATGGCTTTGAGGGTTTGAACCGGTTTCTCGTCCGGGAGAGGGGCGGCAAGATGATCTGCCATCCGAAAGCCGAGTTCCAGTGAGATCAAAAAGAAAACCAGAAAAGGCGGATCTTTCGGATTGATAAAGGCGTGCTCCCACATCACGGGTTGTGTGGAGAAAAAGGCGGTTGCAAAGAAAGCCGCCCACGGTTTCATCCAGCGCCGGCAAAGTACGTAGAAAAAATATACGCCTACTTGAAAGGCGAGGAAGTTGAGCAAATGCCAGGCCGAGGCCTGATCCAGGCCGAACGCCTGCAGAAGATGCGCCGGTTCGCGCGCGATCAGCAAATAAGCCGGGCCGCGGTTGGCGTGATCCCACGCGCTGGGACCGAAGGCCTGATTGATATCGAAATGTCCGCTGAACCATTGCCAGGGTGAATAGGCGTAGCCAATGGCGTCTGCGTAGCCGTAGAAAAGCGGTTCATCGAGCGAGAAGCCGTAATCCCGGAAGACGAATAGCCCGACTGAGATGTTGACGATAATCAGTAAAACAACAGGCCAGTTCCTGATTTTTTGAAAGAAGGACGAGTTAATCATATCGAATAGCCTGTCCATTATAATAGTTCTTTGAGCGCACCATGAATTTCAATACGCCGCTGTTCTTATTCCTGTTCCTCCCGTTTTTTCTGATCGTTTACTTCTTTGCACAGCCTCGCTGGCGGCCTGCTGTGGGAGTATTGGCCAGCCTGATATTCTATTCCTGGGGGCAGGCGGCCTACATTCCGTTGATGATCGCCGTCATCCTGTTCAATTATTGGCTCGGTTTGCGACTCGGCCGGAATAAAACAAAATCGCTTTTTTACATCGGGCTGGCCGCGAACCTCGGTCTTTTGATTTTTCTAAAACTGCTTACCACGTACGGCCTGGCGATCTTCTTCGGTTTGGCGCCGCATTTGCCGCAGAGTTTAAACGCCTGGCTGTTGTCGCTCGCGTTTCCGCTTGGGCTTTCCTATATCAGCTTTCAGGTTATCTCCTATTTGATCGATGTTCAAAAAGGGATCGTCCAGCCGGAGAAGAAATTCATTTCGTTCGCATTTTATGTACTTCTCTTTCCTAAAATCCTGGTCGGGCCAATTGTCCGTTATCGGACGTTGGCCGATCAACTGACCGCGCCGTCCATTTCCTCGCCGCAAATCGCGGCTGGGATTCGGCGCTTCATCCTCGGTTTTGCCAAGAAGCTTCTCATTGCAGATGTGCTGGCGAAAGTGGTAAACGCCGTTTTCGGTTTACCGATTTCTCACGCCACTCCCGGCCTGGCCTGGCTGGCGCTGATCTCCTACGCCCTGCAAATTTATTTCGACTTTTCCGGTTACACGGATATGGCCCTGGGCCTGGCTTCGATGATGGGTTTGAATTTCATCGAGAACTTCAACTACCCATACATTTCCCAATCGGTCGGCGACTTTTGGCGGCGCTGGCATATCTCGCTTTCCACCTGGTTCCGCGACTATGTTTTTTATCCGCTCGAACGCAGGCGGATTCGATTCGTCGGCCAGCCGCTGAATATCCTGATCGTCTTTTTACTGACGGGACTATGGCATGGCGTGACGCCGACATTCGTGATCTGGGGCCTGTTGCATGGGATTTTTCTCGCGCTCGAGAGTCTCTTTCTTGGGCGCTGGCTGCGTGGAACCTTACAGCCACTGTGTCATCTTTACGCGCTGGCCGCCATCCTGTTCACGTGGCTGATCTTCCGCGCGCCGGATCTGCCTTATGCGCTGGCTTTCATGCGCCGCCTCGCGGGCGATGCCAGCGGCTACGTTCCGCTCTCTTTCACGCAGACCGCGCCGCTTCCGTTCCTTGAGCCCTCCTTCTGGCTGGCCTTCGGATTCGGGATTCTCTTTTCACTGCCGATATTCCCTCTGCTGGAAAAGTTCATGGAAAGAATCGCCGGGAAGAGTCCGGCAATCCGTTTGCCGCTCACCGCCATCGGCGATTTATTTCTGTTGGCGTTGTTCATCCTTTCAGTCGGCATGATGACCGCCAGCAAGTTCCTGCCCGGTATTTATGGAAGTTTTTAGATGATTAAGAATCGCCTTTATTCTTTGATTTTTATCGCAATTTTTATTGGATTGCTGTTCGTTCCGCTCCGGACTCTTTCCCTCGACCCGGACACGATCGACGACTCGTTCTACATGCGCGGCCGCCTCATTGCCTGGACCCAGAACCTGCGCGTGCTAATCGGCGACCGCGTCTTCCCGAAAGTGATCGTCGGGAGCAACGGCTGGCTGGTGTACACCGCGGAAAACGACATCGAGGATTACCAAAAAGCCGATCCCTTTACCGAACAGCAGATGGCCCGCATTCAGCAAAGCCTGGATGCGCTTTCAGCGAAGTACGCCGCGCGCGGTATCGCCTTGTTGGTGGTAGTGCCGCCCAATAAGAATTCGATCTACCCCGAGAGAGTCCCGCCGCAGGTTCCCATTATCGGAAAAGTTTCCAAGCTCGATCAATTGATCGATTATTTGCATCAGCACGGCCAAACGCAGATCCTTGACTTGCGCCCGGCACTGCTGGCGGCAAAAAGTGAACGTGAGATTTATTACGCAACAGACACTCATTGGAATGACTACGGAGCGTTTATTGCCTACCAGCAGGTGATGAACGTCCTGCAGAAGACGCACCCGAATCTGGTCCCGCGTCCGCAATCGGATTTTAAAGTTGTGAAACGTGCCCCCGATTTTATGGATTTGTCGGTCAATATCGGCACGACTTTGTTTCCCGAATCGAAGATTCAATTTGTGCCGCTCTTCGACACGCATACTTCATATAAGAACATCACCGTCGGCGGGCGAAAGATCATGTTTTCCTACAATCCCAATTCCAGCCTGCCGAAAGTGATCATCTATCATGATTCGTTTTTCTTCCGCGTAATTCCGCTGTTGGGTGAACATTTTAGCAGCGGAATTTATATTCAGAATTACCTTGGCGGCGGCTTATGGAGTCTTTCGTGGGTGGATGAACAGAAGCCCGATGTGGTGATTATTGAGTTCTCTGAACGTTACCTGCAAGACCTGCCCTTGTTGATTGCCCCCGAAAAATAACGGACAAGGGATTTCCCTGTCCGTTTTACTTGTTCTGCAAACGATATTGCTGGCGCACTTTGGCTTGTTCCATGCGCTGTTTCTCCGCCTTCGTCTTGGCGATCACCGCAGGCACCGCGACCGGTTTCCCGTCGTCGTCCAATGCCACATATACGAGATAGGCCGTGTTGGTGTGCGTCCGTTCGCCGGTGATGGGATTCTCGGCCTGCACCTGCACTTCGGCTTCCATGGAACTTTTGCCGGTATAAGTTACTTCCGCGTTGAGCACCACCAGGTCGCCGATGCGGATGGGCTGGCGAAATACCATCGAGTCGATGGCAACAGTAACCACTTTTCGTTGCGAGTGACGCATACAGGCCAGGGCGCCGGCTTCGTCCACCAATTTCATGATCCAGCCGCCGTGAACATTGCCGAGCAGGTTGGCGTGTTCCAGATTCATCAGTTGTGAGATTTGAACACGGGAGGCGCTCATGGGTTTCGACTGCATGGGCTGATGGTCAATCCAAATCTTCGCGCAATTCGCCCGTATCGAGCGCGTGCAGGCGTTCGGGTTCTTCCACGAGAACGTCCACAGTGCTGTAAGTCAATTCGCTCATCAGCGGCGCGAGTGGTACTGTTGCAGGCGGGGAAAACCTCTCGGGTTGCGGCGGCGGCTTGAGGTAGGGTTTGAGCGTGCTTGTCGTCCGCTTGCGAAGGACGCGCGGGTCGTTCGATAAATATCCAACGTAGTTACCCAGCACCGAATAAACCTCGCGCTTGGGCGTTACCCATCCGATCCAATCGCCGGTTCGGTTGAATAAATATGGATACACCAAAAAGGCGTCCACATCGCCTTTGGAGTTGTAAATGGGGATAACGGTCTTATGCGCGGTGTTCATAGCCGGAACGGATTAATCAACGTCATTATACGTCCAATTACGATTTACGAAAAAATTCCATAACATAACCGTGCCAACCGCCACCGCGAGCGTGCCGTTTCTGGCCAGAAACTCTGCCGAGGATGCGCCAAGTTGTGCAAAGCTGTTGAACGCGCTCAATATGGGTGGCTCGAGGAAATGCAGAATCGGGATGCGAATCAAAACGCCGGCTGAGTTGACGAGAAAGAACATCCCAAGCTGATAGATCACCGGACGCGAACGCGATTCGGGATAAGTCCAATGGCGATTCCAGATGAAGTTGCTGATAACCGCGCAGATGAATGAAATCGTTCCCGCGTAGACGAGGGACATGTTCAGCCAATGCGTGAGCAGATTCATCACCCCGAAGTCGATCGTTGCGCCGATGGCGCCGACGAATGCAAAACGGATGAAACGAGTCCGTTCTTTCGCGTTCGTGAGGATCATGCCAGCCCTAATTTTCCTTTGAAATATGGAATTGTTTTGCTCAGCCCTTCTTCCAGGCTGACGCGCGGCTCCCAGCGCAAAAGTTCGCGTGCCCGCGTGATATCCGGCTGGCGGCGCTGTGGATCGCGTTCACTGCGCGCGTTCGCCACGAAAGTGATGCCGGCCTTGTTCTGCGTGATGCGGTTGATGGTTTCTGCAAATTGGAGGATCGTCATTTCGATGGGGTTGCCAATGTTGACCGGCATGTGTTCTTCGGAATACAGCAGGCGCACGATGCCCTCGATCAAATCGTCCACAAAACAAAAGGAGCGCGTTTGCAGGCCGTCGCCATAAACGGTGAGGGGCTGACCGAGCAATGCCTGCTTGAGGAGGTTGGGTAACGCGCGGCCATCTTCCAGGTCCATGCGCGGGCCGTATGTGTTGAAAATACGCACGATGCGCGTGTTCAGGTTGTGGAAGCGGTGATAAGCCATTGTCAGCGATTCGGCGAATCGTTTGGCTTCGTCGTACACGGCGCGCGCGCCCACCGGATCGACATTGCCCGGGTAAGTTTCCACTTGCGGGTGAACTTCCGGATCACCGTAGATTTCGCTGGTGGAAGCCAGCAGAAAGCGCGCCTTGAATTCTCGCGCTACGCCCAGACAGTTATGCGTACCCAGTGCGCCGGCTTTCATGGTTTGAATGGGGAGATTGAAATAGCCCGACGGCGAATTGGGATTGGGGCTGGCGGGAGATGCAAAATGCAGTACCGCGTCCACTTTGCCGCGCACAAAAATATAATTTGATACGTCGTGACGGAAGAAAGAGAATCTCTGGTTGGCCATCAGGTGCGCGATGTTTTCGGGATTCCCCGTAATGAAATTATCCAGGCCGATCACTTCATGATCTTCGGATAAAAGGCGGTCACAAAGATGAGAGCCGAGAAAGCCCGCGGCCCCTGTAATTAGAATTCGCATGTTTTCCTCATTTATTTGCTGGCCGGACAATTATATTCGAGTGCGGAGAGAAATTATTTCCAATCGATCACGCTGATTAATCCGTCGCCAGTGACTTGAAAAGATTGGCCGCTCCCGCTGTCCACCAGCCACAGATTACCTTGATAGACCACCGCGAGGAAATCACCCGTTTGGCCCGGGATCGGCTTCGGCGACCAGACGGGAGTCTGCGGCTCGATCCCGCCCGAATCCTGCGGAGGGAACAAGGCGAGTCGATTCGATCCGTCGCGGTCCATGATCATCAGGCGATAACGGCTGGTTTCGCTCTGATCGGGAAAGATGGCCTGCAGGTACGCGACTTGATAGACCTTTTCCGTTCCGCTTTGACGAAGCGGCGAGGCGGACGGATAACTGAACATACCGGTCTGTTGAATCATCGGCGCGCTGACTTTATTCTGGAGTGAAACGGCGGAGAGATCGAAGTAGGGCGATTCGTCGTCCGAGACGGGAGCGGGCGCGGGCGCGTGTGTCGCGACGAATATCGTCTCTCCATCCGAGCCCCAGGCAATGGCCGGCACCCAGGCCCAGTCGCTGTGCGTATTATAGGGCGTGATGTCCATCAGGGGTTTGAGGTAGCCGCCATCCTGATCGACCAGGCCGATTCCATCGGGGCGCGCATAAGCCAAACGGCCATCCGCGGAGTAAACGAACGACATGCCCCACCAGCCATACACGCCGCCGCTGTTGGCGTCCAACACTTTACGCGGCGATCCGCCGGCCGTGACGCTCACGCGCCAAAGATCGTTATTGGCCTGCCAGCCGGGCGCGGTGCCGCGCGGTTCGACGGTCGAGTATGCAATCGAATTTGTTCCGGGAATCCACGCCGCGAAGTGGACCACGTTATACGCGCCGAGCCATTGCGGTTTGGGTGTGGTGTTCATCACGCGTACGACCCAAAGCGTATTGATCTCCTGATCGGCGGGTTTCTTCGATTTACGCGTAAAGATCAAATATTGACTGTCCGGCGAGAGCGAGAAAATCCTTCCATCCAGATCGCCCGTGCTGACGATCAAACGGCGGTTGGCCGTCGAGCCGTCCATGATCCACGCGTTGCCGCCTGCCAGATAGGCCAGCACGCCGGGGATGGTGAGAGGCGTGAACGATGTCTGCGCGCCGACCATGGTGATTTCCGGTACTGCCTCTTGCAGGACAACAGTCTTGACCACGGTTTTACTGACCTCGACTCCATCTTCGAGCAGGCGCCGATAAGTCACCTCCTGCTTTCCATTGACTCCCGCCTGGACGAGGCGCGTTTCACCTTCTGCCAATGTTTCATTGCGGACGGTTTGATGATCGAATGGAATGATGACCGTCTCAGCTTGAAATTCATCCTTGACGCGCACCAACTTGACGCTGTCGCCATTGCTGAGGACGGTATAGAATGGCGGATCGGCTTTGTCGAGTTCGCCGGGAGCGAAGCCGGCTTGCTGTAACGCTTGCAATACAGTGCTTCCCGCACTGACGCGCGCCTCGTGCGTACCGCCGTCTGCGGTGACGGAGATGGTGATCTCGCCGCCGAATTGGGGAGAACGGCAACCCGCTGTCAGCAAAACAAATGCTGTGAGTACGGTCAGCAGTTTGAGGAGGCGATTGAAGCGCATGTCCTGCGGTATAATCCAGCCGCTATTTGATTCGGCCAGTCAGAGTCATCGTGCCGTTGGCGATGTTGATACTGTCGAGTCGGAAGCCGGTTGCGACCGGGCCAAGCGAGCCGGTATAGGCTTCGCTGATGATCGAGCTGATGGCGTCATTCAAACCTGCGGGCGCAGGCCATGGGCCGAAATCTGCAGAGATCACTTCGATCTTGGGTTTACCGTTTTCGTCCACGGTGACGCTGGTAAAGATGGCAACATTGGCTTCGAACCAGCCGCGCTGTACCTTCCCGAAAAGTTGTAATTGACCGTCGCGCAGGAACACTTGCGGATCGGTCATCAATGGATCGACCTGGGATTGAAATTTATACGCCAGATATGACGTGAGTTGAGACTCGTTGAACTGAAGTGTGACCACGCCTGTGGCCGCACCGGCCGCGATGACCTGCTTGACTTCATCCTGAATGCTTTGCGCGGCTTCGCTGGAAACCGGAATGGTCTGCGACGGATAATCCGGCCCGCCGATGGAAATCGTGCAAGCCAGCGAAGTAAGTATTAGAGCGGATAGGAAAATTGGGAATGCGATTCTCTTCATTTTTACTTTCGATTTTTGAACGGGAGCAATTATAGCATGAGCGACTCGCCTGATCTCGACCTGCCCCTGGCGGTCAAACTCGAAGCGCTATTATTCGTCGCGGCAGAGCCGGCCGCGCTGGCACAACTGGCAACCGCGCTGGATGTGACGACTTCCGTGATCGAACGCGGCCTGCTGGAACTGGACGAATCGCTCCGCGCCCGCGGCCTGCGTTTACAGCGGCACGCCGGACGCGTCCAATTAACTACCGCGCCCGAACTGACAGAGATCGTCGAGCGTTTTCTTGGGCTGGAGGCAGTCACTCATCTTGGCCGCGCCGCGTTGGAGACGCTGGCGATTATTGCCTATCAACAGCCTTGTACGCGTCCGCAGATCGACTCGATCCGCGGCGTGAACAGTGAGAGCATGTTGAAGAGCCTGTTGACCAAGGGCTTGATTCAAGAAACCGGCCGCGCCGAAGGGCCTGGCCGCCCGATTTTATATTCGACTTCGCCGGAATTTCTACAGCACTTCGGCCTAAATTCCATTTTGGAGCTCCCGCCGTTGGCAATGCCCGAAGCGGAGAACGCGAACGAACCTAACGAACTGCTGAAAGGTTGATCAAGCGCGTTTATTCAGGGGGATCGGCGGCTGTTCAAGATAGTCAACGATGTCCTGATAGGTTTTTATCTTTCCGCGCAATTCAGCCACCGCTTCAGCTCCCAGATGTTTGACGCCGGCGCGTCGGCTGGCTTCGCCCGCGATCAGGCTCAAATGCAGGTCGTTAGCGGGCATATTTAAGGACTCGTCGGACGAGTCAGGGTTGCAGGTTGCCTGAATATCGGGCCAGTTCGTAATCTTATTTTGTTCCGATTGTGTCAGCAGAAAGTCCAGAGTGGGCGCGTGTTGAATGCGCGGGCTGGGCAGAAACGGCGCGTTGAGATTCTTATCCATGTTCTTCCAATCGCGCAGTGTCGCGAGGATCGAAGTGTGATCGAGCGGAACGCTGGTCGGCGAACGAAAGACTGTCCCCGGTTGAATGTAGGATGAAACTACAATGGTCGGAATACGGACGCCGAATCGATTGAAGCGGAATCTGCCGTCGCGCGAAACCGGGCCGGGTAACGGCGCGGTCGAGCCGCCCGGCGGGGGAACGTGATCGTAACATCCGCCGTGTTCGTCGAAGGTGATGATCAACAGAATCTTGTCGCGATACGGGCTGTTTCTTACTGCGGCATAGAGCCGCGCTAGAAATTGTTCACCGCGACAGACGTTGTGCGGCGGGTGATAATCTTCGGGATACGCGATCTGGCCCTTGAGTAGTGCCGGCTCGGGCTGGAAGCGCGGTTCGACGAAAGAGTAACCCGGCAATTGCGAGGATGGGTTTGTGCTTTTGCATGCATCTTCAAAGGTGCTGAAGTAATGAAAATGAGTCTCGTAACCCCACAGTTTTGGAAATTGGATGTGCGTAAGGGAAGGCGTGTAATATGTGTTGCTGTAAACGCCCCATGAGATTCCCTGCTTCTCCATGACGTTGAAAATGGTCTCGATATCGTACGGTTCGTATGTGTCGTTATTGATGTGCCCATCCGAACTTCCCGTGTGGACGAAGCCGCGGTTGGGCCAGGTTTGGCACGGCACGGACGCGAACCATCGGTCGCTGACCGCGAAACTGCGCGCCAACTGACTGAGTACTGGAACCTGCTCCGGGCTGTACGATTGCATGATCTGTCCCGCTGATTGCACTCCGGCGATTCCCGTATAGTCTTTTAGGAACCCGCTCATGTTGGCGCGGTTAATGAACGGCAATGGATTGGGCGTCCCGAAAATTTGCGTGGTCATATCGTTGAAGTCTTCGCCGGGATCCGGATCGGGGACGAGAAACGGATTGTTGTTTGGCGGCCAGGCTGAGGTTGGCAGGGAGGCGTAAATCGTTTGGTCGTTGAACTTGTTGCTGTAACGGTTGGCCGACAGCCCGTCAAAGAACGGCGTTGAATCCGACGGTAATACGTGCGGCGGCTGATTATCCTGGGCGGCGTAGAGCCAGCCCAGAAGATTATCGAAGGAGCGGTTCTCCATCATCGCAACGACTACATGTTCGATTTTGCTCATGAGAGATGTCATTGGCTCTCCTCCTGAAATCTGCTGAAAAACCTGTAAATAATAATGAGAGTAAAATACAGTGCGTTAATTATAGCATGTGGAAATTATTCATAAATTCGAGAGGCATCTTTGGGAGATATCGCGCCCGGAAACGCTAAATCAGAAACTGCACCATCGCACGATCCGTATGCCGCCCTGCGCTATCGCGATTTTCGTCTGCTTTTTACAGGACGATTCATTACGTCCTTTGGGAACCAGATGGTTTCGTTCGCGATCGGCTGGGAATTGTGGCTGCGCACCGACAACGAATTTGCGCTGGGGCTGGTCGGCCTGGTGCAGGTGATTCCGGTGATCTTGTTGTCTTTGCCTGCCGGCCATGTGGCAGACCGGTACAATCGCAAACGCATTGTGATCGTGACTCAAATTCTGCTGGCCATTTGTTCGCTGGGGCTGGCAGCATTGTCGTTTACGCAGGGTCCGCTGACTTTGATCTACCTTTGCCTGCTGGGCATTGGGATCGCGCGCTCGTTCAATGACCCGGCCACCTCGACCCTTTTGCCTCAATCGGTGCCGCCGAATATATTTACCAGCGCGGCCACCTGGAGCAGTAGTTCGTGGCAGTTGGCGGCCATTATCGGCCCGGCAGTGGCGGGAGTGATCGTGGCCTTGCTCAACAATGTGACGATCATCTATGTGTTGGACGCGATTGGGGCGGGAATTTTTCTGGTGCTGATCATTATGTTCCGCGGGCGCGAGATAGCGCTTTCACATAAGGCCGCCACGCTCGAGTCGCTTTTAGAGGGGCTTCGCTTTATCCAGCGGACTAAAGTGATTCTGGCCGCCATCACTCTGGATATGTTCGCAGTTCTGCTCGGCGGCGCAGTGACTCTTTTGCCGGTGTACGCAACGGATATTCTTAAAGTTGGCGCGACGGGCCTGGGCATCATGCGCGCCGCGCCTTCCATCGGCGCATTGATCATGGCGGTGGCGCTGGCGCATCTGCCGCCGTTCAAGCAGGCGGGGCGGACGCTTCTTATCGCGGTGGCAGGTTTCGGACTCGCGACGATCGTGTTTGGATTGTCCACTTCATTCTGGCTGTCGGTGGTGATGCTGTTCCTGCTCGGCGGACTCGATAACATCAGTGTGGTCATTCGCAGTACGTTGATTCTGACGCGCACACCGGACGAAATGCGCGGGCGCACCTCGGCGGTCAATAGTATTTTTATCGGCGCCTCGAACGAACTGGGCGGATTCGAATCCGGAAGCGTGGCCGCTTTGATCGGCCCGGTGCTTTCTGTTGTGGTGGGAGGCATCGGTACGATTTTGGTCGTTTTGGGAATCGCGAAGGTTTGGCCCGAACTGCCCGATATGAAAACGCTGGACGCACCCGAAATGGTTATCGAGGCCGGTTCGGAAGCCGGATGAAATTTCTTCAGCGAGATGATGATTTAAAGCATCCACGTAGTCTCTTAAGTTATTTCGCGCTACAATGCTGAAGTGCCCGTAACGAAGAATCAGGTAAGCCGCGGCGCCGCGCTTAAGCGCAGGAACTGGGGGCGTTTTTTGCCTGCCTTTTTCGCGATACTGGCTGGATTCCTGATTTATGTTTTTTGGGATCTGCCATCGGTAAATTCGCTCACTTCGAATTTGCAGACGCCCAGTGTGCGTATCGTCGATCGGAATGGACGATTGCTTTACGATATTTTGGATGAACAGGGTGGCCGGCACGCGGTGCTTTCGTCTGACAAGATTCCCCGGTGCATGAAAGATGCGACGATTGCCGTCGAAGACAAAAATTTTTACAGCAACCCCGGCATTGACTTGGGCGGAATCCTGCGCGCTTTGTGGATCAATCTGCGCGGCGGCGAAACCATTGCCGGAGGGAGTACCATCACACAGCAAGTGGCGCGCAATTTGCTGTTGAGTCAACATGAGCGCAGTGAGATATCCGTCCGCAGAAAACTACGCGAGGCGGTTCTGGCTTTGGAATTGACTCGGAAATTCTCCAAAGACGAGATTCTCGCGCTGTACCTCAATCAGGTCAATTATGGCGGCCTGGCGTACGGCATCGAAGCCGCCGCGCAGACTTACTTCGGCAAACCCGCCGGCGAATTGATTTTGCCCGAATGTTCACTGCTGGCCGGGCTTCCGCAAGCGCCGGGGTTGTACGATCCGTTCACGAATCCCGATCTCGCGAAACAGCGTCAGCAAATTGTCCTTGATTTGATGGAGAAGCAGGGACTCATCACGCATGAGCAGAATTTGGCGGCGGGTTCTGCGCCGCTGAGTTATAACCCGGCTCCGTATCCGATCGAAGCGCCGCACTTCATTTGGATCATCAAGGATCAATTGGATGCGTTGTATTCTTCGGGCACATTGGATCGCGGTCAAAGTATTGTGGTGCGGACGACGCTCGATCTAAACGATCAGCAACTCGCGGAACGAATCGTGGCGCGGCGTCTTGCCGAGTTCAAACCCAAAGCAGGCGAGATTAGTCACAACGTCAATAATGCCGCGCTGGTGGCGCTCGATCCGCAAAGCGGCGAGATATTGGTCTTGGTCGGCAGTGCGGATTATTTCGATGAATCCATTGACGGCGCGCTCGATATGGCAATCTCGCCGCGTCAAACGGGTTCGGCGTTCAAACCGTTTATTTATGCCCAGGCTCTCGATCCCACCCGGCCGAATCCGTGGACGGCCGCGACCTCCATTTTGGATGTAACCACCACGTTCATTACGCACAGCGGCGCACCCTACACGCCTGTGGATTACGATGGCCGCGAGCATGGGCCGGTTGCGGTGCGCGAGGCGCTGGCTTCGTCGCTGAATATCCCCGCGGTGCTTACACTGCAAAAAGTGGGCATTGATAACACGATCGATCTTGCGGCCCGTCTCGGTATTACCTCGCTCGGCGATCCGCAAAATTATGATCTGTCGCTGGCGCTGGGCGGCGGCCAGATCAGCCTTCTGCAACTTTCCACGGCGTACGCGAGTTTGGCGAACAACGGATATTTTACGGGGCACTATTCGATTCTCGATATCCGCGATGCGGACGGCAATCTGCTTTACGTTCAGGATAAAGAGCCGCCGCTTCAAATCTTCGACCCGCGCGTGGCCTGGCTCATCAGCGACATCCTCAGCGACGACCGCGCCCGTCAAACTGGATTCGGCCTCAACAGCACCCTGAAACTGGATCGCGCCGCGGCAGTCAAGACCGGCACGACCACCAACTTTCACGATAACTGGACGATTGGCTACACTCCCGATTTGCTGGTGGGTGTGTGGGTGGGCAACAGTAATTACCAAGCCATGCACGATGTAACCGGCGTAACCGGCGCCGCGCCTATTTGGAACGACACGATGCGCGCCCTGTTACAAGGACGGCCCAATCGTCCATTTATGCGGCCGGATGGAATGAAACAAGTGGAGGTGTGCGAACTTTCCGGCTTATTGCCCACCCCGGCCTGCCTGCATACGCGCCTGGAATGGTTCATCCCCGGCACGGAGCCGACTCAGCAGGATAATTATTACCGGCAAGTTTGGATTGACGAATTGACCGATTCGCTCGCAAGTAATGCGACTCCCGCTGACCGCCGAAGGTCTGTGATTGCCCTGGATTTGCCGGTTGAAGCTCAACCGTGGGCGCGCTCACAGGGGTTGCTGTTGCTGGCGGATTTCAAGCAAAATACTGCCGCACAAAATGCAGACGCCCTGATGCTGGTTTCGCCGATTCCCAATACAACGTATCGCATCACGCCTGATATTGATTCATCCGCCCAACAGCTTTCCGTAGAGGCTGTTGCCGGGCAGAGTCTTTCACAAGTCACGATTTATGTGGACGGCGAAACCCTGGCCGCGTTTTTGAACCCGCCGTACCAAGCCTGGTGGACGTTGGCCGCGGGGGAACATCAGTTTTGGGTGGAAGGGGTCAATGGTGAAGGCGCGAAGGTACGGAGCGACACGGTGACAATTCGAGTCATACAGTAGCCGCGCAATATCCAGAATCAAACACGGAGACGCTCTCGAATCTCCATGTTTATATGGATGAGAACGGCTTTGATCTATTTTACGGCTTTACCACGAACTCACTGCCCGCGCCTCGTCCGCCCACATCCGGGAAGTAAAACTCGGAGGCCGTTGGCGGAATGACTTTGAACGTTCCGGCAGTGCTGGCGCGTGCGAGATAAGTGTACACGTACGTACCCGCAGGAAGGTAATCGGCCGATAGCACAACCTTTTCATCGCGCAGTTCAGTGTGCGTGAAGAACCACCAGCCCCAGCCGCGTTCGTTGTAATCCTGCACGGTGTATTTGGTCGGCACGGCAGTATCGGTTGCGATCGAAGTGTCCACCGCTTCGAGACCGGCGGGCAGGGGATCATTGATCACGATGTAATGCAGGGCGGCCGGCACGACGATGGTCAGGCGCACGCGCACCAGATCGCCGCGTTGGGTTTGGGCGACGGGATTCTTGGAATCGGTCAGCGTGAAATACTGGCGCGAGAGACTCACGCCCTGGTCGAGCGGCTGGATCGATTCGACCGGAAGCGTGGTGCTGAGATAGGCGTCGTAGTACAAGTTGCCTGTTCCGCTCCCGCGCGTGAAGACCAGATAATTGACCGCATCTTTCAACAAGTCCTTCATTTGCACTTGCAGTTTGATGGTGTCGGTCAAATTATCTTTCGTGGCCTGCCCCTGCTGGAGCATCTCGTCGTTCAGGCCGACTGCATATTGATAATTCGATTCATACTCTTTGGAAGCGGTCAGCCAGTTGGTCAGCGCGATCAATGACCAGGCTGTTTCCTGAGTCGACTGCCAGTGTCCACTTTGACGATGAGCCATCAGCCAGCGGACGGCGTTAGCTGTGATCGGATTCTGCGGATCGATCTGCACGAAGGCATTTAATACAATTGCCGTAGTGCGCGTATCGGTATTCCAGTTCCAATAATCGGGCAGGCCCTTCTCCTCCCAGTGCGCGCCCGCGGCTGATAGCACGGTGGCAGTTGTCAGGTCTGACATGAGCGATTGAATACGCGCGTCTTTTGGATCGAGCATATTCATCGCCTGCGCCAGGTACGCTTTGCCGTATAAGCTCAATGAACTGCGATGCTCATAGATAAAGTTGGTTTGCCCGGCTTGTAGAACATTCCCACGCGCCAGCGTATAGATCATGAACGCGTAGCGGTTGTATTGCCAGTTCGAAGCGTTCTGATATAAGTTCGGAAGATTCTGGTTTAGATATTTGATGCCGTTATCGAGCACATCCTGCGAAACGGGGTAGCCGGAATTCTTTGCTTCCATCAATCCCAGCACTACATACGCGCTCGTTTGTGGATCGCTATCCGGGCCGTCCCACCAATTCCAGCCGCCGTCCGGTTTTTGCTTGCTGTAGATTCTCTGCAGGGCCGGGTTGATCTGTTGATCGAGATCGGTCTGTAGAGTTGCGTCTGCGATGCCCGCCAGCTTGAGCGCGCGCGTCGTCACTACATTCGGCAGGAAGCTCGAGATGGTCTGCTCCATGCACATGTACGGATAATCTTTGAGATACGTCAGCCCGTTTTGCATCGAGGCGGCCAGCGACGGCGACACATCAATCGAAAGCTGTGCATTGCTGTAACTGTATGTGGTTGGAAGTTGAATACCTTCGGTGATCGAATTCGCGGAAGTCAACATGCCGGATGTGCCGACGGTCTCGACCGCGCTGAACGTATAAACTGGAATACCTTGATTCGATAATGTACCCAGCGCGGGCTTGCTCGAATCGGTCAGCGATCCGCTTGCGGCCTGGGCAGTGAGATCGACGCGCGACGCGTCTGGATGGACGTTCAAATCCCATGTGATATATGCCTGACTTTTCGCGGCCACTTCAATGGATTGTACGGCGGGTTTGATTACTGTTACGCCCTGCGCGTCGAGGCTCACGTTGACTTTGAGCGGCGCGGCCCCATTGTTGTGAATCACGGCCCCAACGCGCGCCTGATCCCCGGCAACGAAGAAGCGCGGCGTTTGCAATTCCACGAAAAGCGGCTTACTGCTGACCAATTCTCCCGCGGCCTGCCCAACATGGCCATCGGATGTCGCGGCGCGCGCGTCCGCCACCCAGGTCGTTAGATTCTGGGGCAGTTTCACGGTCACTTGCGCGGCGCCGTTTGCATCGGTAACCACCTGTGCCTGAAAGAAGGCAGTATCTTTGAAATCCTGCCGCACGGTGATGATGCCGTAACTGGCGCTTTCACCGCCGCCGCCACTGCCTCCGCCTTCGGGAACGCTCTCGCGATACTGCGCGTTGAAATCGTCGGCATTCGCCACGAGTCCCAGTGCGGTCTGCACGCCGAGCGCCTGATCAGGATAAAAACTATTCAAGATCTTTCCCGAATTGGATGGAGCCAAAGCCAGCGCGGCTTTATCTACCACAGCCAATGAGGCATCTGCGGAAACCGGTTTGCCGTTTTGATCTTTGGTTGTGATGGTATAGGTAATGCTATCGCCCGGTCCTGCAGTTTGTTTGTCGCTGGTCACTTGCACGTCGAGCGCCTGCTGACTTGTATCCACGTTGATACGCGCCATGCCGATCTTGAAGTCGGGCGACTTGACGCCATCGGCTCCGCTCACAACAACAGCCGACACGTAGGCCATCGGAGCCATGTCGTCGGTGATGGGCAATTTGTAAATTGTGCTGTTGCCGTTCAATAAAACGACATCCTGTTTATAGATGTGACCGCGCTCATAAGTGATCAGCGCGTAAACACTGCCCTGAAACGGCTGGGCGATCATGATCTCGGCGGTATCGCCGGGCGAATACGAGTCTTTGTCCGCGATTAAGTTGAAGGAGCGGTCGTTGGTCTGGCGCCAGGCAATATATTGATCGCTTGCGACCCAGGTATAGGCTGACGCTTGTCGTTGATTGCCTTTTGAATCGACGGCGACGACAATGGCTTTATAGACTCCGCCCTCGGACGGGACGAAGGGAACCTGCGCTTTGCCATCCGCTCCAGTGACGACCGTCTTCTGGCTGACCGGAACATCCTTGACCGATGTCACCCAGCTTAATTGTCCCTGTTGATCCTGTTTCTGCACGCTGAACCATTTGCGCTCCACAAATTGAACGGTCATGCTTTGATTCGCGATGGGATTCGAATCCCAATCCAGCGCGATCACTTCAAATATCTGTTCCTTGCCTTGCGTGCCGACATAGCTCAACGAGCGAATGCCCGCGTATAACTCGCTTTGATGCACCACAAGGCTGGTACTGCCGCTGACCAGATCGCCAGCCAGGTCTGTGACGTTGGCATTCAACGTTACTTGCTGGTCGGATTTTGTCTGCCCCAGGTTAATGGATTGTGAAAGGTCGAGATGCCCGTTTGCGTCGGTCACAGCCTGACCTTCCGCCAGCGTTCCGGCTTGGGCTTTTTGTCCCGGCATTTGGTAATACAGATCGCGGTCCCAATCCATGAAATTGAACTGATCGTATTTGGGATTCGGCGTGAATATGAACGGCGCGGCTTCTGTGAACCAATCCACTTTGGCGTTGCCCGCGTTCCCGCCGGAATAATAGGCGGCGTCGAGGCTGAACTTCACCTGACCGCCTGTCAGAATATCGGCCTTATCGGACGAGATGTTAACTTGAAAGGTGGGTTTATGATATTCGGCCACGCGGAAATTCAAAGTCCCGAATGGATCGGCGGCTATGGACGTGCTGACTGAAATGGTGTAGGTTCCCAGCGCGGCATCATCCGATAACTTGAAGTCGTCGCTGATGCTTCCAAGTTGCGAGAGCGGGAGAGATTTGGCGTACACCTGCTGACCGGACTGCTCGATGGTCACATATAGCTGGGTGTTTTTGAGCAGGCTGTAATGTAAATCGTCGTTCTGCCGCACCAAACCCTTGAAATATACATCCTGCCCCGGGCGATAGACCGGCCGATCCGTATAAAGATAGGCGAACGGCGTGCTGGTATCGGCATAATAGTTTTGCGTGATGCCGAAATCCCCGGCCCATACGCCACTGCCCCAATCGGTCGAAACGAAGGCCAGATGATTCGTCCCTTCGGCACGCGCATAAACCGGCGCGCTGATTCCTTTTAGATAAACCAAACCATTTTGATCGGTCGCGGTTGAACTACCGACCTGATTCATGTCCTTGTCGTAAAACATGATCGGCACATTCGACCGCGGTTGTCCGCTTTCGAGATCGGTTACCCATGCCAGGCCCTCGGTGGAGGTGGATTTGAAAGTGATGTTATCGGTCGCGACAACGAAAAGGAATCCCTGGTAAAAGTTACTGGTGTAATTGAGCGGCGAACCTTTGACGCCGATCAAATAATAGCCGGGGGACAGCGCGTTCCCCTTTTGATCCCGAAGTTGGATAGTGAACCGGTTCAGTTGGTTTCTTGGGACTTGTGTATCTGGCTTCCATTCATTGATGGGCTGAACTTGCGGTTTGAAGTCAACAATCGAGATGCCATTATCTTCCCTGCCGCCCTGATAGTTCATCGCTAACTTGCCGAACTCGGCAAATGTCAATGGATACAGCGAGACGGTGGTTGAATCCACATTGATGTATTCGAAGAACATTTCCTGCGGGCCGTGCGCGCGGTAAACCATTGGAGTCCACGGCACGATCAATTGCGCGTATGACTGCATATCCACTGTGTTAAAGTTGAGCGACGATTCCGTCCGAATTGCGTTGCCGTAGATGTCCACCATGCCGGGCAGGGTGCGCACAATGTAATTGACGCCCGGATCGAGATCATACGTGGCGTAAACGTTATCGTAATTGTTGTAATACCACTGTGGCTCGGTCTTTGGCGCGGGCGTGATCACAATGCGATTCTTCAGGCTGTCCAGCCTCATGGGCGACGCAAATTGGATCTTGAGCGAATTATCGAAGTCCTTGGTTGAGGGCGGGATGATCCTTACAACTTGCGGCAATGGCACGGTGCTGAAATGAACCATTAAGCCGTCTTTCAGCGTTCCGCCATCCGCGGCTTGCGCGGTCTGCGCGATCTGCAAATCATAATAACTGGCGATTGCGTATCTGCCGCGCGGCGCGAGCGCAAGAACGGTGAAATCGTTATTCCAACTGAAATCCAACGGCACCTGCGTTCCGGCTTCGCGATTGATAACGGTTGTCGCCTGGGCTGTGCTATCCGGGTTCATCGGCTGAAGGAATGTGATGATGAACTGTTGATCCAACAGCACGTTCTGGACGTTATCCAGCGGCGGGTTTTCCTCGCCGTTCTTTAAAGCGAAACTTGCGACAGCCGCGGCGCGCGTCGTGAACTGCGAGACGAATGATGTTTCCAGAGCGTTACCGACCGTATCTTTCAGCCCCGCTCCCACGCGGACCGTGTAACGGATTCCGCTCAATAAAGGCTGGTCCGGCTGGAAGACGTACACCGACGAACTGACCCACTGGCCTTGTCCCTTCACTTGCGGAGAAAGTTCCACAGGCTGGGGCAGGTTACTTTGTTCTTCTTTGATCGTCAGCGGCACAACCGGATGATTGAAGATAACGGTAATGTTTGTGGTTTGATCAATGTCTTCCGCGTCGGCAAGCGGGAAGACCTGGCCGACTTCCAGACTCTCGGTCGTGGTGAAATTTAATTTGATGATATCGGTCAGCGGCGTTCCGTCCAACGCGGCCGCGGAGTTGGTAAAGATGCCGCGATATGCAGAATCAGGCAGGAGCTTGGAATTGGGGGTGAATGTAAATGTTTGGGCGCTGGACCAGGCCGTTTTACCGGGAACAGGTTTCCCGTCCGGATCAAGAAGCGAAAAGGCCGCGTCTGTTTTGGGCTGATCCATGGCGCGGTCGAATGTAATTTGAATCGTCGGCAATAAATCCAGTCGCTGTCCTATGCCGGGATTCTGCGCGATGACCTGCGGCCCGGTCTGCTTTGGCTCAGCCTGCACCGAAAGCGTTTTAGTGACGGCGGGATATGGCTTGGCGATGTTCGAAACGGAAAGTGCAACGGCTGTGACGACAATGACGCCCAGTAGAATGATCGCTCTTATATTTTTTCTCATTCGGCTTCACCTTCCTTCGCGCTTGCAACAAGTCGCGCATAAAACAGTATGCCTTTTGCATAGCGGCCTGTCAAGTGAACTTTGGTATGCTATCTTTTACTATTCAGATGTGATTGCGCCGGTTTCAAATGCGATGCAGGAATCATCCGCTTATAAAAATATAACGCCCCCGCGGCCGAATTGTTCCAGAATAAAAGAAGAACGCTTTGACGGGAGATGCCGTTATAATGCTGTGCATGGAAGAGCGTTTACAAAAAATTCTGGCGCAGGCCGGTTTCGGCTCGCGCCGCGCCTGTGAATTGATCATCGAAGCCAAACGTGTACGCGTCAATGGGCAGATTGCCAGCCTCGGTCAAAAGGCTGATGCCTCCACCGATAAAATTACTGTGGATGGAAAATCCATTCCGCGCGGCGAATCGCTGGTTTATATCGCGTTGAACAAGCCGCGCAATGTGCTTTCAACTGTGGAGCATGAAGCGGGCGATGACCGCCAAACCGTGCGCGACCTGGTGGATGTGCCCGAACGGGTTTATCCGGTGGGGCGGCTCGATTTCGACAGCGAAGGTTTGGTGTTGATGACGAACGATGGCGGCCTTACGAATAAGTTGACGCATCCGCGTTACGGCCACGAAAAGGAATATCGCGTACTGCTGGCGCGCCGCCCGGATGAAGAACAGTTGGGTGTCTGGCGGCGCGGCGTTGTGCTGGAAGACGATTACAAAACTGCGCCCGCGCATGTGCGCTTCGAGTCGACCTCGGGCAAAGGCGCGTGGATTCGGGTTGTGATGGGAGAGGGGCGCAAACGTCAAATCCGCGAGATCGGGAGTTTGCTCGGCCTCCCTGTTGTGCGGATTGTGCGCGTGCGCATCGGATCACTGCGGCTGGGAACGCTGAGGCCGCGTCAGTGGCGGCATCTGACTCCGCAGGAAGTTACTGCATTGAAAACGAATCAAAAATAGACCGGCATTCGCCGGTCTATTTTTTTGAAATTACTTTCAGCACTGTCGTATATCCCAGAATTTCTTGACGATCTTATCGATGGATTTCCGAACGTCATCCTTTTTCATGCCCGCCACTTTAAACGTGACCACTTTGCTTTCCGCGTTCGGGCCGGTGAATTGACCGAAGGCAATAAAGTTTCCGCCTGCGTCGGAAATGGCTTTGGTGATTTTGGCAAGCACGCCCGGTTTATCTTCCACGAGAGCGGTCACGCGGATGCCGCGCTCGCGCGCGCCCATGAATTCCAGAAAGACCTTGAAGAGATCGGTCTCGGTGATGATGCCTTTTACGGTTCCGTTGTCCGTTACGGGCAGGCCGCCGATCTTGTTATCGGCCATGATCCTGGCGGCTTCTTCGATGGGCGTGTTTTCATCGATAGTGATGACTTTCTTCGTCATCACTTCCCGCACTGTGACCTTGCTCAGCATGTAATGGATTTCCCAAATGCTCAAACTGGACACTGGCGAAGGCGAGGCGTTGAGCAGGTCGCGGTCCGATACGATGCCCACCAGTGTCCCATCCTTGAATACCGGCGCGCGGCGGATATGTTCCTTCCGAAACAACGCCAGTGCGTCCTGAATGGGCGTTTCCGGCGAGAGCGCGATCACTGGCTTG
Source organism: uncultured Anaerolineaceae bacterium (assembly GCA_964502095.1). Classification (GTDB taxonomy): domain Bacteria; phylum Chloroflexota; class Anaerolineae; order Anaerolineales; family Villigracilaceae; genus JACPVF01. The sequence goes on from CAZCUF010000002.1 coordinate 290,417, forward strand.
GACATTCTTTCGCTGACTAGCATGGTTTATCTCCCGAAAGTTCATCGAAGATTTGGCGGGCCGCTCGTGATGATTTCCTGCGGTAGATTCTAAAACCAAACTTGCAACGCGCTGTCACGAAATTGGAGTGAAAAAGGTCACTTTGAGAATTCGCCGAGGATGCGCGCCATGTGGCGGGCGTGTTTCAGATATAGGTCTATGCGGATGTTTTCGTTGGGCGCGTGGGCGCGCGAATCGGGGTGGCCGAGGCCTCCGGTTGCAACAGGCAGGCCGAGGTCATGGACGAACGGGTGGCTGGGGCCTGAGCCGCCGGTCAGCGGGACGATTGTCATGGGCACGCCGTAGATATCCCTGGCGGTATTTACAACGATTTGAATGAACGGATCGTCCGGGTCGGTGCGCGCCGGAGCGTCGCCGCCGAGGTCGGTGATTTGCACATCGCTGAATCCTTCGGCGTCGAGATGTGCGCGCAATTTCTTGAGAATATCGGCGGGGTCTTGTTCGGGCACGAGGCGAAAATCCACTTTGGCTGAGGCGCGGGCAGGCAAAACAGTTTTTGAGCCGGGTCCCTGATAGCCACTGGTTAATCCGCAAATTGTGCAAGTGGGCGTGAAGACTTCTTCGATCTTCAAATCAACTCCGCCTTTAAGGCCCTTGATGAAATACGGCACGCCGTAACGCGACTTGTATTCATCGGCTGGGTCGGGCAACGCAGACATAAGTTCACGGTCGCGCGCGGACGGAGGCTTGATCCCGTCATAGAAGCCGGGGATTCGAATCCGTTCGTCGGGCCCTTTCAACGTGTTCAACGCCCAGACCAATCGCCAGGCCGCGTTCGGGAAGATACTGCCGCCGAGGCCGGAGTGCACGTCGGTGGACAGCAGATCGACAGAGAGTTCCACATACTGAATGCCGCGCAGGCCGAGATATTGCATGGGCGTATCGGTGTGATCCACGCCGCCAAATTCCCAGATGCAGGCATCGGCTTTGAGCAGGTCTTTGTGGCCCAGCACGAAATCTACCAGATTAATGCTGGCTGTTTCCTCCTCGCCCTCGATGATCCATTTCACGTTACAGGGTAAGTCGCCGTCTGCGTCGAGCAATGCATCCAGCGCGAACAAGCGCGAGACGATGTGGCCTTTGTCGTCGCTGACGCCGCGCCCGTATAGATTTCCGCCGCGCCGACTCGGCTCGAAAGGCGGCGTTTCCCATAATTCCAGCGGCTCCGGCGGCTGTACATCGTAATGATTGTAGATGAGCAATGTTTTACCGCTGTTCCTGCCTTTGCGTTCTGCGGTCACCACCGGCGCGCCGGGCGTGGAATGTATCTGCGCGGTGAAGCCGCGAGCACGCAACATGCCGGCCACAAGTTCGGCACATTCCTTGAGGCCGATCTTTTGCGCGGAGATGCTGGGTTGTGCAACCAGCTTTGAAAGCTCGGCCAGGCTTTGGTCGAGGTGAGACTCGAGATATGCATCGATCTTCCGATAGTTTTCCATAACTTTCTCCTATTGAACGTAATTCATCAACCAGTCGATAGAATGCGCGCCTGCATAGGCGAAGGCAGTCATTTTGATCAGTTCTCCGATCCAGCAAAAGAGCAGGAACTGCCAGAGCGGCATTTTCACCGCGCCCGCCGCCACGCCCGCCAAATCAAAAAACGGATTTGGCACGGCGGCCAACAATAGAACTGCCCAGCCGCCATAGTTGACCACCCAGGGATGAATCCGATTGTAAATATGCGCGCGTTCGATAACGACTTGTCCGCTGAAGCCCGCCAGATAGCCGGAGAGTTCTCCGAGCGCGCCGCCCGAACCGGCCGCGATTCCCACGCCGAACGGGTTGAAGACGCTTCCCATTGCGAACACAACTGCCACACCCGGCGCGGGCAGGAAGACAGTTGCATTCGATAACAGCGTCATCAGAAAGATGCCCGGGTACCCAAAGACTGCGAACTCCGAAACATGATCGCGGATTTTGAATACCGCCGCGCTGATGCCGATCACTGCCAATAGAGCGAGCACGCGTAAAGCCGCCACGCGCCAGTCGGACGATTTGTGTGGGCGCGTGGATTTGTTCGTCTTCGCCGAATCTTTATCGTTCGATGAAGGCTTCGCTTGTTTGCGCGGCTTAGCTTTCTTCAATGGTGACACGCAGGATTTTTACGCCGGGATATTCAGGGCGCGCCGGGTCGCGCGGCGGAATGGACATCAGCACATCCATGCCCTCGGTCACTTGGCCGAAGACGCTGTGTTTGCCGTCCAGCCAGGGCGTGGGAACGTGCGTAATGAAAAATTGTGACCCGTTCGTATTTGGGCCGGCGTTGGCCATGGAAAGAACCCCCGGCTTGTCGTGCTTCAGTCCCGGGGCGAACTCGTCTGCGAACTTGTAGCCGGGCCCGCCAATTCCTTTACCGGTCGGGTCGCCGCCCTGCGCCATAAAATCGGCGATCACGCGATGGAAGATGATTCCATCGTAAAAGCCCTCGCGTGAGAGAAAGACAAAGTTATTCACGGTCTTAGGCGCTTTATCTGCAAACAGCTCGATGACCATCGTTCCTTTGTCGGTTTCCATGCGCGCTTTGTAATTTTTCTTTGGATCAATTTGCATTGCGGGCGGGGTGTTCCATTGTTTTGTCATGGTTGCTCCTTAAGAATAAGATTTATCAACTTTTCACAGCAGGGATTGGATGCGCGCCACCACCATATCCAGCGCGGCGGTGTTGAAGCCGCCTTCGGGGATGATGATATCTGCGTAGCGTTTGGATGGTTCGACGAAGTCCAGATGCATCGGGCGCACCGTTGCAAGATATTGCTTGATGACGGATTCCGTCGAACGGCCGCGCTCGCTGATATCGCGCTGTAAGCGGCGGATGAATCGGATATCCGGATCGGTATCCACGAAGATTTTGATGTCGAAGAGCTTTCGAAGTTTCGGCTCGGCAAAGATCAAAATCCCCTCGACCAAAATCACACTGCGCGGTTGAACGGTGAAGGTTCGATCCGTGCGCCGGTCTTTTGAGAAATCGTAAATCGGCACTTCGATGGCCTGCCCCGCCTTGAGTTGCTTTACGTGTTGAATCAATAACTCTGTTTCGAGCGAATCGGGATGATCGAAGTTTACCTCGGCGTGTTGATTGGGCGGTAAACTGCCCAGATCTTTGTAGTACGAATCGTGTTGCAGAAAAGCGATGTTCTCCCGCCCAACGCGTTGCAGGATTCCCTGCGCCACGGTCGTCTTGCCTGATCCGGAACCGCCTGCGAGGCCAATAATAAGAGGCGAGACGTGCGTCATGCTTTGGATTATACCTGTAAACAAATCGGCCCCGGTCTTTCCGACCCGGAGCCGATGTTCCGTTTTCTGATTTGGATTCTACATCCCGGCCATATACGCGAGTCCTATCGTGCCAGGTCCGGCGTGTACGCCTACCGCCGGGCTGACTTCCGCAAGCACCTTCTCGACCGTTTCAATTTGCTGTGAGGCTTTTTCCAGCAATGTATTTGCTTCCTCGTGGGCGTTGGCATGCAAAGTTGCCAAGTGAACGGGCGATTTTCCGGCGACATTTTCCGAAACCAGTTCAACGAGCCGATCCAGCGCTTTGGTCTTTGTGCGGATGCGGTCGATCGCTTCGATACGTCCATCCTTCAGAGCGAGAACCGGTTTCAGGTTCAGGGCCGAACCGATGAAGCGTTGTGCGCCGCCGATGCGCCCGCCGCGGTGCAGAAATTCCAATGTGTCCACCGCAAAGAAAACGCCGGTACGATCGCGTGCCTTTTCCGCCACAGCTATGCAATCTTTCAGGCTGGCGCCCTGTTCCGCCGCGCGTGCCGCGGATAAAACCTGAAAACCCATGGCCATGGCTGTTGAGTTGCTGTCGTGGAGCGTTACTTTATCTGCGGCTTTGCCAAGCGCCTCGCGGCCCTGCAACGCGGATTGAAGCGTGCCGGAGAGCTTGCTCGAGATGAAAATACCCAGCACCTCATAGCCTTGATCGACCAGGTTTTGAAAAGCCTGTTGCACTGTTACCACCGAAACCTGCGAGGTGGTGGGCATGCTTTTTGCGGTTTTTAGGCGCGCATAAAATTCATCCGGCTGGATGTCGATTCCATCCTGAAAAGTCTGGTCCCCCCAGATTATGATTTGGGGAGTCACGGTGATATTATATTTTTTGCAGAAATCGGCGGGAATATACGCGGTGCTGTCTGTTACAAAAGCGATTTTCGACATACGGCCTCTCGAAGTTGGGATTTTGTCTATTTTAACCCGTATATGGCGTTAAGGTTTCAAGAAAAGGCGAATTAGGCCTCATGGTATAATACTCTTTGCAAAGCGAAGTCCGTTTGCGCAGACCATCATCGAGGAGCCTGAATTGGCCTTCAACCCCATTAACTGGCTGCTAGGCCTGTTTTCGCTAGATATCGCCATTGATCTTGGCACGGCAAATACACTTGTCCATGTGCGCGGCAAGGGAATTGTTATCAATGAACCGTCCTGGGTGACGATTGATAAACGCCTGCGCCAGCCATTGGCAATCGGCCTGGAAGCCAAGGAAATGGTTGGACGAACGCCCGGGAATGTGATGGTCGTGAGGCCCATCCGCGACGGCGTAATTTCTGAATTTGACGTAACGCAGGTGATGCTGGAATATTTCATCGGTAAAGTTCACGAGCAAAGTGTGGTCCCATTGCCGAGACCGCGGGTTGTAGTCGGTATTCCCACCGGGGTGACAGAAGTTGAGAAACGGGCTGTTTATGACGCAGTCATGGCGGCAGGGGCGCGGCAAGCCTATTTGATCGAAGAGCCGATCGCGGCGGCGATGGGAGCCGGTCTTCCGATTGGCGATATACGCGGTTCGATGGTGGTGGATATCGGCGGCGGAACGACCGAGGTCGCGGTCTTATCCATGAGCGGCGTGGTGTTGTCCCGTTCTTTACGCGTGGCCGGCGATGAACTGGATCAGGATATCGTTCAATATCTGCGCAATAAATACAACCTTTTGGTCGGCGAGGGAATTGCCGAACAAATAAAATGGCAGATCGGGTCGGCGTATCCGCTTCAACCGGAAAAGACAATGGAGGTTCGCGGCCGCAATCTGGTGACGGGCCTGCCCGAATCGGTGGAGGTTTCCTCGATTGAAATTCGTGAAGCGTTGTCCGCCTCGGTGCAGGTGATCCTTGATACGGTGCGCGACGCGCTGGATGAAGTTCCTCCTGAGATTGTTGCGGATTTGATGGACGTAGGAATTTGTTTAACCGGCGGCGGCGCGTTGTTGCAGGGCATCGCAGAACGCCTGACCGACGAACTGAAATTGCGAGTTTGGGCCGCGGAAGATCCGTTAACCTGCGTGGCGCGCGGCGCGGCGATGATTTATGAGGACTTCGATACCTTGAGTCGATATCTGGTTGGTCTGGAGCGCGGCAGTACCCGCCATAATGCGTAAAGTGTTCACTGCGCGGACTGGCGATGATGAAAACGAATGAAAGATCTGTTATCTCGTTCTTTGCAATTGACGGTTATATTTCTGGTCATTGGGGGCATTCTGGCTTTGGCGCTCGGCGGTTTTTTTAGCTCTGCCTCCAACGGTTTTACCGGCGGCCTGGTAGCCGTCCAGACCTGGATCGCGACGCGCGGCCAGGCTTTGCAGGATTTCCTCACGGCGCCGCGCGACATCGTTACATTGCGCACGCGGAACGCTGAACTGGAGGCGCAGGTATCGCAATTGCAGGCGCAGGTGATTGAATTGCAACAACGCGTCAATGAGACCGAGATTCTGGCCGCGCTGGTGGATTTCTCCCGAACGAATCCGCAGAACACATATAAAGCGGCCTCCGTCATCGGGCGCGATCCCAGCCCGTTCCTGCATTACATTATCATCAACCGCGGCTCCAATGACGGCATTCGCCGCGGTATGCCCGTAGTGACCAACCAAGGCCTGGTGGGCCGCGTCGATGCGACCATTGCCGATGCGGCGCGCGTGCAGTTGCTGAGCGATCCGGCTTCGGCAGTGAATGTCCATTTGCAGAACGCAGATACAGATGCGGTTTTGCTGGGATCTGTCACTGGCGATATTTCCCTCGATATGATTTCACAGGATGCAAACGTACAACCCGGCGATCTCATCCTGACTTCGGGTTTGGGCGGCGGCTATCCGCCGGACCTCATCGTTGGCCAGGTGGTGGCGACGCGCAAAGTTGATTATGAATTGTTCCAGCAAGCAACTGTCCAGCCCACGGTGGATTTTTCCCGCCTCGAGATCGTATTGGTGATCACCAACTTCCGCCCGGTGGACGTTTCTCCGTTGTCGCCGACTCCTTCCCCGTAAATTCATATGCGGAATTTGATAGCCGTCCCGCTGATCGGCTTTGCAGTCATCTTGCAGTCTGCGGTGATCAGCCGGGTGACCCTCGCCTCCGGTTACGGAGATTTACTGCTCGTGCTTCTGGCCGCGTGGGCACTGCAACCGCAGGTTGATTCAGCCTGGCATTGGGCTTTCCTGGCAGTCATCCTGGTTTCGTTTGTGTCGCGGCTTCCGTGGCCCGTGATCGTTGCAAGTTATTTCTCTGTTATTGCCATCGCTCAGTTGTTACAGCGCCGCGTGTGGCAGGCTCCTCTTTTGGCGATGTTCAGCGTCACTTTTCTGGGGACGCTTTTAATGCACCTCTTATCATTTGGAGTTTTAAATCTATTCGGAACACCCATGAACTTTGCCGATGTGATCGGCTCGGTCACTTTGCCGAGCTTACTGCTTAATTTGTTGTTTGCCATCCCGGTTTATGCATTCACGCGCGATATCGCGCGTTGGGTTTACCCGGATGTGGAGATTGAATGAGTTCTTCCAATTACCCGAACACTTCGCGTTTTGAAAGCTGGCGTTTGTTTGCCATCTACGGAATCGTCTTTATAGCCCTGACGGCTTTGCTTGGACGCCTGCTTGTGTTGCAGGCTTTTAGCGGAACGGATTGGACCGACCAGGCGATTGAGAATTACACCAAGGCGCTCAGTGAACCCGCTGAACGCGGCATTATTTACGATCGAAACGGTTACACACTGGCGCGCAATGTTGCCTCATACAATATCGTAATCACGCCTGCCAACCTGCCCGATGACGATGCCGATGTCCAGCGCGTCTATCGGGAGGTATCCAATCTAACCGGCGTGGCGGTTGGGGGGCCGGTGACCACGGAGTCTCTCGATCAGGCCAAATTATTTTCGGCCTGTGTGCCGGGCCCCAGCATTTCGGATCTGGTCGCGCTCGGAGATTCGCTTGCGCCCTATAGCCCGGTCGCGGTCAAATGCGATGTCAGCGAGGATATCGCCCGCCTGGTGCGCGAACGCGCGGCGGATTTGCCCGGCGTATCGGTTCAGATCGCCCCGATTCGCGATTACCCGACCGGCTCTCTAACTGCCGACCTGATCGGCTTTCTCGGCCCAATTCCGGCTTCGGAAGAAGCGGCTTTTCGTGAGCGCGGCTTTGTTCCCAATCGGGATAAGGTCGGCTATGCCGGAGCCGAAGCTTCGTTGCAGGATATCCTGTCCGGCACCAATGGAAAGCGCGTCATTCAAGTTGATGTAGCCGGCAAGGAATTGCGCAATTTGGAACCTCCGCAGGCTCCGGTGCCCGGATATAACGTTACCCTGACGATTGACACGCGCCTTCAGGCCGCCGCGCTGGCATCTTTGACCGAAGAGATCAATTATTGGAACACATTCTTTAAGGGGATTCGTATTTCCAGCGGCGTAGTCATTGCCATGAATCCGAAAACCGGTGAAATTCTGGCGATGGTTTCCTACCCGACGTATGAAAATAACCGGATGGCACGCTTTATCCCATCTTATTATTATCAACAGCTTAGCCAGGATCCGACGCATCCGTTGTTGAATAACGCCATTTCAGGCGAATTTCCGCCCGGCTCCGTGTTCAAACTGTCGGCGGCTACCGGCGCGCTCAATGAAGGCATTGTGGGCCCGAACACGATCATCTACGCGCCCGGCGAGTTGAACATCTGCGAAAAGTTTTTACCCACCGATACTTGTCCGCCAAAACCCACGCGCCCGTTCGTGGACTGGATTTTCGATGTGCGCCCTTCCGGTTTTGGACCGATTGACTTCTTGCATTGCATCGCTTTTTCGAGCAACGTCTGTTTTTATAAAGTCGGCGGCGGCTACGAAAATGAAATTCCCGAAGGGTTGGGAATTTGGCGGCTGGGTGAATATGCCCGTTCGCTGGGTTATGACCGTCCATCCGGAATCGAGTTGCAGGGCGAGGCGAGCGGTTTAATCCCCGACCCGGACTGGAAACGAATCAGCACAGGTGAAAACTGGTCAACGGGCGATACGTACATCGCCACGGTGGGGCAGGGTTATGTGCTTGCCACGCCATTGCAGGTTTTGATGTCCGGTGAAACGATTGCGAATAATGGCAAGCTGATGCAGCCGACTATCGTTAAACAAGTGACGGATGGGCAGGGGAAAGTGCGCGAGGTCTGGTATGACCCGGACCCGAACGAAGTCTCGGTCTGGTTTGCTCAGCAGGGAACGGACAGCGAAGGTAATTTCGCCAAAGTTTGGGTCAATGCCCAAGATTCGCGTGTGTTAAACCAGCCGCCTGTGGGCAGTTATCAAATTTCACCGTTCGTCCCCAACATGAAATGGGATATCACCAAAGACCCTTTGATTCGAAATTACACTTGCGATCAGGGTTATTGCGAATTACAGTCCGATCAATTGAAGACGGTGAGCGCCGCGGCAGTGGCGGGCGTGCGCGCAGGTACGCGTTTGGCAGTTGCCGACCCAGAGGGGACTCTTCATAACGTATTCAAGGATTACCCGATTGCCATTGCCGGTAAAACGGGAACGGCTGAATACTGTGACGATGTGGCGCGCGCGGCTCAAAAATGTCAGTTCGGTTCGTGGCCGACTCATGCGTGGACTTTGGCCTATGCTCCATACGACGACCCGGAGATCGTTGTGATGGCTTTTGCCTATAACGGCGGCGAAGGCGCGAGCGTGGCCGCGCCCATTGTCGAGCGCGTGATCAAAGCTTACTTTGAACTTAAATCGATTGACCTGGCGAAGGCCAACCCGGGTGGCTGATCGGCGTTGCGGTAAAGTATAATTCGGGTAATCTTAAGCGGATTGCGATGGATACCATACCTCCTGCGGTTCAGATCAAGGGCTTGCGCGATGGTTTGCTGGTCACACTGACCGGTGAATCCTGGGACGAGGAACGCGCCTCGCTGGTGGCCCAACTCGATGAGAAGCAATCATTTTTTCAAGGCGCCCGCCTGACCCTGGACATTGGCGCTCAAATTTTGGGCGTGACTGAATTGATTGAATTGCGTGACCTGCTTTCAGAGCGCGGCGTCTTTTTGTGGGCTGTTTTGAGCGAATCGCCCAAAACCGAAAAGAGCGCGCAACTGCTGGGGTTGGCCACTCGCATATCCAAGCCGCGGCCCGAGGAAAAGCGGCAGGTTTATGTTGAGGAACTTGGCCAGGATATGGCTTTGTTTGTCAGTAGAACTTTGCGTTCCGGGACGCGGATCGAATTTTCCGGTCATGTAGTTGTCTTTGGCGACGTGAATCCCGGCGCGGAAGTGATTGCCGAGGGCAATGTGATTGTCTGGGGCCGCGTGCGCGGTTTGATCCATGCCGGCGTCAAGGGAAATCGTTCCGCTGTTATTTGCGCTTTGGATCTTTCTGCCACTCAATTGCGCATCGCAGACCAGATCTCCGCGACCTTGAAGCCCCAATCGAATCCTTTTCCAGAGATCGCCAGCATCAATAAAGATGGACATTTACAGTCAGAGCGCTGGCAGTCGGGAACCATCGATCAATAGGAATAATTTATGACAGCACAAGTCATCACCATAACATCGGGAAAAGGCGGGGTGGGGAAAACCACGACCGTGGCGAATCTGGCGATCGCGCTGGCGGCCGACGGCCGGAAGGTCGTTTGTATTGATGGCGACATCGGCTTGCGAAATCTGGATGTTGTGATGGGACTCGAAAACCGCATCGTGTATGATATTGTCGATGTGATCGAAGGTCGTTGCCGCTTGCGGCAGGCGATGATTCGCGATAAGCATTTTCAGGACCTTTACTTGATTCCGGCGGCTCAAACCCGGGACAAGAACGCGGTCTCGCCCAGCGATATGATTCGCGTCTGCGACGAGCTCCGGCCAGACCATGATTTTGTCCTGATCGACTCGCCCGCGGGCATCGAACGCGGTTTCCGTAATGCCATCGCCGCCGCGGATCGGGTTTTGGTGATCACCAATCCTGAAATTTCCGCCGTGCGCGATGCGGATCGGGTGGTGGGAATTCTGGAGGCGGAGGAGAAATATTCGCCGGGTTTGATCTTGAATCGGCTGAATCCTGTGATGGTGAAGAATCACGATATGCTTTCTGCCGAAGATGTTCTGGATCTTCTGGCGATCAAGTTGATCGGTATCGTCCCTGAGGACGAGGGTGTGATCGTGGGCAGTAATCGCGGCACACCGGTCGCGCTTGAACCGAAGAGCCGTGCAGGGACGGCCTTCCGAAATATCAGCAAGCGTTTGCAGGGGCAGGATGTTCCCTTCTTGGACCTTGATAAACAGAGCGGCCTGTGGGAACGAATCCAGCGCATGACGGGGAGGAAATGATGGGCAGTTTATTTGACCGCGTGCTGGGCAGGAAGCGCAGTGCCGAAAGCGCCAAGGAGCGCCTGCAATTGGTGCTCGTCCACGATCGGACGGATTTATCTCCGGCAGAGTTGGACGCGTTGAAAGACGATTTACTGAAGGCGATCTCGCGCCATGTGGAGATCGACCCGGAGGCCGTACAAATTGGCGTCGAGCGTGACGGCCGCGAACAGCGGCTGGTGGCAGATATTCCCCTGCGGAGCGTTGCTCGCCGCCGCACGGGATGAATGAATGCAACGCGGTCCTTCCTGGCGTAATTTCGATTTTCTTCTTCTCGGTGCAATAGTTTTAGCAACCGCTTTCGGCGCGGCGATGATTCGCTCGGCTGTGGCGGGCAATGAAGAACTGGCGCCGTTGACCTCGCGCCAGATCTATTTTGCCATTCTCGGTCTAGCCCTGATCTTCGTAGTCGCTAGTGTGGACTATCGTTACTGGCTGGCGTTGTACCGTCCGATCTATTTCGGAATCATGATATTTCTGATCGCGCTCTCCAGTTTGGGGCAGGTGGCATTCGGCGCCCAGCGTTGGTTTCAAGTTGGCGTGTTGTTCGTCCAGCCGACCGAGTTCGCGAAGATTGTGGTCATCATTGTGTTGGCGCGTTATTTTGAGCAAACACAAAATGATCCGCGCGACCTGCGCTGGGTCTTGAAAGCCTTTTTATGGGCGTTTGGCCTGATGCTGTGGATTCTGCTCCAGCCGAATTTGAGCAATGTGATTGTGATTACGGTCATCTTCGCGGCCATGCTCTGGATCAACGGTTTGCAACTGCGCCAATTGGCGGTTTTTGGCCTGGCGGGCTTGTTGCTGGTCTTTGTCGCCTTTCCTTTCCTACAGCCTTATCAGCAGGAACGCGTGCTGAACTTCATTCGTCCGAATCCCGAAGCCAGCTATGGCGCGACGTATAACGTACAGCAGGCGCTGATTGCTATCGGGTCAGGCGGGCTGTTTGGAAAAGGCTACGGTCATGGCACGCAGACTCAACTCCGATTCCTGAAAGTCCGGCATACCGATTTCATCTTCTCCGCCATCTCGGAGGAATTTGGAATGGTGGGCGCCGTACTGGTGATTCTGACTCTTAGCTTTATCATTTGGCGATGTTTCCGCGCCGCGCAGAAAGCGCGCGATGTTTCGGGTGCCATGCTGGCTTATGGCGTTGCTGTTCTGATCTTTTTTCAAGGCGTGGTGAATATCGGTGTAAACTTGAACATCGTACCTGTGTCGGGCCTGCCATTGCCCTTCATCAGCTATGGCGGCAGTGGCCTCACTGCCTTGATGTTGGGCATCGGCCTGGTGGAAAGTGTGGCGATGCGGCATAAACAGCTTGAGTTCTAGGTTATTGGAGAGTATTTTTGAATAACAAACCTGTCCGCGTTCGCATGGCGCCTTCGCCAACAGGACGTTTTCATCTTGGAAGCGCCCGCACCGCGCTTTACAACTATCTGCTCGCCCGCAAAACCGGCGGGAAGTTTATCCTGCGCATTGAAGATACGGATCAGAAACGTTACGTGCCGGGCGCGGAGCAGGAAATCATTAACGGCTTGAACTGGCTGGGCATCTCGCCGGATGAAAGCCCTGAGCGCGGCGGGGAGTATGGGCCATACCGCCAAACCGAGCGGCGCGAAATTTACAAAAAGCACGCCTGGGAACTGGTCGAGAAAGGCGCCGCCTTTCCTTGCTTTTGCACACCGGCGCGGTTGGAGCAGGTTCGCCAGGAACAACTTGCCCGCAAGGAGAATCCGCGCTACGATGGCACCTGCCGTTCGCTCAGCTTGGGGGAAGCCCGTCAGCGAATCTCTGCGGGAGAGAGCTATGTGATTCGTTTCAAGATGCCGAAGGAAGGCTCGACTACGGCAGTTGATTTGTTGCGCGGGCCGATTATCATTGAAAATAGCGCGCTCGACGATTCGGTTCTTCTTAAATCGGACGGTTTGCCTACATATCATATGGCCGCTATGATCGATGATCATCTGATGGAAATTACGCATGTTATTCGCGGCTCCGAATGGCTTCCCACCCTTCCGTTGCACGTTAATATTATCCGTGCCTTCGGCTGGGATGAACCGACCTGGGTGCACCTTTCTGTGTTCCTCAAGCCGAGCGGCAAGGGAAAAATGAGCAAACGTGAAGCCGCCGAAGCCATCAAAGACGGACATTCGATCTTCATCGGTGATTTGAAGGAACTGGGTTACATTCCCGAAGGCGTATTAAATTGGATCGTATTGATGGGCTGGGGCGTTGCTGAAGATGATGTAATGTCTCTGGGTCAAATGATCGAACGTTTCCGCATCGACCATTTAACCGCCTCGCCCGCGGCAATTAACTTTGCCAAGCTGGATCATTTCAACGGGACTCAGATCCGCCTCCTTTCGACCGAGGACCTGGCCGCGCGCCTCAAGCCTTACTTCACCCAGGCAGGCCTCGCCGTGGACGATGCGCGTCTTCTGAAAATTGTGCCGTTAATTCGAGAGCGGCTCGTTACGTTGGACGATTGTTTGGATTTCGCCGGTTTCTTCTTTCGCGAAAATGTTGAACCAAAGTCTGACGAATTGATCGCGAAAGGGCTGACGGCCGCGCAGGCCGCGGGTGTAGCGCGCGAATCCTACGAAATTCTGTCCTCATTGCCCGAACTGAATCATCAAACCGCCGAGCCGCCGATGCGTGAACTGGTGGAAAGACTCGGCCTAACCCCCAACCAAGTCTTTGGTATCCTGCGCGTAGCCACTACGGGACAAAAAGTGAGTCCGCCTTTATTTGAAAGCATGGAAGTAATTGGGAAAGAGAAAGTGCTTGAGAGAGTGAAGCGCGCCGTCGAAATTTTAGAATCGCTCGATCAATAATAGACCCAGACTGAGCGCGGTTTGGTTCGCCTGGGCGGCTGAAGCTTTGAGTACGTTCTGGGCGAATTGCGCCGGGCCGACCAGCGCTCATACTTGCGCCAGAGGCGGCGTGCAATTTCGCCCGTCATCGTGGCGATCCGTTCCTCGTTCTTTTCGCTAATGGTCATCCCTTTGCGGGTCAGCACCCAGTCGAAGATCAGGTGTTGAACCTCGTGGGCCACCAGTTCGTGCGCCATGGGGGAGAAGTTCAACTCGGAGAGATAGATGTAACCGAAAAGCCCCTGTCGTTGTTTTCTCGTCTCTGCGGCGATGTAGTACGCGTGGCACTGGTTTTTACGCTTGAACTGGTGCGGGCTGTCGGCCACATACACGTTGACCCATTGACGATTGCTGTTGAAATAGATACGGAAGGCAGGTCTCTTCATTGGTTTGTCCTCGCTGTTTTGCACGCGTATGGGCGATTATAAAACCAATGCGCCTGCTTGGAAATATTTGCAAGCTTAACGAATCGAAATTGCTTCGCGGCGCCGACGCTCAGCCTCCAGCACTGCGCGTAGCCAATATCGTATTGGCTAGCCTTCTGCCTGGTATTCAATTAAGAACGCGGCAATCGTAATTCCAGAAATGGATAACTCCACTGGCCGCCCTTTGATCTCGGCATCAGCCGGGATTCGATCCATGGCCTCTTTTGTGACGAGGATTTCCCCCGCGGTGCTCAAGTCTTCGCCCAGTTTACAGGCGCGGTTCACGGTGTCGCCAAAGCAGTCTTCGTTGTCTACGATCAGGATATTTCCGTAATCAATTCCGCATGAGATTTGTACATCGAGATCACTTGCCGTCAGCAGGTTGGAGGCGGCGAAAGCATGTTGCATCGCCACGGCCGCATTGACTGCCGCGAGCGGATCGGGAAAGACCGCGAAGCAATTATCCGCTTCGTATTTGATCATGCGTCCGCCGTAGGATTTGATGATCGGCTCTGTGGTCAGTTGCATCCGGCGGACCATCGAAAGGTAATGCACGATCCCATATTTACGCGTGAGCATGGAAAAGCCGGACATATCCAATACGAAGACGGTCTGTTCGGAGCCGTAATCTTTCCAAAGCTTTTTTTCGATTTTTCCCCGTTCGTTTGGCTCCTCTTCCTGGGAATATTGAAGAAGCGCGTCTTGAAAGACTTTGGAAATTTTTGCTGGCATGCGGCCTCCAAAAAACTCCCAAGCACTTCGCGGCGCTTGGGAGCGGCAGTCTTATTTCTGTTTTTTTTCGATCTTAGCCCAGGTATCTTTCAATGTGACCGTTAGATTGAACACGGGTTTGTCATCAGCAGTGTCGGGGTCGGCGCAGAAATATCCCTGGCGTTCGAATTGGAAACGGTCGCCAGCTTTCGCCTGTGTGAGAAGCGGTTCCACATATCCAGTGAGAACGGTCAGCGAATTTGGATTCAAACATCCTAGAAATCCCTCTTCGCCTTCTTCCGGGTCTTCTTTCGTGAAGAGTCGATCATACATGCGGATTTCGGCTGGCTTGGCGTGCGCGGCAGATAGCCAGTGCAGTGTGGATTTAACTTTGCGGCCGTCGGGCGAGTCGCCGCCGCGCGTGGCGGGATCGTATGTGCAATGAACTTCCGCTATTTCGCCCGCTTCATTCTTGACGACATGTGTGCACCTGACCAAATAGGCGTATCGTAATCGAACTTCGTTTCCGGGATACAACCGATAGTATTTTGGCGGAGGCGATTCGCGAAAATCATCCTGTTCGATGTATAAGACCTTCGAGAATGAAACTTTGCGCGTGCCGGTATCCGGGTCTTCGGGATTATTGACCGCCTCCATTTCCTCGACGAGATCATCCGGATAGTTGTCGATAATAAGTTTCAGCGGTTTGAGTACAGCCATGCGGCGCAGCGAATGTTTGTTGAGATCGTCGCGCACACACGCTTCCAGAAATGCGATATCGGCGATCACGCCCGCATTGGAAGTCGCCACAGTGGAAATGCCCATGCGCTGAACGAAGTCCACGATGGCTTCGGCGGTGTAACCGCGCCGGCGCATGCCGCGCAAGGTGGGCATACGCGGATCGTCCCAGCCGTTTACGTGACCTTCTTCCACAAGTCGGCGTAATTTGCGTTTGCTCATAACGGTATAGTTCAGGTTGAGGCGCGCGAACTCGATCTGACGCGGCTTAAACACGCCAAGTTGTTCCGGAAACCATTCGTACAATGGACGGTGATCGCGGTATTCCAGGGAGCACAGTGAATGCGTGATGCCCTCCATCGAGTCGTTCTGTCCGTGCGCCCAATCGTACATCGGGTAGATTTTCCACTTTGATCCAGTGCGATGATGCGGCGGTTCATGAATGATGCGATACATGACCGGGTCGCGCATGTTCAGATTCGGGTGCGCCATGTCGATCTTGGCGCGCAAAACGCACGAGCCGTCCTTGAATTCCCCGTTTTTCATGCGCTCGAGCAGATCTAAATTTTCTTCCGCACTGCGATTGCGATAAGGCGATTCTTTGCCGGGTTCGGTGAATGTGCCGCGATTGGCGCTCACTTCATCCGGGCTTTGATCGTCCACATAGGCTTTGCCCATCCGCACCAGCTTCTGCGCCCATTCATAAAGCAGATCGAAATAATCGGATGCATAAGTGACCTTGACCCATTCAATACCGAGCCAGCGCGCGTCCTCCATGATGGCGTCCACGAACTCGGTTTCTTCCTTGGTTGGGTTGGTGTCATCGAAGCGCAGGATCAATTCGCCGTTGTTTTCCCTGGCGATGAGATAATCGATCATGAAGGCTTTGACGTGCCCGATGTGCAGGTAACCGTTGGGTTCAGGCGGCAGGCGCGTGCGGATGTAATTGAAGCGTCCGTTTTTTAAGTCCTCGGCAACCGCTTCGCGGATGAAATCCGTGGGTTTGTTTTCATTTTCTTCTGGAACTGTCATTTGGCAGGAACCTCAGGATGAGATTGAACGTCGAATTTAAGAGCAAATTTTCTGTGTCAATTATAACAAAGGGCAGTCTTGTTTTATAATCAGGCAAAATTTTCGTGGAGGCTGATATGAGTCAGGAAAAAGAGACAACCGTGAAGTTTTTGGGCGCCTATTTCGACCGCGACTCTGTACTGCGTCTTTCACGCTGGGCCGGGATAATTGCATGGGTCATACTGGCTGTTTACCTGGTGAGTTGGCTGATTTCCCTGGCGCAGTTCGCGATTCAATTTGCCTCGGGGCTGTTTTTTCCGAAAGGAATGGGCCTGGTTGATTTGTTGAGTATGTTCACGCCGTTTATCCTCCAGCCGCTCCCGAGCTTTATTTATTTTATCGCCCTGCAGGGCGTTTCGCAGATGTTATTGATCTTCCTCGATATGGAAGACAGCCTGCGCCGCGCGGCTCAAAAATAAGGCTCACTTGCTGGATTAAGGCGGTTATGCTACAATACCGCCCGCTGGAAAGTCGGTGGGGGCTCGTCTAATGGTAGGACGGCTGACTCTGGATCAGCTAGTAGTGGTTCGAATCCATTGCCCCCAGCTCAAAAAGAAAGCCCGGATGTTTTTCTGGGCTTTTCGATTTTTATTCAAGTCAAACCGTTACCCATGCGCTTAGTGGGGAGTTTTTCATTGTGATATGATTACCTCCCCTATGAATTTCAAAAGGCGGAGGCCGCATGTTTAAACTTTTCAAACGCCGCGAGGATACTTTCCATAGGCTGATCGCTCAGCAGGCTGAAATTACCCTGGACGGTTTGGATTTATTATGCAAATACGTGGAAGGGAGCGACGGCGGGGAATTGGCCGAGCAATTGTCGCTGAAGGAA
This sequence comes from uncultured Anaerolineaceae bacterium, assembly GCA_964502095.1. Classification (GTDB taxonomy): domain Bacteria; phylum Chloroflexota; class Anaerolineae; order Anaerolineales; family Villigracilaceae; genus JACPVF01. The sequence continues at coordinate 307,752 of CAZCUF010000002.1, forward strand.
AAGGAGGCGGACGAAGTGCGGCGGATTCTGATCGATGAGTTGAATCGCACCTTCGCCACGCCCTTCGACCGGGAGGATATTTTCACGCTTTCGCGCACGATTGACGATGTGTTGGATTATGCCTACAGCACGGTCAACGAGATGGAAATTCTGAACGTCAAGCCGACGAAATATGTACAGCGAATCGCATCTTTGTTGAAGGAAGCGGCGTACGAAATCTATCAGGGTGTTCTTCGCCTGAAAGAACACCCCAGTGTGGCGATCGATCATGCGCAGAGAGCCAAGGCGCTGGAAAATCGGGTCGAGCAGGTATATCGCGAAGCCATTGCCGACCTGTTCAGCGGACCCGAGAACATCGAGCACGTGGTGGAGATGTTGAAGATGCGCGAGGTGTACCGCCACCTGAGCAATGCGGCTGACCGGGGGGACGAGGCCGCAAATGTGATCTCGGATGTAGTCGTTAAGCGCACTTGATATATGTCTCTTTCATCGTTGATCGTTATTGGGCTGGTCATTGTGATGGCTTTTCTGGCGGGAGTCCATGGAACCAGCAATGTTGTGGCGACCATGATCGCCTCGCATGCGTTCCGTCCAGTGACCGCGTTGGTGATGGCCGCGGCCGCCGAATTCATCGGCCCCTTTCTGTTTGGCGTTGCTGTGGCGCGCACGATCGGCGCCGAATTTGTACGCGCAGACGCCATTAGCCTGCAGACTTTAATGGCGGGTATCGGCAGTGCGATTCTATGGAATATCATAGTCCTCGCTCTCGGATTGCCTAGCAGTCTTTCACATGCTATGACTGGCGGCTTGATCGGCGCCACATTATTTAGCGCGGGCCGCCAGGCTATTCTGGTCCCGGGGTTGATCAAAATACTCGTGGCGTTGTTTACCGCGCCGTTGATCGGTTTTGGAGTGGGTTTTATCCTGATGCGCGTTATTTTGTTCCTGGTGCGTGATGCATCCCCAAACATCAATCGATTCTTTAAGTTGAGTCAATATGTGACTGCACTGAGCCTGATCATGTCTCAGAGCGCGAACAACGCGCAATCTGCAATGGGACTGATCAGCCTGAGTCTGGTGATCAGTGGAAGTTTGTCGCAGTTTTCAGTGCCAATCTGGGTGGTTTTCGCGAGCGCAAGCGCTTTAACTTTGGGAACGGCGTTCGGAGGATGGCATTTAATCCGCATATTAGGCAGTCGTTATTACAAGATCCGGCCTGTGCACGGTTTCTCGTCCCAGCTTGCCTCCACGATCGTCCTACTGGTCGCGTCGTTGGTCGGCTGGCCGGTCAGTACCACACAAGCAGTGAGTTCCACGATTGTTGGCGTTGGTTCTTCTGAACGATTGAGCAAAGTGCGTTGGGATTTTGTGGGCGATATTATGTGGTCCTGGGTGCTGACAATTCCCTGTGTGGCGGCTTTGGCGGCTGGCCTGGCCTGGCTTTTGAGCATGACGGTACATTGATCTCTCGCCGAATTTCCTGCCGCGGCGTTCTCGAAATTCAATAAAAATCCCCTTCTGGAAACAGAAGGGAATTGACTTTGCAGGGATTCGATCAATACGAGACGGCTCTGCGCAACTTTTTTGCCTGGGCGATCCACCGTTGGACTTGTGTGAGCGCAGGCATTTTGTCCACAAGGTTTTTAGCCTGATTGACCTCCACCATTTTGGTCAACAATTTGCCGGCGACGCGCTTGGAAAGTTCGACGACGGTATCGACGCCTGCCCGTTCGAGCAGATCGGAATACTGGCCGCCAATGCCTTTGACGCGTAACAGGTCGGCCTTGTTGACCCATTTGAGAATCTGGGCATTTCCAATGCCCGTCATGGACTCAATCTCTTTGCGGCCTTCTGCGGTGCCGCCTCTTTTCAGGAGCGTTTCTGTGGTTCGAATACCGGCTTTGGATAATCTATCTGCATAAGACGATCCGATGCCTTCAATGTCTATAATTTTCATAGTCCTCTCCGTTTTATTGATGATCGATCGAATTAAGACTTGAACGAATCTTCGACGCTCGAGTAATGGAACGGTACTGCTTCATGAGCGATTCGGGCCGCGCCTACTTCTTCTTGCCCAGCAGGTTTCCAATGACGCTCTCGGCCATCTTGACGTTCCCGTCGTTTGCCAGCAAGCCATCGATCTGCGATGCGACTGGCGCAGGCAGTTTCTTCTTCAGGTAATCAATGACCAGGTTTACAACAATCGTAGCCGTGGCTTGCGGAATTCCGGTTTTCTTGACAACTAATGCGACAAGCTCGTTCATGCTTCCTCCAGAAGTAAAATTTGGCAATGTGTTGTACACATTCCATGCGCCTATCATACTACTGAAGCCGGCTTCAAGCGGCAACTCTCACAGATAGTTAATGCTTGTTGATAACATGTTTTTTCTACGTGAATTTATTTTTTCGATTGTGAGAGAATGTAAACGATATGTTCTGACGAAACTTGTTATTTGCCCTCGGGAAACAGGAGCGACCAGCTTTCAGTTTCGCCCGCCAATAGACCCAGGCCGGATCGCGCCGGTCTTTCGCATGGTTCCGCGTCGAAGGATTCTGCCAGCCGCTTGGCGGCGGGGGAGAAAAACGCGATCACCTCGCACTGCAGGCGTCCTTCCGATTCGAAGCGGGTGAAAACCGCCATTTCTTTCGGTTTCCCCGCCGCAGTAAAAGCCTGTTTGAAGGCCTCTTCGATTTCAATCGAAGGCGCGCCTGATGTGATTCCGTCTCCGAGGCTGAGGGAATACCAGCCGTTCATCGGATTTGGTTCATTGTGATTCATCCGGGTCTTCTTTCGGTTCGAGACGTTTCAAATTCGGATTCTACCGCGTTCTCAAAATAGAGATTCGTGGCCGATCAGTTCCAGCCGCCTGTGCGGACTCGGTTGCGGATCGCATCCTGAAGCGCGGCCAGCATATCGCCGAAAGTGCTTCCGTAAGCGGAACTCTGCTTCGTAGCCTCGGTTTCCAACTGGGCGAGCATATAAACTACCCAGGACTGCCACGTGCGCGGATTGGTCTCGGCGTCCGAGATCGCTTTCACGGCCTGATTCAAAATATCGCGTATCTCGTCTTCTTTGCTCATGAGGAATCCTTCCGATTCTATTTGTATTTGTTCGATTGGTTGACCAAGCACCCACACTGCGCGGCCGATGCTCTTTCTACGGCCCTTTAACGATGAGGTTGCTGAATAATACATCCACGCCGGGCTGGCCGCTGTCGCCTGTAGTCACCACCAGTCCCACGCCTCCGGTTGTGTAATCGGAATCTTCTGCTTGAAGCAAGGCCTGATTGTTCAGCAGGAGGGTGAGCGCGCTTCCGTCGCAAACGCCTTCGAGATGAACAGGCGAAGCGGTGGAAATTGTATTCGGGTCGAGTTGGCCCTCGGCGAGCGGCTCAGAGTCCCAGTTGGTAAATTTGTAGATTCCATATTGGCCGTCTTGTGTTAACTCGAAGGCGTAGAAACCGCCTGAATCGTTGGGGCGGCAGGCCACGCCAATTCTTCCATCGCCCGGGCCGGCTGTTTGCTGTGCATCCACCTCGATGCTCATGTTGGTATATTGATCGCCGACCCAAACCACATGGCCGCCATTCTCCTTATTGACCAGAACGTGATATTTGCCGTTGCTGTATTCGAGCGTGTAATCGGCGCTCCTGGTTGTGTTCCAGCCGCTGTTCGGATCGGTGAAGTTGTCTTTCAACAACACTTTCTGGAATGAAGCCGGTGTGTTGAACGGAGCGGGAATGTCGGCGGGGGCGGCTGTAGCGGAAACGAAATTCGGGGCAAGGGTCGAGAAGAGATTGGTGGGAAACGCCGCAACGGACGAGATGGTCTTGTTCATGCTGGAAAATGTAAAGAACAGAACCGCCCCCACAAATCCCAGAATGATACAGGTAAGAGCGATGGGCAAAATAACGCTGACGGCCGTCGCGCCGGCTGTAACCTTGGTCGCCTTGCTGAGATTTTCCATCGCCTCATTGTTTATGACCGGGGTAAAAGTTCCGAAGTTTATTTCTATCGGAGTCGAGCTGGAGACCGGGGCCGGCTGATCGCGCAATTCTTCCGGCACGATGACCGTTGAACCGCAATACTCGCATTTGACCTGTTTTTGCGCGCCGTTGGGCTTGACGGACGAACCACAGTTGGGACATTGAAATGTGGCAGTTTCTGACATGACATTCTCCGAGGTGACAATAAAGATAATCTTTGGAATATATCATAATAGACGACGCAGGGGGAGACTTAAATTGCATCGTTTGATTTAAGTGCTATCTTTCGCCTCCGGTTTGGACCTGTGAGTTGGCGCGCACATTCCGTAAAGTGACCGCGCCGATGGCGGCCGCGAATAATGCCGCCAGGCCGCCCAGCGCCAATCCCCAACGCGCTCCCGCTACTTCCGCAAACCAGCCCACTACCGGCCCGCCGATGGTGGTGGAGCCGAGGAAGGCCACCGACCAGAAAGACATCACGCGCCCGCGCATTTGCGGCGAACTTTCCAGCTGTAAAATACTATTGCCCAAAGAAGATAAATTGATGGAGGTAATGCCCACAAATACCAATGCTAGGCTCGTGAGAATCAGGCTGGGCATGAAGGCCGCCGCCAGCACAGCCAGGCCAAAAAACAGGGAGGCTGTGACCACTTTGTAGGGTTGCGTGCCCCGTCTCCCGGCGAAAAGGACTCCGCCGAAGGCCGCGCCGAATCCCATGCAGGCGGTCAACAGCGCGTAACTGCTGGCGCCTCCGTGAAAGGTGAATTCCGCGATCAATGGCAGGCTGACTTGAAATTCATAGGTGAGCATTCCGATAATGCCCATAATGAGCAGAATCGATCCGAGCACAGGCGAGGAAATCACATATTTGAGCCCTTCGACCAGCTGGCCTTTAACGCGCGGCGCGGGCGGCGTGATCTGTAATTCATTGGTCCTCATCATAGCGAGCATGATCACAACTGCAATATAGGAGATGCCGTTGATGATGAAGCAGGGAGCCAGGCCGAAGGCCGCGATCAATGCGGCGGCTAACGCGGGGCCGATAATGCGCGCCAGATTGACCAGCGTGGAGTACAGTGTGACCGCATTGCGTAGCTTATCCGCCCCGACCAATTCCACGTAGAAGGTTTGGCGCGCGGGGTTGTCAAACACGGTGACCAATCCCAGGCAAAAGGCCAGCGCGTACACCATCCAAATTTTTACAAGATCGGTGGCGACCAGTACGCCCAGCGTGAGAGCCAGGAGGCCGGAAGCGGATTGTGTGAGGTAGAGGATGGTCTGTTTGGAATAGCGGTCGGCAATTACTCCTCCATACGGGCCGAAGAACAGGATCGGCAGATATTGCAGGGCGGTAGTGATGCCCAGCGCGGGCCCGGAGTTGGTGAGGGTGAGCACCAGCCAGGCCTGCGCCACTGATTGCATGAAAGTGCCGGATGTGGAGATGATCTGACCGATGTAATATAAGCGATAATTGCGGACGTAAAGCGAAGAGAAAGTCTCGCGGCTGTACCGCCGTAGTTGACCGAAGAATGGTTTCATGGCTGGGCTAATGTCGTGACCGAAACGATTGTAACATCGCCCCGATTTATAAATTGTGAGGGAATGTTTAGCGTTTGCCTGCCACCAATACACTTGCAAAGACCAGCCCGATGGCAATTCCCTCTCTTAGCGTGGGGATTTGCTTCGAGCCGAGATAACTCGCCAGTACATAGGTGGCCTGGACGATGAAGCCCTGTAACATGGCCGCCGCCCAAAAGCGTTGATCGTAAAACGCATACATCGTGCGGTAGCTCCACCAAAGGGGAAAGACCGAAAAGGCAAAATACAACAACGCCAGCGGATTCAATCCAAATTTAAGCACGCTTGCCCAACTCGGCGCGGTGGTCTGACGGGCGTCTATGTAAAAGAAGATTCCAAATAAGAGCACTTGTGTGAAGACGGCGAGAAAGAGCTTAGGCATGGGACAGTTTCTCCTCGAGCGGTAATTGACAACAATGCGATGTGGACTTTTTTCGGAGTCGGAAAAATATCTTTCGGGCGTTCGTTATAACCGGATACTGATAATGTTTTTCTCAGCCCTGTTTCTTGCCCGGCCAGGTTTGGCTTAGGATGAGCGCTGTAATTGCTCCCGTCGTTGCCGCCGCGCCATGAATATCTCGTAACCAGAGCAATATGGCGTCCGCGCCTAAAGCAACGACAGCCAGGGCAATAACGGCTAGAAGCCGAGCGGATTTAGGGGGCAAGCGCATAAGGCTGGCAACTGCGATACTTGCCGCAAGACTAAAGTTCCCAACCGAATTTCCCGCGCCGACAGGTTGCCATGCGAAGCCGGCCAGTTCGCCGGCGATCCCGCCAATGAAGAAGATAAGTAACATGGTCCTGCCGCCCCACATTCTTTCGGCAATAAAGCCCGTGAATGCCAGGCTGACCAGGTTGAAGATTGTTCCAACGACGCCGCCGTCTTGAACAAAGAGGGCTGAAATGAGTCTCCACCAGTCGCCGTTTAGGAAACGTTCATAATTGCGCTCCAGACCTGGGAGCATCCTAGGGAAAAAGAATTGAAGTACGGAAGGAATCGCAATAGCCAGCAGAAGGAAAAATGTAACCCGCGGAAAATTTAGTTTCCTGTCAGCGGACTGCGGTATGGACATTTGATTTCTAAGCAGGATGAAACCAGCCGCGAAAGCCCAGAAAAGCCCGATGATGTATAAAGTCGTGAGGAGGCCGTTCATCTCAAAATACCATGAAAGCGGATTTCGTACGCGTGCTTTGGATATTGATCTCTAAAGATCATTGCTTGGCCGATAAATTATAGCACCCTCATAATTCCTTCTTCATTTCCTTCAAAACATGGGAGTGGCTAAAATGGTGAGTGAACGAAGTCAGTAATATGGAAGGAATATTTT
>CAZCUF010000003.1:0-297391 GCA_964502095.1 uncultured Anaerolineaceae bacterium
TCACATTTTGGACATTTCATCCCCTTATTTTACACATATTCTTCGCCACTCCCGCTTACAAATGAATATCTTTTTTACTTGAAAGTAAAGGCACAAACGGCTTCGCGCCTTCACGGCTATGGGATTCGCCTGCATCGCCTCTTTCCCCGCAATAAAACCCACCTGTTATAATATGCACCCGGAGGCTCTTTCATGGAAATTACCTGGTACGGACACTCCTGCTTTCGGCTCACTGAGCGCAACTTTGCCACGGTGGTGACCGATCCCTTTAACAGCAAAACCATCGGCTACGAACCGCTTAAGCTCAAAGCCGATATTGTTACCGTCAGTCACGACGCGCCGGGGCATAACTTTACGGATGGAGTCAAGGGCGTTACGCGCGTCATTGACGGGCCGGGCGAATTCGAGATCGGCGGCGTATTCATCACCGGCGTCCAAACCGACAGCGGCGGCAAAAAGAAAAAGGATTCCCCGCACAATACGCTGTACGTGTTCGATTACGACGGCCTCACGGTGGCGCATCTGGGCGATCTTCAGCAGGTTCCGTCTCAGGCGGAGATCGAAGCCCTGGGTACGGTCAACGTGGCTTTGGTCCCGGTGGGAGGCGGAGGCGGATTGAACGCGGCCAAAGCCGCGGAAGTGGTCAGCCTGATCGAGCCGAATCTGGTCGTGCCGATGCACTACTCCACGCCGGATGTAAAAGTAAGTCTTGAGTCGCTCAATAAATTTCTCAAAGAAATGGGCTTGGGCAAAACGGAATCCCAGCCGTCGCTCAAAGTCACGCGCAGTGGGCTTTCGGAAGAGACGCGCGTGGTGGTGCTGGATTATCAAAAAGGATGACGAGTGCCGGTTAAAGTTTTAATGACCTGGGATATAGCCCCCGATCACGAACAGGAATATTTTGAATTTGTAATCGGCGAGTTCGTGCCGGGCGTTCAGCATCTTGGCTTGCAACCTTCCGAAGCGTGGGCCACGTTGTACGGCCCGTATCCGCAAATCCAGGTGACCCTGCTGGCCGATAGCACTTCACAAGCGCGCAGCATTCTGGCTTCCCGCGATTGGGGGCAACTGCAGGAACGCCTGTTTACCTATATCAAGAATTATTCGTGCAAAGTGGTGCCTGCCCATAGCGGCTTTCAGTTTTAGGTTTTGGGCTGGTTCAATTCATTGACTTGTGAACAATCCTGAATCCCTTTCCAAATTATGGCCGCGCTTTTTTTGGCTGGCGGCCATCGAGGGCGCGGTCGCATTGGCCGCGCTTCTCTCTATTCCCTCCGAGGGCGGGCGTTTCGGCTTTTCCTTCGCGCGGCTGGCGTTATTGGGATTGTTATTGGCTTTCTGCGTTTTGTGGATCGTCTGCGCCTTGCGCGCGGGCCGTCTCGTTGACCGGCTTTCTGCCCTCGTCTCTGTCCGCTCCATCTGGCTTTCTGCGCTTCTCGTTCTGACCCTCAGCCTGCTCCTGTTCCTCCTGCGTTATCTCGATCCCGAACGTCTCCTGCCAGTTTACCAGCGGCTGAGTCCGTTATTGTTTTACCTGCTGGCGCTTTCGGTTCAGGCCGGTTTCTTTTTGCTCTTTCTCAAAAAGGGGATTCATCCCGAGTCTCTCGCCGCCCGCAAACCCCTGCTGTTTCCCGCGCTGACCGTTTTTACCGTCCTCGCGCTGACCTTTCTTTTCATCGCGGTCACGCGCCTCGGCCTCACACCCGACCCGGCGTATTGGGGCGAATCCGGCGTGCCGGTGCAAGGTTGGCAATTCGTTTTGGCCTTGCTTGGCGGAACGGTCACACTGCTCATTTCATTGCTGTGGCCCAAGCCCTCCCGTCTTTTATCTTTTCTGCCTCTCTTTATTTGGCTTGTTGCTGTGATCGTCTGGCTCAGTGTGCCCGTTGACACGGTGAAGAACAGCTTCTATGTTTCCATTGACCCGCCCGCGTTCCAGCCGTTCCCATATTCCGATGCGGGTTATTACGATGTGATGGCGCAAAGCCTGCTCATCGGATATCCATATCAAGGGGAGATTCCCACGCGTCCGTTATATATCGTCCTGCTGGCGTTTCTGCATCTGCTCTTCGGGCAGAACTACAACTTGATGATCGCCGGGCAGACGCTGATTCTGGCCTTCATCCCGGTTGTCCTTTATTGGCTCGGGACGAAACTCCACAGCCGCACCGCCGGTGTGATCGCCGCTTTGCTCTTCATCTTCCGCGAATGGACGACGCTGTTGGTCTCCTCCGCTACGCGCGTCTCCAATACCAAAACGTTGCTGGTGGATCTGCCCACACTGTTGCTGATACTGCTCGTCTGTTATTTCGTCCTGCGCTGGCTGGAGAAGAAGGATGCGCAAAATGCCCTCGTCGCGGGCGGCACATTCGGGTTACTGCTCTTGCTCCGCACACAATCTGCACTGTTATTGCCGATGATCCTTTTGTTTGCGGCGTTGGTATTGCTGAGATTTCCGCGAAGCCGCAATACAAAGCTGCGCGGTTTTTGGGCCGATTCCAAACCCTTCCTGCTTCTTTCATCTGTCTTTATTGTTGGCCTTATCGTCACCGTCGCGCCGTGGCTGGCCCATAATTATCTTGCCAGCGGTCATTTCACATTCGACGCGCCGTTTCAATACAAAGTGCTGGCGAGTCAGTATGCCTATACGGGCAATCTTGATATTCGAAATTTGAATCTGGAGGGCAAAAGCCTCGGGCAGATTCTCCTTCAGTTCATGCTCGCAGATCCCGGCTTTGTGTTCGGTTTCATCGCCAATCATTTTCTGGCCGGGCAAATCGGCGGAATGCTGGCTTTGCCGCTGATCGAATCGTATAACGGTCTCTTTGCGCCGCTGAATTTATATTGGCTGAAGTTCGACGGTCATCTCGCCTGGTATAACGTGACGCTGATCCTTGTCTATGCGGCAGTCATCGCGTTGGGAATCGGCGCAAGTTGGAAACGTTGGCGCTGGCTTGGGCTTTTGCCTTTGGGATTTAATCTCGCGTACGTGCTGGCTACGGCCATTGGCCGTTTTTCCGGCTGGCGTTACGATCTGCCTGCCGATTGGGTGCCTTACTTTTATTTTGCAATTGGATTTTCCGAATTTCTTTTTGCATCCGCCGCCTTGTTTGGGGTGAAGGGCGCGGACGAACAGAATCCAAATATGGGAATGCCGGAGCGCCAAGATTTACATTTAAGCCCTCGCCTGGCGGCATTCGGCCTTCTGTTTATATTTATCGGAAGCTTGCCGTGGCTGGCAACTCGTCTTGCGCCGCCGCGCTATGCGGATCAAGCTCCCTCCGCTCTTGCAACGAAAATTGCCTCGCTCCCCGGCGCGCCTGCGCTGGGTGAAATACGATCCTTTACTACCCAGCCGGGGACTGTTATTCAGATCGGTGAACTGCTCTATCCGCGTTACTATTATCGCGGCGTGGGGCTGTCTTCTGCGAACGCCTGGCCTTCGTACGCGGTGCGCGACTTTCCGCGCATGGGTTTTCTACTGCTCGATCAGGCCCGCCTGGAGGCCCTCTTCCGAACCAAAGATCCGCTTCCGTTTCCACAGGGCGCGGACGCCATCATTCTGGGCTGTCAGCGCGAGGATTACATTGATGTCCGTTTGATTGCCTTCCCCACCGCGAACAAATTCTACCTCAGCGCGCCGCTCTCCCAACCTTGTGACTGAAATGACCCGCCTCGCTTCCCGCCTTCTGGCCTGGTACCGCGTCAATAAGCGCAATCTCCCCTGGCGCGGTCATCCCGATCCGTACGCGGTATGGGTCTCTGAGATCATGCTCCAGCAAACACGCGTCGAGACGGTCATTCCCTATTTTGAAAAATGGATGAGTTCATTCCCGAACATTGGGGCTTTGGCCGCCGCTTCCGAACGGGATGTATTGAATATCTGGGAAGGTTTGGGTTATTACAGCCGCGCCCGTAATTTACATAAAGCCGCGCAGATCGTAATGGAAACTTATCGCGGCGAACTTCCGCGTGACCTGAATGCACTACGTAAACTACCGGGTATTGGACGATATACGGCGGGTGCGGTCGCTTCGATGGCTTTTGGCATGGATGAGTCGACTCTGGATGGAAATATACGGCGCGTGTTCGCGCGTCTCTTCGATGTGACCGAGCCTGCAGATTCGCCTGCCGGTGAAAAAATTTTATGGCGGCTGGCGGCGGAACATCTGCCGAAAGGCGCGGCAGGCGATTACAACCAGGCGTTGATGGATTTGGGCGCGGCGATTTGCCTGCCGAAGAATCCGCGTTGTTTGCTTTGCCCGCTGATGGAACTGTGCGCGGCGCGCATGGCTGGCACGCAGGAACAACGCCCGGTGCTGAAGCCGAAAAAGAAAACGCCGCGCGTCATCCACGCGGCGGGCGTGATTATTCAGCGCGGACGCGTATTGCTGGCGAAACGCTCATCGAATGGGTTGCTGGGCGGGATGTGGGAATTTCCGAATGGGCGGGTGAGCGGCGATCCGGTGCGGGAGTTGACGAAGGCTTTGAAAACGGGATACAGGCTCAAGGTCCGCAGGAAAGAAGCGCTGGGAATCATCGAACATGCCTATACTCATTTCAGGGTCACAGAGCATGTCTTTCACTGCGCGCCGATTTCGATTCCCAAAGATGGGAATTTGAAATGGGTGTGGATTAAAAATTTGGACGATTACCCGATGGGAAAGATAGACCGGCAGATTGCCCGGCTGTTATAAATTAATGCAGGGACGAGTCGCAGACTTGTCCCTGCATGGTTTTGTGCATTACGCTTTGCTCAATGTGACGAACACCATGGGCCGCCGCTTGGTCTCTTCGTAAAGATAGGATTTGACCGCGTTGGCGATGTCCTTCTCGCTGTCGAGCTCATTGCCGTTTACGATTTCCATCACGTGTTTGCGCACGCCGGGGATCAGCCGTTCGGCATCTTCGGGAGAAAGAAAACCGCGTGTGATGATTTCCGGCTTTTGCTGTAAACGACCGGAGAGTTTGTCCACGCTCAAGTCGATCAGCAGAATGCCGTTGCGCGCCAACTGGCCGCGCTCGCGCATTACATCGTAATCGATATCGCCGATGGACTCGCCATCCACAAAAACGTAATCGCCGGGGATGCGTTCGCCGAGGCGCAAATTGCCGCCGGAGAGTTCCACCATCTGCCCATTTTCTACGACCACGATTTTATCTTCCGGGACGCCGACTTCTTTTGCCAGTTCGGCATGCCGCGCCAACTGACGAAGTTCGCCGTGAATCGGCATGAAGTGTTTTGGGCGCACGAGGTTGAGCAATAACTTTTGCTCTTCCTGGCTGGCGTGGCCGGAAACGTGCACCGCCGCCACCGAGTCGTAGATCACTTTTGCGCCGCGGCGCAATAAACGATTAATGGTCTTGCTGATGGTCTCTTCGTTGCCGGGGATGGGGTGCGAGGATAGTACAACCGTATCGCCGGGTTTGAGATCGAACTGGCGATTCGTCCCTGCCGATAGCCTTCCCACAATGGACGATGGTTCGCCCTGCGAGCCGGTGCACATGATGACCACTTTATGATCCTGCATATGCAGGGCCTGGTCTATCGGTACGATCAACTCGTCGGCGATTTCGAGATAGCCCAGTTTGCGCGCGATCTTGACGTTATCCACCATGCTGGGGCCGGCCAGGGCCATTTTGCGGCCATGTTTGGCGGCCGCGTCGGCCACTTGTTGGACGCGCGAGATCAACGAGGCAAAGGTCGCGACGATCACGCGTCCAGCCGCCTCGGCCATTACTTTGTCGAAGGCCGGGCCGATGACCATTTCGGAGGGAGTCCAGCCGGGACGTTCGGCGTTGGTCGAATCGGAAAGCAGTAAGTTTACGCCGCGCTCTGAGAACTCAGCCAGTTTGGCATAATCGGTCGGCCAGCCGTCCACGGGCGTATGATCGAATTTGAAATCGCTCATGTGCACTACAAGTCCCGCGGGAGTGGTGATGCCCAGCCCCACCGCATCGGGAATCGAATGGCAGACGTGGAACGTTTCGATCTTGAACGGCCCCATTTGAATGGTCTCATTGGCGTTCATCGTGCGCAGAACGGCGCGGTCGAGGCCGCCGTTGCGCGCCAATTTCGCCTCGATCAGGCCGCGGGTCAGGGGAGTGGCGTACACCGGCACAGGAATGTCGCTCAGCACATGCTGGATCGCGCCGATGTGATCTTCGTGTCCGTGTGTGATGAACAACGCCAGCACACGGTCGGCCTTGTTGATCAAATACTCGTAGTCTGGGATGATGTAATCCACGCCGAGCATATCGTTTTTGGGAAACATGATGCCCGCGTCGACCACGATGATATCGCCGTTGTAATCGTAGGCCATCATGTTCTTGCCCACTTCCCCCAGTCCGCCCAGGGGAATGATTTTCAATTTTTCTTTCTTACTCATTTGGTTTTCGAACCTCACTTAACTTAAAAAGATAATTCACCGCCGTCGGCGGAAAAATTCAAATATATATAAAAAGACCCCTGCCTGACTTGCTCGCGGGGTCCATCCACTTGCGATTGTTTTTTCCTCAAACAAACAGCGCCTCAGCACTGTGAAAGTCAACCTAAACAGGATGATTATAGCAGGAGGAAGATAATTTGTCAAAGCTGGATTTATAGACGCCGCGGGAGGTGAAAACTTACGTCTCTTTCCGCGCCCCGGCCTGTTTCGCTCCGAGGAGTGTTTTCTCCCCCGCGCCGTTCGCGGACGAATCGGATGCAAATTGACATTCATTCCTCTCTCATGTAAACTTCTGCCATGGATATCGACCTCGATCTGTATCGCCGTGAAGTGCGCGTTGAGTCGAATCCGCTGGTGAGGCTTTCGGTGCTGGACGTTTCACCCGATCATCCCCAGCGGACAATCGTTTTCCTGCACGGCTTTGGCGGGCAGGCCATGCAGTGGCATTACCAGTTGAATCAATTCTCGCTGGAGAACCGCGTGATCGCCATCGACCTGCGCGGCCACGGACTCTCCGATCAACCTTCGAGCGGGTACGATATGCCGCGCATCCAACGCGACCTTGAAACGGCGTTCGAGGTGTTGAAGATAAGCGGCAAATTTGTGCTGGTGGGACATTCCTTTGGCGGCGCCATCGCGGCCGAGTTCGCGCTGAATCATCCCGAACAGGTGGAGCGGTTGATTCTCATTGCCACAGCGGGGGAGTTCAAGTTGAATCCGTTCTACCGATTTGCATTGAACCTGCCGAATTGGTTCTTGCGCGCTTTGGGCGTATTTACGCGCGATTGGCTTTCCGCGCCGCCGCACGCGTTGAAACAACTTTATTTGAAGAACTTATCCAGGTGGGCGGGTTGGGATAAATTCGGAAATTTGAAAGTTCCCACGCTCGTGATTCGCGGGCACCGCGACCGGGTCTTTGAACAACCGGCATTCGAGCGGGTGGCGCAGTCCATTCCGGGCGCGGAAGATGCGGATATCGGGGTGTCCGGCCATCTGGTCATGCTGGAACGCCGCGAAGCGGTTAACCGTACGCTGGAACGATTCCTTTCGGATGAAAGCCAGCGTTCCTGGCGCGCCTCGGAACGCTCAAAAGATAAAAAGACTGCCGCCCGCGAATCTCTGCAAAAGCGGCGCCCGTGGCTGGCATTTTACGAAGCGGGTGTGCCTTATACGATCGGCGTGCCGCGCATTCCAGTGCATCATCTATTGCGGTCATCGGTGCGGCGTTTTCCACGGCGGCCGGCCATCTTCTTCGAGGGCGCGCGGCTTTCGTATCGGCGCTTGAATCACGAAGCCAATCGTTTTGCGAACGCCCTGCTCGCGTTGGGAGTGGGGAAGGGCGCGCGCGTGGTTTTGTTGCTTCCGAACGTTCCTCAGTTGGTGATCGGCTTTTTCGGCGCGCTGAAAGCCGGCGCAGTGGCGGTCTTTATCCCGCTGGTGACGGAGCCCGATGAACTGGCGCGGCAGATCGAGAATGCAGAAGCCAGTGTGCTGGTGGCGCTTTCGTCGTCGGCGGGTTTGGCGCATCGAATTCAGCAGAGCAGTGGCATTCCTCATGTTGTGCTGACCGACCCCGCCGATTATCTGGTTTTCTATAAGAAGTGGCTTTCCCGCTGGCGCAACCGCGGCTTCCACTTGCCGAATGCGTTGCGGTTTCATCGCTGGCTGGGCGGAGAATCGGATAAATCTCCATCGGTGCAGGTCGAGCCGGAGGATCTGGCGGTGATTCAATTCACAGGCGGCACCACCGCACAGTCCAAAGGTGTGATGCTTTCGCATCGCAATCTGGTGGCCAACGCCCTGCAAACGCGCCATTGGATGCCCGGCGCGGTCGAGGGACGCGAACGTTTTTTGTGCGCCGTGCCCATGTTCCATAGTTACGGGCTGACTGCCGCGTTGAATGTGCCGGTGGCGGTGGGCGCGGCCATGATCCTGAAGCCAAAGTTTCAGGTGTTGGATATTCTGAAAGCCATCCGGCGTTATCGCCCCACCATTTTCCCCGGCGTGCCGAATATGTATCTTTCGATCAATGGCTTTCGCGGCGCGCGCAAATATGGGATCAAGTCGATCCATGCCTGTATCTGCGGTTCCGCGCCTCTGCCTGTGGAGGTACAGGAGGCTTTCGAGAAATTGACGCATGGCCGGCTTGTGGAAGGTTATGGCTTGACCGAAGCCTCGCCGATTACGCATGCCAATCCGCTTGGAGGGCATCGCAAAGTTGGGAGCATCGGCGTGCCGCTTCCATCCACGGAGGCGATGGTGATCGACCTGGTCAGTGGCAGGAAGGAAGTCAAGGCCGGGCAGATCGGCGAATTGGTTGTGCGCGGTCCGCAGGTGATGATGGGCTATTGGAAAAACCCCGAAGCCACTGCACAAACTCTCACTGAAGAGGGCTGGCTTCGTACCGGCGATGTGGCGCAGATGGATTCCGATGGATATTTTCGCATCGTTGCGCGTAAAGCGGATATGTGGTACCCTGCCAAGCCGGGTAAGCCAGCCTTCCCACGCGACATCGAAGAAGTGATCTACGAGATTCCGCAAATCCGCGAAACTGCGGTGGTGGCGGTAGCTGGCCGTCCATTTGCTTTTGTGATCGCGGGGCGCGAGCGCCCCACGCCCGAAGCTGTGATCGCGTATTGCAAGCGCCGCCTGCCGCCTCAACTCGTGCCGCGCTTTGTGATTTTCATGGACGATTTTCCGCGCACTTTCATCGGTAAAGTATTGCGGCGTGAGTTAGCCAAACGATATGGAAACATCTCTGCAGAATGATTTTGTTCTTCCCGCGCGAACCAATTTAATTGAAAGCGGACAGGGCGCACCGGTCATGATGATTCACGGTCTGGCCGCCTCACTGCACGATTGGGACGAGCTGATTCCCGAACTGGTTCAGCATCATTATTCGGCCTACGCGCTCGATTTGCTGGGTCACGGCGAAAGCGCGCATCCCGAGTCGCGCGCCTATCAAATGAGCTGGATGTTCGATCACATGACGGCCTGGATCGATTCGCTCAACTTGACTCAACCTCCTGTGCTGATTGGACATTCCCTCGGCGGTTATCTGGCCCTCGAATATGCCTGCCGCTTCCCCGCGCGGATCCGAAGCCTGGTGCTCGTGGACCCGTTCTTCCGCATCTCCCAATTGCCCCCGTTGCTACGACTCTCGTATCGTCAACCGGCGTTCAATATGGCCGTCATACAATGGACGCCTCAATGGCTTCTGCGGCTGGTTATTGACTGGACCAGCCTTTCGATGGGTCACAGTAACGGCGGCGCGCATAATCTTCCTGAGCATATCCGCGCTCAAACCGCATTGGATTACAAACGCACTGCGCCGGGTGTTTATAATCTGCCCGGCCATGCCGCGGATCTTACGCCATGTCTTTCTTCCATCGTTCAGCCAACTTTAGTTGTATGGGGCACGCGCGACAACACATTGAACCCGGCCTCGTTCCAGGAACTAATTAAACTCATGCCGCACGCTCAAGGAAAATCCATACACGCGGGGCATGTGCCTCATCAATCGAACCCGGCTGAGTTCGATGCCATGGTGCTGGAATTTTTGAGCCGGCTTCCTGAATAACAGCGGTACAATTTACTTCCAGCGGCGAACGCAAGATCGTTCTCTATATGCCATCGGCGAACTGTGTGACGGAATCGGGCTGGAAATTTTAAGATAATTCATCCATCCGTCCCCTTGAATAGCTCTATTGTTTGTGCTACAATCTTTCTACATCGCACTAGATGTGGGGGGTTATGGGTAGAATGCCCATACATCTGGCGATGACATTTGTTCTATATTGGAGTCTATTCCAGTATGCGTTGTCCATATTGCCAGCATGACGACTCAAAAGTTCTCGATACGTCCCACGATAACCATGGGGGCATCCGCCGCCGGCGTGAATGTTTGAAGTGCGGCCAGCGCTTCAGCAGTTATGAACGTCCGATTTTGGCGACCCCCTTGCTGGTCAAACAGGATGGTACGCGTGAAGAATTCGACCGGGAGAAATTGGCGCGCGGCATTCGTATTGCCTGCGCCAAGCGGCCGGTCTCTGCCGCGGACATCGAGCGTTTGATCGGACAGATAGAATCACAGCTTCAGAAGATGGGCAAAGCTGAAGTTTCTTCCCGCGTGGTGGGCGACCTGGCGATCAACGGTTTGAAGGAATTGGACCAGATCGCTTACATCCGTTATGCGATTGTTTATTTGGGACTGGACGACCTGCACGCGTTACGCAGTGAAATCGACCGATTGCTTGAAAGCTAATTAAGGCGGCGCATCCTCGCACTCCAGCGAGAATGGCGTTGCCTATTTTTTTATCTGTTGTTACACCGGTTCATATTATTGTTTGTGATTTCAGTTTGGAGGAGAGTCTCTATGGTTACAAAGTCCACATCCGCGATGACAGCTAAATTGAAACATGGATTGCTTCCCACTCCGCCCATGCCCAGGGGACTATCAAAGGCGCACCTGACGGACAATGCCCGCCAGGTATTGATGAAACGATATGTGCGCCGCGGTGATGATGGCAAGCCCGCCGAAACCGTCGAAGAAATGTTCTGGCGCGTGGCCTATCACGTGGCGAAAGTGGAAGAAATGTGGGAAGGCGATGTGATCGAGCGCGCCAAAGAGTTTTATCGCCTGCTGGCCGGTAAAAAATTCTTTCCCAACTCTCCAACGTTTACCGGCGCAGGCACGCCGCTCGGACAATTGGCCGCGTGTTTCGTCCTGCCCATCACCGATGACATGGGCCGCGACAGCGCCGGCATCTTTCAGACTTTGCGCGACGCGGCGTTGATTCAACAGACCGGCGGCGGAAACGGCTTCTCGTTCTCGCGGCTGAGACCGAAAGGCGCGCTGGTTAAATCCTCGGCGGGGCAGGCAACCGGACCGGTCGGATTCCTGCGCGTGTACGATCATGCCTTTGGCGAGATTGCGCAAGGCGGCACGCGGCGCGGCGCGAATATGGGCGTACTACGCGTCGATCATCCCGATGTGGAGGAATTCATTACCTGCAAGACGGACGAGAACCAGATTACGAATTTCAATATCTCGGTTGGCATCACAGACGCGTTCATGCGCGCTGTGCGCGACGACAAAGAATGGGAACTGCGCTTCCCCGATACCATTGAGATGAAGAACCGAAAGTTCAGCGGCACGTTGGAGCAGGCGGAAGCGGCGGGGATACCGATCCGCATTTATCGAAAGATACGCGCGCGGGATTTGTTCGATAAGATCGTGAAGCAGGCGCATCACAACGGCGAACCGGGTGTGCTGTTCCTGGATGCCTCCAATCGCAGTAATCCTGTTCCGCACTTATACCCGCTCGAGGCGACCAATCCCTGCGGCGAACAGTGGCTTGGCCCGTATGAGAATTGTTGCCTGGGCTCGGTAAATTTGAACGAGCACTGCGGCCCGAACGGCACAGTGGATTGGGATGCTTTACGTCAATCGGTCGCCACGGCCACGCGCTTCCTCGATGACGTGGTCGAAGCCAACGCGTACGTGCCTGCGGTGCCGCAATTGAGCGAAGCCGCGCATCGCGCCCGCCGTATCGGTCTTGGCATTATGGGCCTCGGCGACTTGATGTATCACGTGGGTGTGCGTTATGGGTCGGAAGAGGGGCAGGAGTTCGGCGCGCAAGTAATGGAGTTCGTACGTTATCACGCCATGCTGACCAGTATCGCATTATCAGAAGAGCGCGGTCCGTTCCCTGCCATCGAAGGCTCGATCTACGATATGGATAACCTGACCTGGACTCCGCCTAAATCGCTGGTGAACATCTCGCATGACTGGAGCAGGCCCGAGGTCCGCTGGGAGGCGGTGGTGGATGGTATCAAGAGGCACGGCATCCGTAACGCCGCGCAGACCACCGTCGCGCCGACCGGCACGATTGCCACAGTTGCCGGATGCGAAGGGTATGGCTGTGAGCCGGTCTTTGCGCTGGCTTATATTCGTCACATGAATGACAACGGCAGGGATTTGCAACTCACGTATGCCAGCCCGCGTTTCGACGAGGCGCTTAAGAAACTCGGCCTGGGCGAGGAAAAACGGCAGGAAGTGGTGGAGCAGGTGATGCGCGAAGGCACCTGCCAGCATGTCCTTGAAATTCCGCAGGTGGTACGTGATACGTTTGTCGTCTCTGCGGATATTACTGCCGAAGAGCATGTACGTACGCAGGCCGCGTTGCAAGCCTTTGTAGATAACTCGCTTTCGAAAACGGTTAACTTTCCTGAGACGGCCTCCGAAGAGGACGTGGCCGGAGCTTATATGCTGGCCTGGGAATTGAACTGTAAAGGAATCACCGTCTATG
Source organism: uncultured Anaerolineaceae bacterium (assembly GCA_964502095.1). Taxonomy (GTDB): domain Bacteria; phylum Chloroflexota; class Anaerolineae; order Anaerolineales; family Villigracilaceae; genus JACPVF01. Next base: position 12,761 of record CAZCUF010000003.1, read on the forward strand.
TGACCGGTTCACGCAATAAAGTTGTGCTGGAGACGAACGCCACCGCGCAGAAGAAACAGGATGCTCCGGTGACTGCCGTTCCTGCCGCCCCCGCGCCTGTCATTTGGCATGAGACGAAGAAGTCGCGTCCCAAAGCGCTGACCGGCAAAACCTACAACGTGGAGACTCCGCTCGGCAAAGCCTTCATCACCATCAACCAGAACGGCGGCGAACAACCTTTTGAAGTATTCATCAACACAGCCAAGGCCGGCTCTGAGACCGCGGCGGTGTCGGAGGCGATTGGGCGTTTGATCTCTTACATTTTGCGCATCGCCAGCCCGGTCGTCCCAACGGATCGCATGCGCGAAATCGTGCGTCAACTGGTCGGCATCGGCGGAGGGCGTTCGCTGGGCTTTGGCCCGAATCGAGTCCGCTCATTGCCGGATGGAGTTGGGCAGGTATTGGAAACTTATTTACGCGAGAAGAACGGTTCGACTTCTGAAGCGATCGAGGAAAAGTCGAACGGCAACGGCGGTCATAAGCTGGAAGCGGAGGCTGAGCAGGCGATGTCTTCCGTATCCCCGCTCAAAAGCGGCGACTTGTGTCCGGAGTGCGGCGAGGCCGCCGTCGTTAATGAAGAAGGTTGCCGAAAGTGTTATGCTTGCGGATACAGTGAGTGTTAATTTTCCGCCCTCGGCTTCAAGGCGCGGGCGAACCAGGAGAATGTTTTATGCCAAACGATGATCTTCGTCAATTACTCGAAAAACTGCACGCCGAAATCGGGCGCACCCAAAATGTGGACGCGGAGAACCGCGACCTGTTGCGCCATCTCGAAAACGATGTGCGCGCATTGCTCACGCGCACGGAAAAAGGCCAACCTGCGGGGCTGACCGGACGTTGGGAAGAGGCGATCAGTACTCTGGAAGTCTCTTACCCCGCGCTGACGCAGATGCTCTCGGAGTTGTTGACGATTTTGAGCAATGCGGGAATTTGATGTTTGGAAAGAATTCCGGCTTCAACGATAAAATCGTTTGTTTTCGACGAGGCGAGTTTTGCCGCTCGTGCCGCGGTCGTAGTTTTTCGAAGCGCATCTATAAATCAAGGATGATGACGTGAGCCCGAAACTGATCCCTGCCGCGGAACGCATCGCGCGCGCCCACAAGTTGATTCAACAAGCTAGGGAGCTGACGCCGCCCGAAGGTCTGGGCCGGAACGATCTTTCCTACATCGCGCAGGTCAAGGATTTGTTGCGTCAGGCGCGTGAACTGGTGCAATTTATTTCAAAAACTCCGAGCGCCACCGTAGAAATGAAAGAGGCGGTCAAAAGAATCTACGCGGAGGCCGAGCAAGCCGACCGCGAAATCCTGCATGGATAACATTGAAATTGCGATGACCGATGAGGGACGAAACCTTAATCAATAGACAAAACGGACGAGTTTTCTCGTCCGTTTTGTCTTTGAACTCAGCTTAAACATTATTGTTCTGAGATTGTCACGCTCTCGATTACGTCGCCGGTAAAGTTGGGATTCTGATTCGGGTCGCGGCGGGTGATTCCGTTGACTACGTCCATGCCGCTGGTCACCTGCCCGAAGATGGTGTAGTCGCTTTCCTGAAGCGGTGCGGGCCCGAAGGTGATGAAGAATTGACTGCCGTTCGTGTTGGGCCCGGCATTGGCCATGGCCACTACGCCCGCTTTGTCAAAGGCCAGGTCGTTTTTCTCGTTGACGAATTCGTAGCCCGGCCCTCCGCCGCCTGTTCTGGTCGGGTCGCCGCCTTGCGCCATGAAGCCCTCGAGCACGCGGTGAAAGGTCGTGCCGTTATAAAATCCCTGATTGGCGAGAAACACAAAGCTATTGACTGTGATGGGCGCTTTATCCGGGAAAAGCTGGACAACGAACTCGCCACCCTTCGCCAATTTAAATGTGGCAGAATATTTTTTGTTTATATCGATCGTCATTGGCGGCGCGGAAGACCATTGCTTGGCTTCCACAGCTACAGGCGAAGCGGCGCTCGTTGTCGTGCCGGTCTTCTGCCCCGCAGTAAAGTACCAGGCCAGCGCGCTGACCACAATGACTACGATGGCGATCGCCGCCCAGCGTATGTTATTTACGCGGCGTTCGATGCGCCTTTCGCTTTGTTTTCTGGAACGGGTTGATCTTCTTCTCGGCATGCTTCAATTCTCCTTTGTGCGCCAATTATAGCCGGTGCGAACAGCAGTGTTACAATCTTTTCAATACTTATCAGGGAGCAACAATGGATCGACGACATTTGCGCGGCCGCTATCTTCGAATCGTCATGTTCTTTGGCGGCGTGACGATGCGTTTCATTTGGTGGGAATTCTTGCTGGCCCGCTTTGGTTTTCGCTCACTGACGCGCCGTACGCGCCGTGAACGATTTCGCCGGGAGGCCATTCGCTTTCGCGCGCTGGCGATTCGCATGGGCGGGGTGATGATCAAAGTGGGACAATTTCTTTCTTCGCGGTTGGATGTCCTGCCGCCCGAGATCACCGATGAACTGGTTGGTCTGCAGGACGAAGTGCCGCCCGAGTCCTTTGCGGATATCCGCGCCCTGGCCGAACGCGAACTGGGCAAGCCGCTGGCCGAGGCCTATGAATGGGTGGACGAGAATCCGCTGGCGGCGGCCTCTTTGGGTCAGGTTCACCGCGCCAGGTTGAGGGCGGAGGCGGAAGCGGACTTTCGCGAGGTGGTGGTCAAGGTTCAGCGTCCGTACATCGAATCCATCGTGGATGTGGACCTGGCCGCGTTACGAAGAGTGGGCGCGTGGCTGATGTATTACCGCCCGATCCGCGAACACGCCGATGTACTCGCGCTGATTCGCGAGTTTTCCGCCACTGTACTGGAGGAGATCGATTATGTGCATGAAGCCGGCAATGCGCGCACGTTCTTCGAGAATTTCAAAGCCGACCGCAAAGTGCACGTGCCGCGCGTGGTGGACAGTCACAGTACGAAGCGCGTCCTGACGCTCGAAGATGTGTACGCCATCAAGATCACCGATTACGACGCTATTTCCGCGGCGGGCATTGACCGCGCCCAGGTGGCGCGTAAACTGTTCGATGTGTATCTTGTGCAAATCTTCGAGAACGGCTTCTTTCACGCCGATCCGCATCCGGGAAATCTGTTCGTCACCCCATTACCATCGAAAGCTGAAACAAAAGGCCGGGCGCCGCGCTGGCAGTTGACGTTCGTGGATTTTGGCATGGTGGGGCGTTTGCCCGAAGGACTGCGCGCTGGTTTGCGCGAAGCTGTCATTGCGCTGGGCACACGCGACGCGGCGCGTTTGATTCAATCTTATCGTACGCTTGGGTTTCTTTTACCGAATGCCGATACGCAAGCTTTGGAGCAGGCTTCCGCTGTAGTCTTTGACCGCTTCTGGGGCATGTCAATGAGCGAACTACGCAATGTGCGGCCCTCCGAGGCGCGCGACATCGGTCACCGCGTGCGCGACGTGATGCTGGATACGCCGTTTCAGGTTCCGAACGATCTATTGATCCTGGCGCGCATGCTCGGCATCCTTTCAGGCATGTGCACCGGGCTGGATCCCAATTTCAATTTGTGGGAGCAGTTGTCGCCTTATGCGCGCAAGTTGGTGGAGGGTGAAGCGGATACAGGCCTGGATGCGATTCTCGATCAGCTCGGTGAGGCGGTGAAGACGCTGGTAGCGATTCCCGCTCAAACCAGCCGCGTGCTGGCACAAATGGAACACGGCGGCCTTACGGTTCAATCACCGGCGGTCACGCGGCAAATCCGTTCGCTGGAGCATGCTGTAGATCGTCTCACGGCAGGCTTGATTTTTACCGCGTTGTTATTAAGCGGTGTATTTTTATTTACTTCCGGCAAAGTTGTATTTGCGAATATCTTTTTCGGCCTTGCGGCGCTTGCGCTGATTTGGATTCTTTTCTTCGGCCGCCGCAGATGATTTTTAAAACTAAACAGGCAGGGATAATTTGTCCCTGCCTGTTTTTTCGTTCACAGTATTAAGATTATTCTTTTTCTTCCGTGCGCTGGATCGCGGCATCCAGCATGCCGCGCCAAGCCAGTAACATTTCCCGGCGGGCCGCCCTGCGGTGTTCGAGAAATCCTTCCGGCAGTAAGGTTTTGAATCCGGCGCGGAATTCCTCGCGGGCCTTGCGGAAATGCTCACGCGTTTCCTCGGGCAGGCGGCTTTCGAATTTTTTCTCGGAATGTTTTTTCTCTGCCATAAACTGCTCCTTGTTGCTATGAATTTATTATAGCACTTGTTGGAACCCTAGGGCGTGGGGGTTGGCGTAGCAGTGGCGGTTACAGTCGCAGTTGACGTTGCAGGTGTGGCGGTGGATGAGGAGGCGTTGCCGATCACGATCACCACTGTGAGCGCGTCTCCGAAATAGACGCCGTTCGCATCGGACATGCGCCAGGTCCCGGTGATGGAGCCGGTCTTATCGGTGGGCGCGGTCATCGGAACGGAAATTTCATATTGAGTAGTGGGGTTTATGGTTTGGGGCAGAGTCAGAGTTTGCCCGCCCAGCGCGTCGCCGCCAATCAAACTAAACTTGTAGCTGTTCGTCCACGGGCAGGAACCGGTGTTTTGCACGCGCCAGGTTTTCGTAAAGGATTGCCCCGGAGCCATGACGGTGTTATCCGGGATGGTCACATCCGCTACGTAAACGAGTTTATTGCAGGAATTAGCCGCACCGCCTCCAGCGGAGGTGGCGGCCAGCGTATTGACCGGACTGACGGGAAGCAGGGTGTTGGTTGGGATGGGAGAGGGAGTCTCGGTCGCAGTCGGCGCGAACAAAGCGGTTTGCGTAAGACCAGCCGCAAAGGTCGAGACTGCCGCGGTTTGAACTTCGCCCACATTTTGGGTCGCGGTGGGAACCGGGGTGCCTGCGCCGCAGGCTGTCAGCGTCAGGCTGGTCAGTAATGCATATACGAGTAGCAGGGATATTTTCGGCACGAGATTTACTCCTTTCGTGTAGCCACAAATATTGCCCAGTAGGCAAGTTGGCTATTTTACTCGAAAGCCCGTTTGGGGCAAGTGACATTTATCCCACGCTTATTGACGATGAAGGGCGCTGTAAACAGAAATTTCTCAGGTTTGGAGGCGGTTGTATTTTGCCAGAATTTCTTTCAGTTTCTCGTGCGAAAGAGCAGGCACGGTGAGTTGATTGCGTCCAGTCATGGTTTCAGCGGCCAGCATGGAATTGAGAATCGCCTCTTCTGTGGCGTAAGCGGCAGCAGAGAAGAGCGGATCCAGTTTTTCGTTGGTCAGCACATTCAAAGACGCCATACCGCTTTCGTTATCGGGGCCGGCGCCCTCATTGGCCGTTGAAAAAGCCAGGAAGATATCGCCCGAACCGTTCCCGCCCAGCGCGCCGGTGCGCGCCATGCCCAGCGTGGCGCGTTTGGCGATCCGCTTCAATTGATGGGGTAGGAGCGGCGCGTCGGTAGCCAGGATCACAATCAACGAACCTTGTTCCCGAAATGGGTTTTCGCCGTTGGTATAGGGCGCGCCTTCCGGCAGATGTTGCCCCACAGGTACGCCTGCCACGGTCAGTTGAAAACGCCTGCCGAAATTGGCTTGCACTAATGCGCCAATCGTCCAGCCGCCGAGATGAACCGGCAATTTGCGCGATGATGTGCCTGTGCCGCCCTTGAACTCATAACAGACCATGCCCGTCCCGCCGCCCACACTTCCTTCCGCGATGTTTCCAGAAGCCGCCGACTCCAGCGCGCTGATCACATGCTCGCGCTTTACATGAAAACCGTTCAAATCATTCAACCAGCCGTCGGCGGTTTCGGCTACCAACGGGCAGGACCAATGTTGAAATAACTTGCTTTGTTGCACCTGCCATGCAATGACGGTATCGCGCACAAGGCCCACGCTATGTGTATTCGTCAGCATGGCCGGGCCTTCGAGAAAACCGCCTTCCTCCACCCAGGCGGCGCCGGTCATTTCGCCGTTGCCATTGAACGGGAACCAGGCCGCGAACACCGGATTGTGATTCCGCTTTCCGCGCGGATGGATGGCTGTTACACCGGTCCGCACCGATTCACCTTCGATCAGCGTCGTGTATCCCACTTCCACGCCGTTCACATCGGTGATTGCATTGTATTGGCCGGGCGCGCCCTCGAGTGGAATGCCCAGGCCACGGGCGCGTGCTTTAGTCATGGATTCTCCCTGGCGAGATTCACAAGTTGCTGTGCGATCTTTTGGATGACCTCGTCCGGCACGCCGTCTATGGCTTTGGATTGAAGCCGCGTATCGATCCCATCGTTGACATAATCCACCGCGATGAACTGATTGTTTTCAGCGAGCGCGATTTCAGTGGAGAACCAGTCGAGGCGGCACAATGAAGCGATGCGCAGCGTATCGTCCCTCAACTTGGTGAGGCCGTATTGGGCCTCCTTCTCGGCTGTCACTACCGCGTGGACGTGCGTCTCCGGGTTCCACCAGCAGGGATAGCATTTTCCTGCCGCGTAGTAAATGCGAAACCAGGCCGGGCATTCGTCGAGCAGGCGCGGCCTGACGTTGGCCTGCACCAGATATTTCTGTGTTGGAAATTCCATGCGCGCGTGCAGGATTTGGTCGAGGGAAGTCGCGTCCATCACTACGCCTTCGCCGCCGCCGCCGTTGGACGGTTTGATGACAAAGCTTTCTCCCAATGGCGATAAGTTCATTGGCGGCAGGACGGGTTGTTCTATAAACGGCGCAAGCAGAATAGTGTATGGGGTGACGAGTCCCGCTTCGATGAATTCCAGGTGCATGGTGGCCTTGTCTTCGGACCAGGCTGAAAGTTCCGGCGGGTTGATGCGGCGCGCTTGTCGTTCGCGCGCCCAGCGATTGATGGGCGTAAAACGATCATCGCCCTGTGCGCGGTCGAGCAGGGTTTTAAAAGTGATCTCCTCTTTATACAAGGCGGTGATGGAGGTCAATAAATTTGTGGGCGTGATCTGCCAGAGCGAAACATTCTGCGCTACGCAGGCGGCCTCGACCATGTCCACAAAGTCATTGTCGTATTCCCAATACCACGGTAAACAAAGATCGAAACGAATCATCCCTCCCATTATAGGGGAGGGATGACGTGAGGTCAAACTATTTTGTTTCGGCGTTGGTTATGCCAGTTTGAATCCGATCACAAATGCCGCGCAAGTGATGAATAACAGCAGTGGCAGTGTTTTGTAGGTAAAATCTTTCGGCGCGATCGGTCTTCCTGCCCGCAAAAAAAAGAAAACCAAACCGTCCAGGCCGATCAGTGCGCCGCCGATGCCAACGAGAGCAAAAGCAGGCGCGGCTTGTTTCTCGATGACGACGATGATTGGCAGGAGAAAGATTATTAGCCCCGCAATACCGTGCACGAAGGTCAGGATTGGATTCGAGAATCGTTCGATGGGCGAGCTAACGCGCGAAACGACCACAGCCAGGAATCCGATGATGGTGAAGGCCAGGTAAAAGGTCCGCAAGGAAGCGAGATGTTGCCAAACGAGTCCAAGGGAGAGACTGAGCGGGATCACGGTCGAGATAATGACCACAATCGGTTCATCCAGCGCATCGAAGCCGAGGATAAACAATAATAGCGCGGCGACCAGCAGAATGCCAAAAGCAATGGTGTAGGCCGTGATCGGAACCGCGCTCAAATTGTCGATACCGTCCACGATTTGATAGGCCGCCAATAGGCAGGTGCCCAACAACAGAATGCGATCGGTGGGGGATAATTTCATAAGATTTCAACTGCCGCGTAACGCTAAAATGATCATGGCGCTCAGCATGTAGAACGACGCGTAACGGAACAGGCCGAAATTGGCGCGCTCGGACTGAACGCGGAAGGTGGCAAACGCCAGCAGGAGTAAGCCGGCGGTGAGCACGGCGATCAAACGCAGGTAGCCCGCGCTGATACCGACCAGCCAACAGGCCCAGCCGATTGCAATGGCCGCCAGCACGGATGAAACGGCGATGACCGCGTGCGTAAAGACTTCACCATAGGCGGAGGGGAAGGTTGGCACGCCCGCGTCGTTGTAATCCTGCAGATATTTGATCGAAAAGGTAAGCGTATGCGTGGGAATCCAAAACAAGATTGCCAACGCAAGCAACACGCCTGCCAGGTCAATTTGCCCTGTGGCCAGCACGCGGCCAGATAAAATCGGCATCGCGCCGGAGATTCCGCCCCACACAATGCTCCAGCATGTGCGCCGCTTGAGCCAGAGCGTGTATACGATCACATCGAAGAACCAGCCTGCAAAAACGATTGCGCCATACAGCCAGTTGAGCGCCAGCGCGCCTCCCACGCCAAGGATCGAAATGACCATGCCGACCCAAAACACTTCGCGCCGACTCAGACCGCCTGACGCAAGCGGACGTTTGTGCGTGCGTTGCATTTTGGCGTCGATGTCGTGGTCGTACCACATGTTCATAATGGTCGAGCCGCTGATGGCAAGGAAAAGAGTCAATGAAACGCCGATCAGCAACATCCATGTAATGTGCGTTCCTGCGCTCAAATATCCTGCCAGGCCGGTGACGAGCAGAAGTCCTGTTTGAGCGCTTTTAATCAAAGGCCAGTATAGACGAAATTTTTTCATTCAAACTCCTAATTCGATCATCAACATGAATTATAAACTCAAGTCGCGAGACATTAGCTCATCTGTGGTTTCGCGGCGTTGAATCGGGCGCGCGCCGTGTTCGTCCAGCCATATTACGGCAGGCCGCCGCGCGCCGTTGTAATTGCTGGACATGCTCAAATGGTACGCGCCGCTGACGGGTACCGCGATCAACTCGCCAATTTCGACTTTGGGAAACGGCAAATCTTCAAGAATGACATCGCCTGACTCGCAATAAGGCCCGGCGACCGAAACGCGCTCGCTCATTTCCCGGCTGAGGCCTGCTACCGGTAAAGCGGAGTAACGCGCGCCGTAAAGTGCGCGCCGCGGATTATCGGCCATGCCGCCGTCTATCAATAACCAGGTGAGATTGCCGCGGCGTTTGAGCGCACCGACGCGATAGACTGCTGTGCCCGCCCGCGCAATGAGACTGCGTCCCGGCTCGAGATGCAGATGAGGGAGGGCCAGTCCGCGCTGTGCACAGCCGCGCACGACCGAGTCGACCACTGCGTCGGCATACGCTTGAATCGGCGGATGGGGTAATTCATCTTCGTGATAAGCCACGCCCCAGCCTCCACCCGGCGAAAAATGCCATTGGTTTTGAAAGCCGATCTGTTTGACCAGATCGAGGGCGCGGTCAATGGCCTGCTTCAGCGGCGCGGGATCGCGAAAGTTGGAACCCTGGTGAAAATGAATCCCTTCCAGCGGTAGGGAATGTTGCCTGCAAAACTGCGAGGCTTGCAGGGTTTCCTCGGCCGTCATCCCAAATTTGCTCGCGTACTGGCCCGTCTGTGTGTACGCGTGATGAGTATCCACCGCCAAACCGGGTTGAAAACGAAGCCACAGATTTGGGAAATTCGATTTATGAAGTGGGAGGAATCCCGCCAGGCGTTTTAATTCTTCAAGATGGTCTATCACGATCACGCCCGCTTGTTCGAGCGCGGCGTGCAGATCCGCGTCAGACTTGTTGACGCCGTGGACGAGAATCCGCCCGCGGGTCACGCGTGAAGCGCATGCAATGGACAGTTCGCCCTCGCCGGTGCAGTCGAGCCATAGATTCTGTTCTTGAGTCCATTGCGCGATGGCTTTGCACAAATACGCTTTGCCCGCGTAGGTAATATCGGCAGGCGCGGGATAGGCGCTCGAGGCTTCCCGATATTGAGCGACTGCGCGATCCATTGTGGCGCGGTCGTAGAGATACAACGGCGTGCCATGTTCTTTGGCGAGGGCGGCTATGCTTTGACCGCCGATGGTCAGCGCATCGTTTTCAATTTTGGTTGTGTCGGGGAAGAGCGCAAGACGATTCATCAATGCAGGACGAGGTGCCGCTGTCCTTATTCGCCAAAGAATAAATTCCACCAGGTCTGCCAATTGGACATGGGCGTTGGCTCCGGCGTTGGAGTACTCGAGTCAATCGGCGCGATGCCCGGTTGACCGATTGGTACTACAGGCTGGTCTCCCGGCTGGATGTAATGTCCCTCGGTGCGCGCCCAATCGCCAACAGCCTGCGTCGAGCCGGCATAGGCGACCTGGGTCTGCAGGGACTGTTGAGTTTGCATCGCCTGCGTAGCCTGGCTTTGCATGGCTCGATCCTGTTTGCTCAGGTTGTTTAGATTATCGACGCGGCGGTTGAAGTCGATCACCATTACGACCAGAATAATGATGCCCACCGCGATCAGTGCGCGCCGGATATTGACAGGCAGATTGGACATGACGGAATCTTACCCTCAATCACATCGGTTGGCAAGAAAGGCCGCCTCTGGTACAATTCGCCGCCGGGCGTTGTACCCTTCGCCCGCGGTTTCGAATCGAAACCGGATTTCTTAAGCCAGAAAGGGCTTGAACCATGAAAGTATTGTTGATCAAGGACGTTTACAAATTGGGCCGTGCCGGCGAAGTGAAGAAAGTCGCCGATGGCTATGGCCGCAACTTCCTCCTGCCGCAAGGCCTGGCTATGCTGGCCACAGCCGGCGCGTTGCAACAAGCTGAAAAGATCAAATCGCAGGCCGAGATTCGCCGCACACAACAGAACAGCGAACTCAAAGGGCTGGCCGATCAGATCGCCGGCGTAACCCTGACCTTTGCGGCCAAAGCGGGCGAAACCGGAAAACTCTACGGCTCGATCACCACGCAGGATGTGGCCGCCGCTTTGCAGGAACAAACCCGTTTCGAAGTCAAGCGCCAGCAGATCGATATGCAACCGGTACGCGAAATCGGCGAATACACCGCCCGCGTCCGCCTGACAATGGACCTGGTGCCTGAAATCAAATTGATCGTTCACCGCGAAGGCGAAGCCGCGGAAACTGCTGTGGCAGAGGAACCGGAAGAAAAACCCAAGCCGCGGGCTCGCAAGTCAAAGACCGCCGAAGTCAAAACCGAAGCGCCCGCCGAATCAACCGAAGCCTGAACATTGCGCGTTACAACCTGTCACCGGTTCCAGCCTTTCGCGCGGGCCGGTGATTTGCTTTATGTCAGTCGCATATTTGCAGGAAGCAGTAAAATAATCTCATGCCCGATACTATTGGCCGACGCCTGAAAGAGGCCCGGCTGGCCCGGCACATCTCGCTCCAGGATACTTCGGAAGCTACGCGTATTCGTCTGCGTTACCTCGAAGCGCTCGAAGCCGATGATTACTCCATCATGCCGTCTGCGGCGCAAGCGCGCGGCTTTTTGCGTAATTACGCTTCGTTCCTCGGGCTCGATCTGGATCAGATTCTGGGCGAGATTCAAAGCGTCCAACCGACTCAACTGTCAGATGATGTGCGCGGCCCGCTCGAACATGCGGATTCGGTCTCCGCGCCGCCGCAGATCGCAGTCCCCGCGCCTCCTGAAGAAAAACCGCGCACGCCTCCTTTCTGGACCTCGTGGTTGGCGCGCCTTCAAAAACCCGATTCCACGCCCGAGCCGATTCCCGCCGAGGAGACGATGCCTGCCCCGGAGTCGGAATCCGTGCCTGTGGCTTCCGCGCAAAATATAACTTCTGCAACTAAAAAAGTTCCCCAGCCCATCGAAGAATCTCCCAAACGGCGCGGCCCAAAAAAGAAAACAGCCTCCGCGCCTGCTTCTTCCAAGTCGTTGACGCGGCCCGCGAAGAAGCGTTCGAAAAAAAAAGATAAGCCATCCGGTGCGGCGCTTAAGGCGGCGAAAACCCATGCGCCTGTCGTAGAACAGAATCAAGCCGAAGCGGAGCAAGCGCGCGTAAAGGCAGAGCAACTTCCAGCGGGGTCGGAAGCGGTGAACGAATCGAAACCGGGGCTTTTATCCCGCTTGCAATCCTTATTTGCTTTACGCATCAACAATAAAAATGTTCAGGAAGTTCAAGCCGAAACTCCTGAGGGGCAGGAGCCTGAACCCGCGCTTGAGGAGAGCGCGAAGCCCGAGCCGAAAATGGCTTCAAGGCGGCCCGAAGAATCGGCCGATGAAATTTTCCTAGAGATCGGCGCGCAGTTGCGCGAACGACGCGAGATGCTCAGCCTGACGATGGATGAGATCGAACGGCACACGCATGTGCGCGCCGCTTTTGTGAAGTCGTTGGAGGAAGGCGCCTTCGATGAACTGCCCTCCGCAGTGCAGACGCGCGGCATGCTCGCCAATTACGCCAGTTTCCTCGATCTCGATACAGACGCGATCCTCCTGCGTTTTGCGGACGCGTTGCAGGCGCGCCACCGCGCCCGTTTCGCGGATGAACCGCGTCCACCAAAAAACGAAATGAAACTCGGCCAAAAACTGCCGCCTCTGCGTACGTTCATCGCGGGCGATATGTTGTTTGGCATTGGCATGATTGTGATGCTGATCGCGCTGGGTATTTGGGGCCTGGACCGCGCCTTTACAAGCGAGGCCGCAAAGGTGGTTTTGCCCACCGCGCCGTCCATCACGGATATGCTGATGACGCCTCAAGCCACGGTTTTTCAGGAAGTGACTCTCATTCCTGCCGAGAACACCCCTTTGGCTACTCTTGAAGCGACGGCCGCGCCGGATGCCGGAACGACCCTGCCGACTCAGGATGTCAATGCAAATGTGCAGGTGGATATTTCGGCGGTCAGCAGTACGTTCATGCGCGTGCTTGTGGACGGCAAGGAAATGTTCAACGGGCGCGTATTGCCCGGCTCAGAGCATCCGTTCGACGCCGCCAACTCGGTTCAGGTTCTAACCGGGAACGCGGCCGCGTTGCGCGTCACTTATAACGGACGGGATTTGGGATTGCTGGGTTCCTTCGGCGAAGTGGTCAACTTTATTTATTCTGCCAATGCCATTACCACGCCCACGCCGATTGCCTCGCCTACTTCCACGGCAACGCCGAATGTTCCGGCGACGATTACGCAAACGTTCACGCCCACTGCGACGGGAACGCCCACTTCCACGCCTGTTTCATCGCCATAGTCAATTTTTATAGGAAGAAAACGCTGTGTCGAAAAATACATTTCATCTGGTTTCATTGGGCTGTGCGAAGAATACAGTCGATTCCGATTCGATGGCGCAGTTGCTGGTGCGCGACGGCTATCGCGCCGTGAATGACCCAAAACGCGCCAGTGTTCTGATCGTCAATACCTGTGGGTTTATCGGGCCGGCCAAGGAAGAGTCGTTCAGTACTTTACGCGAACTGGCTGATTTGAAACGCGAGGGTCAAATTCTGATCGCGGCGGGTTGTCTTACACAACGATATGGCGCCGAGGTTGCACAAAAGGTGCCCGGCGTGGATGGCGTGCTGGGAACGCGCCGCTGGATGGATATTGTGCAGGTGGTGCGCCAGCTACGCAAAGGTCCGCACCCTGAGCCGTTGTATCACCTGCCCGAAGCGGCCACGGTTGGCACTGACGAAAACGATACTTTGCGCGCCTCGGTTGCGGGGGCCAGCGCGTATGTGAAGATCGCAGACGGTTGTCGCCGTCCGTGCGCGTTTTGCGCCATCCCCTCGATCAAGGGCACGGCTGTCAGCCGCCCGATGGACGTGATTCTTGATGAAGCGCGGCGTTTGAGCGAAGCAGGCGTACGTGAGTTGGTTTTGATCGCGCAGGATACCACCGATTACGGACATGATCTGGGGATGAAGGACGGACTGGCCGTTTTATTGGAGAACCTGACCGATTCCGTCCCCGACTTGAATTGGATCCGCGTCATGTACGCGTATCCCGGCTATGTCACCGACCGTTTAATCGAAGTGATGGCGGCCCGCAAACAGGTTCTGCCTTATCTCGATATGCCCTTGCAACATGCCCATCCGAAAACTTTATACCGCATGCGCCGCCCATCGAATATTGACTGGGTGCATCGTACGCTGGGAAAAATGCGGGCCACTGTCCCAAATCTCGCCATTCGCACGACTTTTATCGTCGGTTATCCGGGCGAGACGGACGAGGAATTTCAAGCCTTGTTGGATTTCATTCAGGAAATCCGCTTCGACCGCGTGGGAGCGTTCCAGTTTTCGTTCGAGCCGGGCACCAGTTCCGAGCCGCTCGGCGACCCGATTCCTGCGGAGGTCAAACAGGAGCGCTTCGAACGCGTTATGGAGCTCCAGCAAACGATCTCGATGCAGATCAACCAGTCTTATGTTGGCAAAACGCTGGATGTATTGATCGAAGGATTCGATAACGGGATTTCCATAGGGCGTTCCTACCGGGACGCGCCGGAGATCGATGGCATGGTCTTTGTGGAGGGGCAGGCTAAGGTCGGGGAGATTGTGCCGGTGAAAATTACCGGCGCCATGACCTATGATCTGACTGGCGTATTGGCCCCCGTTCCGATCCAACTCTAAAGGGAAAAATCCGGCTCGTGTTGAGTCGGATTTTCGATTCAAGACGCTCTGGCTACGGCTGTTGCGGCCAGAATTAATACTGCCAATACCAGATTGGCGCGTAGAAGAAAATATTCCTGTCTTTGCAATTTAGCGAGCCGCTCTGCATGGATTCTTTCAGGACGCATCAGTTCGCGGCGAATCGTGGGCAGAACATCCCAAGTATGAATCGCGCTGGTTACGATCATCAGCGCCACCAGAAAATGCTTGGTGAGGATAGCCAGCGACCATTGATTGCTGGTAGATAGAAACCCATCGTAATGCACATTCGAACTCATTTGAAATAAGCCCGTCACCACCAAAACGCCAAGGCTGAACCATGCCACCGGCTCGAAGCGTTGTTGGATGGATTTAGTTAATTTCAATTGTTCGAGGGAAGGGAGGCTTTGTTTGGCGGCGGGTAATATAAGGATGGAAATGGCCGCCAAACTGCCCACCCAGGTGACAGTGGCCAGCATGTGAAACCAATAAATTAGGCTTAGAACCCAAACGGGAATGGGCGGCATGAAATTATGTTGAATTTGTTATGGTGTAGATGGCGTATCTGAGGGCACTGGGGTGTCGGTTGGCGCTGGGGTGTTGGTTTCGGTAGGCGCGCCTGTGGCGGCGGTGGGACTGACCGAAGTGGGTGCGGGAGTGCCGGTAGCCGGGAAGCAAGCCTGATACGCTTGATTGTAGCCTTTGGCGGCGTCTTTATCCAAATCGCCGATGGCGGCCGCGTGTTCGTAATTCGTCACCGCGTCGCAAAACCGTCCCTGGGCCACCAGTTGATCGCCGTACCGCATCGAAGCGATCTGATAACGCTGGGCGGCGGTCATGGTGCCGTCCCACATCGAAGGCCAGCCGGAATACACCTGACTCAAATATTGCACTGCCTGTTCCCAGTTGATGTCGTAGAAGCTGGCGGCGGTGAGATAGGCGCGGGCGCCCTCGCGCAGACCGGCGGTCGTGTTATCCAACGGGCCGAAGCGTTCTGCCAGGGATAATTCGTAGATGCCGCCTTCGAGATTGCCCTGTTTCAGAATCATGTCGTAGCCGTAATTACGCAGTGCGAAATAATACATTCCGTCCACTTGCGCGGTTTGATACGTGGGATCCTCTTTGCGGACCTGATCCAGCGTGACCAGCGCGTTCGCCCAATCCTGCGCGGCGATATATTGCTGTGCGCTGGTGAAAGTGCCTTGCGCGCCCGTTGGGTTGGGTGTGGGCGTGGGAACCAGCGTGGGTGTGGCGGTTGGAATGGACATCTTGACCAGCAAATCGGTCAGAGTTTGAGCCGCCCCCGGGTAATTCGGGTCGTTGGCGATGATGAAATCCAAACGTTGCTTGGCCGCGTCATAACGTTGAAATTGAATGTCGACCAATGCGTATTGGTATTGTTCGGTCAGTTGTTGTTGAATGGTGCTTTGCTGGGCATTCATGCGGTCTCCGATGGCGAATCGATATCCGCCAAAGACGCCGAGGACCAGCAAGACCAAAACTCCCACAATGGTCAATAAAATGGAGCGCCAACCGGCGCGCTTCTTCACGGTTTTTATAGGTTGGGTGCTATCGGAGCTTTCAGACATGGGCGCGATTATACCGCAGGACTACAGCCTGAATAACAGGCGCGCTTCGGCCCATACGATTGCCAGCGCAATGATTCCACCGACGGTCATTCCAAGTAAGGCCGTTGGAACAGCCGAGCCCGGTGCGATCACTGCCAGGCTGTAAGCTGTTCCGCCTCCGATCAAAGCCGCCAGCAGTCCCTTGACCAATGCGCTGTTGATCTTCACCGGTTCAGGCAGGCGGCGATTCAAAAGGATCAGCATTAATACGGCTTCGACGGTCAGTGAAATTTCCGCCAGGGCAATTGCCGGCGCGCCGATATTTTTGAAGAATAACACCGCGCTTCCGCCGATGATCCCATATACGATCAGGCGCACCGCTACGCCTAAAAATGGATACCACGGTTCCTTGCGCGCGTAAAAGGCGCGGGCGGTTATTTCCTGCATGGCGTAACCGCATAGTGTGAGCATGTAAACGCGCGCCGTCCATGTGAGCATGGTGGTGGCGGCCTCGTCGAAGCCGAAGACCGCGCGTACAAGCGGGTGAATCCCGGCGGCCATGACCGCCGCGATGGGCAGGGTTAACGAGATCAAGATTCGGAAGGCTTTTTCGAGCGTTTGACGGAATCCGGCCCAGTCTTCGCGTGAGACGAATTCGGCCAAAGTTGGGAGGATGGCGGTCGCGATGGCCGTCCCAAGCAGTGTTTCCGGGACCTGCATGATCATCCAGCCGTACGTCAGCGAAGTGACCGCGCCGACCTGCCCCGTGAGGGACGCGAGATTATCGCGCAGGATGAACATGGCCTGGATGCCGAACATGGTGAGAACGCGCGGGCCCATCAAACGCAATGCTTCGAGCAGGCCGGTGTTGCGCAGATCGAGCGAAGGCGTCCAATGAAAGCGATAGATGGCGAGGCCGGGAATCTGTATCAGCAAGTGCATGACCGCGCCGAGGATTACGCCATAGACCAGACCCTGCACACCGAAGCGCGGCGCGAGGAATAACGCGCCGAAGATCTGGCCGAGATTATAAAAAATGGGCGCCAGGGCCGGCAGGAAAAAATGCTGGTTGGCTTGCAGTCCGGCCATTACCAGGCCGCTGATGGAAAAGATGATCGTGCCGATCAAATTCAGGCGCATCAGTTCGACCAGTATGGCGCGCTGATCCGGCGGGAAGCCCGGCGCAATTCCGAATCGGGTTATCGGCTCGGCGAAGATGGCGATCAGGATGGCAAAGGCGGAAGTGGCGACGAATGCCAGATTGGCGACGCGCGAAAACAGATCCCAGGCCGCGGCGCGGTTTTGTTTCGTCAGGTATTCCGACATGAGCGGAATAAAAGCCATCGCCAACGCGCCGCCCGAGATCAGCGCGAAGAGCAGGTCCGGCAGGTTGTTGGCCGCGTTGAACGTATCGAGCAGGTGAATCGAAGTGCGGAATTGCCGCGCGATCACAACCGAACGCACGAACGCCAGGACTTTATCCAGCGTGAAGAAGAAACCGAGCAGTAACGAAGTGCGCGTGAGATGCGAAAATTTATTCATGAGGCGGGGACGATATTACCTGAACCTGGGAGTTTATGGGTACATCCCAATTTTCCTAGAATGTCCCCTTGAGCCATCCGCCGTCCACTGCCAGCGCGATTCCATGAATATAGGACGCGGCAGGCGAGACCAGAAAGGCGGCCGCGTTCCCAAATTCCTGTGGGCGGCCCAAACGCCCCAGCGGAATGTTGGCGGTCAGTTTGGCGGTCTCTTCTTCGATAGTCGTTGTATTGCTTTGCGCGCGGAAATTCATCAGGTTTTGCACGCGCTCGGTTTCGGTCCAGCCGGGCAGGATCGAGTTGAAGCGGATACCTGCGCGTCCCAATTCCAACGCCAGCGATTTTATCAAACCCACGGTGGCGGCGCGCACGCTGTTGGATAAAGCCAGATTCTCCAGCGGCTCTTTGACCGTGAACGACGCTACTGCCAGCACACTGGCCGCGCTCGATCGTTTAAGAGATGGCAGAGCGGCGCGCACCAAACGCACATGCGCCAGAAACGAAGTTTCCACCGCATTTTGCCAGGCGGAATCGTCCAACGCTTCGAACGACCCGGCAGGCGGCCCGCCGGCGTTGACGATCAGGATATCCAGGCCGCCCAGCGACTCGACTGCCGCGTGGACCAGCTTCTCTGCGGTTTGCGCGTCGCTTACGTCTCCCGCGAGACCGAATACCTGGGTTCCGTTTTCTGTTTGAATTGCCTGCGCCGCGGCCTGGACTCTGGCTTCGTCGCGGCTGTTGATCGCCACGCGGCAACCCTCTTTGGCGAGCGTCGACGCGGCCGCGTATCCAAGTCCGCGTGAAGCCCCCGTGACCAGCGCGCGTTTATCTTTGAGGCCCAAATCCATGCTATCTCCTATTTCCATCTTGAGAAAACTCAGGATGGATTTTGTGTTTTGCGGCGGTTAAAGGATTTCGATTTTTTGTTCGATCACATCGCCATCCGGCCAATTGGCTTCCACCCATTTTGCCACAGATTGCAGAGATTTTTCCAGTACGGTTTTATCCGAGCTCACCATTGCACAGGCAATGACTGCCTCGCTCCATTTATCCTGCAAATCCATCTCCGCGACAGAGACGTTGAACTCGCGGTGCAGGCGGGCAATGAGCGGCTTAATTCGTCCGCGCTTTTGTTTGAGTGAGGCACAAGCTGGAAGATGAAAATAAATGATTAGAGTGCCGACCAAGTTTGCTTCTCTGCGCGCTGTTGAAAAATATCGCTGATTTACGAATTACGCGTTCCGCTTTAGAATCCTGCATATGTCTGACATTGACACCGCCTACAACCAAGCCCTTGATTACATCTATTCTTTTGTCGATTATAGCCTGAAACATTCCTCGGAATTGGCCAAAGCGGACTTCAAACTGGACCGCATGTTCGCGTTGTTAAGCGCGCTGGGCAACCCGACCAACCAGACCATTTCTCGCATAAACTTGCGACAACGGCACATGACCACCATGGACTCTTACAATCCGTATGATTACATACAGCCGTTGCATTCCCAGGACAATCTTTCGGTGGTTGACGACAATCGGCACATTGTGGGGTCGCATATTGTGCTGACACCTGAACGGAAGAAAAGAGAAAGACGATACAAGCTAAAATCCAAACGCGTAGCTTCACTCAAACTAGGGTACCAAAGCCACGGAAAAGAATCAACACAACTCTTAAACCTATGAGTAAACGGCTTATGGATCACTGGATAGGGTCTTCCCACCCGTCTAAGCCGGTAAACACAATCATATGACTTAGTTTTGGAGGCAACTCGGCTATAGCCGCACTCGAGGGATTATTATTAATGTCAAAAGGGTCATAAAACTTCGCCATCATTTCCTTTATCAATCGCTGATCGTCGGGTGTAAAAATTGAAATGAGGTTTGGACTTAACAGTTTCGCAACGGCCGGATTGGGTTGTTGTGTGCCCCAATTAAACTTATCAGGATTGAACGGACGTATTGGGTCCGGTAACACTATAACAAACTCAAGCGGATGGTCGTTAACGAATCCGTCCATATTAATTTTTTTGTTATACGTATTGAGATCATCATAGACTGATTTATCGAACCCCTTAAAGGTATTGGTGGTTTGATTTGCATCCTCCGGTGCCGGATTCGCATTTATGGTTGCTATAGTATATATATCCGCACCCGAACTTTGCGTTCTGATAAGACCAGCCTCCGCGAATGGAAGCGCGTCTTTATGAAGTGGCGACTGTGTCTCTTCTTGGTCTTTAAATAAATATTGATTACTTCTGAAAAGACTGATTTCGTAGGAAGAAACTGATCCATCTGAATTATCAGCGGCATTTACTTTGTAATATGGGTGTGGTGCATGTGGTGATATCAAGCCTGGGTGCTCTGATCCATAAAGCGCAACAATCAGATTGGCCGACCCGTCTTTGAATCCAGAAAGCTCAAGAAAGGGTGCGGTTTCCGGATGCGACCAGTCCTGACTCAAAACAAGATCGGTAACCCAACCTTTTGCCTCCTGATTCCAGATGTACCGGTTGTCGCCTGAGTCTTTGCCGGTAATAATCTTTGTAACGGAACTATCGGTACTCTCAGTAACCTGTATGGTCTCGGCAACAATGGTAACTTCTTTGCCGCCCTCCGAATGGATAAGTTTCGTGCTAATCATCCCATCAGGAGTCAAAACGTGTTCGGCAACCAAAACGTCCTTGACTTCGGCGCTTACATTAAGGGGTATGGAAGTGGGAGACTCTGTGGGCTCTGCGGTCGCCATTGCTTCCGGTGTGATCACCGAGCTTACCTCGGTGGGATATGCGCTCATGATTGGTGTTGGAGGAGGGGGCGAGATAGGCGCACCGCATCCACTGACAACAGCGGCAATGAGAATTAACCATGCAATGGATTTAATCATCACAACCTCCAACTCCCAATTTACTAATCGCCGATTCCGCCTTACAATCCCTCGCATGGATATCGAAACCGCCTACAACCAAGCCCTTGATTACATCTATTCTTTTGTCGATTATAGCCTGAAACATTCCTCGGAATTGGCCAAAGCGGACTTCAAACTGGACCGCATGTTCGCGTTGTTAAGCGCGCTGGGCAATCCGCAAAATGAATATCCGATCATCCATATAGCCGGGACAAAGGGCAAAGGCTCCACGTCCGCTTTGTGCGCTTCAGCCCTGCAAGCCGCAGGATATAAAACGGGTTTATACACCTCGCCGCATTTGCTGGATTTCGTCGAACGGATTCGCATCAACGGCGAGCCGGTTTCGCACGAGTTGTTTACAAATTTGGTCGAAAAGATCAAACCGGCGGTCGCAAAGATCGAGAAGCTGACCACGTTTGAGATCACTACGGCATTGGGATTTTTGGCATTTGCCGAACAGGGCGCGGACGCGGCCGTTATCGAAGTGGGCCTCGGCGGGCGATTGGATGCGACCAATGTAGTACTGCCGCGGGTGGCGGTGATAACCTCGTTGTCGTACGATCATATGGCGGTGCTGGGCGATACGCTGGCCAAGATCGCAGGCGAGAAGGCCGGCATTATCAAGGCCAATGTGCCGGTTGTTTCGTCTCCGCAAAAGGACGAGGCTTTGGAAGTGCTTATGCGCGCGGCCTCGGAACACAACGCGCCGTTTACGCTGGTTGGAAAGGATATCGAATTTGCTCCGTTGGAACATTCGCTGGACGGCCAATCGCTGACGATTAAATCCCGTTTCGATTCTTCCGGCCCTCGAACCTTTCGACTGCCTCTGCTGGGTCTTCATCAGCTTCGGAACGCGGCGACTGCCTACGCGGCGTTGAAGGCTGGCGGGTTGAACGTCCCGGACGAGGCGATTCGGCGGGGATTTGCGGAGGTCCAATGGCCGGCGCGCTTTGAAGTGATCCGCCGCGAGCCGCCGGTGATTTTCGATTCGGCGCACAACGACGATTCGTTTGCCCGATTGCGCGATACGCTCGAAACCTATTTCCCCGAACGGCCTGTTTATCTTATTTTCGGCGCGTCGGAGGATAAGAATATTCCCGGCATGTTCCGTGAGATGAAACCGAAGATCAAAAAGATGTTGATCACGCGCTCCAGCCATCCGCGTGCTTTGAGCGTGGAGAAAATTCAGGAATTGGCAGACCAGGCCGGGGTCCCGTATGAAGCGGCGGCATCTGTTGATGCGGCCCTGGCGCGGGCGTTGGAACTATCCGAAAAAGATGGTAGCATTGTCCTATCTGCAGGCTCGATGTTTGTGACCGCCGAAGTAATGGCGGCATGGAATCGAAATCATGTAAAAACGGCCTGATCATCCTACGGGAATTTAAAATGAGTCAAACTGATTGGAACGAAGAAGAAGATACCTTTAATTTAGCGTTGACCCAGCGGACCGAGGAACTGTATCGCATTCCGAATCGCGAACCCGACCCGGACGGTGTGATCGAGGCCGCCGTCCTGCCTCTGCGCGACCTGGTGATTTTCCCGCGCATGGTTTCGCCGATCTTTGTGGGACGCGAGGCCTCGCTGTTGGCGGTGCAGGAAGCTCAACGCAAAGAGCAGACTGTGATCGGCCTGACACAACGCGATCCCGAAGTGGATGAGCCGGGTGTGAACGATTTTCTGCCCATCGGCGTGGAGATGGCGGTGGGGCGTTTACTGCAAATGCCGGACGGCTCACATTCCGCGCTGGTGCAGGGACGCCGCCGCGTGGAGATTTTGGAATTTATTCGCGCCAAGCCGTATCTCAAAGTGCGGGCGCGCGTCATCCATGAAACGCAAACGGCCGACCGGCGCATGCAGGCCCTGATGCATTCCGCCCTGGATATGTTCGAACGCTGTGTGCAATTGGATCGGTCGATTCCCGAGGAAGCGCATTTATTCGCGCTGAATATTTCCGAACCGGGCTGGTTGAGCGACATGATCGCCACTTCGCTGTCGCTCACTTACGAAACCAAACAGACCCTGTTGCTGATGCCGGACCCGAAGGCGCGCCTTCAGCATTTGAATGTCATTCTGGCGCAGGAAGTGGATATGCTCGAGCTGGAGGATGAGATTCACTCGCGCGTACAAAATGAGGTGGATCGCAGTCAGCGCGAGTATTATCTGCGCGAGCAAATGCGGCAGATTCAAACCGAGCTGGGCGAAGGCGATATCTTCACGCGCGATGTGACCGAGTTGAAACAGAAGGTGGA
Source organism: uncultured Anaerolineaceae bacterium (assembly GCA_964502095.1). Classification (GTDB taxonomy): domain Bacteria; phylum Chloroflexota; class Anaerolineae; order Anaerolineales; family Villigracilaceae; genus JACPVF01. Next base: position 35,361 of record CAZCUF010000003.1, read on the forward strand.
AGCCGCCAAACTTCCCGACGAGCCGAAAGCGGTGGCGTTGAAGGAAGTGGAGCGCTTGAATCAAATGCCGCCCATGGCTCCCGAAGTGGGAATTATCCGCACATACATTGATTGGATCGTGGACCTGCCCTGGACGAATCTCACGCCCGATAATCTCGACGTGAAGAACGCGGCCAAGGTGTTGGAGCGCGATCATTACGGACTCAAGAAGGCGAAAGAACGCATTCTCGAATATATCGCGGTGCGCTCGCTCAAACCGAAAAAAGACCGCCAGCCCATTCTGTGTTTCGTTGGACCGCCCGGCACAGGCAAGACCTCGCTCGGGCGTTCGATTGCCGATGCACTGGGACGCAAGTTCGTGCGCGTTTCGCTCGGCGGCGTGCGCGATGAAGCGGAGATTCGCGGCCATCGCCGCACGTACATCGGCGCCCTGCCCGGCCGCATCATCCAGACCATCAAACGGGCCGGCACGGCCAATCCGCTTTTTATGCTGGATGAGATCGACAAACTCGGCTCGGACTTTCGCGGCGATCCCTCCTCGGCCATGCTGGAAGTGCTCGACCCCGAACAGAATCATGCCTTTAGCGATCACTACCTCGAAATTCCATTCGACCTTTCGAAGGTCATGTTTGTCACCACAGCCAATATGCTCGGGCCGATTCCATCCGCCCTGCTCGACCGCATGGAAGTGATCGAGTTCCCCGGCTATATCGAGGAGGAAAAGCTCGAGATCGCGAATCGATATTTGATCCCGCGCCAAATGGAAGAAAACGGCGTGGATAGTCTTGGTCTAAAATTTGCCGCCGACACATTGCAAAAGATCATCCGTGAATACACGTATGAGGCGGGCGTCCGTAATTTGGAACGCGAGATCGGGCGCGTGGCGCGTAAAGTGGCGCGCATGAAAGCGGAAGGGAAGAAGTATCCGGTTGAAGTCACGCCGGATATGATCGAGAAACTCCTTGGCCCACAGCAGGTCTTTCCGCCGGAAGCTGAACGCGCCGATGAAGTGGGTGTGGCGACCGGCCTGGCGTGGACGGAAGATGGCGGCGTAATCACGTCCATCGAAGTTGCCGTGCTGGACGGTAAAGGCAGTTTGCAGATGACCGGTCAGATCGGCGATGTGATGCAGGAATCCGGGCAGGCCGCGTTGACCTATATCAAATCGCGGGCCGCATTGCTGAAAATCGATTCGGATGTTTTCGAACGCATGGATATTCATGTGCACATGCCGGAGGGCGCCGTTCCGAAAGATGGGCCTTCTGCAGGTATCACACTGGCGACCGCCATCATCTCTGCCCTGACGGGACGTCCTGTTTTTCATAACGTGGGCATGACCGGCGAGATCACTCTGCGCGGGCGCGTCCTCCCGATTGGCGGTGTGCGCGAGAAACTCACTGCCGCGCACCGCGCCGGACTTAAGACAGTGATCCTGCCCGAAAAGAATATGAAGGAACTGGTCGAACTCCCGAAGACCGTGCGCAATGAATTGAAGATCATTCCGGTGACACACGTGGATGAGGTGTTGCAGGTGGCGCTCTCTGAAAAGCCCTCAGCCGAACCGCCGCGTCCGCGCAAACCGGCGCGTGAGGAACCGGGCGAGAACGAATCGGAATAACTGCTCGCGTTTCGAAAATTAAATTCAAGCTATGGCGATCTCTTTACAGGGCAAAGTTGTGTTGATCACAGGCGCTTCATCCGGCTTCGGTGAAGACGCGGCCAAACTGTTTGCAAGCGAAGGCTGTAAGCTGGTGCTGGCCGCGCGCCGATTAGACCGCATTCAGGCGCTGGCTGAATCGATTCAACGCGCGGGCGGGGAAGCCATGGCAATTCCGGTGGATGTGACCAACCGCATCGATATTCGGACGATGGTCGAAGCCACAATTGACCTTTACGGCCGGGTCGATATTCTTTTCAACAATGCCGGTTTTGGCCGCCTGGATTGGTTCGAACGATTGGACCCTCAGCGCGATATCGAAACTCAAGTGCAGGTTAACTTGCTGGGCGTCATGCAAACTACGCGCGCGGTTCTGCCGTATATGCTCAGGCGCAGGCAGGGACATATCATCAACATGTCCTCGGTGGCGGGTTGGGTGCCGGCGCCCGCTTATACGGTGTATGCCGCCACCAAATTCGGCGTGCGCGCCTTTACAGACGCACTGCGCCGCGAGGTTTCGCCGCTGGGCATTCACGTCAGCGGAATTTACCCCGGCCCGGCGAAAACGGAATTTGGGCAACACACCGGCGATCATCCCATGAAGCATTCGGCGCTGAGGAAGTTTTTCCCCGCCATGTCTTCCATAAAAGTGGCCCGCCGCGTAATTCAGCTTGCGAAGCATCCGCGGCGCGCGGCGCTCCTGCCTTGGTATTTTCACGTGGCCGCGTTTGCCGAATGGAGTATGCCCTGGCTGGTGGATTGGTTTACCATTCAATGGGTGACGCGCCCCAAACATAAATTGACCGATAACGACAAGGAGATATCATGACCGCCCGCCTCGATAAACTTAACGCTTCATTACGGACCTCGGACCTGGATGCCGTTGCTTTGAATCCCGGCTCCACTTTGAAATACCTCACCGGCGTCAGCTTTCATCTGATGGAGCGGCCGATTATATTATTGGTTGTGCCCGACCAGAACCCGGCCCTGATATTACCCGAATTGGAAATGCTGAAAGTCGGGCTGTTCCCCTATAAAGTGCAGGCCTTCCCGTATGGCGAGAATCCGTCCGAGTGGGAAGTGGTTTTTCGAAAAGCCGCGCAGGCTCTCGGTCTGGATGGGAAGCGGATCGGCGTCGAAACGCGGCAAATGCGTTTGATGGAATATCGTTATCTCAAAGCTGGCGCGCCCGAGGCGGATTTCCCCGATGCAAGCGATGTGTTGACCGGCCTGCGCTTACGGAAGGACGCCGATGAAGTCAATGCGATGCGGCGCGCGGTGAGGATCGCTCAGGACGCGCTCGAGGCTGTGATCCCGCAAATGAAAATAGGGATGACCGAGCGCGAACTGTCTGGCGAGTTGGTGACCCAGCTTTTCAAGCATGGATCCGATTCGGAGATTCCTTTTGCGCCGATTGTTTCCGGCGGGCCGAATGCGGCCAACCCGCATGCCTCGCCGACCGACCGCAAGTTACAAGCCGGCGATCTGCTGGTAGTGGATTGGGGCGCGGCCTATGGGGGATATATTTCCGATCTTACGCGCACTTTCGCAGTTGGCAAAGTGGATGCGGAGTTCGAAACGATTCATAAGGTTGTGCAGGAGGCCAACGCGGCCGGGCGCGCGGCGGGCGGGCCGGGCGTTCCCTGCGCGGCAGTGGACCGCGCCGCGCGCCAGGTGATCGAAGCCGCCGGATATGGAAAATATTTTACGCATCGCGTCGGTCACGGCGTTGGTATGGAGGGTCACGAAGAGCCTTATATGCGCGGTGACAATATGCAATTGCTGGAGCCGGGCATGGCCTACACGGTGGAACCGGGAATTTATTTGCCCGGCCGCAACGGTGTGCGCATCGAAGATAACGTGGTCGTTACGGAATCCGGTGTTGAGGTGCTGAGCGATATGCCGCGCGAGATCAGGGTGGTGGGATGACCGATTTAGGAGGCGGCTGGAGTTGTTTCCACGGCCGGGACGCGAAAAGTTAATTTCCGTGGTTACAGTCTTTTGAAGCTCGTGCCCGCCTCCACGGATATTTACCGGCCTGGCGGCTGTCGTGCGCGGCGAGGCTTCGAAATATGCCTTTTATAATTCCACGCGGAAGATCATGTGAAAAAATAGGTACGAAACTCAGTAGTATTCCGGGCTTGCCTGTGTTATATCAGGGAGAAATTCACAGGCAATGGGCCTGAGGTAGAAAGTTTTCAGGTATTTTGATGAAGGACAATCTAATGGGATCAATCGTTCAGCATAATTTCGACCCGGCGCATGACGTCTTGCATTATGGGCGCCGTCCTTTGGACGCCATTTTCGCGCCGAAAAGCGTGGCCGTGATTGGGGCAACGGAAACTGCCGGTAGCGTGGGCCGTACTATTGTTTGGAATTTGATCAGCAGTTCTTTTGGCGGGACCATCTATCCGGTCAACCCGAAGCGGCCCAGCGTACTTGGAATCAAGGCGTATGCCAGCCTGAGTGAGATTCACGAAGCGGTGGATTTGATCGTGGTGGTGACTCCAGCCGCGACCGTGCCCGGTATCATCAAGGAAGCGGTGGATTTGGGCGTCAAGAGCGCGATCATTATTTCGGCTGGATTCAAAGAAACCGGACCGGCAGGCGTGGAACTGGAACGACAGGTGCTGGAGCACGCGCGGCGCGGCAATATGCGCATCATCGGGCCCAACTGCCTGGGTGTGATGAGTCCGGTTACGGGCCTGAACGCCACCTTTGCGAGCGCCATCGCCCGCCGCGGAAGTGTGGGATTTATCAGCCAAAGCGGCGCTTTATGCACCGCCATTCTCGATTGGAGCCTGCGCGAAAATGTGGGTTTCAGCGCCTTCGTTTCGATTGGCTCGATGCTGGATGTGGATTGGAGCGATTTAATCTATTATCTGGGCGACGATCCGCACACGGAAAGCATCGTCATTTACATGGAGACCATCGGGAACGCGCGCGCTTTTCTTTCCGCGGCGCGCGAGGTGGCATTGACCAAACCGATCATTGTGATCAAACCGGGGCGCACGGAAGGCGCGGCCAGGGCCGCCGCTTCACACACCGGCTCGTTGACCGGCAGTGACGAGGTGCTCGAAGTGGCCTTTCGCCGCAGTGGCGTTCTGCGCGTGAACAGCATTGCCGAATTGTTTTATATGGCCGAAGTGCTTGGAAAACAACCGCGTCCGCGCGGCCGCAATTTGACCATCCTCACGAATGCCGGCGGCCCGGGCGTATTGGCGACGGACGCCTTGATTACCAACGGCGGCGAACTGGCCCGACTCTCACCGGAGACGCTGGAAGCTTTCAATCAGCTATTACCGGCGGCCTGGAGCCACAATAACCCTGTTGATATTTTGGGCGATGCCAGCCCCGAACGTTACGGCAAGGCATTGGGGATCGCCGCCAAAGATCCGAATAGCGACGGCATTTTGGTTATTCTCACGCCTCAAGCCATGACAGACCCAACCAGGACCGCGGAAGAACTGGTTCCGTATGCGCAATCGCTGGGCAAGCCGCTCATCGCCACATGGATGGGTGGCAACGATGTCGCGCCCGGCGAAACTATTTTGAACAAAGCCAGCATCCCCACTTTCCCTTATCCCGATACGGCCGCGCGCGTCTTCGATTACATGGCGCATTATGCGGAGAACCTGCACAGCCTGTATGAAACACCCATGCCGGTCGGTGAGGCGGATGAGGGACAGGTAGATCGCGAACGCGCCGCGCAGATCATTCAGTCGGCGCGCGCGGCGGGGCGCACCATTCTCACTGAATATGAGTCCAAACAGTTGCTGGCTTGTTACGGCATTCCAACCGTCGAAACGCACATTGCCAAAAACAAAGAGGAAGCTGTTCAAGCGGCGGATAGAATCGGTTATCCGGCAGTGTTGAAACTTCATTCGGAAACCATCACGCATAAAACCGACGTGGGCGGCGTGCAATTGAATCTGGCGGACGCAGACGCGGTGCGCACGGCATTCGAGTCGATTCGTCAATCCGTTACAGCCAAAGCCGGCGCTGAACATTTTCTCGGTGTGACGGTCCAGCCGATGGCTAAAGTGGATGGATATGAACTGATTCTCGGTTCCAGCATAGACCCGCAATTTGGTCCCGTTTTATTGTTCGGACTCGGCGGTCAGTTGGTGGAGGTCTTCAAGGATCGTGCCCTGGGCCTGCCTCCGTTAACCACCACGCTGGCGCGCCGTATGATGGAACGTACCCGCATCTACACCGCGCTGAAAGGCGTGCGCGGCCGCGACCCGGTGGACCTGGCCGCGCTGGAGGGCCTGCTGGTGCGTTTCTCGCAATTGATCGCGGAACAACGCTGGATCAAGGAATTGGATATCAACCCGCTGATGGCCTCGCCTGAAAAATTGATCGCGCTGGACGCGCGGGTTTTACTGTACGGTGAGAACGTAACCGAAGATCAGTTGCCGAAACTGGCTATTCGTTCCTATCCCATGCAATACGTGGGCACATGGACTGCCAAGGATAAAACGAACCTCATCATCCGCCCGATTCTTCCCGAGGATGAAAATGCGCTGGCCGAATTCCATACCATGCTTTCGGATCGTTCGGTTTTCCTGCGTTATCTGCAACCCATGTTGTTGCAGGATCGGGTGGTGCATGAGCGGCTGGCGCGCATCTGTCACTGCGACTACGACCGCGAGATGGTTCTGGTGGCGGAACGCAAAAATGAAAACGATGTTTCGAGTATTCTGGGAGTGGTTCGGTTAAGCAAACTGCACGGCGCCGATGAAGCCCGCCTGAGTATCCTGATCGCCGACCCGTATCAGGGAATTGGGCTGGGCGGCGAACTGGTGCGCCGCGCGCTGGATGTGGCCAAGCGCGAACGACTCAAGAATCTCAGCGCCGTTCTCACCGACGATAATCAGGCCATGCGGCACATCTTCCAAAAGCTGGGTTTCAGCTTCGAGCCGGTCCATGGCGAAAAACTTTTGGAGGCGAGGATCAAGCTCGCGTAAGCAGGCTTGACGCCGCACCGTGCGATGATGGATTCGATTCGGTGTTTAGCCTGATGGATCATCCCATTCGGGCAATAATTCTTTGATCAAGGATCGCGTTTCGGCGATCAGGTCTGCCTTCACGGGCAGTTTGAATTCCTGAGTGACGCGCAGAGTCAAATGGTCAATGACCAGTTTCAGGTCGGGGGAGAGATGCGGATATTCTTTGAGCTGATTCAGTAAATCGTACGCGCTGGCCGTCGTGACGCGCGTCCCGCGCCGGGTGAGATATTCCCGAATGGCAATACCGGCCGCGCGGCGCGCGCAAACGCGCGCCTGGCCTTCGTTGCCGCGCACGCGGGCCTGCGCGGCTGTTTCGAGTTCGTGAGCGATGCCTGTTTTCCAGTCCATGATTTGAAGGATTATAATGCTCCAATTCCATCGGAGGCAGAATGAAATCCCGAACCTTTGCATTACTATCGTTCATCTCCATTTTGAGCATTATCGTTTCAGCTTGCGCGTTCGTAGGAATTACCGCCCCTTCCTCCACGCCGAATTCGTCAACGGACGCGGAAGGCGGCCCGAAGATCGTGACCGGGAAAGTCACGTACACCAATACGTTCTTCACTGCGGGCGTGGCTGAGCCGGAGATCATCCTCGAAGATGAGGGCGGCTTCGTGACTCGCAATCGCAAGTTCGTCATCCCGATTCAATCGCAAGTGATCGGCGAGATCACTTCGGATTTTTATACTTCGCCCTTCACATATAGCTTAAGCTTGCCCGCCGAACCGAACGGCACATTGCATGATGTCAATCACGATGGCAAGACCGATCAGGGCGTGATGGTGTTTGCAGTGGCTTATTGGACGAATACCTGGGGCGACCCCTATTTGGAAGTTCGCGATCAGGGCGGCGGCGGGTGGTCTTCTGCTTATGCCTCCACCAAAGTGAGCACCGACCGCGATACTTATCTCGAAGTGTACGGCGGGAAATATTTGGTCTACGCGCCGGACGGCAAACAGCAATTTCCCTCGGGATTCGGCTCCGATAAAAAGTTATTTACGGATGACGATCCGATCATGGACCTCCCGGCGGGCTGGTCGGTGGTCAATTTGGATACCACGCCCTTCAGCATCGACCGCTCCGAGAATCCCTCCATCGATCTTTACGAACCGGCTACTTCCGCGCTGGACGATTTCTCGGGACTTTCTTACACGGCCGCGTTCGATAAGATGCTGGATAAATTCCGCAAGCAATATGCCTGGACCGAGTTGAAGCACATCGACTGGGACGCGATGAACAAGCAATTCCGCCCCCGTTTCGAAGCCGCTGAAAAGGATAACGATCCGCATGAGTACGCGCTGGCCCTGCGCGACTTCCTATGGTCGATTCCAGATTCGCACGTCGGGTTCGATCAATCCTTGTTGAATCAGGATTTTGCCACCGATACTGCCGGCGGACTGGGCTTTGCCATGCGCGACATTGATGACGGGACGATCATTGCCAACTTTATTCTGCAGGGCGGCCCGGCAGATAAAGCCGGAATGAAGTGGGGCGCCGAGATCGTCTCGCTGGACGGCAAGCCGGTCAACGATGTGGTCAGCGCCACCGTTCCGTGGTCTTCGCCGTTCAGCAACCCGATTGTGAAGCGTTTACAGCAGTTGCGTTACGCCCTGCGCTTCCCGCTTTCCAAAGGACAGGTGCAGGTCACTTTCAAGAATCCTGGTGAAGCGGAAAAGACGGCGTCCCTGCCAGTGGTCAACGAGCGCGCCAGCTTTAGTTTTTCCTCGTCGCTGGCGGGGCAGTCTCCCACCGCTCTGCCGGTTGAGTTCAGCGTTCTGCCCTCGGGTTACGGTTATATCAAGATCAATAGTTTCCTCGATAACGATGTCCTTTCCATTCAGGTTTGGGAACGCGCCATCAAATTCTTCAACGACAATCAAATTCCCGGTGTGATTCTGGATATGCGCGTCAATGGCGGCGGTAACGGCTGGCTGGCCGATCAAATGGCGGCTTATTTCTTCGATAAAGAGACTCCGGTCGGCAACACAGCTTATTACAACAAGGGCAGTGGCTCGTTCTACATGGACCCGGGCGATGCCATCAGCATGATTCCGCCGCGGCCCGATTTGCAATATAAAGGCCCGGTGGCGGTGATGGTCGGCCCGGCCTGCGCCAGCGCGTGCGAGTTCTTCTCCTACGATATGACCATCGATCACCGCGCCATCGTGGTCGGTCAATATCCGACCGAGGGCGCGGGCGGCAGTGTGGAAGATTTTCTCATGCCGGAAAATATTCAGGTGCAGTTGACCATTGGCCGCGCCGTGGACCCGCAGGGCAATGTGCATTTGGAAGGCAAAGGCGTGACGCCGACAGTCAAGGTGCCGGTGACGGCGGAGATTTTACAGAAGCAGGCCAACGGCGAAGATGTGGTGCTTGATGCCGCCGAGCAGGCGTTGAGTCAGCCGCAGGGCGCGGGCGTAACTCCATCCGGCCCGCCCAAGATTGCCAGCGCCAGCGACGCGCAAAGCGCGCTTTCCAGCGGTACGCCTTTCCTCGAGGATAAGGCGCGTGAAAAGCCGGACGCTTCCGCATACAGCCAGCCCGGTACGATTCCATTTACGGTGTCCCTGGCCTCGTCACAGGATTTGATCTGGGCTTACGCGTGGTGCGCAAAAGATACGACGACGCTCACGCAAAATTTCGATCACATTCAATTGAAGTTTGTGCTGGACGGCCAGGATGTATCGAAGCAGATGAATACGTTCGACGCTGAAAGTAATGGTCAGCAGTGCCGTATTGTGTACACTGCGCTGAGCGACTGGCCCGTCGGTGAACATCATCTAAGTACGACTGCCGCTTTCGACGCCAAGATCAATGACGGCGCATCGGATTACGACGCGGGCGATTATGTGCTCGATTACACGGTTTATGTGAATCGGTAAAAGGGAGTTGTTGTTTTTCGGACGGAATCAGTTCCAAGTCTGGAATGAAGCGAAAGAGAATGCCCGGTGCATGGCCGCCGGGCATTTTGTCTTAATCCACAAAGCGATATTTAAACAGCGTCCACACCGCTTCGAACGCATCTTTGAGCTTGATCTTTTTACCTTCGGAGTAATCGCGCGGGTTGAACGAAATCGGCACTTCGTAAATGCGGTAACGGCGCTTGAGAACCTTTGCCGTGAATTCCGGTTCGAAATCGAAACGCTTGGCGCGGATGGACATGCCCTCCACTACTTTGCGGCGGAAGATTTTATAGCCGGTTTCCATATCGGTCAGGATCGTGTCGTATAAAATATTGGTCATGAACGTGAGCAGGTAGTTTGCCACCATGTGCCAGAACATCGTCACCCGGCGCGGGCCGCCGAGAAAACGCGAGCCGTAAACTACGTCTGCGATGCCCTCTTCGATGGGTTTGAGCAGGGTGGGGTAGTCGCGCGGATCGTACTCGAGGTCGGCATCCTGAATCAGAAGCACATCCCCTTTTGCCGCATCCAGCCCGGTGCGGACGGCGGCTCCCTTGCCCTGGTTTTGTTCGTGCAGGATGACGCGCACCGTGCCTTTGCCGTCCAGCGTTTTCAAAAGCTCACGCGTGCCGTCCACCGATCCGTCGTCCACGAGAATGATTTCATTCGCCAGCTTTGTGGCGCGCACCCGCTTTAAAATCTCGCGGATGCTCTCGACTTCGTTATAAATGGGAATAATGACTGAAAGTTTCATGGCGAGCGGATTATAAACGAAAAATATGCAAAGTATTTCTCCAAACGGACATGACGCGGCGAAATTTGCGTAAATAATCTCTTACGAAAATGAAACGCGCCGGCGCCCGTATGGGAGAACAGACGCAGTATAATTCATGCATGTTCAGAACTCATTCTTTTATTCCTCGTCCGAAAGGATGGGAGGTGTTATGACCAGTCCATTGGGTCCCGTTGCGAGCGGGTTTGTCCCCCCGCAGATCAACAGCCTCGATGATACAGGCCTATCCGGGCTTTGGTTGCAGGATTTGGCGCTGAAAGTGCTTTATTTTCGCGGCTATTTGACCGGTTTCAAGATCGCGGAGGAAATTGCCCTGCCGTTTGCGGGCGTGGTGGATCAAGTCCTTTTGCCGCTCAAACAGGAAAAATTGATCGAAGTCAAATCTTCGCAGGGCGGTTTGGGCGAAGGCGCGTATACCTATGGCATTACCGGAGCGGGCATTACGCGGGCGCGTGAGGCGCTGGAACGAAGCCAGTATGCCGGCCCGGCGCCGGTTCCGTTCGAGGTGTATAACGAAGCCATGCGCCGCCAGAAGAGCGGGCGCATGACCGTCACCTCGCGCAACATGCGCCAAATCCTTTCCCAGCTGGTAATTTCCGAATCCACATTCCAACGGCTTGGCCCGGCGCTCAACTCCGGCAGTTCCATTTTTATGTACGGACCTCCCGGCAACGGCAAGACCAGTATTGCGCGCGCCTTCGGGAATCTGGTGCTGAGCCTCAACATGTATATTCCCTATGCCTTATATCTCGACGGCCAGGTGATTAAACTCTACGATGCGGTCAGTCATCGGTTGGCGCCGAATTCGGGAGAAGGCAACGGGAGCACCACCGGCAACCTGCGCTCCAACACGCGCCGCGATCCGCGCTGGGTGAAAATCCGCCGTCCGTTCATTGTGGTGGGCGGCGAATTGACTCTGGAAGGGCTCGACCTCGTTTACGATGAAACGCATCGTTATTATGAAGCGCCCTTTCAGGTGAAAGCCAATGGCGGCATTCTGTTGATCGATGACTTTGGCCGCCAGCAGGTGCGTCCGCGCGATTTGCTCAATCGCTGGATCGTCCCGCTCGAGAACCGCGTCGATTACCTTACCCTGCATAACGGACGCAAGGTGGAAGTGCCGTTCGATGTTCTAATCGTCTTTTCGACGAACCTGCCGCCCAAGGACCTCGTGGATGAGGCTTTCCTGCGCCGCCTGCGTCACAAGATCGAGATCGGCGATCCTTCCTACGAAGAATATCGCGAGATTTTCCGGCGCGTAGCCGCCGATAAAAAAGTGCAATACGACGACAAGGGACTGGCCTATCTGTTGCAGGAATGGTACATCAAACGGAATCGCAAACTGCGCGCTTCGCACCCGCGCGATTTGTGCGATCAAATCCTGGATATCGCCTCGTATCTTTCCGTTCAACCGGTGATGTCGCGCGATATGATCGACCGCGCCGCCCAGGCCTACTTTGTGGAACTTTAGTACCGCATCACGCGTCCCTCCTCCTGCTTCCGATGTTTGAGAACTTCCCCCGCTTCACATTGTTCGCACATCGCGGCGCATCTGCGTATGCCCCGGAAAACACATTGCCGGCTTTTGAGCTGGCCCTCGAACAAGGCGCAGACGGCGTGGAGTTGGACGCCAAGCTGACAGCTGACGGTCACGTGATCGTGATCCACGATTCGACCGTGGAGCGCACCACCGACGGCAAGGGCCGCGTGCGCGATTACTCGCTGGCGCATATCCGCTCTCTCGAGGCAGGCGGGCATTTCTCGGAAAAATATAGCGGCGTCAAAGTGCCGACGCTCGAAGAAGTCTTCGATGCCATTGGGAAGAAATGCGTGATCAACGTGGAATTGACCAATTATTCCACGCCGCGCGACCAACTGGTGGAAAAGGTCTGCGAGTTGGTGAAGAAACATCAATTACAGGATCGAATTTTGTTTTCCTCCTTTTTTACATCGAACTTGAAAAAGGCCGCGCAGTTTTTGCCTGAAGTTCCGCGCGGCCTGCTGGCCATGCCGGGCTGGCTGGGAATATGGGCGCGTTCATTTGGCTTTATGTTTGGAGAGTATCAGGCTTTGCATCCGCATATTACGGATGAAAGTCCGCGGCAGGTGGCGCGCGTGCATAAGCTTAAACGCCGCATTCATGTTTGGACGGCGAATTCGATGCAGGATGTAACGCGCCTGCGCGATAACGGTGTGGACGGCATCTTCACCGATGATCCGTTGACGGCGGCGCGCGCCTTGGGGAGGGGAAGTTAATGCCCATCGAATGGCTGGACCAACTTTCAGGTTGGTATGAATCGCCTCTTCGCCGCGCTTCGCTCAGCACCGATGCGCGGCGTTCTGTCCATAGTGTTATCATGGGAAGGTCATGTTCGTAAAGCGCGTCCTTCCATTGTTCTTATTACTATCGCTGATCGCGGCCTCACTTGTGCCGGCCTCGGGTGCGAACGCTCAAACGCCTGTTCCGCCGCAGGTGAAGGATTTGCTTGCCAGAATGTCGCCCGAGGAAAAGGTGGGTCAGTTATTTTTAGTTACGTTTAAAGGCACCGATACCACAGAACAATCCCAAATTTATGATTTGATCGCCAATCGGCATGTAGGCGGCGTCGTTTTGCGTGCGGATAACGATAATTTCACCGCCGCTCCTCAGACTGTTCGAGATGCGTACGATTTGATCGAGAGTTTGCAACGTATCGAATGGGATACCGCAGGCGTGCCGGGAATCTCAGGGCAGGCGGGCGGGAATTACATTCCATTATTTGTCGGAATCACTCAGGACGGCAACGGTTACCCCAATGATCAGATTCTAAACGGCCTCACGCCTCTGCCTGATGAAATGGCGATCGGCGCTACGTGGAGCACCAGTGTGGCCAAGGAAGTGGGTTCCACGCTCGGCAAGGAATTGACTGCGCTGGGATTCAATTTAATCATGGGGCCGTCGCTGGATGTGTTGGATAATCCGAATCCCTCCGCCAGCAGTGACCTGGGTACGCGCGTGTTCGGCGGCGACCCGTATTGGGTCGGTGTGATGGGGCAGGCTTACATCTCGGGGTTGCATGAGGGGAGTTCCGGCAAACTGGTGGTGGTGGCTAAACATTTTCCCGGCGAGGGAGGCTCAGACCGTCCGCCTGAGACAGAAGTTCCCACGGTTCAGAAATCACTCGAGCAACTGAAACAGATCGAACTGGCTCCGTTCTTCGCGGTGACCGGTAACGCGCCGTCGCCCGATACCACCGCCGATGGATTGCTGGTATCGCATATCCGCTATCAGGGTTTTCAGGGCAATATCCGCGCCACCACGCGGCCGATCAGTTTCGATTCGCAGGCGCTCTCCTTGATTCTGGGACTGCCTCAATTTACCAGCTGGCGCGCTTCAGGCGGTTTAATGGTTAGCGACGATCTTGGCACAAAAGCCGTGAAGGACTTTTATTCGGCGGGCGGCCAGCAACCGTTTTTTGCGCGAGTTGTGGCGCGCGATGCTTTCCTGGCCGGAAACGACCTGCTTTACATGGGCCAGATTCAATCGGGCGATCAGCCGGATACATACAGCAGTGTCATCGGCACTTTGAATTTCTTCGCACAAAAATATCGCGAAGATTCGGCTTTTGCCCAGTCGGTGGACGCCTCGGTTGCGCGCATTCTCACTTTGAAATACCGCACTTATGCTTCCTTTCAATTCTCGAACGTTCTGCCGCCCTTCGATGGACTTCAAGCTGTGGGCGCTTCGCAGAACGTGACCTTCGATGTTGCCCGTCAGGCGGTGACGCTGGTCAGCCCCAGCGCGCAATATCTGACGACCGTCCTGCCTCAGCCGCCGCAACTGCGCGAGCGGTTGGTTTTTATCACCGATACCGCCTCGGTGACACAATGTAGTACCTGCCCGCCTCAGGATACTTTCCCGGTCGATACGCTCCAGCAAACCGTTTTACATTTATACGGGCCGGAAGGCGACAATCAAACGTCTACTTTTCGCGTCTCGTCTTATTCGTTCGACCTTCTCAAACAATTACTGGATGGAAACAACCCGCCGTATATGGAGGCCGATCTTGGGCGCGCCAATTGGATCATTCTCTCGCTGACCGATCCCAGTGCGGGCGGCCCGGAACTGATCAGCCGCTTCCTCACGGAACGGCAGGATTTACTGCCCAATAAGCGCGTCATTTTGTTTTCGTTCAGCGCGCCGTATTATCTCGATGCGACCGATATTTCCAAACTCACCGCTTATTATGCGTTGTATAGCAAACAGCCGCCCTTTGTGGATGTGGCCGCCCGAATCTTATTCGACGAGTTGACTCCCTCTGCCGCATCGCCGGTTGCCATTCCCAGCACAGGTTATGACTTGATCAAAGCCACTTCGCCGGATCCGAATCAAATCATTCCGCTCGCTCTGGACCTGCCGGTTAGACCTCAGTCAACCGATACCACAGCCACCCCGGCTCCAACTCAAATGCCGCTCTTCAAGATCGGCGATACCATCGCCGTGCGTGCAGGCGTAATTGCGGATCAAAATGGGCATCCCGTTCCCGATGGAACGCCGGTGCATTTCGCGATGGTGCTGACCGGCGAAGGAGGCGGGATTCTTCAACAGGTCGATTCGGTTACAACACAGGGCGTCGCGCGCGCCTCGTTCGGCCTCGATAAACCCGGCTTGCTGGAGATCAAGGTATCCAGCGATCCTGCAACTCTCTCCGAAGTGTTGCGCATGGATGTATCTTCGGTGGGTTCTGCGGCAGTCACGGTCATCATCCCGGTGCTCACTGAAACCGTTTTGCCGCCTCAAGCGACAGCCGTGCCGCAGGAGCAGGATGAATTTGTCACCAGTGAAGGGCGTCCGCGTTTTACTGCATGGATGCTATCGGTTTTGTTGCTGGCGCTGGGAAGCTGGCTGGCGTATTGGACAATCGGTCATCTTGAAGATGTACGCACGGGTCTTCGCTGGGCGTTGTGCATTTTGCTCGGCGGATTGCTCGCGTATAACTACCTCGCGCTGGGACTGCCCGGCAGTTCGAACTGGCTGTTGGAACGCGGGGTGTTTGGGATTCTGTTGTTTACGTTTCTTGGGGAAGTTTCGGGGCTGATTATCGCGTGGATTTGGACTCTGCGAACTAGTGCATCAAAGTCGCGAGCAGGCTGAGCAGGAGTAAAACGGCGGCAAACCAGGCGAGTCCGTTTTCAGGCAGGCCGCGGACGAAATCCCAGGCAGTATGCTGGCGCATTCGCTTGTTCAGGGGGCCGGTGGGAAAGTCGCGGGTTCCAAATAGCACATCGCTTAACGCGTCAACGGATTTTGGCCGTTCATCGGGATGCAGGGCCATGGCCCACAGGATGGCGCGCTCCGTTCTCGTTGTCAGCGAGGAATTAATCTCTCGAGGCGGAACCAGGCTGTCGGGTTGAAGGAAGCGTTTGCGCGCGTCCGGCGGGGATTCGTTGGTTAGGAGATGATAGAGAGTGGCGCCGAAAGAGTAAATATCGGCGCGTACATCGGTGTGCGAATCGTCGCCGCCATATTGTTCGAGCGGGGTATATAACGCGGTGCCTTGTCCCTGAATGATCGTAATGGTCACTTCGTCCGGCGCCATGATCTTCACCAGTCCAAAATCAACGAGTTTCAGCAGGCCGTTTGGAGTGCTTTTCAAGTTGCTGGGCTTGATATCGCGATGGATGATGGGAGGTTCCTGGCCATGAAGATAACTTAGCGCATCCAGCAGTTGCGAAGCCCAGCCGAGCACTTCGCGTTCATCGAGGAATACTTTATTGCGCCGCGCCTCCAGCATGTATTCGCGCAGATCTTTTCCCGGCACGTAATCCATTACCAGGTAATCGCGCTCGATATCCGAGAAATAATCGGAGACTTTGGGAAGATTCGGGTGATCGAGGCGCGCCAGCACCGTAGCCTCGCGCAAAAACTGCTCACGCGCTTCTTCAAGGATGTGCTGTGGGAGGGCGCGGTCATATCTGACCTCCTTGAGGGCGCACAGACGCCCTTCGAGGCGCAGGTCGTCTGCCAGATAAATACTGCCCATGCCGCCCTGACCGATCTGATCGCGGACTTTGTAGCGGTCGCGCAAGACCTCTCCGGTCTTTAATAAGAGGACCACTTCTCTCCTTTAGTGGGGAAATCACCAAAATACTGCAAGAACAACCTCCAGTTTTTTGGCGTTGTTTTCATCCAGAATGATTTTTCGATGAAGCGAAACCTGTGCGGCAATCTCGGCGTTGAGTTCTGCACAGAATTGAAATTTTCTGCTATATTATAAACGTCTTTGTTCACAAATACCGCTTTTGTAATCAATTTGATAGCACATTGCGCCTTTCCTCGTGCCAAAATATGTACGATGATTTGGTTTTGATGTTCTGTCGTTCTCCGCGGAATCCTTGAACTGGCGAGGCAGTAACTCATGGAGTCCAATCAAGAAGAATATCCAATGCTGGTTGCACAGGAAGGTCCGCTAAAAGGCCAGCGATGGGCGTTGGATCATACTCTCGTGCTGGGACGCGAGTCTACTTGCGATGTAGTGGTGGTCGACCGTCAAGTCTCGCGCTTCCACGCCCGCATCACCCCGACCCTGGAGGGCATAATGCTCGAGGATTTGGGGAGCAAGAATGGGACGAATCACAACGGAGTGGAACTTTCGGCGCCGATCATGTTGCAGGATGGCGATATGATTGGTATCGCGTTGGCACAGCAGTTCCTTTTTCTCACCTCCGACGCGACCATGCCGTTGGCGGAAGGAGCAGGCAGACCGGGCCGCCTGTTGATGGATCGGAAATCGCGGCGCGTGTGGGTGAACCAACAGCAACTCGTCCCGCCGCTTTCTGCACAGCAATTCAAATTATTGTGGCTCTTATATGAAAGCCAGGGGCAGGTGATCGGGCGCGTGGATTTGGTGGCGGCGGTCTGGGGCGAGGAACAATCGGCGGGCGTTTCTGATCAGGCTCTGGATGCGTTAATCCGCCGCTTGCGCGACCGACTCTCGGCCCTCGATCCCACGCATCAGTATATCGACACTGTGCGCGGGCATGGCGTGCGGCTGGATAATCCACCGACGGGGGAATAACTTTGGATCTTGAACTTCAGCAAAACCTCGTTCGAATTGTGCGGAATAACCGCGTGGCCGCGTTGAGCACTCTCCGTAACGGCGCGCCCATCGCGACCATGGTGGCCTATGTCGTTGCCAACGATTTTTCCGCGTTTTATATTCTCACAAGCCATTTATCGCAACACGCGCAGGATATGCAGAAGGACAAGCATGTTGGCCTGCTGATTGCAGAAGCGGATGACGGCCGCGAGGATGTGCACGGTCTGGCGAGGATCTCGATCCGCGGGAATGCAGAAATTCTGCCTTTTGGCGCGCCCGGCTATACTCTGGCGAAAGGCTTATATCTGACACGCTTTCCGAAGAGTGGGCCAAGATTCGAAATGGGAGATTTCGATCTCTGGTGCATCACGCCCAAAGGCGCGCGTTACATTGCGGGCTTTGCGCGCGCTTTCAATTTAACTCCCGAAGCATTGCAGGAAGCGGCGGAGGCTTTATCTGAATCCTGAACCTGCCTTTTGATTTGCAAAGAACGTTACCAATCAAAACTCCGCTCGAAAGCGGAGTTTTGATTTTCATCCCATATTTTTCTTCATCGAGAATTTCAAAGCGACCTTGTAGATTGCGTTCAGTTTTTCGGACAGGGCTTTTGTTTCTGCGTTTCCCTGTCCTTGCGCCTCTACTTGCGCAACCAACCCGCTTAATGCTTCGACGAATTGGTCGTTGATCATGTTTTCGTTTTCCTTCAGCATTGCCTCGACCGCGGCTTCGTCCGGCGCATCCAATAGTTTCTCGATGAAAGCTACTTCCGGCGGCGGAGCGCTGGCTTCCTGCAACACCTCCACCATTTTTTGCAACTTGCCCATGCGCGCATAATCGTTTTTCTCCGAAGCCTGCCTCAGCATGGTTTGAACCAGTTCCACCGTATCCTGAGTGAAACTTTCGAGCCTGTCCTGCGTGGCTTTGGCAACATCCTCCTGCGACAGGATCGCATCGATCACTTCCTGCGATTGTTTCAGGCGCGTTTCCATTTGTTTATCGGCTTCATTTACATAATCCAGCAATTTTTCCCGAATGCCTTCCAGTTTCTTCTTTTCATCGCCTGAAGCTTTGTCAATCTTTTCCGTGAGCGATTGGAAGAATGAATAATCCAACCCGGCGCGCACCAAACTGACGTAGGCGCGCAGTCGTGCGTCATTGGGCGAAGCGATGACTAGTTCGAGCAGTTTCTCGCGTGTGAGGCTTTTTCCCGCGCCCTGCAATAACTTTGCGGCGGTTTCCAATTCCCCGACGGATTCCTGCAGTCCGCGGCCAAATTCGGTTTCGCTCAACAGTTGTTTCTGCAATTCGGCCATTTGCTGGGCAATGGGTTGCTGTTCGCCGCCGGTCGGCATGCCTTGCAATAAACGACTGAATAATGCAAAGAATTGTTCGTCGAACAGTTTCAAATTCTGTTTGATGATTTCACTGCGCACGTCGGGCGCGCTGGCCTGCAACAGGCGTTCGATCACTTGAATGCGGTCCTGCTGGGCCTTGATCATCTCCGGCGTGATGCCATCCTTGCCGAGGATCGTCTCGACCATCGACTCAAAAGTGAGATTGGCCTGCGGTTTGAGCAGATAGGCTTTTCGTTTTTCGGGCGGGAGGCGGTCTGTCACTTGCTTGATCAACGGGCCGATCAGGCGTTCCTGCTCTTCGAGCGGAACTGCCAGTTCAGGCGGAAAGTAAGTGAGCAGAAGCTCCTTATCGTTATCGTGATAGACAATGGGCGTCGCCAGACGGCCTTCGTAACCGCAATGCGGACAGTGCGCTACGTTCGATACACCGCCCAGAAGCCGTTGTTTGGCTTGCGGATCGGCGCTGACGTCGAACAATTGCTCCACATTGGCAGTGATCATTTGGTGACAGCGCGGGCAGGCAATTTGTGTTTGAGGCATTAGTGAACTTCCAGTTTATTGAATTTGATTCGAGCTTGAGATGGAACCCGAAGACGAATTTTACCTTCTAATCGGACGATTCTTGAAAATTGGTCGTTTGCGCAAAACGCTGAGGAGGTCAACGCGGCAGTGAGAAACAAATCCGTGCGCCGGAATCAGGTTTGGGGTCCACCCAGATGCGCCCGCCATGCGCCTCGATGATCGCGCGCGCCAGATAAAGTCCCAATCCCGCGCCTTTGGTTTTCTTGACTGCGTTGGTCGAGCGATAGAAACGGTCGAAGATATGCGGCAAGTCTCTGGCATCGATGCCCGAACCTTCATCGCTGACGCAGATCACAATTTGCTCGGGCCGCGCACTGCCGCTGATTTCGATGGTTCCACTCGGCGCGTATTTGAGCGAATTGGAAACCAAATTCACCAGCACTTGTTCGAGTCTGGTTTCATCGCCCAGGATGATCGGAAAACGATCCGGAAAATTGGCGGTGAGACGATGCTTCGGAGATTGATCTTTCAACCGCTCGATCACTCTGGACGCCAAAGCTGGCAGCGCGACATCGGCGCGGTTCAAGCTGAGGCCGCCCGCTTGCAGGCGCGAAGTGTCCAGCAGGTCATCGATCATTTTCGCTAAGCGATCAGCTTCGTCCTCGATCACTGCCAGTGAATCGCTGATTGTACGCTTGTCCCATTTTGCGTCGTCGCGCCTGAGCGTGGACGCGTAGCCTTTGATCAGCGCGACGGGCGTGCGCAATTCATGACTCACAATCGAAATAAAAGTGGATTTGATCTCTTCGGCTGTGCGAAAGTGTGTAATGTCGCGCACAGAGACGATGACATTACGAAGTTTGTTTTCCGCTGAAAGCAGTGGGGCGTATGTTACTCCAACCGGCAAAGCCGGAGGTTCGGGTCGTTTGAGATCGCCCTCGACGTAGAGAGTTGCATGTGGGGTCAGCGGCCAACCGTTTTGCTCGGCCTCCTCCAGAGTTTTGCCTTGAGGCTCGCCCGACCACTGAATGATTTCGGTATGACGCCTGCCGACGATTTCCGCGCGCGGCTTGTTATAAAGTCTCTCGAAGGCAGTGTTGATACGTTCGATGGTGTGGTCGGAGTTCAGAATCAGGATACCGTCTGCCGCGGAATCGAGCAGGGCATCCAGGCGCTGTTTTTCGTAGGAAACCTGTCCATAAAGCTGGGCGTTGTAAACTGCAATGGCGGCCTGGTCTGCAAAGGATTGCAAAAGTACGCGGTCGTTATTGGAAAATAGATCGGGATAATTTCGAAAAATAAAAATAACGCCGATGATTTGTCCGTGTGCGGCAAGAGGCAGGCCGGTGCCGTTCAGTAAACCCATACTGGCTGTATAGGTTAAATCTTTTAACATGCGGTTGAGTTCCCGGATGTCCAGTTCGCGTACTTTTTCTTCCCCAAGCAGAGGAGTGAGATAGCTCAAGAAAGCGGGGGCAATCCCATGTGCCGCGGCGACATGCCAACCTTCGCTATCTTTTAAAGCAAGGATGCCCGCCTGCCCAGCAAGCATTTCTATGGCAATGCGCAAAATCCGCGCCAACAGCTTTTCCAGGTCAAGTTCCTGGGTGAGAGCGCGGGAGATTTCCAGCAAATAATCACGTTGACGGACACGAAAATCGGGAAGCATGGATTTATGCCGGTCATTTTATCATTTCGTTATCTGTGTCATATAAAATTCGTGTAAATTTAACATCAGAAAGAGTGGATGACCGGCGGAAAAGTGCAATTAAACGGCAATTAAAATGGGGCGACTTTCGTTGACAATTAACCGATAGAATACTAAAATCCTAACAAATTTGCAAGGCAGATGCAATTGGCCCTGGGCATCCTGAGGAGAGGATGTTGTTTTTTCCATTCCTGGAGGTATTATGTTGGTAAAAGCGTTTGGAAATAAAGCTCTCTTAATCGGTTTTCGTGTCTTTGCAATTGTGCTGGTTGCAGTTTCGAGCTTTGGGACATGGCAGGCTACAACAGTACTGGCTGATAAGCTCGTTTGCGCCGTCCCCGGCAAGGACGGGCCTGTAAGTCTCGGCAATGTAGTTGTTAACACTTATTATCCGGGAACGGCAGATGTTTCTGCGGGGGCAACTTCCATCCCTGTAGGGAGTCCGTCCGGCGCCGGACCGGCCATTCAGGCGGGTGATTTGTTGCTCGTTATCCAAATGCAGGGCGCGGACATTGATTCGACCAACACTGGCGCTTATGGCGATGGCGTTGCTGGCGATCCTGCCTCCGGAAATTTGAACAATGCAAACTTTATTGCTGGTCAATATGAATATGTTGTTGCCACCAGCGCTGTTTCAGGCGGGTTCGTATCCATCAGTTCTAGTTTGGTGAACAGCTATAGCGAACAGAATTATCCGGTTGGCGCGGGGAATCAAGGGCAGAGAACATATCAAGTGATCCGTGTTCCGCAATATTCCAGCGCGACCGTAACGGGTACGCTCACAGCTCTTCCATGGAACGGTAGTGTTGGAGGAGTAGTTGCGATAGATGTAGCGGGAGGCCTGACGTTCTCGGGCGGTGGAATTGACGTTTCCGGACAAGGGTTCCGAGGCGGGGGAGCTGTTAAATATCAAGGCGATGCAGGCAGTGTAAACACAGATTATCGAACACTCGCTTCTACTGAGGTCAACGGTTCGAAAGGCGAAGGAACCGCCGGCACTCCTCGCTTTATTTTTAATGGTTCGGCAATTGTGGATCTAACTGCTGAAGGATATCCAAACGGTAGCTTTGCACGAGGCGCCCCGGGAAACGCGGGCGGTGGCAGTACGGATGGCGATCCAACTTATAACGATGAAAACTCAGGCGGTGGGGGAGGTGGAAACGGCGGCACGGGCGGCAAAGGAGGCGACTCTTGGCACTCGAACTTGCCCATCGGCGGATTTGGTGGATCGGCGTTTCCTGTTAGCCCCAGCCGCATGGTCATGGGTGGCGGCGGCGGCTCTGGAACGATCAACGATAATGATCCTGTGCTGAGTAGTGGCGGCGCGGGAGGCGGCATTGTCATGGTTCGGGCTGGAACGGTTACAGGCAATGCGCTAGTCAATGCGAATGGAGCAGATGGCCAGGACCAGCCTTTGTTCGATAGTGGCGGAGGGGCTGGCGCAGGCGGCAGTGTATTGATCCTGGCCAAAAATGCCGCTCTTCCGGCGGGGCTAAACGTTTCTGCGAATGGCGGGCAGGGCGGGGATGCATGGCCGGGCCAGGCACCGGAAGACGCAAAATTCCCTGTTTTCCCTGGTGAACGACACGGCCCCGGCGGCGGCGGTGGCGGCGGTGTAGTTTATTTATCCAGCACCGCGGGAACATTGACTGCGGCTGGCGGGCAGAACGGTATTACAACAACGGCCAATGATAATTATGGATCAGGGCCTGGTTCTGTGGGCGTGGTCAATACCGGGGTGACACCTCCAACTACAACCACTGGCATTTCAGGCGCAGAATGTATACCGACGCCATCGGTGGTCAAAACCACCAGCACGCCCTTAGTGACACAGACTCCGACTGGAACAAGCGGCACTTATACCATTGTTGTCTCGGTTCCGGCGAATCAGGGCACCGCGCTGGGTTTCACTTTATCGGATACGTTACCCACTGGCTTTACTTATAACTCGACTTCAAACGTTACTCCAACGGGCGGCGCGACGCGCACATCCGTTGTTGATCCGACTACGGGAGACACAGCCCCAGCTTGGGGAACATTTGACATCCCCGGCGGCGGCCAAGTATCCATCACATTCACAGTTGATATCGACTCTTCGGTGACCCCGGGAACCTATCAGAATCCGGCAACGGCTACTTATACCGACCCGACTCGGACAACACTCAACGGCACCACCACAGCCAATTACGATCCCGCCTCGAGTACGGGAGAAGATATTACGGTTCAGGCGGGATCGGGCCCCGCATTGACGATTGCCAAGAGCGTTACCGAAACCAGCTATTCGACAGTTGGAACGGTTCTGCACTATTCGTATCTGGTGACGAATACCGGCAATGTGGCTTTGGACGGACCGTTCACGGTTTCGGATGATAAGTCCACGGACGAATCGTGCCCTGTAACTGCCACGTTAGCCATAGGAAACTCGATCACTTGCACGGCAACCTATACCGTTACGCAGGCGGATCTGGATGCAGGCAGTGTCACCAACATTGCCTCAGCCCATGGTTTTTCTGGCGGCAATCCTGTTAATTCGCTTACGGATACAAAAACGGTCAATGCTGTGCAGAATCCTGCGCTGACCGTTTTGAAGACTCAAACAAGTTCCGGCCCATATAGTATTGGCAGTACGATCACCTATAGCATCGTTGTAACAAATACCGGCAATATTAGTCTGACCGGTGTCACAGTGACGGATAGCAGTGCCGTCGTGGGGACCTGTGCGCCTGCTCAGCCCTCCGCGCTCGCACCCAGCGCGACGATGACCTGCCCGGCGTCTCACGTGGTCACCTCAGGCGACATCACGGCTGGAAGCTATACCAACACCGCGACAGCCGATAGCGATCAAACACCGTCCAGCGATAGCTCTGTCACTGTCAACTTCACCCCGACCCCCTCATTGGGAGTCTTGAAGACTGAAACTTCGACCGGCCCTTATGGAATCGGCGATACGATTTCCTATAACATTGTCGTAACCAATACCGGCAATGTGAATTTGACCGGTGTCACAGTGACGGATAGCAGTGCTGTTGTGGGGACTTGTGTGCCCGTTCAGCCCTCCACGCTCACGCCCAGCGCGACGATGACCTGTCCGGCGTCTCATGTAGTGACCTCAGGCGACATCACGGCTGGAAGCTATGCCAACACCGCAACTGCCGACAGCGATCAAACGCCGTCCAGTGACAGCTCTGTGACCGTCAACTTCAATAACCCCAGCGGCCTGGCCAAGTCAGTGACAGATACCAATCAACAATCCACTGCCGGTACGAATGTAGCCATTGGCGAAATCGTAACCTACCAGGTGAGTGTCGTTGTGCCGCAGGGCGTGTACTCGAATGTGAAATTAGTCGATACCATGGCGGTTGGCTTGGCTTTTGTAGCCTGCGATTCGATCACGGCTCCCAACCTGACGACAAGCAGTGTGGGTGGGTTTGCGGGCATCTGCTCGGCTCCAACTGTCGATGATGCCGGCGGCGGGACGCCTGTTGACGTGGATCGACGCGTAACGTATGACTTTGGCACCTTAACAAATTCCAGCGGCTCAGATCAAACCGTGACCATTACCTACCGCGCAGTTGTATTGGATAGCAGTGGAAATAAGAACGGTGTACAGCTCAATAATTCGGCTCAATGGTTGTGGACGGGCGGATCACTCCCCCCGGTTTCTGCAACAACCCAGATCGTGGAGCCGAATCTGGCGATTACGAAGGTATCGAATACGGCCTTCATCGCCACAGGAACGAATGCCACCTTTACGCTGACCATTCAGCACACTGCGGCCAGCAAAACAGACGCATTTGACGTTGTGCTGACCGATCCTCTGCCAAGTTCGCTGGATTATGTAACTGGCACCTTGGACTGCACACTCGGCGCGCAAGATCCCGACCTGACTCCCACCGGCTGTTACTACGATTCGGGCACGCGCACTATTCACGCTGAATGGGCCGATTTCACGCTTGCTGGCGGCACTGGTCAAATTCAATTCCAGGTGGTCGGAAACGCGACGCTTGTCCCTGGCACTCCGATCACCAATGTCGGCGTAGTAGAATGGACAAGCTTGCCCGGTCCTGTCGGAACGCAATCTTTCACGCCGAACCAATATTCCACCGAGCGGTTCTATGATCCGAACGACCCGATCAACATCTATTCGGCCAGCGCCTCCTTCATCGTGAATCCGCTAAGCGGTGGTGGCGGAGGCGGGGGCAAAGGCAGGGGTAATGGAGCGCTCATCCCGCTGAGCGGGTTTGCCCCAGGCGTGAAAACTGACCTAAGCGGCTTGCCGAAGACCGCCTATGATTCCAGCCTGGGCCTGACTTTGGAAATACCCAAGCTCAAACTGCGTATTCCGATTGTGGGCGTGCCACTGCAAAACGGACAATGGGATGTGACCTGGCTGACGAATCAGGCCGGCTGGTTGCAGGAAACGGCCTTCCCTGGCCTGAACGGCAACAGCGTTCTGACGAGTCACGCTACCTCCGCTTATGGCTCGGATGGGCCGTTCGCCAAATTGAACAAGTTATCGGTCGGTGACCTGGTGTTTGTCCACGCATTTGGTCAGCTTTACGTCTATCAGATCAAAACCATCCGCACAACCGGGCCGGACGACATCAGCATCTTCCAACACGAAGAAAAGCCGTGGCTCACAATGGTGACTTGTGTCAACTATGACGAGGAGACGGGTACGTATCAATCCCGATTCATTGTGCGTGCGCAGTTGGTTCAGACCATGATAGACCCGACTCAATCGCAATAGAGACTGCATAGCAGAAAGACCGTTGCAACAGGCAGAGGAGATTCTCCTCTGCCTGTTTATTTTCCGCCGTTTTATTTCATCCAATCATATATAATTGTCCGGATTCAAATGATGCTTAATATACGCCACTATCGAATCGCTCTATTTATCTTTGCCTTGCTGGGACTATCTTTTGCCCTTCTGACAACGTCGAAATATGGCGCAGGCGTTTCTTCCGACGCTGTGCGGGCGATGTCTACAGCCGAAGGGCTGATGGCAGGCAAAGGTTTTACCGATTTTACCGGCGCGCCCTATATACTTTGGCCGCCGTTATACCCGCTTGTATTGGCCGGGCTGAGTTACCTTACACATTTCGATATTTTTCATTCGGCCTGGTACTTGAACCTTCTGCTTTTTCCGCTGAATATCTGGTTATGGGGCATCTTGTTCGAACGGATTTTTTCAGGCCGGCTTGCGTACGCCCTGTTTGGAAGCGCGGCGGCGTTGATCTCCAGTTCGACGGTTCGAATTTACGCCAACGTTGCCTCCGATCCGCTTTTCGTTACCTTCATGATTTTATTTTTTCTGGCTGGAGGTGACTATCTCAAGACCCCCTCCCGGCGCGCATTATGGTGGATGTTTATTCTGGCGGGATTATCCATGTTACAGCGATATCTCGGCATTGTGCTGTTCGGCGTCGGAGGCCTGATCGTTTTGTCGAAAGAAGGCTGGCGGGGAATTTTGAAAATCATTCTTCCTGTCGGCTTATCCTTTCTCCCCTCGGGGATTTGGCTGATCGTTCACAATTATCTGGGATATGGAACGATTTTCGGCGGACGATCGTATGATCAGATGTGGCCGCTCGAAAATATGAGTCTTTCGATGACCAAGATTCTGCATTGGTTTTTACCGTATCTGCCCGGCCTGCGAACCCTGCTATTAAATCCCTGGTCGGTTATATTGCCGCTGATCTTGATTCTTGCATTGCTGAACTTAAAGAGTAAAACGAACTGGCGGGCCTGGGCAGAATCTCTCATGGGAATCTATGTATGGCCGGCCCTGGTCTTTGCTGTGATCTATTATCTTTTACTCGCTTTCACCGTAAACACCATTGACCACCGCGATCTCACCTCGGATCGTTATTACATCATCGTGTTTCCTGTAATTCTGGCCTTTGTGTTCTTCACGATCGAGCATTTAATCGTCCCGCATTTGAGCGGGAACAGAATTATTTATACTGGGGCAATTGCCTGTGCCGTGCTTTGGCTGGTTTATCCGATCTATGATTTACAGGAATACATGCGCAAAGCGCTGGTACAGGGCGAACCGAGCAATTACAACATATATAACTCAAGCTATTTTACAGAAATGAAAATAACCAAAGTCGGCCGCGAGCTTGTGCAGGCTCAACCGCAGGATGTTTTCTATAGTAATTATGTCAACCTGCTTTGGTTTCAATACCATCGCCCGATTCATGCGTTATTGCCGGTGGATAATTCTCTTCCGCAGGCTGAACGGATTGCCGTCTTGCGAAAGGATTATCCCGGCTGGCCCGGCGGGGAAAGCGGATATATTATCTGGTACACGCCGAACGAATACAAGTACCTCGCCTCTCCCGCAGACCTGAGCCTGATTGCGCATCTTGAATTGGTCTATAAAGACGATCATGGCGAGATTTATCGTGTCACCCCCAAATAAACCTTCCCTCTCGAACTTCGAGAGGGAAGGCGTCTGGCAATGTCGCTAGGATAACCCCACTACTTTTCCGGTTTTCAAATCCAAATCTACATCGTAGAAAACGGGCCGCGTGGGCAGGCCGGGCATCGTGCGCATATCGCCCAATAGCGGATATAAGAATCCCGCGCCGACTGCCGCCCTGATATCGCTGATCAGCACGCGGAAGCCGGTCGGCGCGCCTTTGACGGAGGCATCCGTGGTGAACGAGAGATGGGTTTTGGCCATGCATAGCGGCAATTTATCGAAGCCAAGCCTTGTGTAAAGCTCCACTTTGGCTTCCGCCTCGGGTGTATAGTCCACGCCGTCTGCGCGGTAAATTTCACGGCAGATCGTTTCGATTTTCTCTTTGATCGGTTTTTCGAGCGGATACAGAAATTCAAAACGGCTTGACATTTCCGCGGCTTCGATCACCGCCCGGGCCAGTTTCACCGCCCCCGCGCCGCCGTCCATCCAATGCGTGGATGCCACCGCATCTACCGCGCCGAACTCCAACGCGGCCTGCCGCACCAATTCCACTTCGGCGGGCGTGTCGGCGGGAAAGGAGTTGACTGCCACGACCACATTGACGCCATATTTCAACGCGTTTTGAATGTGGCGTTCCAGGTTGGGCAGACCTTTTCGCAGTAGCTCCAGATTTTCCTCGATGTATTCCGATGCCAGCGGTTTTCCGGCCACCACTTTGGGTCCGCCGCCGTGCATCTTGAGCGCGCGCACTGTGGCGACCATCACCACCACTTGCGGAATCAAACCCGAATAACGGCATTTGATGTCGAAGAATTTTTCCATGCCGATATCCGCGCCGAAGCCCGATTCGGTAACGACATAATCGGCCAGTTTGAGCGCGATCTTGTCGGCAACGATGGAACTATTTCCGTGCGCGATATTGGCAAACGGGCCCGCGTGGACGATGGCGGGGGTGCCCTCCAGAGTTTGCATCAAATTTGGTTTGATGGCGTCCTTCATCAGAACGGTCAACGCGCCCGCCGCGCCCAAATCTTCAGCAGTGACCGCTTCGCCCTTTTTGTTCGTGCCGATCACCATCGCGCCGAGCCTGGTGCGCATGTCTTCGAGGCTGGTGGTCAGCGCCAGGATGGCCATGATTTCGGAAGCCACTGTGATGTCGAAGCCGGAACGATGCTCGAAGCCTTTTTCGTCGGGGCCGAGTCCCACTTCGATCTCACGCAGAAAGCGGTCGCTCACATCAATGACCCGCCGCCAGGTAACGGAAGCAGGGTCGATGTCGAGCCGCGCGAAGCGGGAGCGTTCTTCGCTTGTCAACTCGTTTGGATCGGTTTTGTCGATTCCCAATTTTTTCAAGCGGTACAACATGGCGGGCGAGAATCGGCGCTTGCCGTTTTTATCGGGCGGGCAAAGCGCGTTGAACAGCTTTTCGTCGTCCTGCTTGCTCTCATGGAAGATGCGCGCGTCGATGGCCGCCGCCAGAAGATTGTGCGCGGCCGTGATGGCATGAATATCGCCGGTCAGATGCAGATTGAAATCTTCCATCGGGATGATCTGGCTGTAACCGCCGCCCGCCGCGCCGCCCTTGATTCCAAAAGTTGGCCCCTGCGAAGGCTGACGGATCACCGCAATTGTTTTCTTTCCAAGATGCGCGCCCAATGCTTGCGCGAGGCCCGCCGTGACAGTGGTTTTGCCCTCGCCGAGCGGTGTGGGCGTAATAGCCGTCACATCCACATATTTTCCATCCGGGTGCTGATGTAAACGTTCGAGAATTTCAAGTTTGATCTTCGCTTTGTATGGGCCGTAAAGTTCAAGCTCGTTCGGATGAATCCCCAATTCAGCCGCCACCCGCAAGATAGGTTTTAATTTGGCTTCCTGCGCGATCTCAATATCAGACGGTACGGGCCGGCGCAGTTTCAATTTGGTCGGCGCGAATTTCACAACCGTTTTTCTTTTGGCAGTCTGCCTTTTGGAAGCTCTGGCCGTTTTGGTCAAAGTTGGCATTGTTCCTCCTGATCGGTGATTGATAAGAGTATTTTCAGCCAATCTGACGGTTTCGGGAATAGACTTCCATCCCCCGTTTTGGATAATGTTTGTCACACTCTGATGCGCGTGCCGATTTCACCGCCCTGTAGAGCCCGCGTCACATTGCCCGATTCTTCTCCCGAAAAAATCAACGCTTCCAGGCCATGAACCTGATTCGCCAAACTCAACATTTCCTCGACCTTGGATTCCATCCCGCCGGTGACATCCACCGCGCTGGCGCCTTTCACGTCTGCCCGCATCTTTTCGAAGGACTTGGAATTGATCTCGTTTAATAAGCGCGTCCGTCCCGGAAAATCCTCCCAGACTCCTTCCTCGAGTCCCGCCAGCAGGATTCGAGTTGGGCGTAACTCGCGCGCAAGATGTCCGAACAACTCTTCCGTCGAAAGAATCGTGCCGCCGCGCAATTCGTCGAATACGACATCGCCATAAACGACCGGTAAAAGGCGATGTTCGAACGCCTTACGAAGCGGACGCAGATCCCATGCTGAAACCTGGCCGTCCCGCGCGCTCACACTCGAGGAGGGAGGAAACGAAAGCGCGGAAATGGACGCGTTGTGCAAAGCATCCATCACGTGACGATTGAGTGCCGCGGCCTGATGGCGGACCTCTGCAAAGCCGCGCCAGCCGGCCTCATCGCGCACGCCCGCGCGTGTGCCATATTCCCTGGCGGCCACATGCCCAAACGAGCCGGAGCCGTGGCCCAATAAAATACGCAGTTCCGAATTCTGCTTGAGAACATCGGCGATTTGTCCCGCCAGATCGTTCAGCTTATCCAGGCGCGGCGTAAAAGGTTTGGTCTTGTCGGTAATGAGCGAGCCGCCCAGTTTGAGAAATATCAATTCAGGCATTGCCAAGTTTTACCACAAAAGAAGTTTGATTTAAAAGCCAGAAATTATCAGGAAAGAAATATGGTGGAAACATTGCCATTTGTAGGGCGAATCGTTCACATGCTATAATCCTTTTCGGATATGGACATTCATGCCGGGATCATCGCCGCCGTTGCGATTGGGCTGGTCGCCTCGTTTCTGGCCATTCGGGTTGGTCTGGCTTCCATCCGGTCTGGGCGCAAGCTGACGTTTTACCGATTGCGCCAGGAGCGCGTCTATGGTGGCTGGCGTTGGATCGGGGTCGGCGTACTTTTTTTGGCGGCCGCGGCCTGGCTGACGTTCTATGGCGAACCGGTGGCTTATACATATTTTCCTCCATCGCCAACGCCCAGCCTCACCCTCAGCCCGACTGTGATTCCGACCATTACACAGACTCCCACCATCACACTCACGCCGACCATTACCGATACTCCCTCTGTGACCGATACGCCTACGATTACCCCTACGCCATATCTGCCCGATCCCATTCAGGCAATGTTCCAGAGTATCGTTACGCCCAACCCCGCGGCGATTTTCAGCCCGATCAGCTTTTCAACGCAATTTGACGGTATCACTGCTGTGAATCCGCAAACCGTATTTCAAAACCCGGTAGGTCATATGTACGGCGCTTTTTCGTACAACGAGATGACCCCCGGCGTTCAATGGACCGCGCTCTGGTTCCGCGATGGAAAACTGGTTCATTTCGAAACCAAGCCCTGGGATGGAACTACCGGTGGTTACGGTTTCACGGATTGGAATCCAAGTCCGGCTGAATGGCTGGCGGGAACGTATGATGTGCAACTCTTTGTCGGTTTGGATTGGAAAGTGGTGGGCGAGTTTATCGTTCAAGGCAACCCGCCAACCGCATCGCCGACGATGACCTTGAAACCAACCGTCACCCCCACACTCACCAAAACTCCGTCTCCCACACCGACTTCCACGCGCACGCACCAACCGACGGCGACGCCGTAAGGTAATTTTGTTTATATTTTGCAGGAGGATAGTCCATGGATCCATATTCTGAAAGCTCATCTCAATTGAACACTGCGTTATTCATCGACTTCGACAATATCTTCATCAACCTGGCCGAACAGGATAAACAGGCGGCGGAGAAATTCGCCACCAACCCGAACCGCTGGCTGAGTTGGCTGGAGAGTCATCTGCCGATGGATTATCGCGGCGGAAGTTTCGCCAACCGCCGGATTCTGATTCGACGCTGTTACCTGAACCCGAACTCGTTTTCAGAGTATCGGCCTCATTTCATCCGCTCCGCTTTCGAGGTCATCGATTGCCCGCCGCTGACCGCGCGCGGCAAGACCAGCACCGATATTCACATGGTGATGGATATACTGGACGCGCTCAGTCACGATACCTATTTCCATGAATTTATTGTTCTCTCGGGCGATGCCGATTTCACCCCGGTATTATTGAATTTACGCAAACACGCCCGTTACAGCGCTGTGCTGTCGGTGGGCTATGCTTCTCCTGCCTATCGCGCCTCGTGCGATCAACTGATCAAACAAACCGCCTTCATGGAAAACGCGCTGGGTATCCATTACGAGGACGAAGAACAAACCGTCGGCGCTGTCAAGGAAATCAACAAGACCACCGAGAAATTGCTCAAACGCATTGCCGACCATTTGTATGACGCCGCGGCTTCGCCGACAGGCCTGCCGGGAAATGATTTGCCGGAGATTTACAAGGAATACCCCGAATTCAAACAGGGAAATCATTGGCTGGGCTTCTATTCCCTGAAGCGGCTGACGCAGGCCGTCGTGGATCAGCGGAAGGACCTTGTGATGATCGATGACGAGGATTCGTGGCGCGTTACGCGGCAGGTTTTTGCCACATGGTTATACTCGAACGACGAGAAATCCAAAACCATTCAGACTCTTCCCGCGAGTTCACAGGATTTGCGCGGGGAAGTGGTGGCCTGGATCAAGAATCTGGTGGGCGCTTCGCCGACCCCGATTTCACTTGGCGCATTGGCGCAGAGTTTGAGCCAAAAATTTTCCGATCAGGAAATTAATTCGAACTGGCTGGGCGCGGGGAGCTTCAAAAACCTGCTTCGACAGCTGGATTTGGACGGCCTGATGATTTCATCCGGCGCGCCCGATTCGCCCGGATATTTGTACGATCCGGCGCGGCACACATTGCCGACTCATGCGCAGGAAGAAGTGGAGGCCATCCAGAAGCCTTTGGAGGACACCTTTGCCGTGCGCTATCCTGAACTGTCGCCGCTCGCCCAGAAAATCCATCAGCTGACCGACATGCCCTATCTGATGCCCGAATATTACGGATTATTGTTCCGCGAGATTGCGCGCGAAGTGAACGAACGCGGCTACCAAATGACCCAGACCTCGCGCACCGTCCGGGACCGATGTATCGAGCGCGGCGCGCCGATCGCGCGTTCGCATGTCAATTTCATGTTGACGGGCCTGTATTATGCAGGCTATCGGCTCGGTTCGCATAAACCGGAAGATCCCGTGAAATTGGGCGAAGTGATGGTGGAGAACACCTTCAATGTATGCCGGGCGGCGCAGTTTGAATTGAGCGAGCCCGAACGCGAACAGGTGCGCGAGTGGCTGTTGAAAGAGATTGGCGAGGAGCCGGTCGAATGAACGCAGGTCCCAGGGCCTTTCAGGATTATTATCCCGACTCCCTCGCGCATTGCTATGGCTGTGGGCGGCTGAATGAATACGGTTACCAGATAAAAAGTTATTGGGATGGCGAAGAGTCGGTTTGCCATTTTATGCCGAAACCGTATCATATCGCCATCCCCGGTTATGTATATGGCGGACTGCTTGCTTCGCTCATCGATTGTCATGGCACAGGAACCGCCTCCGCGGCGGGCTATCGCGCTGAACACCGCGCCATGGATACCAGGCCGCCCTTGCGCTATCTCACTGCATCCCTACATGTGGAGTACCTGAAGCCGACGATATTGGGCATCGAGTTGGAAGTGCGCGGCAGGGTAAAGGAAGTTAAAGGCCGCAGGGTAACGATCGAAGAGTGGATCGTCGTCAACTATGATATTACCGTGCGCGGTGAAGTGGTTGCAGTACAGGTGCCCGATTCGATGCTGGAAGATTTGATGAAGAGTTAATCTGTTGCGCATCGAAAACAGCGGAGATTTTCTCCGCTGTTTTTATTTTCTTGCGTCGACCCAAAAAAACTTATATCTTTGCCGTTAGATGACTGCAGTGCGGCGTCTCGCAGTGACCGCACGCGCAATCTGCGCGGCCAGGTGAGCATTGTTCAACAGCAGCGACAAATTAGCCTGTAGCGATCTTCCTTGAGTCAATTCGCTGATGCGCTGAAGCAGGAAAGGGGTCAGGGCCTGGCCGTGAATTTTTTTCTCTTTGGCTTCTTCCGAGGCTCTGGTAATCTGCGGGTCCATCTCGGACTTTGGAATTGCATCCGCTATGGGAATTGGATTCGTGACGAGGACCGCACTGCGCAAACCCATCTCCCAATGTGCCGTTGCAAACGCGGCAATCTCTTCGGCCGAGTCGAGTCTCGCGCTGGTTTTGAGACCGCTTTCACGCGCATAGAACGCGGGAAACTCATCGGTTTGAAAACCGACTACCGGCACGCTCATCGTTTCGAGATATTCCAGCGTGGCGGGTAAATCCAGAATTGCCTTTGCGCCTGCACACACCACGATCATGGGTGTATCGGCCAGCGCCTGCAGGTCGGCAGAGACATCGAACCGCGCCTCGCGGTGCACGCCGCCGATTCCGCCGGTGGCAAAGACTTTGATTCCCGCCTGCTGTGCAATGAACATCGTCCCAGCCACTGTGGTGCCGCCGCTTTGCTTCTTAACGACGGCCGCGGCCAGGTCGCGGCGGCTGGCTTTGACGTTATCTTTTTCGCCCGCCAATTCTTCGAGCTCGGAATCATTCAGGCCGACGCGGATTTGTCCGCGGAGCAGGGCAATGGTGGCGGGCATTGCTCCTTCGTTGCGGATGGCGGCTTCCATGTCCCGCGCGAGCGACAGGTTGCGCGGACGCGGCAGGCCGTGTGTGATCACCGTCGATTCGAGCGCAACCACAGGCAGGTTTAACTTCATCGCCCGTGCGATCTCAGGAGAAAGAGTTGGCGAAATCATACCGAAATTTTCTATCCCACCGGCTGATTAGGGTCGTCGCCGTTACCGTTGTGGCCCATAAAATGCAAACCTTCCCACCCCAATAAGACCTTAATGTAGGTAATGACCGAATCGATCTCGGCAATGAAAGTTTTACTGCCGCTTTTGTTCTTGATCAGCAACTCGCGTTCTTCGTTGATCTGTGTATAGTATGCGACCAACAATCTTTTCGCCGGATCCGCGTCCCGCAACCTGGGCGCGGACTGGTTCTCCGGCCGGTTGAACAATAGGACATCCTGCACAAGCTCGATCACGCGTTGAAGAATGGCGTCTTTTTCGACTGTTTCGATTGCTTCCTTGTTGCCGCGTGACATATTTTCAATGCTGAGTTGCCAGGCATCCAGATGTTCTTCACTGACCTTTTTGAATTCTGCCGGCGTTTCCCAGGTGCCGATATCGATCCAATCCAATTGCAATCCGTCTCTGTTGGCTTTCTTCAAAAAGTCTTCCATGAAACGTGCAGTGATGTCTGGCCGATGTGTGAAGCTGGGCGGTTCACCGGGTGCGGGCAGGTTGGGTTGTTTTTCTCCGGGCGGGAGGATTTTTTGTGTTTGATTCAATATCTCGGTGTTCCTTGCCTGCGATTCCTTGATCTCCGGCAACCCGTAACTTGCCAGAAACTCTGTCAGCCGGTGCTCGCTGATAAACGTGGCCAACTCTCTTCTGACCATGCCTTTCATGCGCTCATCGAGATCAGCCGGAATATCCCGGCGTTCGGACTCTTTTACTTTCGCTTCATTGCTGACTTTCAATGCCTGGTTATAGATTAAATCTTCAACAATCGAATCGTTGCCATACGGATTCGGTTCTTTCAGGGTTCGTTCTTTCCCGCCCCGCCAGATGCCGAAGCGGAATGAAACATCAATGGCGCTGACGGGAATCCCGTCCAGACTGCGTCCCTCGATCTTGCGATTTTTCGGTTCATTCAAGGCGATGTGCAGGTCGCGCAGGTCAATGGCCGAACGGAAGCGTTCAAAGCCGTCCAATAATACCGGTTCATCCACAGTTGGGCCGATCACATGCGGGCGGCCATCCGGTTTTTCGAATAAAGCCACCGAATCGCGTTCGACTGTAACATAGCCCGGTCCGCCGATGGCATAAATGCGCGAATCGGTTTCGACGAATTCTCCCTCCCGAATCGTCACTGTCTCGCCCGAGCCTCCCAAAGCGACCTGCCCGATGAAACTGCGCGCCGTGGAAACCGGTTTTTCAAAGATGTCCGCCAGATAGACCGCGGCTTCGTGTACTGCGATCATATACGGAAGCGCAAAGATGGCGAGGTAGCGTAATAAGTTGCTCCAGGTGCCAAAGGCAAAAGTAATCAGGTCTATGATCGGATTTGTCTTGAAGGTCAGCGCCGCGGTGTAGTTGAACAGGTAGAGGAAAATATTCCGAATGCGTGTCGTCCATTCGGACAAAGGATGCGTGGAAAAGCCGATCACAAATCCCGCCAGCAGGAATAAGATAAACAAAGCGCTCAGGCGCCGCCGCGCGCCGTCCAGCGTCAATTCGAAGGTCCGGTTCAAGATGCAATCGCGCAGGCGGGCGATCTGTTTGCTGAATCTTTCACGTTCCAGAGCCAGCGGAGTTTTGGGCGCGGCAGGCTTCGAAATCATTGCTGACCCGTCTCCAGCCACTGCAGGATGTCTTCCAATTCCTGCAACTCTGTGCTGGCGCGGCGGGGCATGCGGTCGTTTTGTACGAGAATGACCCGCGTCCGCATAAGCAAGGCCCTGACCGCTCCCTTGAGATCATCCTTGCCGTCACGTTTTTGCTTTAGCAAGTCCTGCGTTAAATCGCGGACGTATTCCTCGAGTCCCTTTTCCTTTCCGTTGAGCGAGGCGTAACTGCGCGCGGTCTCGATGCGGTCCCGTTCGGCGCGCGCGTTGGTCATCCAGTTCGCCGTCCATTGACGGATGAGTTGCTTTTCCACTTTTTCGGGATGAAAGCGCAAATTGCTCACGCTGGCGCTGATGACGCGGATGCCGTGGCTGTGAAGGAGCACGTATTCCTTGCTCTCGCGCGTCCCCGGCGATTGCCGGCCGTTCTCATCCAGGATGGGCACTTTGGGGTTGGTCATTCGTTCTTTGATCATGGCATTGATCACTTGCAAGGCGGTCTTTTCGCTAACGCTGGCAGATGGTTTGCTTTCTTCGGCCGCGCGCGGCGCTTCCGCGCTTTTACTATCCTTGCCGCCTTCACAGAAGTCTGCCAAATTTTCCAGCCGTTCGTTCAGATACTGCAACATTTCCGTTACGGCTTCTGCCAGCCAGCCCTGTTTTTTCCCGGTAATGGGATTGAACAATGCGTCTGCATCCTGTTTCGCGGGCGGTTCATTCGGCTTGGGGACGAATGGGGGAATCACACAATTGGTTTCGAACAGCTCGCTTAATTTGAACTTGCTCAAATATTCGCGCCATAAATCCGCCGCCACGTAAACGGGCAGTTCATTCCAGGCTACTTCGTATCCGAGCGTGTTCGGCTTGGCCATTGGGTTGATGGCCTGATTGATCACTGCGTTTTGGACCGCATCTTTATGATAGCCAAAGTGTGAGCCCGGCTGATCGCCCCTGACCGCGTCCGCGTCGATCTTGAAAACCACTGAAATATTCGGCACCACCTCAATGCCGTCTCTCGTCAACGCGCTGACCAGTGTGCGCCGCTTTTGTTCCTCGTCGAATTCATCCTTTGTTCGTTTGCCGCGCTTTTGCGCCTCACGTTCCTTCTCCTTGCGTTCGTCGTACTCGTCGTCGAAAGGCTGATCCGATGCCCGCGGCCCGATGCTTTGTATTTGCTTGTGCAAACCCACCACATCGCGCTGGTCGATTTTTTCGCCGCCTCCTGTGAAGTGCACCCCCGGGCCGAACACATTTTTGAAGGAAGTCTTGACGTGCGTTACGGCCGCGCTGGCCGAATCCAGCCAAACGACCCCCGGTCCTGCGCGCTCGCTTTCTTGGGTGCGCTCGATCAGTCTCCCGTTTTTGATGAAGAGCGCCGGCCCGCGCAGTCCGCCTATGTATGCCACCAGACGGTCGAAGATTTTCTGCCGTTCCGAAAAGGTGCGGACCGGCAAAATGAACTGGGCGAAAAAAGCCAGCCAAATGATCAGGAAAATAAAGAAAAGAACGAAATCGGTTAGAAAATTCGTTATATGAAACTTGCCGCCCTTCCAGAGATGATAGACGGCAAAAGCATAAATCCCCGACATCAGAATAATGCGGGTCGTAATGATGAACCACGGACGCTGGTAAAAACGAGAATCGTCTTCCATCCCGGCTGATTGTATAACAAAATCTTCCAAATCGGCAACCGTCAAAGACGGGTACAATCGAGCGCATGTCCAAACTGCGCGTCGAATTTCACTGCCATACTGCCGCCTCCAAAGATTCGCTTACGCGGCCTCAAGATTTGATCGCGGCCGCGCGGCGCAAAGGCCTGGACCGCGTGATCGTGACCGATCACAACACGATCCGCGGCGCGCGTGCGGCTCGATCCCTGGACCCGGAACTGGTCATCGTGGGCGAGGAGATTATGACCACCCAGGGCGAGATTCTGGCCGCCTTCGTGACCGAAGAAATCCCCGCTTATTTGACTCCCGCTGAAACTATCCGCCGCTTGCGCGGCCAAAATGCCTTTATCAGTGTTTCGCACCCATTCGATGAGTTGCGTTCCGGCGGGTGGCGGGAAAACGACCTGCTGGAAATCATCGCGCTGGTGGATGCCATTGAGGTGTTCAACTCGCGTTGCATGAAATCGGTTTTCAATCAGCGGGCGCGCGAGTTTGCAGAAAGACATGCTCTGGCTGGGACTGTCGGCTCCGACGCGCATGTGACCTTCGAGTTGGGACGGTCTGTCCTTTTATTGGACCCGTTTCGAGGTCCGGATGAGTTGCGGAACGTCATCCACAGCGGGCAATCTCAAACGCAATTATCCTCTCTATGGGTTCACCTTACTTCGCGTTATGCCGCGATTCGCAAGAAAATAAAAATAGGTCTTGACACTCCACTTTAGGCATGATAACCTTGCCTGCATCGTGCCCGGACTGCCTGTGTAAGCCAGGGCGGACGGGCAAAATTTTATTCTCAGCAGGAGAAATGTAAGATGTCAGAACGTTTTGTTGGAACCGTTAAGTGGTTCAATGCGACCAAAGGTTATGGCTTTATCGGTCGCGATGGCGGCGAAGATGTTTTCGTTCATTACACTGCCATTCAATCTGATGGGTACCGCAAGTTGGAGGCGGAGCAGAAAGTGGAGTTCTCCATCGAAGAAGGTCCGAAGGGTCTCCAGGCCGCTAACGTGGTGCCGCTTTCGTAAGACCCGTTCTTGCGAAAACAACAGGGTCACATAAAAATGTGACCCTGTTTTTATTTAATGCGCGGTTCGACCTGTGTTACTTGCCCAGTTTTTTCTTGAATGCCTCTGTCAGCGCGGGGACGATGACAAATAGATCTCCGACCACGCCGTAGCGCGAGACTTTGAAGATCGGCGCGTCGGGGTCCTTGTTGATGGCGACCACTAATTTCGCAGAGCGAATCCCCGCGATGTGTTGAATGGCGCCGGAGATTCCACATGCGATATATAAATCGGGCGCGACCGTTTTACCGGTTTGCCCAACCTGATTGGCATAGGGAATGTAGCCCGCGTCGACGGCAGCGCGCGAGGCGCCGATGGCGCCGCCGAGGACCGAGGCCAGCTCGCCGATCAGTGTGAAGCCTTGATGTGCGCGCCAAATTTCGGCTTGTTTTTCGTCCAGCCCCGCGGGCGGCGTGAGCGATGGATTGTTCGATGCGCCGCGTCCGCCGGAGATGACCACGCTGGAATCCGTCAGGCTGACGGTGCTTTCCGCAACCTCATAGCTTTCAACGGTGGTGGGTGAATCGGCTTTGGCTTCCACTTTGACTGCATTACCCGTGCGCGACGAATCTTGCGCGGGGCGCGGGAAAGCGCGTGCGCGCAAGGTTGCGATGGCGGGTTTTGCGCCGCATGAAATCTCTTCAAATAATTTCCCCTCATAGATCGGGCGCGTCGCCGTGAACGTATCGCCTTCAAGGGCAAGCGCGGTGATATCCACCAAAACGCCGGTGTTCAAATCCGCGGCGAGCATGGCGGCCATTTCGCGGGTGCGGGTGGTCGTTGGGAACAGAATCAAGTCCGGGCGTTGGGAGGAAACGAGCGCGGCGAGCGTGGAGGCAAACGCTTCGGCGCGGTAATCTGTTAGCGCGGGGTCGTCTGCCAGCAAAACTTCATCCGCGCCGAATTCGAAGGCGGCCTTTACCAGAGCTTCGAGGCCGGAGCCAAAGAGGATGGCGGCCGCGCTTCCAAATTTTTTGGCCTCGCCGAGCGCCTCCCACGAGGCGGCTTGCGTCTGACCTTTGAAGTGATCGATGTAAACAAAAGTTTTCATAGTACTTTCTCCGCCAGAATTTTCCCGGCCAGCGCTTCGGCAATTTGCGCGGGGCTGTCGCCGGTGATGATCTCGCAAGCGACATCGCGGCTGGGTGGCGTGACGAGTTTGGTGCGGGTCACAATTGATGCGGGCGCGCTGATTCCCAAGTCGCTCAGCGGCCATACAGGAATGACCGCTTTCGAGGCCTTGCGAATGCCCATGAACGACGGATAGCGCGGCTCGCCAATGCTTTGCACAACGCTGATCACGGCGGGCAAATTCGCTTTGACGTTTTGACGGCCCTCCTCGATCACGCGCGAAACCTGCACGCTTCCATTCTCGACCTTGATCTGCCCAGCCAGCCCGAGCATCGGCCACCCGAGCAGGCGCGCCGTCTGTGCGGCCGTAACGCCCGAACCGTCATCGAGACTCTGGCGGCCAAACAGGACCATATCCACGCCGCCGATCTTTTGGATCGCGGCGGTTAGTACGCGCGCCGCGGCGAGCGTATCGAGATTGTTCAAGGCGGGATCCGAAACAAGGATCGCGTCATCCGCGCCCATGGCAAGGGCGTGCTTAAGCGCTTCCCTGGCGGATTCTGTTCCGATGCACAGCGCGGTGACCGTTGAGCCGCTGACGGCTTCTTTTTGCTGAAGCGCGCCTTCCACTGCGTACTCGTCGAACGGGTTGATCACCAGCGGCGATTCGCCCCACGAAACCTGCCCATTCTCAGCTTTGACTTTGGCTTCCGAATCGGGCACTTGTTTGATACAGGCAATGATTTTCAATTGGTACTCCTCGAAATAATATTTTGCAATTCGTCATTTTACAATGAATGTCATGGTTAGGAAGAGCAGGTAAGCCGCTCCTCCCGCCAGTGCAACGATGTTCGCGACGCCGTTCAGGGAAGGGTCGATGCCGCGCAGGAGGAAATTGATGGCAAGCAGAGCCCATGTCAATGCGTGTCCCCAGCGGACGAAAAAGTAGCGCATCCCCGGTTGGACCCGGATCTTTGTGTGCGGTCCCACGTAAATCCACAGGATGGCAAGCGCGAGAGAAAGCCCGGCCCAGACGATCCAGGGAAGATTCGCGAATCCTTTAATCATTGGATGCTCGTAACGCTGACGATCTTTCCAGTTCGCAGGCGCGGCCGCCGCTGATCATCTTTACAATTCCTGCCAGATATTTTTATTATACGCGGGTAATTCACAGCGCAAAGGCTTGTCGCTTCGTTCGCCCAGAGCGTAACCGGCTTGAATCAATGTTTGGATTTCGCTCGAACCTTCGTAGATCAGCGCGCCTTTGGAGTTACGCAGATAACGCTCCACATCGTATTCGTCGGAATAACCGTACGCGCCATGAATTTGAATCGCTTCGCTGGCGGCGCTGAAGGAAGCCTCAGTGGCAAATTTCTTGGCAAAGGACGTTTCGCGCGTACAACGCTTGCCCTGGTTTTTCAACCAGCCGGCCTGATAATAGAGTAGCCGCGCGATCTCGTAATCCTGTGACATTCGGGCGATTTTTTCCTGGATCAACTGATGTTCTGCGATTGGCTTGCCGAATGTTCGGCGCGTTTTGGCGTATTTTACGCTGGCTTCGAGTGAAGCGCGGATAATGCCCGTCGCGCCCGATGCAACCGTGTAGCGTCCATGATCGAAACCGGACATGGTAACTTTGAATCCTTCGCCCTCCTCGCCGATTCGATTTTCAGCCGGGACCTTCACATCTTGAAAATGAATCCAGCCGGTTGCGCCGGCGCGTACGCCAAGCTTGCCGTGAAGATCGCCGCGCGTCACGCCGGGGGAGTTTAAGTCAATGATGAAGGTCGAGAGTCCGTCTGAGGGCTTGGGGGCGGAGGGATTCGTTTTAACGGTGACCAGCGCAAGGTCCGCTAAAGAGGCGAGCGAAATCCACATTTTTTCGCCGTTCAGGATGTAGAATCCGTCCTCGCGTTTGGCGGAGGTTCTTAACGCGGCCACGTCGGACCCCATGCCTGGTTCTGTGAACGCGCCGCACCCGATTTTTTCGCCTTTCGCCAGCGGAACGAGAAATTTCTGCTTTTGTTCTTCTGTTCCCCATTGAAAGAGATTCATCGAACATAGGCCCGTATGCACAGACATCGCCACGCGCAAGGATGTATCCACTGCTTCGAGTTCTTCGCAGGCCAGCCCGAGTGCAAGATAATCCATGCCCTGACCGCCATAACGGACTGGAAAACACAGCCCCAGGATGCCAAGCTCGCTCATGCGTTTGAGCGCGAATGGAACCGGCTCTTGTTTGCGATCGTATTCCTTGATAACGGGAGCGATCTCCTTCAGGGCGAAATCGCGCACCATTTTTTGCGTCATTTGCTGTTCGGCTGTGAGAGAAAGGTCCATGCGTAGATTATATCGTAGGGATTAAAAAGAAAAAGCCCGACGCGGTTGAGACTGTGCGTCGGGCTGGGGAAAGTGGGTATCTTCGTTCATTATTTATACTCGATACCCATGCTGTTGAGTTCGTCCGGGTTGCGCTCGGCCACGAACAGGTCCGTGCCGGCCACGAGGGCGAATAGCAGTATGCCGATCCCAATGACGGCGGCTAAGATGAGCATGGCGATTTCTCCTTTCTTTCTCCTTGAACACTTTAACGATTTTCGGGGCAAAAAGATACATCCCCTAACAGTACCGTAATGGAATTACCATACGAACTTGCAAAGATTGAAATCATGACGCCGGACTGCCTTTTTTGTTCCTTGTGTCTGTTTGCGTTTATTGCAGGATCGGGTTGTTACAAACGGATGAACAGCTTGTATCGAAATTGTATTTTCTGTGATTCGATTGACAAACCGAATAATTGGGATAAAATAGGCAGGCACGCAGGCGGAAGGATTAAACGTGACGCCGAAGTGGCGGAATTGGCAGACGCGCTACGTTCAGGGCGTAGTGAGGGTTCCCTCATGTGGGTTCAAGTCCCACCTTCGGCACTCAAAACAGACTCGCGATCGGCGGGTCTTTTTGTTTGGTATAATTAGCCTATTCTAAGAATGGGCTTCATCTAATACAAAAAAAGACACGGAGTCGGTTTCGCGCTTGGTCTTCGTGTTTTTTTATGCCGTCTGGCCCCTTCCTCCAAGGAAAATTTCATGGAAATTGGAACCGTTCAACAAGTAGATATCGACGAACAGATGCGCACTGCCTACCTCGATTACGCCATGAGCGTGATCGTAGCGCGTGCCCTGCCGGATGCCCGCGACGGCCTCAAGCCGGTCCATCGGCGCATTTTATACGCCATGGACGATATGGGCATCCGCGCCAACAGCCCCTATAAAAAGTCCGCCCGTATTGTGGGTGAGGTGCTCGGCAAGTACCATCCTCACGGCGACGCGGCCGTGTATGAGACCATGGCGCGCCTGGCGCAGGATTTTTCCATGCGTTATACGCTTGTGGACGGGCAGGGAAACTTCGGCTCGATTGACGGCGACGCGCCTGCCGCCATGCGCTATACCGAGGCGCGGCTTGCTCACATGGCCGAGGAGATGCTGGCCGATATCGACAAGGATACTGTGGATTTCGGCCCCAATTTCGACGACTCGCTCGAGGAGCCGCTCGTGCTCCCGGCCCGCCTCCCGAATCTACTTCTGAACGGATCGGCTGGCATTGCGGTGGGAATGGCGACCAACATCCCGCCGCACAACCTGCGGGAACTGGTTAGCGCCATCAATTTTATAATCGACAACTACGAAACAGCCGATGAAATTCCGGTTGAGCAACTCATAAAGATTATTCCCGGCCCCGATTTTCCGACCGGAGGCATCATCATTGGCAGTGAGGGGATTCTATCGGCGTACAGCACAGGCCGCGGTCGAATCGTGATGCGGGGCACGGCTCACGTCGAGGAGACAAAAGCGGGCCGTTTTCAAATTGTCGTCACCGAGATTCCGTATCAGGTCAATAAATCGAGCCTGATCGAACGCATCGCGGAGCTTGTGCGCGAGGACAAGATCGATCAGATTTCGGATATGCGCGACGAAAGCGATCAACGCGGCATGAGCATTGTGATCGAACTTAAACGCGGCGCCCAACCGAAGAAAGTGCTGAACCAGCTTTATAAATATACGGCTCTGCAATCCACCTTTGGCGTGCAAATGCTGGCGCTGGTGGATGGCGAGCCGCGCACCCTGCCATTGAAACGCGCTTTACAGATTTTCATCGAACACCGCCAGACTGTGATCGTGCGCCGCTCCAACTTCGAGCTGACCAAGGCGCGGGCGCGTTTGCACATCCTCGACGGGTTGATGATCGCGCTGAATAACATCGACGCCGTGATCAAGACCATCCGCGAGGCGGCTGATGTGGATGCGGCCAAGACCAATTTGATGAAGCGCTTTAAGTTGAGCG
This sequence comes from uncultured Anaerolineaceae bacterium, assembly GCA_964502095.1. Lineage (GTDB taxonomy): Bacteria > Chloroflexota > Anaerolineae > Anaerolineales > Villigracilaceae > JACPVF01. The sequence goes on from CAZCUF010000003.1 coordinate 79,644, forward strand.
AACTGCAGGCGCAGGCCATTCTCGATATGCAATTGCGCCGTCTGGCCGCGCTCGAACGCTGGAAGATCGAAGAAGAACACAAGCAGGTGCAGGAGCAGATCAATTATCTCGAAGATCTGCTGGCGCACCCGAAGAAGATTTTAGCGTTGATCCAAAGCGACTTGAAGGAATTGGCTGAAAAGTACGGCGACGACCGTCGTACGCGCGTGGCTGTGGACGCCAAAGAGGAATTTACCGATGAAGATTTGGTGCACGATGAGGCCGTGCTGATCAGCATCACCGAACGCGGCTACATCAAGCGCGTGGCCGCAACCGCCTTCCGATCGCAGAGTCGCGGCGGACGCGGCGTAATGGGGCTGACGATGAAAGAGGAGGATGAAGTCGTTGAATTGATTCCCGCGCGCAGTCTCGATACGATGTTGTTCTTCTCGGATAAAGGGAAAGTCTATTCTGAAAAGGTGTATCAAATCCCGGATGCTGACCGCGCCGCGAAAGGCATCCCGCTGGTCAATATTTTATCGCTGGGCCCGAACGAACGCGTGACCGCCGCTTTTGCGGTGAGTAACTTCTCGCAGAAAAGTTATTGCATTTTGGCAACGGTGCGCGGAAAGGTCAAACGTGTGGATATGGAAGAATTCGCCTCCGTCCGTCCCTCGGGCCTGATCGCCATGACCTTGGATGAAGGCGACGTTTTAGGCTGGGCGCGCGCCACCTCCGGCAAGGATGAGGTGATTTTTGTGACCGAGATGGGACAGGCTTTGCGCTTCGGTGAAGAAAAAATCCGTTCGATGGGACGGCAGGCGGCGGGTGTTCATGGCATTCGTTTGAATAAAGACGATTCGGTTGCCAGTATGGATGTTGTCCAAAAAGACGGCTTCTTGCTGGTCGTAACCACAGGCGGTTTGGGCAAACAAACGCCGTTGAAGGAATACACACCCAAAGGCCGCGCCACCAAAGGTATTGCCACCATCGATCAGAAGGCATTGGACGAAATTGGCAAGATTGCCGCGGCGCGCGTAGTTAGTGATTCAGACGATCTGACCATTATGACGGCTAACGGTGTAATGATCCGTTTGAAAGTGAAGGATGTGAAGAAATCCGGCCGCGCCACCAAAGGCGTGCACTTGATCAAGCCGCAGGAAGGCGATTATGTTGCCTCCGTGGCGCGCATCGCGGCCGAAGATTTGAAAAAGGCCGGCGCGCAAATGAACGGGGAAGATATGCAGGAACCGCAGGCCAAATTGGTATAGCCGCCAACAAACGCAGATAAAAAACAGGCGAGGCTGTAAGCCTCGCCTGTTTGGATTCAAGCACACAAACTTTACAAGCCCAATCCGATTTTTCCGGTGATGAGCAGGCACATTGTTCCCAATACGCAGACGGTGATCATCAATAAAAATACGATAACGAAGCGTTGAATCGGCGTCATGCCCAGCAAGCGGCCGCCCGAACGTGGTGGCGGTGCGCTTTCTTCCATTGACCGGGAGGGTGTTTCATCCGCAAACGATGCGTCTTCGCGTAAATTATCAAACTGGGACATCTCGAAACCTCTTTGAATGAATGGTTGAAAGCGATTTTATCACGCGCCGGGGCGCAAGCGAACATCCCCAAATCGGATAATGGCCGCATTCCCCGATTTCTCGCGCACACGCAGACTGCCATCTGGCGCCAAACCGAGCAATTCGCCGCTGACAGTCGATTCGCCTTCGGCCTGGATTTGAATTTGTTGGCCGCGGAATGCCAGCCTCGCTTCCCACGCGGCGAGAAATTCATCCGAACCAAGGCGCGGGCGCCACTCGATCAACGCGGCAAGAACGTCGCGCAGAAGTTGTTCGCGATCGATTAAAACGCCGAGGTTTTCTTCCAGGCTTGTAGCGGGAAAATTCAATTCTTCGGGCGGGGGAACCGATCCCTTGGATATGTTGATACCCATGCCGATCACCGCGCAATCCACATCTTCACCGTTCCACACCGACTCGACTAAAATGCCCGCCGCTTTTTGACCCGCGATCAATATATCATTCGGCCATTTGATTTGCGCCTCGAGGGAATGCGTCCGCAGAGAATCGCTCAGGGCCAGCGCGGCCAGGCCGACGGTCCGCGTGAGATGCGGGCGTTCATCTTCGACGGGGCGTAGAATCAAACTAAAAGCTAACGCGCTTCCTGGAGGCGTAAACCATTTTCTGCCTGCGCGGCCGCGCCCTGTTGTTTGTTCATCCGCAACGACAAGCGAGAGATTCGCCGCGCCGGCCGCGGCCCAAGCCAATGCTTCGTCGTTGGTGGAGCCGATGGACGGGAAATAGCGCAGGCCGCCCAACGGTAATTCCCGAAGAGCGGCCTGCAAAGTTTTTTCATCCATTACTGAAGGATGTCCAGTGGGTTTATGTTCTTTCCGCCGACGCGGACTTCGAAGTGAAGGTGCGCGCCGAACGCGTTTCCGGTACTGCCGGCCAAACCGATCAATGTGCCCTGGCCGACAGGCTCGCAGACGTGCACGTTAATCTGACTCAAGTGCGCGTACACGGTCACATAGCCGTTTCCGTGATCGATTTGGATCACGTTGCCATAGCCGTAATTCCAACCCGATTGCGCCATGGTCACAACGCCGGTACCTGCGGCGAAAACCGGATCGCCTTCATTGGCGGCAATATCGATGCCGAGATGTCCCGGACCGTAATTGTTACCGGAAATCCAATGTTGGCTGGCAGGCCAGCCAAAGCCGGTCGCCACCGGGCCGCCGCCGCACGCGGCCGCTCCGGAGAAATCGGATGTGCCTGTACTGCCGTTGTTGATACGGGTTGCAGTTTGAAGATCGGCTTCCCAATTACGCAGTTGGCGCGAGCCGCCCGGAATCATGATGACAGTGCCGGGCTTGATCTGCGGATCGGTCAGGTCGATATTATTGCCGGGGAAATTCAAAATATCGTCCGGTTCGGCATTGAACTTGGCGGCTACGTTTTCGATTGTGTCGCCTTCCTGCCAGGTGTAATACAACCCGTCCACCGGCGGAATGGTTAATTCCATGCCCGGGCGCAGGTTGTGCGGATTGTCCCCCAGATCTTTATTGACGAATAAAATGGATTCGGTTTTGACTTTGAATTCGTCTGCAATACTGAGCATTGCATCGCCGCGTTGGACACGATACGTGACGGGTTCATAGCGCGGCCGTTCGGGAATATTGGTCTTGAGTTGCAGTTCGCGCGGGATGGCGGACACTCCGCTTCCGGCTGACGAGGCAGTTGGCAGTCCAACATTAGGTTGACTCTGGCTTTGGGCAACGGTGGGAAGCGGCACGGCCGTTTGAGCCGACGCGCCCGATTGAGTCTTCCACAATGCGAAGCCGAGCGCGGCCAGCACGATCACCCAGGTGACAGCCCAGCTGACCAGTGTGAAGCGATCCATCTTCGGACGCGCACTGCCAGCCGATTTTTGGTTGTCTGTGTCGGTCGGTTTTTGTCTGGTTTTTCCACCCGAAAAGAATTTATCTCGAATGTTTTTTAGAACTTTGTTCATACGCTTTCGGTCAGGTTCTCTAGGAACTCCTGATTATTTCTGGAACGGTCCAATCGCTGGACGATGGCTTCCGCGGCAACTGAGCTATCCATGCCTGCGCCTTGAGGCGGCGGCGAGATCATTTGGATATACATGCGGCGCATCAGCCAGACGCGTTGTGTAATGTCGGGGCCCAATAACTGTTCCTCGCGGCGCGTGGACGACCGTTCGATGTCCACGGCAGGGAAGATGCGGCGCTCCTGCAATTTGCGGGAGAGATGCAGTTCCATGTTGCCGGTGCCTTTGAATTCTTCGTAAACTACATCGTCCAAACGCGAGCCGGTGTCTACGAGACAGGTGGCGATGATGGTCAACGAGCCGCCTTCCTCGATGTTGCGCGCCGCGCCGAAGAAACGTTTGGGAGGGTACAGCGCGGAAGGATCCATGCCGCCGGAGAGCGTGCGCCCGGATGGATTGACCACCAGGTTATAGGCACGCGCCAGGCGGGTGATCGAGTCCATTAAGATTACCACATGGCGTCCGATCTCCACGAGTCTCTTAGCTCGGTCTAAGGCGATCTCCGCCGTGCGGACGTGCGAGGTAACGGGTTCGTCGAATGTGGAGGCGATCACTTCTGCATCCACCGAGCGGTCCATGTCGGTCACTTCTTCAGGGCGTTCGCCGATCAACGCCACCATTAAATGCACATCGGGATATTTGGTTGAAATCGAATTTGCAATTTCCTTCAGGATGGTGGTTTTCCCCGCTTTGGGAGGAGAGACGATCAGCCCGCGCTGGCCCCGGCCAATGGGCGCTACGAGATTGATCAAACGCGGCGCCAATGTGTCATGATCTATTTCAAGATCGAATCGTTTATCGGGAAAAATGGGGGTGAGATTTTCGAACACCGGTCTGCGGGCCGCGTCTTCAGGATCCTGGCCGTTGACCGATTCCACTTTCAATAATCCATAATGCCGTTCGCTTTCGCGGGGCGGCCTTACCTGGCCAATGACGAGATCACCCGATCTCAATTCGTGTTTGCGTAATTGCGCCTGCGAAACATACACATCCTGGTCGCCGATCTTATAGGAGCTGGCTCGCAAAAAGCCGATGCCTTCGCTCATGATCTCCAGCACTCCGCCGCGCAGTTCCACGCCTTGTTTTTGCGCTTCCGCTTCGCGGATGAGCACGGCCAGTGCCTCCTTTTTCAGGCGGTTGGCGTTCGGGATATTTAAATCCAAAGCCATGGCGCGCAGTTTGACCAGGGGTTCGTTCTCAAGTTCAAGAATTTTCATATTGTTTCTCTATTAATTGGGATGAATACAGCGATTAACCAGCAACGCTTCGCGGGCTGGCGATTTCCTTGTAGGTTTGGCGATAATGGGTCGGATTCAAATTTTTGTCGTTACAGCCTTGCAGGATAAATGTCCACGCGAAGGCAAATATTTTGTTCTTTGTAAAATACTGGGGAGAGTGAACGTATTATAGCACTTTCATAAAGAGTGTGCAAGCAAATTTTCAGGATTGCAAGCGGTGAATTCCCGACTCTATGTGCGACTTGTGAGCAGGGGCCTTGCAAGAATAGGCCTTGAGAATGACTGCCGCAGAATATTCTTTGTGAACTACTGCCCGACTTCGATTTGAATATAAACGCTGTCGCCGAAGGCAGATCCATCCGGCGCGAAGGCCTGCCACGTGGATTGATATGTGCCTGCCGCGCTCGGCGCGGTGAAGACGATGCGCAAAGTGACTTGGGTTCCGGCGCGTGCGGGATAAAGAGCCTGATCGGTTGACGCGCCCAGCGTATCGCCGCCGATCCATTCCAGGCGATAGGACGAATCCCAATTACAGGTGCCGCTGTTGCTCACCAGCCATTCCTTTTCGACTGAACTGCCGGGCTGGACCACGGTGCCATCGGAAACGGTGAGGTCTTGAATGTAGGTCAGATTGTTCGTGCAGACTTCGGGCGTGGCAGTGGGCGTGAGGGTGGGTTCGGGTGTTGGAGAAGGCGGCGGCGCGAGCGTGAATGTCGGAAGCGCGTTGTTCGAATTCGAACCAATCGGCGTGGTGGTGGGAAGTTGAGTTGGGATGGCTTCGGTCGGCGGAACAAACGGCGTGGTGGTGGCGGTTGGCGCGCAGGCGCTGAGGATGAAGGTCAACGCGAGGAGAACGGCGGGCAGGTTTGGGAGTTGGAAGAGGCGGTGCACGTTGTCCCAAAAAAAGACAGGGACACGATTGTGCGTGTCCCTGTAAAGTTTTATTCTTCCGCAGATGCGCCGCCCGCGTCTTCGGCGCCATCGGGGCCGCCGATTTCAAGCGGCAGGGCGATCTCGCCGCTGAGCGCCTTTTGGCGAATAACGCTTTCGATCTCGGCGGAAAGTTCGGGATTGGTGCGCAGATATTCTTTGGCGTTCTCGCGGCCCTGACCGATGCGGATATCGCCGTACGAGAAGAACGCGCCGCGCTTCTGGACGATCTCGAACTTGGTCGCCAGGTCGAGCACGTCGCCGGCCTTTGAGATTCCTTCGTTGAACATGATATCGAATTCGGCGGTGCGGAAGGGCGGGGCAACTTTGTTCTTGACCACTTTGACGCGCGTACGGTTGCCGATCACTTCTTCGCCCATCTTGATGGACTGAATCCGGCGCACATCTAGGCGGATGGAGGCATAGAACTTGAGCGCCTGTCCGCCGGTTGTGGTTTCGGGGTTGCCGAACATTACGCCAATTTTCTGGCGCAATTGATTGGTGAAGATGACCGCAGTTTTGGTTTGATTGATGGCGCCGCTTAATTTGCGCAACGCTTGCGACATCAGGCGGGCTTGTACGCCCATGGTGGCGTCGCCCATGTCGCCTTCGATTTCGGAACGTGGAACAAGCGCGGCAACCGAGTCGACGACGACTACATCCACCGCGCCGGAGCGGACGAGAGTTTCAGCGATTTCGAGCGCCTGCTCGCCGGTATCGGGTTGCGATACGAGCAGATTGTCAATATCCACGCCGACGCGCGCCGCATAGACTGGATCGAGCGCGTGTTCCATATCTATGAAAGCGGCGGTACCGCCCATTTTTTGCGCCTCAGCCACAATGTGTTGGCAGAGTGTGGTCTTGCCTGAAGACTCAGGCCCGTAGATTTCGGTGATGCGGCCGCGCGGGATTCCGCCCACGCCGAGCGCGATATCGAGAGACAGGGAACCGGTTGGGATGGTTTCAGTGACCATACCGTGAGCTTCGCCGAGGCGCATGATGGAACCGTCGCCGTAGCGTTTTAAGATATCGCCAACCGCTTTATCGAGTACGGCGCGTTTGGCGCCTTCCATATTGCTGGCGGGAGCGGATTGTTCTGCTGTTGCGCGGGAAGATTTTCGAGCCATGTTTGAGTCTCCAGAAACAGGTGGTAAGGTCGGGTTTTGGAAAAGTATAGCACAGATGTTCAGTCCGTCAAGGGGATTTCACCTGTTACGGCGTTGACGTGCTTGTCGGTTGAATGGCGGTTTTCGGCACGGATTTCAACTCGGGCGCGGGCGGCGGGCCGACCTTGAACCCGTGGTCGCCGGTGTAGGTGAAATAGGTGACCTGACCGGGGTAGATATACATCCATTCCTGCACATCTTTTTCATAGCGGAAGCTGACTTTATATAATCCCGCAGGCAAATCGCCCAACACCATGTTTTCGTTGTAATAAGGATCGTGATTGACCGGCCCGGGCCCGTAGGTTTTCACAACATGCGTTTCCCGCGTTGTTTGATTTTGAACCGTGATCTCTACTTGTTGCAAAGTGTTGCCATCCGTATCCGTGATGCGGGCGGCCAATACGCCCCAGCCTTGCGGTGGAACCATCCATAGCTCGGGGTTATACGTGCTGAAAAAATCGTTGACAGGAAAGCGCACTTCGAAATGAACGTGCGGCCCTGTGGTCGCGCCGGTGTGACCGACCAATCCCAAAATGTCTCCGGTGTTCACGTGCTGGCCGGAGACCGCGATGATTTTACTCATGTGCGCATATACGGTAAAAAGCTGTTGTCCGTTGAAACCGAAATCATGTCGAATGGCAACCGCCTGCCCATAAGGATCGCTGAGATCGCCGGGAGCTTGCGTGAAGAGTCCCCAATTCGCCCATACCACAGTGCCCGGCCCCGCCGCATAAATGGGCGTGCCTTCGGGCGCGTCGATATCCACGCCGGTATGCACGACGTTCGCGAAGAATATGCCGCCGTAACGATAATTTGCCAGCGGCCAATTGACCTGATCCGCGGCGATGGGACGCACGAAATAAAAATGATCGTATAGCGACATGGCCCACGGCACCGGATACAACGGCGGACGCCAACTGCTGACCGGCGCCGCGCCCGGGGTGGGCAGGTCAAAACGAAATGGCGCCAGCGTGGGAGTTGCCGCCTCATTCTGGACCTCGGGCTGGGTCGTCGTTAAACCGGCGATCACCGGCGTAGGCGTGACCGCGTTCATGGATTGCGAACAGGAAGACAACAATAACGCAATCAAGGCGATAAACGATCCAGCTATATTGTTGCGAGGGCGCGCAAGCCTCGATGCGATCTCTGCTTTTAATGGAACTGCTTCGCCATGTCTTTGGCGCTTCTCGCAACGACGTTTGATTCGACTCATTGTGGAAATGTGGGAACGATCGTTGGCGGAGTGGACGTGGGTAACGGCGTTTTGGTCGCGGTACCTGTGGGCCGCGGCGTGGGACTCAGAGTCGCGGAGCCGGTGGGGCGCGGTGTGCGCGAAGGCCCGGGTGTTTCAGTGGGAATCGGCGTCCGGCTGGGAGTTGCTGTCGGCGGCAGGACAACTGTCGGTGTGATCAGAGCGTCCGGTGGATACAGTTCGAGCATGGCGGAATACCAATCGAGTCCGCCGGTGAGAACGAATTCGGCGAAGCGCGCGCCCGCGTAGTAGGTGCGCCAGTTGGGCAATGCAGGAAGTCTTTGCCAGCCGTAAGCCGCGGCCAGCGAAGTGACATCCACCCAATAGCCGGGCGGAACCGGCGCGTAATTTCCGCCGGCTTCGTACGTGCTGGGGTTGAGATCGTAGCGGCTGTTCAAATCCCAGGGTGAGTCTTCGAGCGGCTCTCCCAGCGAGCCGTCCTGCTTTTGCGCGCGCAAATATAAACGCCAATAAGTTTCGTTGCCGATTGCTTCACGCACAGCCACCATCCAGCCTGCGTTGGTCATCAGCGGATTGAGCGCGAACGCGCGGCCGGTGTATAACCAGTCTTCGCTGTAACCCGGGTCCAGCGAGGTGGTAAGCGGAACAAAGGCATTTTCCAAACTGGCAAGCGCGTCCCAGCCCGCGTTTTCGATCACGCGCTGGCGCAGGGCGTTGAAGGATTCATCCACCAGATCGTGCAGTTGCGGATATGGCGCCTGCACATCGGGTAAAGCGACAAGATACCAGCGTTGATTGGGCACATCAGCGGCCGGCGTAACAATCGGCGACCATAACGCGGCGGGCGTCAGCGCGGCGGCTTGTTGATACACCGCAGGCAATGGATTCGGTAAAGAGACATTCGGCCAGATGATGCCGCGCGCGTAGCCGGGCAAAGGCATGGGCGGCAGTAGTAATTTTCCGTCGAGCGTATACGAAATGAGATATTCCTGATTCGGCCCGCTGACCAGTGTGATGAGTTGATCGCCGCGGCTGTTCCAGGCCGGCCAATCGCCGTCGCCGACCCATTGTGCGGGACGATCCGGCTGTTTCGGGTTCCAGGCAAAGATTCCGCTGTAGCCGGTGGCTTCCGCGTCGGCGGCCCAAGCCAGATAACTTCCGTCCGTGTTCCACACAGGATGACTCTCGGCGGCGTTTTTCGTGTTACTGATATCTTGAAAGCGGCCCGGATCAGTGCGATTCAGATCGGCCAGCCAAACGTCGCTATCGCCGCCGCGGTCGGAGATGAAGACGATTTGCCTGCCGTTCGGTGCCCAGGCAGGCGAATGATTGGCGGCTGAATCATCGGTGAGCAAAATCGGGCTTTGACTTGCATCGGTCAGCGATTGAATCGCGATTTGCAGACTCCCATCCTGATAAGTTTCGTACGCGATCCAGGCGCGGTCCGGCGACCAGGTGGGCGAGGCGTCGTATTGCGGCGTGTCGGTTAATTGTTGCGTACCGCCGGTTTGCAGGTCGAGCAGATAAATATCCCAGAAGCCGCCGCGGTTGGAAGCGAAGGCAATGCGCGCGCCGTCCGGGCTGAGCGCGGGCGTGATATCGCTCCAGTTGCCGCTGGTCAGGCGCGTCAATGCGAGTTGGCCGGGGATGGTGACGAAGAGATGAGCATAACCGTTCTCTTCGATGGACAGCACAACCAGGTCTTTGGCGAGGGCGGACTCGGCAGTGACTGGTGGGGGCGTGTCGCTTTGCGTGATGATCGGCGCGGATGTTTCAGGCGCGGCGCGCCCGCAGGCGGAAAGAATCGTGATCAGCGAAACCAGAAGCAGGGCGCGGACGGAAACGGAGAAGCGCGTCGGCATGGGATCGGTCAGTTAAGCGGAAGCCGGTTCATCGTCCGCGGGATGCGGCTGGATATCGAGAGAAATTTTATGCGGTTCGTCCGCCGGGCCGTCCGGATAATATAACTTCGCTTCGAGATTGTAGGGATTATGCAGTTCGCCGCGCAGGTGCATGGTGAATTCGATCTTCCAGGACAGCGGCTCGACGATGCTGGCCGAAGCCGCCTCGTCGCCGTTTGAATCGCTGAGCAGGACTTCGAGATGCGGCCGTTTTTGGAAAGGCGTCATCTCGATCCCTACATGCAGGCGGCGGCCATCGGGATACGGCCTGGCAGTGAGAGAAATAATTTTGGTTTCCTCGGGCGTTGTGCGCGTGAGGCCATCTTCAGGGAAGAAAAATTCCATGCACAGGATTATAACAGTGATGGAAGTTTGGCCGATACAGGCCGTTTGTAATGAGAATTTTGTTTGCTGAAGAAACGAGTAGATATATAATTTTCGAGGATGATTTTTATTGGTGGGAAATTGCAGGCTCGAAACTTGCCGGTGAATTGCCAGTAAAACTGTCTTCTTTGATCGCTTTGCGGAGGGAAAATGCGCACGAATTTTGCTCACTGGATTGTGCTGTGCATTGCCAGTATTCTGTTGAGTTCCTGCGGGGCAGGGACGGCGTTGCCGGATTCAACTCCGATTCCACCAACTAAAACACTGACTCCAGTCCCGACTTCTACTCCTGTTCCCTCACCGACGTTCACGCCCACGCCCGGAATTGGTACCACTACATTAGGCAGTGACGGCACAATATTAATGTTCGTCCCCGCAGGAGAATTTACCATGGGCGGCACTCAGGCGTTGCTCGATCAGGTGAAGGAAACCTTCGCGCGCGAAAATGCGCCTCTCGACTGGTTCACGGTCAAAGGTCAGAATCCTTCTGACAGCGAACCCGCGCGTCAAGTGTATTTGGATGCGTTCTGGATAGATCAGACTGAAGTCTCGATTGCACAATATAAGAAGTGTGTGGACGCCGGGGGATGCCGCGAGGCCGCGCCGCAGAAAGGTTATAACGCGGATCATTATCTGCCGATCTATAATGACCCTGCCTTTGAGAATCATCCTGTGGCCTATGTGAACTGGGAAATGGCGGATACCTATTGCAAGTGGGCAGGGCGGCGTCTGCCTACTGAAGCTGAGTGGGAAAAAGCCGCGCGCGGAACGGACGGACGCATGTTCACGTGGGGAAATTTTCACACCCTCGAGCAATCGGGAAATCTTCCGCTTGGCTGTTCCGATAAAGTCACCGATATATCACCCTACGGCGCGCCGGACATGGATCTGCCCGCCTGCTCGCCCAGACTCTATACATATCCCGAATTTCTGGATACCTCCGAAGTAGATACATATCCCAAAGGCGCAAGTCCGTATGGCGTGTTGAACATGGGCGGCAATCTCAGTGAATGGGTGGCGGACTGGTATTCAGCAACTTATTATGCTGTTTCTCCCGCCTCAAACCCGAAAGGTCCCGAAACTGGAAGCGTGCACGTGAATCGAGGGCCGAATTTCATGAGTAACGCCAATGAAGGCGGGTTATTCATCACACTGCGCGGTTACGGCTCCCCGGAAGAAATAAAAAATTACTGGTCCAGTTGGGGTTTCCGCTGTGCGATGGATTATCAATAAAGCAGAATTGCGAGGATTCAAAAACGACCTGCGAATATATAATTCTGCATATAATCCTTGGTAGGGGAATTGAATAAAAATATCAGTCCAAAATATGTTAATTGTTGACATACTGATTGATAAAGATTATTACTTTGGAGGAAACGATGACGGATTCGCTGCCAGCCAATGACATGCTTTCTAAGCGAGAAACTGAAGTGCTCAGTTTATTGATCGAGGGAAAATCAAATAAACGGATTGCATTGCAGATGAATATATCTGAAAAAACCGTAGAGAAACACGTTGCAAATATCTATCGTAAGATTAGCGCCGCCAATCGTGCGGAAGCGATTCGATGGGGATTGGAACACCAAGGCAGTGGTAGGGATTTTCCCCATGAGCAAAGTAGTGACTCTTCCCATAGCAAGGTATATAGAACTTTGCTAAGATCCCGGCAAGAAAGGAGAATGTTGATGAAAAAACTGGATTTGTTTATTTCAATAGTTGCCGGAATCCTCCTGGGAATAATCGCAATAACACTTGGAATTCCGCGCATAATTATGGAACCTCAATCGGCGAGTGCGGCGAACGAGATGGACAATATCCTCACATTGGTTCTAAACAGTCATACCAAGTGGAGCACTGCCAGGGGAGAAGCGGAAATTATTTGGTATGACCCGAACGGAGGAGAAAAGACGCAAACATATATCAATCAGTTTGCAATATACCAGCCTCTTTCGGCTTATGTAGATGGATACAACAAGAACGAGCCGGGCTTTAACGATCAGGAAATATGGATTAGTGACGGAATGAAGGTCTACGATCTGGATAAACAAAACAAAACATATACTGAAAGCAGCCTGCCAAAGTTCGCTAACGACTTATCTGTAGTTCCTCGAAGTCTGGCTGAAGTCGAAGCCGATACGATCTACGCTCACCCCTTTTCACTTCTTATTCCCGCCCCTGTAAAGGAATATATCTATCCTGAATGGTTTGCACAGGGTAATCCAACTTCGGCCTATACATTGATCGGGGAAGATAATCTCTTAGGAAGAAACACTTGGATTATCAACTTGAAATATAAGACCGGCCAGGCTACGGCTTGGGTTGATCAATCAACAGGAATGATCTTGAAATTCAGCCGGGAAGAAAACGGCCAAAAACTTGCGGATGTATCCTTCCTCTCGCTGGAACTGGATGTGCCAATTGACGCCAGCGTGTTTAGCGTGCCTGCGGGTTATCGTTTAAGCGAGCAATCCAGCTAGATGAGAAGAAAATAAAAATGAAAACTATAAAGCGGACAGCAATTTCACTTGTAATCGCTTGTGTAATGATATTGGCAACTATGCTGAAGGTATGTTATTTATAAAAATATGACAAGCCCTATTCGATGAAGAAAATCGTACTCTTATTTTTAGCGTTCTTCCTGGCCTCTTGCGGAGCCACATCGAAGAATTCAGTTTCAACTATTGTGACAGTTACTCGAGTTAGTCCTACTATATTAGATGATACTCCAGCCAAAGCGAAAGCCGGTCTAAATGGAAGGATATTAATCGGCAAACCGGATTCTATCAACCTCGCGAATTGGGACGGTAGTTTTCCTGTTGTGCTTCGCGCCATTGACTCACCGATTCCTATGATGGCGTTATCGCCAGATGGGACGAACCTTGCATATTTTCAGGGAAATTATGCATATGTTCAGAATATAAAGACTGGAAATGTCCGGCAATTGAATCAAGACATAATCGGGAGTATCGGCGGGCAGATGCGCTGGTCTCCTGATGGAAAGAAAATTGTCTTATCTTGCTCAATCCCCAGCCACCCTATAAGTTCCATTTGTTTAATTGATGCCGATAACAATAATGTCGAGATTTTGTTAGATCAGAAATCTTTGGGGGAAGTACGCCCATTTTATTTTATTGAATTACAGGACTGGAGTCGGGACGGGTCAATCATTGTTTTTACATACTATACGCCGTCGGAGAAAGGCCAGAAACAGGATTTCGAGATTTATCTCTACGGTATGCTGTCAGGAACAATCCAGAAAGTCCTTGACGGTAAAAAACAAGATGCAATTACGCAAATTAGAAGCGCGGCTATATCGCCGGATAATAAAACTCTGCTGATAAGCGGCATGGATGCCAGCTCTTCGTTGCAATTATTTCGAATAGAACTACAAAGCGGTATTCTTGATCAGTTGACAAAATCTACGATTTATTGGTTCAGTTCTCCTGTATGGGGAGGCGACAGTTCTTATTTTTATGCAGACGCCGTCGAGTTTAATGTATCGCCTTACAAAGAGAGCGTTGCCATTCTAACTGCGAACGGCGACATCTTATCGTTTTTAAATATACAGGGCACCGTCATTGAATGGATAAAGTAAGTCCGATAAAAAAGACTACGGAAATTTTTAAAACCTCCGTAGTCTGATTTAACGATCTTCCGATTATCTTCTACCCGTTCTTCTTCTGGAACTCGCGCATGAACTGTGTCAGCGATTCTGCGGCTTTGACGTCCAATGCGTTGTATAGCGAAGCGCGTATCCCGCCGACCGAGCGATGGCCTTTGAGTCCGATCAGATCATTGCTCTTGGCTTCCTTTACGAAAGTACCTTCCAATTCTTCAGATGGCAGGCGGAAGGGAATGTTCATCACCGAGCGCGCGTCTTTGTTGGCATGTCCGCGATAGAAGCCGCCGCTCTCATCAATGGCTTTATAGACCAGATCTGCTTTAGTCCGATTCGTTTTCTCGATGGCGGCAAGTCCGCCCTGCTTTTTGGCCCACTTGAAGACCAGCCCCACGATGTAAATTGCAAAGCATGGCGGCGTATTGTGCAGTGATCCGCTGGTGGCCATCACTTTGAAATCGAGCATGACCGGCAGATTGGCGGGCGTGCGCTCGATCATATCGTCGCGGGCAATGACGATGGTCACGCCGGCAGGCCCCGCGTTTTTCTGCGCGCCGCCGTAGATCAGGGCATACTTCGCGATGTCGAGCGGGCGGCTGATGAAATCGGAGGAGGCATCGCACACCAGCGGAACGCCCGCAGGCGGCTCCGGCTCCACGAAATATTCGATGCCGTGTATCGTCTCATTGGATGTGAAATGCAAATACGCGGCCTTCGGGTCCAGGTCGAGCTTGGCGGGGAAGCCCTTGAATCCGTCCGTTTCGGTGCTGGCGGCCAGATGGGTCGCGCCGAGTTTCTGCGCTTCCTTTACGGCGGTTTTGCTCCACGTGCCGGTTACGATGTAATCCGCCGATACGCCCGCCGCGCGCAAATTCATGGGGATCATTGTGAATTGCAGGTGCGCTCCGCCTTGCAGGAACATCACCTTATAATTGGCGGGGATGCCAAGCAGTTCGCGTAAATCCGCTTCGGCGGTTTGAATGATGGCTTCGAATTCCTTCGAGCGATGGCTGATCTCCATCACCGACATGCCTGTGCCTTTGTAATCCAGCATTTCAGCCTGAGCCTGCTGTAACACTTCCAGGGGCAGGGCCGCTGGGCCGGGGTTGAAGTTATAGACGCGCTTTGTATCGGACATGCTATCACTCCTGTGGTTGAATTTTGAAATCGTCAAATCTGGCGGAATTCAGGTTTTCAAACTATTATAACTAGTTGTCAGACAAAGTGCCAAGAACAATTAGCACGAATCTCACCTGATTTCTATCGTTGACAAAGGATTTTGCCGTTGTTAGAATGCCATCGTGAACTCATCGCCCTCAAATAGAAAATCCGCTGTGCGTCGGCTGGTTTTCTGTCATTAAATGCACAGGAGAAACAACATGAAGATTCTTGTTTGCGATAAGACCGAAAAGGAAGCCATCGAACAAATGCGCGCCGCGGGGCTGACTGTGGATGTGCGCGACGATATTACGCCGGAGGAGCTTCCGAGTGTGCTTCCCGCGTATGACGGCATGGTCGTTCGTTCGCGGACCAAGGTTCGCCAGCCGTTAATTGACGTTTGTCCCAGCCTGAAGGTGATCGTGCGCGGCGGCGTGGGCCTCGACACAATTGACGCCGAATATGCCCGATCCAAAGGCGTCACTGTGATGAATACGCCGCTGGCTAGTTCGGCATCCGTGGCGGAATTAGCCATTGGCTACATGTTCGCGTTGGCGCGCTCGCTCTACAAAGCTACAGCCTCCATGAAATCTGAAAAGTGGGAAAAGAAAAGTTTCGAAGGCGACGAGATCAGCGGTAAGACCCTGGGACTTATCGGCGTTGGGAATATTGGCAAAGAAGTTGCCAAACGCGCCAGCGCGCTCGGCATGACGGTGCTGGGTCACAGCGCCTCGGGGAAACCGGTGACAGGCATCAAAATGGTTTCGCTGGATGAGTTATTGGCGCAATCCGATTACATCAGCCTGCACCTGCCGAAGAATGCCAAGTCCGCCAATATGATCGCCAAGGAACAATTCGCCAAAATGAAGAAAGGCGTGCGCATCGTCAACTGCGCGCGCGGCGGAATTATCAACGAAGCCGATCTGTACGATGCGCTGGTCAGCGGACAGGTGGCAGGCGCGGCGCTGGACGTCTATGATCAGGAGCCGCCGACGGATTGGAAATTGCTCAAACTCGATAACGTGATCGGCTCGCCGCACATCGGCGCCGCGACCAGGGAAGCGCAAACGCGCGTCGGCGCGGAAGTGGCCGCCAAGTTGATCGAATTCGCGCAGAGCGGGAAATAATCAATATTTATGGGACACGGCCTTGCTGTGTCCCATAAACTTTTCCACAGGAAATTTGCCCAATGAAAATTATTGACGATATCGGTATTCAAATTCCGCAGGTGTATCTGCCCAAACCCGGCACGGACTTGAAGCGCTGGGCGGTGATCGCCTGCGACCAGTTCACCTCCGAGCCGGAATATTGGAATCAGGTTGAGAAGATTGTCGGTGAGGCGCCCTCTACATTGAACTTGACCTTCCCCGAAGTTTTTCTGGAGAAACCGGGCGAGGCGGAGCGCATCCAAAATATCCAGGCCGCAATGAGGAAATATTTGGATTCCGGAATCCTGCAAGCGCGCGACGGATTGATCTACATCGAGCGCACGGTGGGCGGTAGAACTCGCAAAGGCGTAATCCTGGCGCTCGACCTTGAACGCTATGATTACACCAAAGGTTCATCGAGTCTGATTCGCGCAACCGAGGGAACCATTGTCGAACGCCTGCCGCCGCGCATGAAAATTCGCGAGGGCGCGGCGCTGGAACTGCCGCATATCCTGGTTTTGATTGACGACCCGAAACACACGGTCATTGAACCGCTAGCGGCGGCAAAGGCCAAACTCGAACCGCTCTATGATTTCGACCTGATGCTCGATAGCGGGCATCTTGCGGGTTACGCGGTCAACGCGGATTTGGAAAATGGAGTAGTCGAGTCCCTGCGCGGACTCGCCCAACCCGGAACCTTCGCGGCAAAATATGGCATCGCCGAAGATAAACCGGTCTTGCTGTTCGCGATGGGCGACGGCAATCATTCGCTGGCGACCGCCAAAGCCATTTGGGAAAAGATCAAGCCGCAGGTTGGCATGGATCATCCGGCGCGCTATGCGTTGGTCGAGATCGAAAATGTCCATGATGAGGGCCTGGAGTTTGAACCCATTCACCGCGTCCTATTCGGTTTGAAGAAGGATTTGTTTGCCTCGCTCGAAAATTTCTTCGGCGCGGATTTTTCGTACAAGCCCGCGGCGGGCGCGGGGGAAATGGTCCGGGCGGTGGATTCGGCCTCTGGTGAGAAGCAGGTTATCGGTCTGGTTGGAGGCGGAAAAAAATTTGGCCTGATCGAGATTGTGCACGCGCAATCCAATCTGCCGGTTGGCACGCTTCAGTCTTTCCTCGATTCGTTCATGAAGGACGGCGGCGCGGAAAAAATTGATTATGTGCACGGCGAGGATGTCACGGTGAAACTTGGAAGCCAGCCGGGCAACGCCGGCTTTTATCTGCCGGGCATGCACAAATCCGATCTGTTCAAGACGGTCATTCTCGACGGCGCACTGCCGCGCAAAACATTTTCGATGGGCGAAGCGCGTGAGAAACGCTTTTATATGGAAGCGCGGAAAATTGCGTGAACCATAGTGGCGTACCGCGCTGCGCCACTAAAAATTTTTCAATGCATGTTCGAAGTCCGGCGGATACGGCGCGTGGAACGTCAACCGTTCGCCGGTTTGCGGATGCGTGAACGATAATGAATACGCGTGCAGGGCGGGGCGCGCGATAATTTCCGTCTCCGACGCGCTATATAAAATATCGCCTAAAAGCGGATGACCCAACGCGTAGGCGTGGACGCGAATCTGGTGCGTGTGCCCGGTCATCAATTGCGCTTCCAGCAGGGCCTGGGCCTGATACCGTTTAAGAACTTTAAATCTCGTCTCGGCGGGTTTTCCGTTTTTGGGATTCACCATCGTGCGATGTTTATGGCCTACGTTGACTCGCAAAGGGTGTTTGGCAACATGCTCATTCCACTTGGGGTTGCCAATGACAATGGCGTGATAGATTTTTTCAGCCTGATGTTTCTCGAATTGAATATTGAGCGCGCGGTGGGCCTCAGCCGTGCGCGCAAAAACCATGACGCCCGACGTGACCTTGTCGAGGCGGTGGACGATGAAAATTTTCCCGAATTGCTCCGTCAGCAGTTTGACCAGATATTGCGAATCCTTTTCCCAGCCGTCAGGCAGGACGGAAAGCCCGGCGGGTTTGTCTATTGCGAGAACGTGCGGGTCTTCGTAGAGAATGTTCATGGTTGGGTTATTTTGCAATTGTACCTTTTTCAGAGTATCATATTTGCATGAATGACCAACCGACTCACGCGCCCGAAAACCCGTCCCTGATCGATTCGCTGAATCACTCGCTGGCAGGCCCCATCCGCAAATTGCTTACGCGCGAAGGCCGCCGCGAGTTGAATCGGATTCTGATCGACGATGAGGAAAATATCTGGCAGGCGCTCGAAGCGGGGGTGAAGATCGAATCGGTTTATTTCGCGGGCGAAGAGACCATTTCCGAGGCGCTTAAACGAAAATTGCCGAAGGAAGTTTCGATCCATGAGGTAGCCAAACGGACAACGAAAAAATTATTCGAGAACGACAAGATCTCGCGCGTCTTTGCCATTGCCAAAACGCCCAAATCGAACGGTTTGGAGTTGTTGAAATCCGTTTCGAACGATATCGTCGTGTTGGAAGATTTGAGCATCTCCGGCAACATCGGCAACATTATCCGCACCTCATTGGCGTTGAACGTGGGCGGAATGATTCTGCTGAACATGGATCCGCTGGATATATACGACCGCAGGTTGATCCGCGCCAGCCGCGGCTATGTTTTTTTACTTCCGATCATGACGGCGTCAACCTATGATTTTCTGGCGCATTGCCGGGCGAACCGTGAAACCGTACTGGTCACCGCGCTGAAAGCGCCGAAGGAGATCAGCGAGATCGCTTCCATTCCGGATCGTCTATTGATTGTCTTTGGGAGTGAAAAGGAAGGCTGTTCGCCTGAGATCGAACAGGCCGCGACTTTGCAAGTCCGCATTCCAATCAACGAACGCGTCGAGTCGTTGAACGTTTCCGCCGCGGCGGGAATTACACTCTATAACCGCCTGCCATACAATCGCAAAAGTTCATCCATCTGAAATCCCATTCATCGGCGGCCGGATTGTTTTTCTGCTATACTTATCTTTATAATTTGCGATTCAAAACTTAGAGGCTGACTTGGCGAAACATCTGGTTTTGGTGGCTGGCAACATTGGCGCAGGAAAAACATCATTGACCGAGCGCATCGGTTCGCGTCTCGGCTGGTGGACGGGGTATGAGTCGGTTGCCGATAATCCCTATCTTTCGGATTTCTACAACGATATGCACGCCTGGGCCTTCCATCTGCAGATCTTTTTCCTCGGCCACCGCGCCGAGCAGTATCTGGAGGCCGCCCGCGACGCCCGTTCCGCCATTCTGGATCGCAGTATTTATGAGGACGCGCATATCTTTGCCCGCGCGCTTCATCACATGGGCAACCTGGCGGAACGCGACTATTTGTCGTACCGCCATTTGTTCGACCTCGTAGTGGACAGCCTGCCGCGCCCGGATTTGCTGATCTATTTGAAGGCGCCGGTCAAGGTGTTGATGGATCGCATTCGGCGCCGCGCCCGCAACATGGAAACGGGCATCTCCGTTGATTACCTTTCCCTGCTCGATTCTTTTTATGACGAATGGCTGACCGCCTTCGACCTTTGCCCGGTGCTGACCATCCGCACGGACGACCTCGACTTTGTTCACCAGCCGGGGCATCTCGAAACCGTCGTCCAGCGTATTCAGGATAAACTGGCCGGCAAGGAAACCGTCGATCTGCGCGGCTAATTCGTTCAAGCTGTGTTTTAAAGTTAACCTGGAAACAATATGCACGAAACCGTCTTTCTAAACATCCCGCTGTTCAGCAACCTCTCCCATGACGAATTGGTGCAACTCGTGCAGGAATTGCCTGTGGAGGATTACGACTCGGGTTCGTATCTCTTCCGCGAAGGCGATTCCGGCGAAGCCCTTTACGTGGTGATTCATGGCGGGCTGGAAGTACTGCTTGCGGCGGGCACCCCCGAAGAAATGTTGTTGCGCTTATGTGGCCCCGGCGAATACGTAGGTGAAATGAGTTTGATCCTGCCCAAAGGACAGCGCACAGCCAGTGTGCGGGCGCGCGGCCAAACCCGGGTCTGGATGATGACGCGGGACAAGTTCAATGAGGTTTTGAAGCGCTGGCCTGCTTTGGCCTACTCGATGGTCGCGATCCTCAGTGAACGATTGGACGCCACCAATTCCTCCTCCTTCCATGATCTTCAGGAGAGGAATCAGGCGCTTCAAAAAGCCTACGACGAATTGAAAGCCGCACAAACGCAACTGGTCGAAAAAGAACGCCTCGAACGCGAACTTCAAGTTGCCGCCGATATTCAATTCAGTATCCTCCCCGATAGACTTCCTGCGCCCGCGGGCTTCGATTTCGGCGCGCGCATCGTTCCAGCCCGGCAGGTGGGCGGCGACTTTTACGACGTCTTTGAACTCAACAAGTTTCAAACGGGTGTGCTGATCGGAGATGTGGCCGATAAAGGCGTCCCCTCAGCCATCTTTATGGCGCGGACTCATGCGTTGACCATGGCCGAGGCCGATGTTGGCTTGAATGCCGGGGATGTACTGGGGCTGGTCAATCGCCATATCACGCGGCTGGAGAAATCCACCCAATTCGTCACCGCACTATATGGCCTGCTCGATCACAACACGGGCGAGTTTGCCTATGCCCGCGCGGGGCACGAGCCGCCGCTGGTGCTCTACCCGGATGGCAAAGTGGAAAGAATCTCTTATAGCCCGGGCATGTCGCTGGGCATGTGGGACTCCATTACGCTGGATGAGCGGACTGTTCCATTGACTCCCGGCTCGATCCTCCTGTTGTTCACCGACGGCTTGACCGATTGCCGCAATCCGCAAGGGGAATCGTTTGGTATCGAACGTATCAAACAAACTTTGGCTGGGCTGACGAATCTTTCCGCACAGCAGGTCTGCGACCGCATGCTCGAGACGCTACAGGCCTATCAGGTCGACGCGCCGCAGGACGATGATGTGACGCTCGTAGCGGTTCACATGGCGGATATTCAATGAAAAAAATCCTCTCTGAAATAGAGAGGATTTTTCATTCATGCTTTGGATAAGGCCTGCTCCAGGTCCTGCACGAGATCGTCTTTGTTTTCGATTCCGACGGACAGCCGGATGAGACCGGGATCCACTTCCATTTGCGACCCAGCCGTGGAAAGATGAGTCATCGCCGCGGGGACTTCGATCAGCGATTCGACTCCGCCCAGCGATTCGGCCAGCGTGAAGATTTTTGTCGATTCAACGACTTTATGCGCGGCCTGCCCTCCGCCTTTCACAATGAAACACACCATGCCGCCGCCGTTCTTCATTTGTTGTTTGGCGATTTTGAGTTGCGGATGCGAAGAGTGATACGGATACATCAGGCGTTCCACTTTGGGATGATGTTCCAGAAAGGCCAGAATCGCCGCCGCGTTCTCGGCGTGGCGGTCCATGCGGACGGGCAGAGTTTTGATGCCGCGTAAAACGAGGAAGCAGTCCATCGGTCCCGGCACGGCCCCGACTGCGTTTTGAAGGAACGCGAGCCGCTCGAATAAAGCCTGGTCTTTCACTGCCAATCCGCCGCAGACCACATCTGAATGTCCGCTCAGATATTTGGTCATCGAGTGAACAACGATGTCCGCGCCGAGTTCGAGCGGGCGCTGGAGATAAGGCGTGGCAAAGGTGTTGTCAACAGCCAGAAGCGGATGATTGGGATGCGCGTGTACCACTTCCGCCACCGCGCGAATATCCGTCACGCGCAGATACGGATTGGTGGGCGTTTCCAGCCAGACGAGGCGCGTGCGCGGCGTCAACGCCTCAGCCACGGATTCGGGATCGGTGGTGTCAACAAAGTCAAAGTCCAGACCGAAGCGGCGCAATACTTTATCGAATAAACGAAACGCGCCGCCGTAAACATCGTTGCCGGCCAGCACGTGCGCGTCTTTGTCCAGCAGGCGCAGAACGGTATCTGTGGCGGCCAGGCCCGAGGCGAGCGCCAGGCCGAACGATCCGCCTTCGAGCGCGGCCAGGCAATCTTCCAATGCTTTGCGGGTGGGGTTTTTTGTGCGCGAATATTCGTAGCCCTGCCGCGGTTTTCCGACTCCGTCCTGCGCGTAAGTTGAAGTTTGATAGATGGGCGTCATCACCGCGCCGTTGTTCGGGTCCGGTTGCTGACCGGCGTGAATCGCTAGCGTTTCGAATTTCATTCGTTCTCCTGTTTGGCAATGAAAAACACGAAGTCCATGTCTTCGTATGGGGCAAAATGAGTATAGCCGCTGTAAAAGTTTTGCGCAAGCAAATTACTCGTCGTGAATGACCCGGTTCTTGCCTTGTTCTTTCGCCTGATATAACAGGCCATCGACGCGGCGAACGATTTCTTCCGGCACATCGCCCGGAATCCAGGCTGTGACCCCCGCGCTGATCGAGACCGTGAAATCCCCGCATTGTTGTTCGGTTTCACCCAGGCGGCGGCGCAGACGATCCATGACGAGCCAGGCTTGTTTTTGATTTGTGTGCGGGAAGATAACGAAGAATTCGTCGCCGCCGATGCGGGCGGTAATATCGGTGGTGCGAACTTCACGTTTAAGGGATGCGGCCACAAAACGGAGCACAACGTCGCCGCACAAATGTCCATAGGTATCGTTGATTTTCTTGTAGTCGTCCACGTCGAAAAGCGCGAAGGCTACGGGAATGTGATAGCGCTCGGCGCGGCGGGATTCCTGTTCGACGAATTTGTCGAGATTGCGGCGGTTGAATAACCCGGTGAGATCGTCGGTAATGGAGCGCTGTTCGAGTTCCAGGCTTTTTTGTTGGAGGGCCAGCTCTGCCCGCTTCCGGTCTGTGGTTTCGTGCAGGATGGCCAGATAGCCCAGTATTCCTTTGCGCGAATTAAGCACCTGTGTTACGCGGATATCGAGATAGCGGGCTGGGCTTCCCGGTAGAAGCACTTCCGTAGTCTGGCTGTTTTTTTGGACGAGGGCGGAAGCCAGAGTTGACCAGGGTTTAAAGGTGACGAACACGTCTTCTCCCAGCGGCAGGGAAGTACGGTTCAACAAATGCGCCGCGGCCGAGTTGACCTCGATGACGCGGTTATTGGTGTCGATCACAATCACCCCATCCTGCAGTTGTTCGATCAGGGTCTTGTGCGCAATCGAAACCAGACTCAACAATCCAGTGGAAACAAAGGCCCACGTAAGCGCGATGCCGGCGAAAGCAAACCCAATGGGCGTCAGGTCCAATCCCGGATATATGGGCTGGGGCGCAAAGTTGTCAATAACGCTGAAAAGCCACGGAAACGATAGGCCGATTAGAATAGCCGCGATCTGTTTGCGACGCGTCCCCTGCGCGCGCTTAAGCTCCATGACGAACAGGACTGTCGATGCGATCAGGCATAGATAGGCGAACGATAGGTTTACCCAATATTCCGGTCCCGGCACATAGATGATCGCGTGGCTGTTGATATCCGGGCTGGTAATGAAGTATTTCCAGACCAGATGATAAAGTTCGTTGGTAAAGACAAGAAAGATTGTCGCGGCTGGGATTGTCCAAAAGGCGATTAGGCGCGGCGTGTTGAAAACTCTTGCCCGATGCGTGAAGACGAGCGTGAAAATTAGAAAGAAAGGCGCGGCGGTGGCCGCTCCCAAATATTCAAATTTGGCCCAGACTAGCTTGTTCGGCACATCGGGAAAGAATGCCTCCATTCCCGCGCAAAATGACCAGATGAAGAGAGATACGGTGAGTCTAAAAAGGTTATTTCCGCCCCGCGCCGAACGCCGTTGCCAGGTGAGCCCGGCTGTAATCGCCACCACCCCGGCCGTTACGAATAAAATAAAGGAGGGTAGATTCATTTGAAAGAGCAAAACTCTGCCTCCAGCCAGCATCGCAAAACCTGTAAAGCTGGATATCAACGATGCAATTATAATATTTTTTAGGAGCAAATGGTTTTATGTCCGGACAAATATTATTGTCAGTTTTGGCTCATCCCGACGATGAGTCTTTCGGCATGGGCGGGACTCTGGCCTTGTATGCTTCGCGCGGCGTGGATGTGTATCTGGTCTGTGCGACGCGCGGGGAGGTGGGCACTGTTGATCCCGAATATATGCGCGGCTTTAATTCGGTCGCCGAATTACGCGAGGCGGAATTGCGATGTGCGGCGGAAAGCCTGGGTTTGAAAGGCGTCTTCTTTCTGGATTACCGCGACTCGGGCATGCCCGGCTCTGTGGATAACCAACATCCGCAGGCGCAGGTGGCGCATTCGGTGGATGAAGTGGCCGGCCGCGTGGTGAAATATATCCGCGAGTTGAAGCCGGATGTGGTTGTCACGTTCGACCCGATCGGCGGATATCGGCATCCCGATCATATCCATATTCATGACGCGACGGTGCTTGCCTTCGAAAAAGCCGCGGACGCTTCCTTCCACCCCGAAGCCGGGTCGCCGTTTCAGCCGCGTGCGCTGTACTTCCACACTATTCCGCGCGGACTCTTCAAGTTCGGCGTGCGACTGCTGAAATTATTTGGCAAGGACCCGCACAAGTGGGGCCGCAATGGTGATATCGATCTGGTGTCGCTGGCCGAGGTGGATTTCCCGGTGCATGCGCGCATCAACTACCGCGCGGTCTCCGAGCAGAAGGACAAAGCCGGGGGTTGTCATGCCAGTCAGGGGGGCGGTCAGATGCGGCGCGGGTTGGTCGGCGTGTTCTTCCGCATCTTCGATGGCTCAGAAACGTTTATGCGCGCTTATCCGTCCCTGCCACCGCACCCGCGTGTGAAGAAGGATTTGTTCGATCTCACATAACTCATTTTCAACCGTTGATATGTAAAGAGACGCGGGAAACCGCGTCTCTTTTTTGTTTCTATTGATAAGGAAATAAAACGGAACGCTATTCTATTTCTTTTTCGGCAGAAAATCGAACGGGGGATGCTGGTTGAGTTTGAGCAGTCTCGCATCCGAATCGCCTACGTATAAAGCGGTGACCGAAGCGGTGTCACAGCCTAATCTCTGGAAACGATCAAGCGGCAGGCCGATGTAATGCGCCACCGCCAGTTTGATCGGGTCGGAGTGAAAGACGCAGGCGATCACGTCGCGCGGTTTGTATGCGGCGCAAATGGCATCCAGGGCAGACACAATGCGGGTTTGCGTTTGGATGAAGGTTTCACCGCCGGGATGCCCGGCGCGGGAGGGCGATTGTTGCACAGTGCGCCAATATTTGGTCCGCGCGAGGCGGCGGATGGATTTTCCCTCCCAATGGCCGATATCCGATTCCAACAGCCGCGCGTCCTGAACGATTTTCAAATTGCAAGCCTTCGCAATCGGCGCGGCCGTTTCCATGGCGCGTTCCAGCGGACTCGAATAAAGCGCTTTCAACGGGATGCCCTTGAACGCTTCCCCCAAAGCCTCGGCCTGTTTCCGTCCATGTTCATTCAAGTGAACGCCGGGCATGCGCCCCGCGAAGCGTCCCTTTTTCGAATAATCGTTTTCACCGTGACGAATAAGCAGAAGTATGGGCATGAAGAAACCTCGATGTTATTTGATTTTCCGTTTCATTTCCAGTATTTGCGACTCGCTCATGGCGGGAATGTTTTCCACCTTTGTGATTCCCAGGGCTTTGCGCTGTGCTTCGCGCCATAGTTCCAGGCGCGCGGTCACCTGCGCTTCATAACCTTCCTGCGAGGGCGAGTAGAAATAAGTTCCCAATAATTTTTTGGGCAGATATTGTTGCGCCGCGAAATGGCCTTCGTGTTCGTGAGGATAGACATAGTCCTTGCCGTGACCCATCGCCGCGGCATCGCGGTTGCCGTCCATCAAATGGCGCGGCACAGAGACCTGGCCTTCCTCCTCGATTTTTTTCATGGCTTTGAAGTACGCGCCCGCACTGTTGGATTTCGGGGCGGTGGCGAGGTACAACGTCGCTTCGACGATCGGGTAAACGCCCTCGGGCAGACCGATATAGTCGAAGGCTTGCGCGGCGGAGTTGACGACCACGATTCCCAGCGGGTCTGCCAGGCCGATATCTTCACCCGCCAGAATGATCAAGCGGCGCAGGATGAAGCGCGGATCTTCGCCCGCGTATAACATCTTGGCCAGCCAATAGAGCGCCGCGTCGGGGTCACTGCCGCGCACAGATTTGATGAAGGCGCTGATGGTGTCGTAATGGGCGTCGCCGTCTTTGTCGTATAGAACGGCGCGGCGCTGAATCGATTCTTGCGCCACCTCCAGCGTGATGTGAATGACCCCGTCTTGATTCGCCGCAGTGGATTCGACCGCCAGTTCGAGCGCGTTCAACGCGTTGCGCGCGTCGCCGCCGGCCACCTCGATTAAATGGGAGCGGGCCTCGGGGTCCATGTTGATGCGCTGATTTCCATAGCCGCGTTGTTTGTCCGTCAGGGCGCGGTCGATCAGGATGCCCGTCTCTGCCTGATTCAAATTGCGAAGTTGAAAGACGCGCGAGCGCGAGATCAGGGCTTTGATGACTTCGAAATATGGATTTTCGGTCGTCGCGCCGATGAGGGTTACGGTTCCATTCTCGACGTGGGGCAGGAGCGCGTCCTGTTGGGCTTTGTTCCAGCGATGGACTTCATCCACAAAAAGAATGGTGCGTTCGTTGTGCAGGCGCCTGCGTTCGAGCGCGGCTCCCACCACTTCGCGCAATTCAGCTTTGCCTGCCAGGATGGCTGAAATGGTAACGAAGTGACTCCTGGTTGTATTGGCGATCACTTGTGCGAGAGTGGTCTTGCCGGTGCCGGGCGGCCCCCATAAGATGATGGACGAAAAAAGTTTATCGGCTTCGATGGCGCGGCGGAAGAGTTTGCCCTCGCCGACGATATGTTCCTGGCCGATATATTCATCGAGTGTGCGCGGACGCATGCGCGCGGCCAGCGGCGCCTCGGTCTTCATGCGTTCCTGCATGGCATGATCGAACAGATCGTCCATCGAAACGATTCTACCATGAGGCCTTTTGGGGGAATCAAAAAGGGCGTCCGCGTGACGCCCTTGTATTCAACCATGCGAAGATCGCTAAAATGAAGCCAGCGCTTTGTTCCGGTCGGTGTAACTGGAAAGGTACATATCGAAGCCGGCCACCTTCAGCACTTTGGACACTCCCTCGCTGGGGTTCAATAGTTTCAAATGCGGGGAGATGTAGGTTCCGGCGCTGATGCCTTTATGTACTTCCTCCTCGCTCGTATCGGGCGTTTTGGCGCGCAGGGTTTTGAAGATTTCGTGTATGGCTCGCAATCCTGCACTGCTGGTGTAGGTAACGTGCGTCAGGTCGAGCAGGATGTAACGCGCGCCGGCCGCGATGGCATCGCTGGCTGTTTTCTGAAAGCTCTCGTAGTTACTGGAATCCACTTCGCCGCTTACCTGTAAAACTGTTACCGGGACGCGGGCCTGTTCCTGTGAAACTTTGATTTCCATTGCTCCTCCATACTGCTAAATTAGATGAATTCCTTCCTATTCTACAATTTGCTTATGGATTTTGCAATCGTCATCTTTCCGTGCCCGCTTTGAATGTGAGCGGGAATTGCATAGATTAGGAATAACTAAGAACCGCAGGGGCAATTCTTGACATTCGTCTGGAAGCTCCTATAATCGTATTGTGCTTGATATAGACAGTTGAATATGACCACACTTTATTGTTATGTGGTTCGCGCACTGCAATTATCGCCTACCATATTGATCGTTCCTCGAAGAAGCATCCGCCGATCCCGCATTGCAGTTATATCGGTAGTTGCCTCCTATTTATTCGAAGGGCGCGCTTTCCCGGGTTATGAACATGGGGACATTCGGGCCGCCAATCGCAACTCTGATTTGCTCCATACATCCATAAAAGAAAAAATCCATTCCCTTTTTCCAACGGTGAATGGATTTTTCTTTCGATTT
Source organism: uncultured Anaerolineaceae bacterium (assembly GCA_964502095.1). GTDB lineage: Bacteria > Chloroflexota > Anaerolineae > Anaerolineales > Villigracilaceae > JACPVF01. The sequence continues at coordinate 107,737 of CAZCUF010000003.1, forward strand.
TCCGATTTTCCTGTTTCCTATGGAAACGATTCTTCCCGAAGATCATATAAGGAGGTGATTCTAATTCCAGGACAATAAACCACTATCGAAAGCTCTATTTCGTTTGAAAAAATTATTCGTAAAGATATAGGAGAAGAACACCATGTTTAAAAATACTCGCTACAGTCTCCTGGCTGTGTTGGTAGCCCTCGCGACTGTATTATCTGCCTGTGCGACGCCTACGCCGACGGCCGCACCTGCCACTCAACCGCCCGCCGCGACCTCCGCGCCGGCGGCTACAACCGCTCCCACCGCCGCCACCTCCGCGGCCGGCAAGATCGCTTTCCTCCTGCCCGAAACCAAGACCGCCCGCTATGAAACTCAGGACCTGCCTGACTTCAAGGCCAAGCTGAAGGATTTGGGCTTCGATGTCGATAACGACCTGATCTACAGCAACGCCAACCAGGATGCTTCCGCACAACAGCAACAGGCGGAAGCCGCACTGACCAACGGCGCCAAGGTGCTGGTGCTCGACCCGGTTGACTCCGCGGCCGCCGCCGCCATTGCCGACGCGGCCAAGGCGCAGAACGTGCCGGTCATTTCGTATGACCGCTTGATCACCGGTTCGGCCAATGTCAACTATTACATTTCGTTCGATAATGTGCAGGTTGGCAAACTTCAGGCTACGGCTTTGATGGATGCTTTGAGCGGCGTTACCAACCCGACCATTGTGATGATCAACGGCTCGCCGACCGATAACAACGCCAAGCTGTTCAAGCAGGGCGCGCACAGTGTGTTCGATCCGCTGGTGGCGGCTGGCAAGCTGACCATCGCGAAAGAATATGACACGCCCGATTGGAGCCCGGATCAGGCTCAGACCGAAATGACGCAGGCCCTCACCGCGTTGAACAACAAGGTGGACGGCGTGTATGCCGCCAATGACGGCACTGCGGGCGGTGCATTCGCGGCCATGAAAGCCGCTGGTATTACCCAGTTCCCGCCTCTTACCGGACAGGATGCTCAGGTGGATGGCATTCAACGCATTCTCACTGGCGAACAGTACATGACCGTCTATAAGGCGATCAAGCCGGAAGCGGAAGCCGCCGCCGAGCTGGCCTATGACCTGGCAACTGGTACGGCTGTCCCGTCCAACATGGTCACTGGCACAACCAACAACGGCAGTATTGACGTTCCTTCGATCCTGTTGACCCCGATCTCTGTGACCAAGGACAACGTCGAATCGACCGTCATTGCCGATGGCTTCTGGAAAGTCTCCGATATCTGCACCTCCGACTTCGCGGCCGCCTGCACGGCCGCCGGCATCAAGTAATCGCCGGCTTGGATTTGCAGTAAAATCGGGTTAGCAACTTATTCTGCAAACGGCAGAGGCGTTATGCGCCTCTGCCGTTGAACCTCACGGAGACGCCATGCCGGAATCGAATCGAGTTCCCATCCTTGAATTACGCGGCATCAGTAAAAGATTTGGCGCAGTACAGGCGCTTTCCGGCGTGAACTTTGAAATCTATGCAGGCGAAGTGGTTGGCCTTGTGGGGGATAACGGTGCGGGGAAATCAACGTTGATCAAGTGTGTGGCAGGCATTCATCCGATTGATGAAGGTGAAATCTGGTTCGAAGGACAGCGGGTTCATATCCAGAATCCGAAGGACGCCGCGAATTTGGGCATCCAAACGGTCTATCAGGATTTGGCCCTGTGCGACAACCTGGATGTAGTGGCGAATCTGTTTCTGGGGCGCGAACAAATTACGCACCTCTCGCTCGATGAAGTGGATATGGAGAGACGCTCCATTGAAGTCCTGCGCGAACTTTCCGTTTCCATTCCAAGTGTGCGCACGATCATTGCCTCGTTGTCGGGCGGCCAGCGCCAGTCCGTGGCTATTTCACGCGCGGTCATGTGGAATTCCAAACTCGTGATTCTGGACGAGCCGACCGCGGCTTTGGGCGTGTTACAGTCACAGCAGGTTTTGCAGTTGATCAGGAACTTGCGCCAGAAGGGATTGGCCGTGATCGTGATCAGCCATAACCTCGAAGATGTTTTCGAGGTGGTGGATCGCATCGCGGTTTTGCATCTCGGCCGCAATAATGGCGTGTTCGATGTGCACGGCACCAGCCGCGAACAGATCGTGGCGGCCATTACAGGCGCGGAGTTTGGGAAGGACGGTTCGAGCGGCGGGCGCATTCAACGCAGTAAGGGAGGGTCATTCTCATGAGCACCATGGTTCACGATCCGCGGCTCGACGAGAATCCATCGGGCAATTTGCTTTCGAGATGGTGGCGGCAATTTCTTCGGTCCGATTTGGGCATACTGCCCACGGTCTTTGGCTTGCTGGTCATCTGGCTGATCTTTCAACGCGCCAACGACAAATTTCTATCGCCCCTCAATCTCACCAACTTGATGGCGCAGATTTCCGCATTGGGTACCATCGCGGTCGGCGCGGTACTGATTCTTTTATTGGGCGAAGTGGATTTGTCGGCCGGTTCCGTCAGCGGATTATGCGCGGCGGTGATGGCTGTCCTGAACGTCAAGCTTGGGATTCCCGCCCCGCTTGCGGTTCTCGCGGGACTGGCGGCTGGTTTCGCAATCGGGTTATTCCAGGGCTTTTGGGTGACGCGCTTTAAAATTCCCTCCTTCATCGTAACGCTGGCAGGGCTGATCGGCTGGGTGGGCGCGCTGTTATTTGTGCTGGGCGAAACGGGCACGGTCAATTTGCGCGACCCGTTCATTGTGGGCATCGCCAGCACGTTCCTGAAGCGCGATTTGCCCAACGGCGAATTGTATTCATGGATCGTGGGCGTGCTGTTCATTGTAGTCTATGCGATCGGTTTTATTTGGGAACGCCGCCGGCGCAGGGACGCCGGTTTGCAATTTCGCTCCATTGGCGGCGTCATTTTACAAATCGCAGTGGTGGTGGTGCTGGTGATCGGTACTTTGTTAATTACGAACGCAGACCGCGGCCTGCCCTCCGCGATGGTCTTCTTCATCGCCGTGCTTGTGCTCTTCGATTTCATCACCAAGCGGACGGTGTTCGGGCGGCATATTTACGCGACCGGCGGTAATGTGGAAGCCGCGCGCCGCGCCAGTATCAACGTGAACCTTATACGCGTGATTGTTTTTGGCCTGGCTTCCGCGCTGGCGGCCTTTGGCGGGATTCTCGCCGCCTCCCGTTTGCTGGCGGTCAACCAATCCTCCGGCGGAAGCGACCTGCTCTTGAATGTGATCGCCGCGGCCGTGATCGGCGGCACCAGTTTGTTCGGCGGGCGCGGCAGTGTCTGGTCGGCTTTGCTCGGCGCGTTGGTGATCGGCTCGATCTCGAACGGCATGGACCTGCTCGCGCTTCCATCGCCGATCAAATTTATGATCACCGGCGGCGTGTTGCTGGTGGCTGTAACCATCGAAGCGATTTCACGCCAGCGGCGCGAGGCTTCGGGGCGTTGACTACATCCTGATATTTCAAATTATGATCGGTTAACTGCTGAAATAAAAAGGCTCAAAGATTTTTTACGTCTTTGAGCCTTTTGCTTGAAGAGCGCACCCTGCTTTTATTTCCACAATTCGCTCAGCAAATGCGGAATTTGATCCAAAGTCTGCACAACCGCGTCAGGGTGAATGTTGGCTGTTTCGGCGGCGGAGGCTTTGGAACGCCGGTCGATCCAAATTGAGTATAAACCTACTTTCTGCGCGCCGAGGATATCCGCGTTCAGCATGTCGCCGACCATGGCAACTTCCCTGGCGGGTAAGGCCCAGTGAGTCAGCGCCAGCTCGAAGATGCGCGGATGCGGTTTGCGATAGGAACAGGCCGCGGAAGTCAGCACAAAATCAAAAAACGGTTCGATGCCGAACTTCCCGGCCAGTTGGAGCACATCTTTGTGATCGCCCGCGTTGGATACCAGCCCGAGACGATAACCCCCCGATTCGAGAATCCGCAGGGTGAGCGGCGCGTCCTCCTCCAATTTCCAGTTTTGCTGTGTGACGGAGAACAACGCCTCCAGCGCGGAGCGGATGACGGCTTCATCCAGATGGGGATAGCCGCGCTCCGCGAGCATTTCACGCACCACCGAATAATACGTTGTTTCAAAATAATCCTGTTCGCGCCGGGCGTAATATTCCGTCAGCCGGCCGCGGAATTCCTTCGCGAACGTGGCCGGAACTTTGATGCCCTCCGCTTGAAGCCGCTCTGTTAACGCCTCATCCGCCTGTGCTTCGATGGGCGGCCAGGGTTTGGGCGCGTACATCAAGGTGTTGCCGAGGTCGAACAATACGGCGCGAATAAATCGTTTCATCGGTCAACCGCCTACAACTTTAATTTGAAAGGCGGCATCAGTAAAGAGGCTGGAAGTACCTATTCTTCGGATGTACTGCGCGGCCGGCGGGTGTAAAAGTAAATCATAACGGCGCCCAGCGCGAGGGCGGGGAGAACGATGAGTCCCGCTTCGGGTCCGAACGCGCCGCCTGTCCATATTTCCGGACCTTGTACCCGAATCCGTATCAGTGGATAAATATCCAGCCCGCTGACAGGGAAGCCGAACACCACGCCCTCGAAGAAGTTCCAGCCGATGTGCAGTCCGATTGGGAGCCATAATTGTTTGGTGCGCACGTAGCCATAAGCGAGAAATAGCCCCGCAAAGAAAATGCCCGCCACGCTGACCCATGTGGCGTTTGGGTTTCCGAGATGAAGCAGGCCGAAGACGGCGGATGAAATGGTCACGCCCCAGAATAAATTTATGCCGCTGGCGATGGTCTGCAGATGGTAGCCGCGGCTGAGCAGTTCCTCGCTCCAACCCGCGAGAATAAAGATGAGGAGGAATTCAACCGTCTGCAAAATGACGTGTGGAAGCGGGTCGCTATTCCATGCAAAGGATTGGAAAGTGAGCCAACCCAGCGCCCACAGCGCGGCAAAGATCAAACCCATTATGACGAACGTGATGACGATGCCCGCCAGCAGGTCGGGAAGCATGAAGCGGTCGAGTTTGAAGCCGAGGCTGGTGAACGAACGCTTATCCAAAAATCTGCGCGCCAGATAAATGGACAGCGTCACCGCGATCAGCTCGACGAGAATGTTGAGGGCGAAATACAGCGCGCCGGATAAATCCGCATGCAGAACATATGCGATTATCCCCGCCACTAAACTGACGATGACAGCGAGTACGAGGAATAAAATTGTCTGAATTAATAAACGCCAGCCTGCGCGCAGGCGGCGTTCGTCCGGCGATAAGAAAATTGTGCTAAGAAAAGAACGAGAGGGGGAGTTGCTTGAAAGAGACATGGGCGGTTCCTGTTCCTGTGGGATGATCAACCCTATGATTATATACAAACTAATGCCGGATACGCCGCAAGCCGCCGAAGGCGGCAGTCTTACCCGCATGCGCTGAAAAAATGCTCACCATTCTCAACGCCATGATGCGCGACCAACCAGCCGTTCAGGGAGGCCATCATGCTTTGAAACGGATTGCTTTTCCCGCCAATGGCGTTTTTTTCTCTTGACTTTCAAGACTGTTACTGCACGCTTTGTTGGCTGTCTTTGACTTACGGAACCTCTGTTGTTCTAATAATCAACTTTACACTATCAATAAAAAGTTTCAATTCACCAACATTTCCGTTTTGGGTGATGATGCTTTGATTCACCTGCTCAATATATGGATTGCGTATGGTAAAGACTTTTTCCGTGCCAGTCATTGACATTGTGAATGAGTACGTTTGCGGCTGAGGGTTTTCCACCTTCCACATTTCAGAATAACTAGCTCCAACACCAAGAACCATGGAAGGAAACTCACCCTTTTCACTTTGCGAGTGTGCCACAACTTCCACCGAAACTGTCCCCGACGGAAAATCATAGGGATAGTATAGAGTATCTGCACCCCAAATGACGGCCCTGTGATTATCGATAATCGGCTGATCCACTCCGGGACTGGCGATCTTAAATTTTTCCACTGGGATGTCCAATTCGATGGTGATTGCTAATTCGTCAAGAGCAGCGGAAATCGTTTGTTCTGCCAGTTGCCACTCCGCATTTTGGAGATGATGATTGACCAGGGCAAGATAATCATGGCCTTTATTGGCAAGTATGGCGTTGGAATCAGATTCCCAATACGCGATAAGCTTTTCTAATTTTTCTTTTTGTTCATTCAGCTGTTTGTTGGGTATAAAAGTAATGGTTTCGCTGGAGAATTTTTGTTCGGTTACGTGTACTTGCGCGTACATCCTCCCCCCAGTTTTCGGATCTGTGATCTGGATCTCATAATCGCCACCGAAGCCTCGAAATGCCAATGCCCCATCCTGATCGGTTTTCCCATCGCCAGTTGTTGTCCACTCTTTGATCAGATTTTGAAGCGTAAAATATGATTTCTTTGGCGTTCCGTCCTCCTTGATCAAGCCGCCTTTATAAATCACAAATGAATTTTGATCATCCTGTGTATCGAGCGTATGATACCAGGATAAGCCTGTATTCGTTGGTTTTGCAAAGAAGATCGTATAAAATTTCTCCAAATATTGAGCTTGCGTATCCTCAGTCCATGGGACGTTCCAGTAACCTAGTTGACTACCCTGACGATCTGATGATACTGCCATCTCCGTCATCTTTAACTTTTTTCCATTGGGAGCTAGGATTTTTTCGTATGAATTCCAACATTCGCTCATCTCTGTCAGTGAGTCTTTGCCAAAATAGAAACCATTATAGGCATAAGAGTTGTTGTAAAACTGTAGACCGATCTGGTCAAAATCTATATTCCGATCCAGTAAACCCTGAACGATTTCGAAATCCGATTCCCAAGCGATTTGACCACAAGGTACTCCTAAATTAATTTCAATCACCGCCGTAGGATCATTATCGCGAATTGCTTTGCTCGAGACGGCAATGGCCTGGTAATATTGTTCCTTGGTTAAGTTAAGCGGATTTCGGAAATTGAAATTAGGTTCGCTGATGGCTTCCCACACATCGATGGAGGGGCCAAATCTTTTGACCGTTGCAGACACATACTCATACTCTTTTTTTAAAAATTCGTCAAAGCTTATTTCACGCCAATAAGGCGGAATGTCTCGACCATTTTCTTGAAGTAACAGGAACATGGCGCTCGCCATGGTTCCAAAACGAGCGGATTTCATTTCGTCGACGCCTTCCCAGTAGTTGACGAAATCAAAGGTAAATTTCTTCTCCTGTGGTTGAATCCACTGCCATTGCATCTCAAAATCCCAGTAATTAATGCCAGCTTCTTGTATCTGGCCGGTTTGAGCAGGAAAAATTACTGAACCGAAAATAAAATCATGGCTGGTTTGGCGATATTTAACCTGATAACCTGACAGCGGATTTCCATTTTCATCTTGAACTTTGATTTGGATATCGCCTTGACGATAAAGAGGAATATCGCTTAACGCTTTTTGAAAGGCTTCATTATCTTCGGACGACAATTCAACAGGAGTATATAACGCGGTTGGCGTCACTTGTGACTGTGTTGAAGTCGGTGCGGGCGTCAGCGTTGGCGGAAGTGTGGAAATGGCAGTAATTGTTGCAATAGGGGTGCTTGTCTGTATTGACACGGGCGTAATTGCTGGCGAACATGAAACAAGGATGATGGCAAAGATTATCGTCAGAAGTGCTTTTGTTTTCATTTGTTACCTATGATTTGCAAGGGACAGCCAAACGGTGTGCGTTACTTGCGGGTGGGCGGGTGTGGACAAAACTTTCGAAAGCAGGACTGCCCCGAAGCGGCGTATTCAAGTGTGGAAAAAGTCGCACGCCGCCGAAGGCGGCAGTCCCACCCGCCTGCGCTGAGCGAAGCGAATGTGTCAAGTGCATATCATCCCGATGTTCTTACGGGGTGATATGTTGGCACGCCTGTCTATTTAGCGAGACTCATTTCTGAAACGCTTGATACGATTTTGAATGTCAGACACAATGCCTTTGATTTCTTCAAAATCTGTTTCATCTACATACTTTGAAATTTCACTGAGCAAGGCGGCTGTATCCGGCTGGTAATAATGAAGTAAAGTCGCAATGTCATTTTCGTAGATGCCGACTCTTGCAAAATTACCCTGCCGATATAAAGAAGGCAGTGCATATAACTTTAAGAGCAACAAACCTTCAACAGTCGCCAAAGGGATATTTCGGTCAAGAAACTTTTGAACCTGTGAATACTCTTCATGAACTTTCTTGAAAAGCGGATTTTGTGTGAGCAAAAGGTCGATTTGCAACTCGCCAAAATTTGCACGGGCGAAATACATCTCTTGACTTGTGATTTTAAGTTCGGGCAGTTTCTCCAAAGAGGAGACCGCCATAAGCAAGTCTAAATCCTGGGTATTTCTCCCTTCAACATAGTAAAGGATGGCAATTCCCCCGACAAGAACATAATCAATCTTGCGTTCTTCTAAAACAGCAAAGAAATCTTGGACGGACTGGATTAGAGAATCGGAATTCATCGTGCCACCTAGCCAGTTTTTGACGTTGAATACAACGGCATTGCGAATAACATCGCCAATTTGAACGCTGCTCTGAATGGTCATTGTATGTAGCCTGCCTTAAGTGTAGCATAGAACTGAGACTGTTTTTAGAAGAGGGTGGTCGGGTGGCAGGGATTCAGAACTTGTCCAAAAAACCGCAGATCGGGCGAGCGAGCCTTCCAGTGAGTATCGAGCGTCTTGTACAAGTCGGCGTTATCGGCGATACGCTACAACCCGGCGATCAAGTCACAGTATGAGCAATTGGCGAAAAGGGGCAAGGAGAAGAAGATGGCCATCGCCGCCTGCATGAGAAAAATGCTGACCATTCTCAACGCCATGATGCGCGGTCAACAGCCGTTCAGGGAGGCCATCATGGTTTGAGACGGATCAATAGCGGCCTTTGCTCTTGACTTTCAACACAGTTGCCGCGCGCATTGTTAGCCCGCTCTTTGGAATAGCAATTTGATTTCGGTATTATTTGATTGAGACATAATTTAGTATCACCGTGTACTCACAGTTTATGAAGTAATTGTAGTCACTTATGATGCCAGATATAGTAGCTTCCAATGAATATTTTCCGCCTGGGGATAACCTGATTGATTTATCAGTAGGTACTCCTGTCACAACAACACACATGTCTGAAATATTAAAAAGATATGGAGACCAAGGGCCATGCAATATCACCCTTCCCTGCTCATCAACATTGCCAATTTCAACTCTTTCGCGAACTGGTTTACCAATAATTGCCTGAGAATATTCTTTGAATTGTAGAGCAGTCTTACTTTGGAGGTAGTCATATATTGAATCTAAAGACACTGCTGGAACCGGGGTCGCGGTCGGTATTTGCGTTGGCACAAGTGTCGGAAATACTTCTAGACTAACTGGCAAGAGATCTGTGTTACTGGAAAATTGAATTAGCTGTTTATACACCCAGCCTGTTTCCTTACTTTCAGTCATAACTAATGCCCAATTGTTGTCTTGACTATTTGCCATTACAGATATTCTTGAATTTACTCTCAAGATGGTAACAATTGGTGCCATTAAATCAGGAGATGACCTCATGTTAGCATAATCTTGAATAATGAATCCTTCGACCAAGAATGGAGTTGAGGTTGTTGTGATGGTAGGCGTGTAAGTTGATGAGGCCGTTGGTGTTAAGGTCAATAGTGGTTGAGTAGAAATATTTGAGTTCGTTTCGGGAGATTTTGCTGTGGGTTGCAAACTGGACATGAAACCAGCTAAACAAAACAAAGAGGTGAACAGCAACATGACTGTGGTGAAAAGAGCGTTTGCCTTCTTGTTTTTGTTCAACAATCTCCCGTTTGAGTCCCTGAAATTTCCGAAAGCAATCGTAACAATGTCAATAAACCACCAAACCATGAAACCACCAGCGGTAAAGATATACAGAATAGCAGATTTATAATGCCCTGTATACCAGCGATGTCCGCCATAGAGCCCCGTAATGGGGCATATTGCTAATAACAGCGCTACGGAGTGCGACTTTTCAGAAACCTGAAGCTTTGGGGCCGTGATTAATACCCGACCACAATATTCACATTTCGAATTCTGCGCTTTTGAAATTGGCCCTCCACAACTTGGGCATTCTGTTGGCTGCATTGTTGGTTGCATTGGGGGGATGACCTTTCCGTTTTTGTTTCTATTCTATATCAAACATAGTCACCAATTGTGGTTTTGGGAGATTACAAAAGTGCAATTATGCCCTTGGTGGTATAGAAAATACTTTCGCAATTTTGCGAGCTAACGGCTTGTGTTAGAGGCGGACGCGGGCGGGTGTGGACTCTGATTCTAAGCCAGAAAACTGCTGAGGCGTAGAAAATGCTTGTAAATCGCGCAGACTCCCCGCCATCCGCTAGTAAGATAAAGAAGGACATGGCACACTAGCGAACACGCCTTCAAGTGTTATTTGTTCCCATCTTCTCTGACGAGTCCATGCCAGGACCACTTTGGAATGTGCAAATCAGCGGGCACATCCTCCGCAGATCGATGGTAACGAGCCATTGTGGTAGTGGTGACCCATGCGAAGTAATTGTGTAGCGTCTGTCGGAGCGGCTCGTCATTGGCGAGACCAACATCTTCTAGCGCCTGATCGAAACACTCGATCGCTCGCTTGTCCATGTCCTCGTGCGGCCCGTTGCCGCTGTGTATCCGTACGACATAAGTCTCGTCACCATATTGACCAGAGTAAGTCTTTGGACCCCCTAGTGCCTCCGTCCAATATGCGGCAAGTCGCTCGGTATGTTGCGGATGGTAACCGTGGCTGAACGCATGACTCACCACTTCGTCCTTTAAGACCCGAGTGTGCCACGCACTGGCCAATCTTAGTAGCCCCTCACGACCACCTATAGCCTCATATATCGTTTGCATGGTTATACCTCCATTCTTGGAACGTCAGGTAAACACTCGCATCTGGCCGCCCAACGGTTTGCGTTACTTGCGGGTGGGCAGGACAAGATAAAACTCCGAGAGCAGGACTGCCGCGAAGCGGCGTGTTCGGGGGTAGAAAAAACCTGACGCGAAGCGTGCCGCACGCCGCCGAAGGCGGCAGTCCCACCCGTCTGCACTGAGCGAAGCGAATGTGTCAAGTGCATATCATCCCGATGTTCTTACGGGACGCTGTGTTAGGCTGGCGGTTCTTAACAGTGACCTTTGCTATGGATAGTCAAACATCCAAATCCTTTTGGCAGTATCGAACACCAAACTATAATCATATTCACGATTATTTAATACACGTCCATCATTTAGATAAAAATTGACATTGACTCTTATCCAAGCACTAATCCCTTTCTTTTGTACAATCTCGATACCATTTATGTCAATACGGTTTACTGTTTTCCACCATTTTACATATTCATTGAAATTGTTACTACTTGAATGATTCTGAAAACTTGCGGTGAGGAAGTTGTTCCATAAATCTTCGTAATTTCTTTGTTGCCACAAGGCATTGAAGTACCAGAATACAAATTCTTCAGGGCGGGATTGGGAGAACGATGATGGTTCAGTAAAAATCAATATTGTTTTACCACTGCCTGTATGGTCAGATGCCCAGCCTTCATAACTTCTCCAATTGACTTTCCACCAAGTTAATTCATCTGCATGCCTTGTTTCCAATTGGAGATTAAGAGACTCTCCACATGGGATTTCAACAATTACATCTTTATTGTCATTTTTGTTGGCATACCCTGGTGATTTACGCAAGTTAACTTTACTAATCTCGTCACAAGAAATTTGCGCCTCATAATTTGTTTGAGCAAAATTATTTACAGAATCTGTAACAGGAGATGCCGTTGACGTTGATGTAACTTGAATCGCATTTATGGCTGAGATTGCAGTGTTTGGAGGGGGTGCAGTGAAACGAATAACGGTAGGTATAACTTGTGTTTCTATTACTTTTAACTGGACTGTCGTTGTGTCAGGGCTTCTGAGCTTTATGTATGCGCCAAAAACTGCCAAGAAAATTAACCCAATAGAAATACCAATATTTATAAAGCGCCCTTTTCCTGAATCGTTGAGATTATCTAAGCGTTCTTTGGAATCCGAATTGGTATTTTCAACATTTCCCATGTTGTAGCTCATTTGGCTTTTTGAAATGCGTTTTGACAGAAAACCTACAACGACTTTGCCGCTGTCTTTGTTAGATTTGTGCCACACTCGCCACAATGTTTTGCGTTTGGCTGATTCTTCTCGCCGCACTGGGGGCACAAAATGAAGTTCTGAGTGTTCTTTGGCTCTTGAAGGCTATATCCGCATTCAATGCAATGCTTTGCAGTGATGTCATTTTTGGTATTGCAATTTTTGCAGACTATGGATTGCGAAGTATTATTAATTGACGGCTTTGACTCGTCAAATACTTTTGTAGTCTCGCTTGCGAACCTGTCTATTCCTTCATAAAGTGCTTTACCGCCCCTAAAGAGTGGAATACAGAGTAAAAGCAGGAAAACAGCATTAAATACCTGATTTACACCATTCCTCTCCGTTGCAACTTCTAATAGGTTAATATAGGCGATAAAGATAACGCCAATATGAACAGCAGAAGAGATTACTAATCCGCTTTGAGGAACTTTTGATATGATAAAAGGAAGTTGGGTCTCGGCGACATAGGCAAAATTAAAAAGTATGCCAACAATGAATAAGGTTAGAAGGGCTTTGGCGATATGGACGCCCGTTATTATGCTTTGGTTTAGTTCGCCTTTATTCAAAATAATTTTTTGATTTTGCAACATTTTAATATCTTCTGATACTGCCAATAGGATAAATAGCACTACCAGCAGAATAAAAGACCGCATTGTCGCACTGTAGAACTTCTTCTTTCGTAAGTTTAGCTCTTTCATGGGAAACCTCCTTTGAAATTTTTACAACAAACCAATTACTTCTCTTGCTTTTTCTAGTCTGCGGATTTCATCATTGAGTGATTTGCTCTTCTTTTTCACGTCATCCATGTCTGTGATTTGACCAGATAGTTTTCTTGCTCGAATTATTTCCAGTTCTTTGTTTGCTGACTGAATTGCATTCTCCAATAAAACTATTCCTTCCCTTTTCCATATTTCCGCCTCTGCTAACGATTTGCTTAAGAGATTGCTTGCTGTTTCAAGTGCGTCTCTATATTCATTTGCAAGAATTTCGTAAATTTGTTCCGAAATATTTTGTTTTTCAATTTCCGAATCTAGCTTTTCTAAATAGTTATTGTAGTCAAGAATTTCTTTTTTGCAATTGTCGATTCTATTTTTGAGCTGGGGAAGAATAATTGTTGCAGAAACCCGTGCGCCAAGTATTCCAGTTTCCTCTTTTCTTATTTTACTTGCATACGCTTGAAGTTGCGCTATTTCAAGATCTAAAAGATTTTCTAAATCGGACAACTTCGGCGACAATTCTTTTGTTTGCTTTGTAAACTCTTTTGTTTTGCCTTTTACACCAGAGATGGATGAGAAAAACCATTTGATTAATCGCTTTTGGATTTCGCTAGCTTTATCGCTCGTAATTGTATCTGCCTTGTCGGTTAATGCCCCCCACATTTTTTGTATATCGTCAGTAATATTATCGAAGGGCTTGTGGTTCTGGCTTATTTGAATTTCAGTTTCTTGCTGGGCGTCCATAATCGTGTCTAGGGCTAAACTTAATTTTGCAATTTGTTCAATATAACCTCTCCACGCCTGAGTTTCTGATTTGATTTGTAAAACATACGCTTCGTCCTTTTTAGCCTCTGTAATATCTCCAATTGGAATGCTATCGTCGTATTTTTTCAAAATCTCTGGCAGTTTGTTCAGCCCGTCAACATAATTGCTAAATTTTGTTAATACACTACTAAAAAAATTAGTCCAATCTGTAAATGAAAAACCAGTTCTTTGTGTTAGATATTTTGTGGCTACATCCATCACAAGTTTTGCAGTAGCAGGTATTGACCATGATATTGGATTGAGCGACCGTAATTGTGAATTGAAATTACTTGAATTAGTAACTACTTCAAATATCTCATTAACATCCTTCAATGTGACAAGCAAAGAGCCAATGTCTTTCTTGATAATTTCTGAGGATGCCCCTATTTCTATGAAAGTGGCTTTGATAGTCTTTGCTGATGGAGTAATGAGCAAGTTAATATTATTGGAGACCATGACTTTTTCCCTTTAGATACATTATCATCCATTTTCCTTATTGTTAGCCAGCCAACTAGGGGATAACGGCATTCAGCCGTATAACGACTTATGGGCGGCACGATGCCGTCTAAAACCCCAATCTGTGTAGGATTTTATACAGTTCTGGGTTAAAACCTGATGAACAAATTATAAACACCCTCCCAACACAGGTCAATAAGCTGACCCCCTCAAGCTACCCCGCCTCCCAAAGAGAAAAAACTTCTCGAAGCCGCAAGTCGGGTAAGTGAGCATCGATGACCGTGCCGGGCCGCGGTCAGGCTCCGCTTTTTAAATAGATTCCTTTTGGGTCGAGTTCTGTGCGCAGGATTTGCAGTTCCTTTTCGGTGACCGCTTCCGTAGTGCGGACTTGAGGCGCGGTCTTTAAATCCCAGCCGGTGTTGGCTTTGGCGTCTTCCACTGTTTTGCCTTCGTGCAGGGCGGTCAGAATTAACTCGCCGTTCTCATCCGGTTCGAGCATGCCGATATCCGTGACCACCGCCAGCATGCCTGCGCCGCGCACGCCGCTGGCTTCGCGGGCCGCGCGTCCATCGAGGAAACCTGCGGAGGTCATGAAATCCACTTTTTCCGGGAAGCGGCGCTTCTGATGCGGGGTCATGATGTAACAGCGATTGGCCCAGGCCGCGATCTCCTGCGAGCCGCCGGAGCCGGGCAGGCGCACTTTGGGTTGTTCGTAACTTCCGATCACGGTCGCGTTGATGTTTCCATATTTATCAATTTGCGCGCCGCCCATAAAGCCCACATCCACATTGCCGCGCTGAAGATAGTTCGAGAAAATATCGTACATGCTCACCACCGAAAGCGCCCCGCTCACCAGGGTTGGGTCGCCGATGGAAAGCGGCAGGCGCGCCGGTTCCGCGCCGATCACCCCGGCTTCGTAGATCATCATCAGATTCGGCGCGTGCGTTCGCTTGGCTAAATTACAGGCGAGGTTGGGCTGGCCAACGCCCACAAAGACCACGTCGCCATCGCGCAGTAAGCGCGCGGCGTGGATGATCATCAACTCGGCGGATGAATAATTCATAACACCTCCTTCAAAAATCCCTGCATTAAATCGAATGACTCCTGCGGACGTTCCAGCGGCAGTAAATGAGTGGACTGCTCCAACGTTTCAACCCGGACCTTGGGCTGTTTCCGTGTTACCAGCCGCGCCGCGGCTTCGAGGAACGTGTCCGTTTGCGCGCCGCGCACGATGAGAGTCGGCACTTCGAGCCGCGGCAGTTCGCGCCATAGATCCATGTCGCGGGCGATGCCGGTGTAATAGATGCGCGCTTCCCATTCGGGGCTGAAGGCCAGTTCGTAGCCGCCGTCCGCTTTGGGCTGAGTCATACCCGCGATGTACGCGCGCAGGTTTTCGTCTGAAAAGAAGCGGAACACCTCGCGCCGGCGGTAGCCGTGGAAGACAACATCCAAATCGTCGAATCTTTTGCGCCTTCTCAACGCGCCGGCGATCTTCGGATGAAGCGCATTGCCCAGGCCCAGCGCGCGCGTAACGTTCCAGATGCGGATGTAAGCCGGTGTAAATAAAACCGGTTCGAACAAAACCAGCGCGCGGAAGCGGCGCGGCTCACGCAGGGCGGCGCGCAGGGTGACGATCGCGCCGATGGAATGTCCAACGCCGATCACCGATTCGAGTTTTTGTTCATCAAGCAGGTTCAGTAAATCGTCCGAAAAAATATTCCAGTCTGAAATGTCCTCCGGCTTCGAATTCCGCCATAGCGGACGAAGCAACATTCCGAGCACATGACGCTGGGCGGTCATCAGTTGGAGCAACGGGCGATAACAGGCGGGCGGATAACCGTTGGCGTGGAGGAAATGAATCGTTTCGCCGCGGCCGCCGAAATCAACAAAAGGAATGGACATCGATTCTGTCACTATGTGAACGCGGGCTGGTTATGATCAATACTCCCCGTAATTGATGGCTTCGCTCAGGCGCGGCCGGACTTGCAAACGCCGCTGA
The DNA here is from genome assembly GCA_964502095.1 of uncultured Anaerolineaceae bacterium. GTDB lineage: Bacteria > Chloroflexota > Anaerolineae > Anaerolineales > Villigracilaceae > JACPVF01. Next base: position 123,791 of record CAZCUF010000003.1, read on the forward strand.
GTTTCTTCGCCAAGCTTCCGCCAATATTCATCACGATCCCTCACGCCATAGACCCATTCATCCAGCCATGCTTGCGCTGTCTCCGCCGACTCGCTGATCTTGTCCCATTGCAAATAAAAATCGTTATCGCGGTCGTAATAGCCTTGCGCGTAGGATGGATGGCAGGCGTAAGGCGCCTGACACACCGCATCCACAATGATGCCGGGGATCATGGTGCGGTTGGGATCGGAGCGGATCACGGATTCGTCCACGATCTCTTCGGCGGTGAGAATCACTTTTTTGGCGGCGAAGGCGGCCTCCTTTTGCTCACCGATGATGCCCCACAAATGCGCGTTGCCTTCTGCATCGGCGCGTTGCACGTGGACGATGGCTACCTCGGGGTTGAGCGCGGGCACAGTGATCACATCCTTGCCGCCGTAGGGATCCGCGATGCGCTTGATATTTGGATTCGCCTGTTCGAGATCGGCCGCGGCGGTTTGGTTCATCGGCAGGAACGGCAAACCCGCCGCGCCCGCCTGTAAGCGCGTGATCATGCCGAAGTGTGAATATTCCTCCCATTCGAGTTGGCCCCGCTCGATGGCGGAACGGACAATCCGCAGTGATCCGACGCCGGGATTGCCCATGTAGGAGAAGATCACTTTGCGGGCGCAGTTTGCCGCGACCATTTGGTCGTAGATCAAATCGGGTGTGGCGCGCGCCAGCACCAGGTCGCGTTTTTTGAGGCGGATGATTTCATGTCCTGCCGCGAAGGGAATTAGGTGTGTGAATCCTGCGGCATAAACCGTATCTCCGTCGCTGACATATTTTGAAACGGCTTCGTGCAGGCTCATTAATTTGGTCATGTGTTATTTCTTTTTTTCTTCATGTGATTTTCTGCCTTCGCGCATGCGGCGAAAGGTCGAGAAGCGGCCCGAGGAGGGCGGCGGCGGTTTGCGCCTGCGTAACAGCCAGCCAAGGCCGATGACCAGCATGGATAGAAAAAAGTAATCGAAATCCGGCTTATTGGCGAAATCGGACGCGATGAACAGAATCAGGATTCCGATGCCGATCACAATGAAAAATGTGCCGATGCGAATGATGAATTCGTTCATGCGCGTTCCTAGGCTGAGAAAGACGTTCGTTTAAAAAGATAAGAAACAGGCTGGGCCGGCAATGCGGTTTACCGATTGGGATTCCAGGGCATAAGATAAATTCCCCTCTCCCATTTGGCGGGAGAGGGGAGATGACTGGGAATTATCGGCGGCGCGCTGCTTTTAGGACAGTCTTTTTGCGGGTCGTCTTCTTGGCGGCGGATTTTTTCGCGGCCTTTCTGGCGGCCTTTTTTGGTGCCGCTTTCTTGACGACTTTCTTTTTGACGGTTTTCTTAACCGCCGTCTTTTGCGCGGCTGGCTTCCCGTTGGATTTGGCCGCGGCAGGTTTGATCAGAGTCTGAATCTGTTCGTGCATGTAAAGTTGAACGTAGTAATAACCGCCGCCGTTCTTGCCGCTCGCGCCGGAGCCTTTCCATCCGCCGAAGGGTTGGAAGCCCGGCCACGCGCCGGTCGTCGCGCCTTGTGGGCGGTTGGCATAAGTCACACCGGCTTCGATGTTATCGAAGAACCATTCGGTCTCTTTCAGCGATCCATAGAATCCGGCTGTGAGTCCGTAATTGACGTTGTTGGCGATTTCCATGGCCTGATCGAGGTTGCCAACCTTGCCGACAGTGGCGATGGGCAGGAACATTTCATACTGCCACAGGCGGTGGCTGAAGGGCAGGTCGGTGACAAAGGTCGGTTCGCAGAAATAGCCGTGATCGAACATGCCGCCGGTCTTCACGTGGCCGCCGGTTAAGAATCGTCCGCCCGCCTGATTGATCTCCTCGGTGAAATTCTTGAAATCGTTGTACGAGTTTTGATTGATAACCGGACCGAGATAGGTGACGCGCTCGGTCGGGTCGCCGATGACCAGCGCTTCGGTCTTGGCTTTCAGTTTGGCGACCAGTTCATCGTACACAGGCTCTTCGACGATCACGCGCGAAGCCGCCGAACATTTCTGTCCCTGCAGGCCGAATGCCGAGCGGATGATGCCGGTGGCCGCATCCTCAAGATTGGCATTGCGCGAGACGATGGCCGGGTTCTTTCCGCCGAGCTCGAGCACGATGGGGCGCACGTAATTGCGCATGGCGAAATCGCGGTGCATCTTCATGCCCACTTCGAAGGAACCGGTAAAGGTCGCGCCGTCCACGTCGGGGCTGTCCACGAGGGCTTGCCCCAAAGTGGAGCCCGGGCCGGTGACAAAGTTGACCACGCCCTCCGGGAAGCCCGCGTCGCGCAGGCATTCCGCGTAAAGCCGCACAATCCAGGCGGTATCCGTTGCCGGCTTGATCACAACCGTATTGCCGGCCACGAGCGCCGCGCCGGTTGGGCCGCCAGTCAGAGCGAAGGGAAAGTTGAACGGGCTGATGATCAGCCATACGCCGTACGGCCGCAGGACCGACACATTGGTCGCATCGTAACCTGCCAATGGATCCTTGCCCATCGGCTTGATGAAACCTTTATTCTCTTCCATCATGCGTGCGGAGTAATACATCAGGTCGGCGGCTTCCTGCACGTCGCCCAACGATTCCATGCGATTCTTTCCCACCTCCATCGCCATCGCCGCGCCCAGGTCGAAGATGCGTTTTTCGATAATGGAAGCCGCCTTGCGCACCAAACGAACGCGTTCCTGCCAGGGAGTGCGGCTCCAGGCGGGGAAGGCTTTGCGCGCCGCGGCAATCGCCATGTTGGCGTGCGCGGCATTTCCTTTTTGCATGCGCGCCAACACCTGGCTGGTGTTCACAGGCGAGTGATCCTCGAACTTCTCCTCTGTAAACACGTCCCGGCCGTTGATGATCATGCCGTATTCTTTACCGAGATTTGCCTTAAGGGCGGCAACCGCCTTATCGAAGCCGGCGTGAAGTTCCTCCGGGGGATTGAACATCGTAGCATACGTTAGTTTGAAATTAGCCATATGCGCCTCCTTGAATAGTGAATAACTTGATCCGACAGGATTATAAGATAGAGTATAGCGTAGGACAACGTAACCGTCAAAGCGGCGCGGCCGGATTCTGACATGACGATTCTCATTCATTCCTGCGGATGAAAAACCGCCTCTTTCCCGGCCTCAACCAGCGCGCGTTACCGAGCCTTTTTGCTCATCCCAGCGCCATCTCATAACTTCTTAGACGACAATGGGTTTTTCCAATTTACTTGACATACATTCACTATCGTTGATAATTGGGCTATGTCCATTATTTCCATTACGACCGATTTCGGCGTCAAAGACGGCAACGTAGGGGTTATGCACGGCGTGATTCTCGGTATCGCCCCAGAAGCAAGAATCGTGGACTTGAGTCATGTAGTCCAGCCGCAGAACATCCGCGAGGCGGGCCACATTCTTTATCGTTCCGCCGCTTATTTTCCAAAAGGGACCGTGCACATGGTGGTGGTCGATCCCGGCGTGGGCACGGAGCGCCGTCCGATGGCCGCGCGCATCGGCGATTGGTATTTCGTCTGCCCGGATAACGGCATCATTACCATGTTTCTGGAAAAAGCGCGGAAAAACGGCTGGCCGTATCAATTTGTCCATTTGAACAAGCGTGAATATTGGCTGTCGTCTGTCAGCTACATATTTCATGGACGCGATATTTTTTCGCCCTGCGCGGCGCATTTGGCGCGCGGCGTTCCAATGGAAGAATTGGGAACGCCGCTCGATGACCCGGTGTTATTAACCCTGCCGAAACCGGAGAAGACCGGGAACACATGGCGCGGTGAGATCGTCGAGATCGATCATTTTGGGAATGCGGCTTCCAACATCCTCAGGGAAACTCTGGGCGAGGATTTCGCCCGCAAAGCCAAAATTCATGTGCGCATCAAGGATGTTGAAATTAAAGGCATGGTGGATGCGTTCGGCGAACGGCCGGTGGGCGATCTGGTTTCCCTGATGAGCAGTACGGGAGAATTGTGCGTTTCAGTCGTTAACGGCAATGCGGCGGCAAAACTCGGAATTAAAATCGGCGATCCCATCGAAGCGACTCTCTATGACCAGTGATCTTCCTCTTGTTGTTGAAAATCTAAGCTTTCGTTACCGCGACCGCACGAACGTAGCTGTGCGCGATCTTTCCTTCGAAGCGCATCCCGGTGAGATCCTGTTGATTGCAGGAGCCAGCGGCTGTGGCAAGACCACGCTAATTCGCTGTATCAACGGTTTGATTCCCCGCTCATATAAGGGTGAGATCAGCGGTCATATCAAAGTCTTTGGCGAAGAAACCAAAGATTGGGCTCTTTCGCGAATTTCACAGAGAATCGGTACTGTTTTGCAGGACCCTGAACGGCAGATTCTCGGCACTAAGGTTCTCAATGAAGTGGCCTTCGGGCTTGAGAATCTTGGCGTGACGCGCGAGGAGATCATTCAGCGCGCGGACGAGGCATTGAGCTTTCTGGGAATTTCGGCCTTGCGCGACCGCGAAACTTTTACCCTTTCCGGCGGCGAAAAACAGAAAGTGGCGTTGGCGGGCGTTTTGGCCATGCGTCCGTCCATTCTTTTACTCGATGAGCCCCTGGCCAGTCTCGACCCGGCCAGCGCGCAGGACACCCTCGATACGGTGCGGCAATTGGCCGACGAAGGCAAGACCATCTTGATGATCGAGCATCGCGTGGAGGACGTACTGCGCATCAAACCCGACCGTGTGATGTATCTATCCGAAGGGGAGATACGTTACTTGGGGCAGGTGGAGGGGTTATATAAAAATGTGAGTTACCGCGAAGTGAAACTGCCTGCCGAACAGGTCATCGAATATGCCAAGTGGGCGCCTGCTCCAGCGGAGATGAAAATTCTTCCCGACGCGGCAGGCGGCGGGTCCGAAAAAGAACCGTTGGTTAAATTCGAAAATGTTGCCTTCGAGTATGAGCCGGGCGCGGAAGTCCTGCATGGAATTAATTTGGAGATCCGCCGCGGCGATGTGATCGCCGTACTGGGCGCGAACGGCGCGGGCAAAACTACTTTTGTCAAACACGCCATCGGCCTGCTCAAACCGAAATCCGGCAGTGTGTATGTCAACGGACGCGATACGCGTGACGTCACTGTGGCGCAGATCGCCGGTACGCTCGGGTACGTCTTCCAAAGCCCAAGTCATATGTTGTTCGCTCCGACCGTGCGCGAAGAACTGGCGTTTGGCCCGAACAACATGAAACATGCGAAGAATCAAATCGAGAAGGAGGTGAAGGAGGCTTTACGAATCGTAAACCTTTCTGACAAGGAGCAGGACCCACCGCTGGCCCTTTCATTCGGCCAGCAAAAGCGCGTCAGCATTGCGGCGATCCTGGCCATGCGTTCCCGCATCCTGATTATGGATGAACCCACTGCAGGACAGGATTATCAAAACTACATGAGCTTCATGGATTCGATCCTGCAATTGCCGGGTTTCGAGGCCATCCTGTTTATCACTCACGATGTGGACCTGGCGGTGATCTATGCCAACCGTGTGCTCATGGTTGCAGGAGGCCGCCTCGTGGCAGACGGCCCGCCGCAGGAAGTACTGCGCGACTTTGACCGACTCAAGACCAACCGCCTCGTCCCGACCTCACTGCTGGACCTCAATCTCAAGCGCTTCAGCCAGACCGGTCGTTTCCTGCGGGCCGAGGCCCTGGCGCACGTATAAATTCGACAAGGAGAGTGTGAAGATGGATAGAAAATTCTGGAATGTTTTGATCTCGTTGGGAGTCATTCTCGCGATCTTTGCTGTTGTCATGTTCCTGCTGTCTAAAACAGTCGGCGCCTTCAACTTCGAAGTGGATCAAGCTACTGTGGGCTTGCGCTTCCTGTTTGTTGTCATCGGCGTGCTGATCGCTTTTGTGATCTACTTCTTCACCAAAAATAACAAAGCGTGGGAAGTGGGCACGCGTGAAGTGGTGTGGATGGCGATCGGCGCCGCGTTGTATGCGGTATTTTCCTGGCTGTTCAATGGCACGGTCTTCGTGGTGCCTTCCCTGAGTCAGGTGGCTTTGCGCCCGGCTATCGCGATCCCGATGTTCTTCGGCTACGCTTTCGGCCCGGTGGTCGGATTCTTCACCGGCGCAGTCGGCAACATGTTCGGCGATGCGCTGACCGGCTTCGGCCTCTCGCCCCAATGGAGTATCGGCAACGGCTTGATCGGTTTCGTGGCCGGCCTTTGGATGCTCTTCAAGGATCGCAAACAGAGCATCAATACCGTGTTGTGGGTGAGCGGCGTGCTGGCCGTTTTGGCGGCGATTCTGTTCTTCCTGAACCGCAACCAGCCCAATATGATGTTCTTCGATGCGAACAATAACATCTTCGGCGATGCCCAGATCTCGATCTTCGCCGGCATCTCGATCATCGTTGGCTTCATCCTGGTGGTCGCCGTACGATACCTGTTCCCGAACAATGAAGATATCACCGCCGCTGTGACCTGGGGCATGCTTGGCAATATTGTTGGGATCCTCTTCGCCTCGCTGTCCGATATCTGGATCAACGGCTTCAGCCTGCCCGCCGCGGTTGTGGGTGAATTCCTGCCCGCCGCTGGGCCGAACTTGATCTTCGCCGCGATTCTGGTCCCGTTGCTGGTGGTAGCCTACGCCGCTGTTCAGCGACAATCCGGTCGTTAGTCAATGAATCAAAGAGAGTGGAGAGAGAGTTGTCGAAGACTCTCCACTCTCTTCCTCATCGGCCTATTCACTAATTTCTACTCATTATGTTAGTTGCCTGGCGTTATCGCCCTCGTAAATCGTTCATCCAGTGGTTCGACCCGCGTGCCTGGTTGATCTTCTACGCCTGCTTTCTATTGTCCACGCTTGCGTTCTGGGATGTGCGTTATCTTTTGCCGCTTTTTATTTTCGCGCTGTTCGTTTTGATTACTTCCGGCATAGCCTGGAGGGATATCCGGCGCGCCGTCCTTTTTATCCTCGGCTTTATTATTGTGTATTCCTTCTTTACGTTTCTAACCGGCCGCGGCGGCGAAGAAGTTTACCAACAGGAACATCTCATCCGTGAATTCAGAGCCTCGTTCTCGATCTTCGGCTGGACGCCCAGTTTGAAGATCACGGTCGAGCGCGCTTTCTTTGCGGTGAGTCAGTTTGTGCGCGTTGGCAGTATCGCCTTGATGACCATCCTGATTCCATATTCTTTGAATCCGGCTTTGTACGGAATAACTTTCAAAGGGCTTGGCCTCCCGGATAAGCTCGCCTATGCCATGGACCTGACCATGCGCTTCATTCCGACATTTGGCCGAGACTTCCAATTGACGATGGACGCTCAGAGAGCGCGCGGCTACGAGATCGAAAAGATAAACGGCGGGCTGATCGAACAGGTGCGCAAGCTCGCCCCGATCTTCGTGCCGGTGACCATTCACGCCATCATCGGCAGTGAGGACATCATCGACGCCATGGACTTGCGCGCTTTCGGCATTGGTCCGCGCACGTGGCTGGAGGTCATACACCGCAATTTCCGCGACCATGTTCTAATTTGGTCCGGCGTTATTATGCTGGTCGTTTCTTTTGCTTTGTTGTTTCTTGGGTATGGAAAATTCTGGGTGCCCGAGGCGCTGATCCGCCTGGCGGGCGGCTAGCAGATATTTCGATTGAAGTGAAGAGCCATCACTTGTGCGATGGCTCTTTTTAATCCCGTATGTAAATTTCTCCGGCTTCGACGGCAAACTTCAAATGATTCTGTGCGGGAGCAAACGCGCAGGTTGCATAAGGCGTAAAAACGCAGGGCGGGTTATACGCCTTATTGAAATCGAGCGTCAAGTCTCCACCCTTCACCGGCTCGGTATAAATGTACCGTCCGGGCGGATAGGTTTTGCTCGCGCTGGTCAGGTCTTTGAATTGGACGAACAGCACACCGTCTTCCTCTTCGGTCACATCGAGAGTGTGAGTTTGGCCATCGAATTCGAAGATAACCTGCCCGTCCATCACCCACTCTTCGGCCTGGCCGAAGATATTGGGCATCATCACTTTGGGCGGCTGTTCATAACGGACATATCTGGCGGGAAAAACAAAATTCTCGTTAATCGGAAACCACTGACGGGGCGGAAAGACGCGGCGTTCTTCACGCTGGTTGTCCCACATACGGATTCCCATTCCATTCGGGCGCTTGATTACGACCATGCGGATTCCGTCCAGCGTAATGAAACTGGGTTGCCTGGCGCGGTCGGTTTTGAGAACAATATCGTTGACCGATTCCCCGTTCACTTGGACGGTCCGCCCCTCGTTCACGCGCAGGGACACCTGCTGGCCGTCAAAGAAGAACGATCCCAGCGAGGACGGCGCGCGCGCGGGCAGAACGACCTCGCTTTCGGGCTTCGAGCCAATGCAATTTTTTCCGGGTTTCAGCCAGAACAATCCGGCCAGGGCCAGCCAGCTGTTTTCGCGGCGAATGCCCTCCTCTTTTTCGCGCTGCCATTGAAGAATTTTTTGTTGATAGGATGGATCGGTCATGGAGGAGATTATAACAAGAGAGGGCCAATCATGCGTATCGGCCCTCTCCATTTGCTGTTTACAGTTTTCTCAGTCCTCCAGCGTACTCAAGTCTCCCTCGGGCAGTCCCTGTGCGCGCGCTTTCAGCACGCGGCGCATGATCTTGCCGGAACGCGTTTTGGGAAGCTTATCCATGAACTTCACTTCCTCGGGGCGCGCGATCGGGCCCATGTGAGTCGCGACGTGCTGGCGCAATTCCTCGGCCAGTTCCGGTGACGGCGCATAGCCCGCGCGTAACAGCACGAAAGCATGAATGGACTGGCCCTTAACCTCGTGCGGCAGTCCGATGGTCGCGGCCTCGGCCACCGCCGGATGGCTTACCAGCGCCGATTCAATTTCCGCTGTGCCGAGCCGGTGACCGGAAACTTTGATCACATCGTCCACGCGGCCGATGATCCAGAAGTAACCGTCCTTGTCGCGTTTGGCCGAATCGCCGGTGGTGTACACGCCGGGGTACTTCGACCAGTATTGCTTCACATAGCGATCCGGGTCGCCGTAGATGGTGCGTAGCATCGCAGGCCAGGGATGCTTCAACACGAGATAGCCTTCCGTGTCGGTCGGGACGGGATTGCCTTGTTCATCGAGAACGTCCGCCTCCTGCCCGAAGAACGGATGTGTGCCCGAACCCGGTTTGAGCGGCACGGTCGGAGTCGGCGTGATCATGAACATGCCGGTCTCGGTCTGCCACCAGGTATCCATGATCGGGCATTTTTCTTTTCCGATCACGCGGTGATACCACTTCCACGCTTCGGGGTTGATCGGCTCGCCAACGGAACCCAGCAGTCGGAGCGAGGAGAGATCGTGCTTGTTTGGCCAGGCGTCGCCGAAACGCATCAAACTGCGGATGGCGGTCGGCGCGGTGTACAGGATCGTGATCCCGTAGCGTTCTATCTGTTGCCAGATGCGATTCGGATACGGATACATCGGCCCGGCTTCGGACATGAACGAAGTAACGCCGGTGATCAATGGGCCGTACACGATATAGGAATGTCCTGTAACCCAGCCCGGATCGGCCGCGCACCAGTAGCGGTCGCCGTCGTTGATATCGAACACATATTTGAGGGTGGCATACGTGCCAACCATGTATCCGCCATGCGTATGTACAACGGCTTTAGGGCGGCCGGTGGAGCCGGAGGTGTAGAGAATGTAAAGCGGGTCTTCTGCGTCCATCACTTCCGTCGCACATTTGCCGTTGGCGATCGGTAACGCGCACAGGTCGTGATACCAATGATCGCGGCTGACTTCCATCGGCACGCCATGCCCGACGCGCTGGATAACGATCACGTTCTCCACCGATGGGCACGGTTTGACGGCTTCATCCACGGTTCGTTTTAGTTCGACGATTTTTCCGTTTTGGAACGCGCCGTCGCAGGTGATGACCAGCTTCGACTGGCTGTCGTCAATGCGACTGCGCAGGGCGTCCACACTGAAGCCGCCGAAGACCACCGAATGGATCGCGCCGATCTTGGCGCAGGCCAGCATTGCGAAAACGATCTCGGGGACGCGTCCCATATAAATGGTGACCCGGTCGCCTTTTCGGATGCCCATGGCTTTGATGATGTTGGCCATGCGGCAGACTTCGCGATTGAGTAGGAAAAATGAAAAAGTGCGTTCCGTCTTTCCGTCTTCGCTCTCCCACACGAGCGCCAATTTATTTTTGCGATAGGTTTTTAAATGGCGGTCAATTGCATTATGGACGATATTGGTCTTCGCCCCTACGAACCATTTGAAGAAAGGCTTGTCCGAGTCGTCCAGAACCTTGTCCCACTTTTTGAACCATTCCAGTTCCTCGGCCTCAGCTTCCCAAAATGCCTGTAAATCCTTTCCGGCTTTCTCGGCCAGCGCATCCCAATCTTTCAAGCGCGCCTGGGCGATCACTTCTTCAGCGGGGTAGTAGACTTCCCCGTCCATCTTTGTTTTGGTCTTAGCCATGCGAGTGCCTCCTGATGTGGTCGATAGGATAAGATAATTTTAGTCCTGTTTACCTGAATTTGCTATATGAAGAAAGCTTGCGGTGGGATCAAGCGCATTAACTTCCTTGCGTGGAAGCCGGCTTCGCGCGCAGTAGGTCGCGCAATTCCGCGAGCAGTTCTTCGGGGAAGATGGAAGAGATGCGCCGCAGTGTGACATGGGTCATGGGGTTTTCAGAGTTCGTTAAGACCTGGCGAAGGAAAAAGGCAGTTTCAGTGGGAAAGGACTTGAACATGACTAGCACCAGGTCGCTGAGATCGACCTGAATGATGGCGGGCGCGGCTTCGAATACAGGCTCAAGGATGTGAAGCACCGGGGGCAGGTTTTCGAAATTGGGATCCTCGAACATTGGCATCAGGGCCTGAATTCCATTCGGCCAGGTGCGCGTACGCGCCGGATGCAGCCATTCGCCGATCAGCTCAAGGAATTGGTCCGGCGTTTCCTGTCGTAAACGTAACAGGCTGGTTGTCAACAATGCGACGCGCACCGAAGGATCGCGCACTTGCTGTGTCCAGGCTGTGAGACGCGCCAACAGACGTTCGCCCTGTTCTTCCTGCGGCGGGATTCTTCCAAGCAGGTACGCGGCCAGCAGGCAGGTTTCGAGATAACCCTCATCCCACAGTAGATCGGCCAGGTCGAGCGCGGCCGCGGGATTGTTGCTGGCAATTTCAGCGAGTCCCAGTTCGATCTGTCGCAGAATGACCGGCGCGGTGTGATAAGTGGACAGGTTCGAACCGGGCGCGACCGCCTCCACAGTACGCAATGTGCGGTTGACGTAAAAATCCAGAATCCCGCGCAAATGTCTCAGAAACTCGTCTGGCACGAAGAAGAAATCGATCAGACGGGAAGTTTGTTTACGTAACCGAGCGAGATCAATGGCGGGCATTTGTGATAGGTTGCAGGGCACGGCGTCGCCATGCCCTGCAGGAATTAATACGCTCTTGCGAAATACACTTTCGTGACGGCTTTCTGGCCGCACACCACACACGTGCCCTCGCCCTGAGGCTGATCGAGAGGGATGTTACGCGTGGTGGCCTTGGTATCTTCTTTGACGCGGGCCTCGCATTCCTTGCTTTCGCACCACCAGGCGAACGCCCAGCCGTTTTGAACGATGGTCTTTAAGTCTTCATAATCTTTGGGCTCATGGATGTTGGCATCGCGGAAATCTGTGGCGCGCTTCAGAATGGACGACTGAATCTCGTTCAGCATCTGGCTGACGGTCGAAGCCAGACCCGTTTGTGAGACGAACGATTTGCCGCCGCGTCCGGGAACGTCACGCCTGGCCAGTGCAACCGAACTTTTTTCCACATCCTTGGGGCCGATCTCGATTCGCAAAGGCACACCGCGCATCTCCCAATCGTTGAACTTGAATCCGGGGGTTACTTCCTCGCGGTCATCCAGTTTGAGGCGGATGCCCGCGGCCTTTAATTCTTTGAAGGCGCGATTTGCCGCTTCCATGACCTGGCTTTTTTCGGCATCGTTCTTATAGATGGGCACGATGACTACTTGTGTGGGCGCCAGGCGGGGAGGCAGGATCAGACCCTGGTCGTCGCCGTGAGTCATAATGATCGCGCCGATCATGCGGGTGGAGAGTCCCCAGGAGGTCGTCTCGCAGAATTGCAGGGTATTGTTCTGGTCGAGAAACTGGATGTCGAAGGCGCGCGAGAAGTTCTGCCCGAAATAATGCGAAGTGGCAGATTGCAAAGCGCGCTTATCCTGCATCATGCCTTCGATGGACGTGGTGATCTGCGCGCCCGCAAAGCGTTCCGTTTCGCTTTTGCGGCCTTTGATCACAGGTATGGCCGCTTCGTTGATCGCGAAGTCGGCGTAGATATCGAGGATGCGATACATCTCCTCCAGCGCCTCCTCCCGGCTGGCGTGCGCGGTGTGGCCTTCCTGCCAGTAAAATTCGGCGGTGCGCAGAAAGAGTCTCGTGCGCATTTCCCAGCGCAGGACACTGCCCCATTGGTTGATCAGCACGGGCAGGTCGCGCCAGGATTTGATCCATTTCGAATACATGTAGCCGATGATCGTTTCGGAGGTGGGGCGCACCACCAAAGGTTCTTCCAGTTTTTCGCCGCCGCCATGCGTGACCACAGCCAGTTCGGGCGAGAAACCTTCCACGTGTTCCTTTTCTTTTTCGAAGAACGACATGGGAATCAAAATGGGGAAGGCCGCGTTGACGTGTCCGCTGTCTTTGAAACGTTGATCGAGCGCGGCGACGCAGTTTTCCCACAGCGCCCAGCCGTAGGGCTTGACGACCATACAGCCGCGCACAGGCGCGTAATCGGCCATCTCGGCTTTTAGTACGAGTTGGTTGTACCATTCGGCGAAGTTTTCGCTTCGGGCGGGTAATTTATCTTCAGCCATTTTTCCTCAGTTTATGTTTGGTTTAAGTTCGAATGTTTCAACTTCGAACTTTTGAATTTTCCAGTAATCGAACGGCAGTGTACACATCCGGCGCGAATTGCAAAAGTTCACGATGAGCGTGCACTGTGTATTCGCCCAGTTTTGCGAATACCTGATCGAAAACGGAATGCCAGCCGTCCCCGATCAGGATCAGCGGCCTTCGGTGAATGGAGTCCACGATCATCAGGTTCCACATCAGGGAGATTTCGGTCAGCGTGCCGGCGCCGCCGGGCAGGGCCATGGCCGCGTGACAGCCCTCGATCAGGGATTGCAGGCGTTGAAGGAGCGTTTCCTTGCGCCATTCCTCGATCACCCATGGATTCGCCCCGCGCCCGCGCCAGCGCTCGATCTCGGCGCAGGTTACGCCGATCACGTGTCCGCCGGCTTCGGCCGCGCCGCGGCTGACCGCTTCCATCGTGCCGATATAGCCGCCCGTCAAAACAATATGACCGGCCTCTGCCAATAATCGTCCAAGTTCGATGGCCTCAATGTAAGCGAGGTCGCCTTCTTCAAGTTGTGAACCGCCAAAAACGGATACGTTCATTGCTCGCCTTTCACATCCCATTCACGGGTTGCGTTAATTTCCAGTTTTTTCAAAATCGCCTGTTCCAAGTCGATGTCTGAGACCGAAGCCAGTTGTAAAAGATAAAGCGCGGTATCGGCCAACTCACCGGCCAGCTCATCTTTATTCTTTGCCGTTTCGCTCCATTGAAAATGTTCCAGAACCTCGCCGGCCTCCAGCGACAGCGAAATGGATAAATTTTTGGCTGTTTGCGGACGTTGAGTGTCCGCATTGTACCAACCTTTGGATCGAACGAATGTATTCATTTTTTCCGTCAGCTCTTGTATGGTTAAGTTCGTTCCCATGGATGCTCCTGCAAATAAAAACGGCTCGCCAGGTCTGGGAGCCGTTAGGACGCGTTGCGGCGAACCTATCCAAGCCTGGCAGGTTGTTGACTGCGCGGGGAGGGGTATCGCTGAACAGACATGCGTCCATTATACTCACTAACGCCGGTTTGGGAAGATTTTCCTTTGCGGCAAGTGTTTTTCACGGGTTCCGGCCCGCTGGTGTAAAATAATCCCCATATCCCATGCCGCCTTTTCTGCAATTCATCATCCGCCGTTTGTTCTATGCGCTGGTATCTCTGGTGATCATTACCATGGTTTTGTATGCCGGCGTTATGTTGACTCCGCCCGAGGCACGCGCCCAGCTTTACATCCCGCCGGGGAAGGGCGGTGAAAGAGCCTCGGAAAACTTTTTGAAAACGGTCATCGCGAACTATCATCTCGACGCGCCCTATCTTGTTCAATACGGATATTGGGCGAAATCGCTATTGACCGGCACCTGGGGATACAGCCCCACACTGCGCGAGGACGTTCTGCCGTCTTTGCTGGAGCGTACGCCTCAGACTCTCGAATTGACTCTGTACTCGTTGATTCTTCTGATTCCCCTCGGTCTCGTCAGCGGACTTTGGGCTGGCTGGCGTTCCGGCCACACATTCGACCGTACCTTCCGCTCCGCGGCCTTTTTGGGGACCTCGACCCCGCCGTTTATTCTGGCGCTCGTCCTGCTGGCGATCTTTTACGTCAAGCTGGATTGGTTTCAGCCGGGCCGAATCGACCTGGTCCTTCGCCTCGATCTGGCAAGCGAATCCTTCCACAATTACACGGGCTTATTGACTGTGGACGGCGCGCTCAACGGACGCTGGGACGTGGTGGTCAACGCCTTCCGCCATCTGGCTATGCCGGTCTTCACGCTGGCGATCTTTCATTGGGCCACTTTGGGACGTATCACCCGTGCCATGATTTTGGGCGAGCGTGATAAAGAATATATCGTCGCCGCCAAAGCGCGCGGCGTGAAGGAATCGCGGCTCGTCTGGCACCATGCCTTTTATGCCATCATGGCGCCCTCATTGACGACGATGGCGCTTTCCGCGGCCGCCATCATGACCGGCGTGTTCGTAGTCGAGATCATTTACTCCCTGCGCGGCGTTTCGCAAGTGATCGTGGCGGCCATGACCAGTCAGCCGGATGCTCCTGCCGCGCTGGGTTTTTCAGTTTACAGCGTATTTATGGTGATCGGCCTGCTGTTCATTCTCGATATAATTCAGGCGGCCCTCGATCCGCGCGTGCGCGAAGAGATTATCAAGACATGAGAAGATTGCGCCGGTTTTTGTCTCATTGGCCCAACTGGGTCGGTCTAATCCTCGTACTGGGGTTTGTTCTGGTGGCGCTCGCGGCTCCAATACTTTCTCCCATGGATCCGAAGAATCCGGGCCCGTTCAAAGCTGTTGGCCGCGTTACCGATAACATCCCTCATCCGCCAAGTTCGCAGGCGATTCTAGGAACGCTGTCCGGTCAAGTGGACGTATATCATGCGCTGATCTGGGGAACGCGCGATGCTGTCCAGTTTGGGATTACAGCGGCGCTGGGGGCGTTCCTGCTGGGCGTTTTAGTGGGAGCCGTTTCCGGCTACGCGGGAGGCGTTCTCAACGGCCTTTCGATGCGCGTCACCGACGCATTCCTGACCTTCCCTGTGATTGCCAGCGTTGCTTTTCTTCAGCAAATTGTAGGACTTACCATTCAAGCCATGGGCGGCGCCTATTATTTCAGCATGCTAAGTTTCGGAAAGGTTGTTTTCTTTCAATTAACGCCGCCGTTGTGGGTGAACTTCCTGATGAAAGTTGACCCGGTGTTGATCAGCCTGATCCTATTTTCGTGGATGCCGTCGGCGCGGCTGGTCAATGCCATCGTTCTGACTCTCAAACGAAATGACTTTATCCAGGCCGCGCACGCACTGGGCGCCAGCCCGTTTTGGGTCATCCGCAGGCACTTGCTTCCCAACTCGCTTGGCCCGGCCTTGATCATAGCCGCCCGCGATGTGGGCAATGCAGTGATCCTGCAGGCCACATTTGCATTTATCGGCATCGGCGGAAATTCGCCCTGGGGCATTTTGCTTTCGATGGGCCGCAACTGGGTCATTGGCCCGGGCGGCGATCTCTTCGCCTATTGGTGGGTGTTCATGCCCGCCACGCTGGCAGTGATTTTATTTGGCGTTGCCTGGAATTTAATTGGCGATGGACTGAACGACCTGCTCGATCCGAAAATTCTGTAAGTGACGTTTCATCCGCAGTTGACAAGTTGCGATGACGAATCTCTCCCGCCTCCTCCTGAACACGAACCTGCTTCCGTCTAAAAGGCTGGGTCTGCTTCGACGCGTGGCCGCCGAATCTGCCGCGTTGGGAATGCCGGTTTACCTCGTGGGCGGATTCGTGCGCGATCTATTGCTCGCACGCCCGGTCAACGATTTCGACCTTGTGATCGAAGGTGATGCGGTGAAATTCGCGCGCAAACTCGCGAAAGAAATCGGCGGCAAGGCGGTTACGCATCCCAAATTCGGCACAGCCACATGGAGCTATGAAGACTGGGCAATTGACCTCGTAACCGCGCGCTCCGAGTCTTACAAACAGCCCGGCGCATTGCCGACGGTCAAGTTATCCACCATTGACGATGACCTGCGGCGCCGCGATTTCACCATCAATTCCATGGCGATTCGCCTGGACGGCGGGTATTTCGGGGAATTGCACGATCCGCTCGGCGGGCAGGCAGACTTGAAAGCGCGCCTGATTCGAGTCCTGCATCCGCGTTCGTTTCTGGACGATCCCACGCGCATGATACGCGCCATAAGATATGCGGAACGCTATCATCTTAAACTCGCGCCTGATACGCTGGACATGATCAACGATGAAGCGCGCGCGGTGCTGAAAGGACTCAGCGGGGAGCGTTTGCGCAACGAGTTCGATTTGCTCTTCGAGGAGAAATATCCCGCTCAAACTCTCGCCAGGTTATCTGAATTGAATTTACTGTATCCCGTTCACACGGCGCTTTCCGCTTTAAGTTTTCAACCTGCCGTTTTCGCCGCACCTCCGGCTGATTGGGGCGATTTCAAAACCGCCGATATTTTATCCGTTCAACAAACGCTGGGCTGGCTGATTTGGCTGATGTCTCTTGGAAAGCATGAAATTGATTCAGTAGCGGATCGTTTATCGTTTCCCGCCGTGTTGACGAAAGCGGCCCATGCCGCGTCCGGGCTTTCTGCTGAATTAAACAGCCTGTCGTTTACAAGGCCGAGCCAGTGGACGTTTTACCTGGATGACTTCCCGGCATTGTCTGTTTACGCGGTCTATTTGCGATCGGGCCAGGTCGAATTGAAAGAATATCTATCGAAGTGGCAATTCATCCGTCCGCATCTAACTGGCGAAGATTTGAAAGCGCGCGGCTTGAAACCCGGCCCCGCCTATCAAAGGATTTTATCCCGTCTGCGCGCCGCCCGGCTGGATGGGGAAGTGGAGACCCGGCGCCACGAAGTTAGCTTTGTGGATGAGCTGATTCAGGAACGCCTTCAATAAGTCGGTTGTTTCAGTTCGTTAAGCGACGAAGAAGATAATGCGCGGGGAGGGTTCGGCTTGTAACGCCGCACGCAAGACGCGGGTTCGTGAATGGATGCGGGGAGATTGAACGAGTTTGGCTGTTGATTCACGCGTTTGATTGCCCTATAATATTTAAGCTCTCATGTCTAATTCAGCGCCTCAACCCAATCAAACTCTCCCGTATCGAATGCGCGGACAATTGCTCTCCGCCCCGGAGTTGGCTTTGTATCGTGCGTTGTTGACCATGGTCGAGAAACGTTATGTGATCTGCCCCAAGGTGGCCCTCAACGATATTTTTTCGGTTGCGCGCCCCAACGAAAACGTCCATTATTTCAACAAGATTTTTCGCAAACACGTGGATTTTCTACTCTGCAATCCTCGCGACATGAGTCCCGCGTTTGGAATCGAACTGGTCAAACCGATCGCCAAAACAGAAACGCGCGCTGCCGATCAATTCATGGAAGATCTGTTCCTGAGCGCGGGGATTCCGCTGGTGCATGTTTCCTCGGCCGGCGAATATCAGATTCAGGATTTGGTTAATCTATTTCAAATTGCAGTGCTGAAGGCGAAGACTTCCGATGCGAAAACCCATGAACCGGATTCTGTGCCGATGTGCCCGGTCTGCGGCAAAATGATGGTCCTGCGAATCCACCGCAACGGGTCGCAGACTGGGGTAAAGTATTATGGATGCATGGATAACCCACATTGCCCGGGGGTTGTGGAGATCGGTTGAATCGATCTTTCAATAATGTCTCTGTAACTCGGAGGCATATTTCGCGCCGATTGTTTCCTTGTTCTGCTTCAGCCAATCCTTGAATAACGTTTTGCCAAGCGGCGGTTCTTTGGAAACGAGCAAGCCAGCCATCAATCCATCTACTTCTTCGGGGGTGAGGATCACATCCTTCACAAACAGACTCAAAAACTGAGCGGCAAACAAAGCAAAGCGGGGAGGGGCGGAGATTAACCGCCGCTTCGCGCCGATTGTTTCGCCGATCATTGTCACCATTTCCCTGAACGTGTATGCGTCGGGGCCGACCGCGTCCGTGACATAGTTATCCTTGCGGTAGACTCCTTCCACGGCGAGATCGGCCAGGTCTTCGATATAAACAGGCTGGATTCCGTATGATCCATCGCCGGGAATGAAGAAGAATGGCAACCGCCTCAGCAGGAAGGCGATGTTGTTAATCAGAATATCTTCCCCGCCGCCTACCAACACGGTGGGACGCAGGATGGCATACGATAGCCCCGAGTCGATCACTGCTTTTTCATTGGCCGCCTTGCCCCAATAATACGGAAGATGCGAATCGGCAGAGGGGTTGGCAATGCTGATATGCACGATCCGCTTCACCCCCGCGGCTTTGGCGGCATGGACCAGCTTACGCGTGTTCTCCACGGCGCGAGGCTGGGTGTTCTTTCCCCGGTCGAATCGTACCCAATACGTGTTGACCAGTACCTCCGCGCCTTGCAGAGATTCGCTCATACCCGCTTCGTCGAAATCCAGCGGATAAACTTTAACCTGTCCGCTGAATGGGTCGGGACGGTTCGGATGTCCCGTCAATGTGATCACTTCTTCGCCGCGCTCCAAAAGCCGCCTGGCGATATATTTGCCCGAGTAACTGAATGCGCCCGTCACTGCGATTTTCATTTCAACACTCCTAGAATCTTTTGAACGTTTTTGAATCCGAGACTCTCCAGCCGGGTGACCGCGCGCGTAAGGCTGTCAATGGCGTCGAAGAAATCCTGCAATGCCCGGACGCGTTCCTGCACGAATTGCCACTCCGCGTCTTTCTGCGACTTTGCGCCTGCTTCCAGTTCGACGAGCGTTTCCCGCACCGACTGTATGGCGCGGTCGAATTCGCTGTTCTGCCGTTCCTTCAGAATCGAACGGATGGCCTGATAGAAATCCGTTTCCGCTTCGTAATAATCTTTGCGGTCTGCCAGCCGGGTGGAGCGGTGAACCAGGCCCATGCGCGCCAGTCCGCGAATTTCCGTGCTGACCGCGCCCTTGGTAAGGCCGGTCTGCGCGACGATTTCGTCCAGCGAAAGCGGGGCGGGGGAGAGATACAACACGCCGAAGATGGCGCCCATCCCTTTGGGAAAACCCCAGAAGCGGCTGATGTGACTCAGCCCCTCGGCAAAACCCTTTTTGATCTGATCGAGATTTCGGGTCATCTGGTTATATACTCCATTTAGTATTTACTAAACGTAGTATATACAAGAAAACGGAAAAAGTCAAGAGCTGATGTCCCGTTTTCTTTGCGATTATTTCACGGAGAGGGCTTGCAGGAGGTCGGTGTTGCTCAGGTTCGGAGAAAGCTTGTGATAATCCGGGATGGAGAAGCTCACATAGCGTTGATCGGCGGAAGATTTGAAGAGCAGAGTCACGCGCCCGGGTTGTGGACCAGCTAACTGGTCGGGAGGGATGCGGTCGATCGCGGTCATGGTCTGTTTGATCCAGTTGCCAAGATCATCCGCATTGTTCAGATCATCCACTTGCACGCTCACCGAGAAATCGGTTTCCATGGCGGAGAAATCGGCATGGCCATCCTCGTAAACGCAATTTTCGCCGTATGCTTGTGCGTTCGCTTCGGCTGTCGGTTGAATCTGGCGGATGGATTCCTGAATCTGGGCAGAGAGATCGGGGAGCGGTTTGTATGCCCAAACATAATAACAATTCCCCGCCGGCGAGGACGTTGGGAGTTCAGTGGCGGGAATTGGCGCTTCGGTTGGGCTGGCAATGGATTCGGTGATGGCGAACGAGCAGGCGCTCGCAGAAAACAGAAGCGCCATCAATGTCAGCCAGTTCAATCGTTTCTGAATCACGTTTGTATTGTACCTGATTCGATGTGACGGCTCACGTAAAAAATTCAGTGTTACGCTGGAGGCTTTATTTCTTCAATAAGTCCGCGACGGCGGTTGCCATTAACGCGGCGGCACGCGGCAGGGCTCTTTCATCCACATCGAATTTTGGGTGATGATGCCCGTAATCGAGGCCCTTTTCGTGATTGGCCGAACCGACAAAGAAAAAACAACCCGGCACGCGTTCGAGCAGGAAGGCCATGTCTTCTGCGCCCATGGTGGTGTATGGATCGGTATTCAAATTGGATTCAGGCAATACGCGCCGCGCCGACTCTTGAACCTGCCGGGCGATACTTTCATTATTGATGACGGCTGGCGTTACGCGTTTGACTTCCAGTTCGAGGCGGCAGTTCATTGCCTCGGCTACGCCGCGCACAACTTCATCGAAGCGCTTCACCACAAGTTCGCGCACGCTGGGTTCGTATGTTCGGATTGTGCCTTCCAGCGTCACTTCCGGTGGAATGACGTTGAAAGCCGTTCCGCCGTGGATTGTAGTCACGCTGACCACCGCAGTGTGCAGGGGATTTACGTTGCGCGCGACGATGGTTTGCACGGCTGTGATGATTTGCGCGGCGGCAATGATTGGGTCGGTTGTAGTGTGCGGCGCGGCGGCATGCCCGCCTTTGCCGCTGATGCGAATCTGGAATTGTTCGGCTCCAGCCATCACCGGGCCGCCGCTTACGCCCAGCCAGCCGAGCGGTTTCTCGTTCCATAGATGCAGGCCGAGCGTGTATTCGGGTTTGGGATCGTCGAGCACGCCGTCGCGAATCATCATTTGTGCGCCGCCCAGGCCCTCATCGCCGGTCATCTCTTCGGCGGGTTGGAAGATGAATTTAACGGTACCAGCCAATTCACCGCGATGAGCGTCGAGCATTTTGGCAACGGTCAAGCCAATGGCCGTATGTCCATCGTGGCCGCAGGCATGCATCACGCCGCGATTCTGTGAGGCGTATTCCGCGCCGGTTTCTTCCACAATGGGCAGGGCGTCCATGTCGAAGCGGATCATCACAGTAGGTCCCGGCTGGGCGCCTTCCATCAAAGCGACAATGCCGGTCTTACCGATGCCCTTGGTCACTTCCAGGCCGAGCGCTTCCAGTTCTTTCGCGACGATTCCGCCGGTGCGGACCTCGCGGAAGCCCAGTTCAGGGTGCATGTGAAAATCGCGCCGCATGGATTGTGTGTAGGAGAAAAGTTCCTGGGCTTCGCTGAGAAAGTCTGTCATGAAAGGCCTCGGTCGTTCGGTGAAATTATTGCATTAATCATATTTGACGACGCGAAATTTTTCCTCGAAGCGCGGGTTGGCGTCGGTGGTATCTTCAGTGTGACGCGTGCTCATGCGCTTCTTGAATTCTTCCGGATCGCCGATCTGCGTTTTATGTTGCAACAAGGCTTCCAGTTTGATGGGCCAGGTCCCGGTCACATTCATGATCGTGTTGGGCTGGCTAGTGAGCGAACACCAGACTTCCTTCGGCATGTGAGGCTCGAGCCCTTCGTCGAGCAGTTCGGGAAAATAGGTTTTATTGCCCGCGGCCGGGAAAACTGCGTCAATGGTCACCTGACCGGCGGCGCGATGATCGGGATGATTGATGCCATAGCCTGCAAATAAATTTTGCGGATCGCAGGTAACTAAAATATCCGGCTTGAATTTGCGGATGGCGCGCACGACTTCGCGGCGCAGTTCCAGATCCGGGACGAGGTAGCCGTCGGGGCGTTCCAGCCAGTGAACGGCCTGCGCGCCGATCACATCGGCGGCGGCTTGTTGTTCGGTATGCCGGATGGCGCACAGCGCGTCGGGCGTGAGATCTGCGGGCGAGGAATCGTTAAAGCCTTTGTCGCCGCAAGTCAATAGAAAATAGGTGATCTTGTGACCGGCGCGCGCCCAAAAGGCCAGCGTCCCGCCGCAAAAGAATTCAGGATCGTCGGGATGGGCAAGTATCAGAAGGATGCTTTTTGGGGAATCCCAAATACCGGGGAGGGGAGAAGAGTCGCTTGTCATGGAATCAGCTTTCGGGGTCGGAATGATGCGTACAAATCAAGCGGGAATCGACGGTGCGAGTCGATTCCCGATGCGGTCGTTATGAAGCTCTGGCTTTACCGCAGGTGCATCCGCCGTTATTGTGACGGTCGCAGGGCGCGGCGGATTTACGCCGCAGGGCTTCGAGTTCGTCCCAGGGCTGGAGTTCGTCGCGTTCGAAGGTGAACCATTGCGGACGCGCCTCGCCCTCGGCTTCAACTGCCACCACCACTTTATTGGAGAGCGGCATCACGTCCATTACCTTGCCTTCGCCTTTGGGCGTGATCACGCGTTTGTTGCGTTTGGGCAATTGCTTGCGCGCTTCCACGTATTGCTCATATTCGTAGATGAGGCAACAGCGCAGTCGGCCGCACATGCCGGTGATCTCGGAGGGTGTGAGCGAGATGCCCTGCTCTTTGGCCATCTTGATGGAGATGGGACTGAAGTCGGTCAGAAACTTGGAACAACAGCGGGTTTCGATACCGCAGGCGCCCATGCCGCCGATCAGCTTCGCCACATCGCGCGGACCGATCTGCCGCATTTCGATCTGCGATTCGGGATACAGTTTTTGCATGTCTTTCTTCAGCGATTTGAGATCCACCTTTTCGTCGGTGTCGGTGCTGAAGAGGAAGGCGAGGCGCGAACCGTTGAAGTTATATTCAGCCGCCGCGATCTTGATCTGTTTCAGTTCGAGCTCGGCGGCGCGGGCGCGGCAGTTGATCATGGCTTCGGTCTGTTTGGACTGCCAGGATTGCTGGAGCAACAGGTCGCGCGGCGTGGCGCGGCGCTCCACGGATTTCCATCCGCCTTCCGGAACAGGAGGCAGTTCCTCCAGTTTTTGAACAACTTCGCCGAGATGCTTGCCGCGGGCTGTATCCACAATGACACGTTCCCCGAGAATCACATCCGGCACGGTGGATGAATCGAAGTGATAGATTTTTCCGATTTTGGTAAAACGGACACCTATAATAGTTGGTTGCATGGCGATAATTATACCGTAAGGACGGGATGGAAAAACATGAGCGTTTAAATCAATCAGCCTGACGGAATCCGCCGTCAGGCTGATTTCAATTCACCGGTCTCTTTCGCTACTCGACGATATTGATCGGCATTTCGTTCTTCCCGCTCAACGCGGCAACGCTGATCTGCGCGGCGATCTTTTGCGCGATCTCAGTCAGCGCTTTGGCCACAGGCGATTCGGGATTGGCCGCCACAATAGGCTTGCCGCTGTCGCCGCTGATGCGCACATTCGGGTCAATGGGCACCTGTCCCAGAAAAAGCGTTTCAGTGGCCTGTGCCAGTTGCTGTCCGCCGCCCGAACCGAAGATGTCCATGCGACTGCCATCGGGCAGGTCGAGGTAGGACATGTTCTCGATAATGCCGAGGATGGGTACTTCCAACTGGCGGAACATGTTCAGCCCGCGGCTGGCATCTTCGAGCGAAACGAGTTGCGGAAGCGTCACGATCACCGCGCCGCTGAGGGGCAGGGCTTGTGCCAGCGAGAGCGCCGCGTCGCCTGTGCCGGGCGGCAGGTCCACGATCAGATAGTCAAGCTCATCCCATATCACATCGCCGAGAAATTGACGGATCGCCGAGTTGAGCATCGGCCCGCGCCAGATCAAGGGCTGGCCCGGTTTGACGAGCAGTCCCATCGAGATCATTTTCAGACCGTAGGCCTGCGCGGGGACAAGTTTGTTGCCCATCGGCTGAGGGAGTCTCTCCACGCCGAGCATGGTGGGGACGTTTGGACCGTAAATGTCCGCATCCATCAAGCCGACGCGCGCTCCGCTTTTAGCGAGGGCCACCGCGATATTGACGGCCACTGTTGATTTGCCGACGCCGCCTTTGCCGGAGCCTACTGCAATGGCGTTGCGAATCGGCATGTTGACCAGCCCGCGCATGCGGCCATCGTTGGGCACATTCGAATTGAATTTGAGATCGACCGATTTAACGCCCGGTACTGACAGCACGGCTTGCTTGGTTTCCTTTTCGATCTGTCCGCGTAACGGGCAGGCTGGTGTGGTGAGCATGACGGTAAGAGAGACTTTGTCGCCATTAATTTCAAGATCGTGCACCATGTTGAGGGTGACGAGGTCCTTGTGCAGTTCGGGTTCCTGCACTTTACTGAGTGCGGCCAGAATGGCCTCTTTCGTGATTGATTCAGTCATTATGCTCTTTCTGTTTTATCTAAATCGCAAAGGATCATTGATATTTGCCCTTTGCGGTGAATCGTTTATTGCGATGCGGCCGCGGCTTTGGCGGCTTTCGCGGCTTCCTTCGCCAGGCGCTCGTCTTCGTTATACTTGTAGTTGAGCGGACGAATCTCTTTGTAATACGAGGCCGGCTTGAGCAGTTTCTCCATATTGTAAACGTTACGATTGTACGAAGCGATCTCGAAATCGTGATCCATGATGATCGCGTCGAACGGGCAGTACTCGGCGCAGAGGCCGCAGTTCATGCAAATATCTGCGTCGATGAAGAACTCGGTCGGTTCGGGAATCGGGCGTCCGGTCTGCGGATCGTTGGAGCGCACAATCCAGATACATTGCGGCGGGCAGACCTTGGGGCAAATTCCGCACGAAGTACAGCGGATTTCCTTCTTTCCATCGGGGCCTTCATCGTAAACCAGAAACGGAATGTAGCGCGCTTCCTCGGGCAGGATCAGTTTTTCTTCCGGATATTGAATCGTGAAGATGCCGCGCGTCCTTTTACTGGAGCGATGCCTGATGCCTTCCTCCGAGTGGTAACGCTGTTTGCCGCTCAGCCACCAGTGAATGTCATCGAGATAGGTCTCCCAGTAACGCTTGAGGGTAACGCCCAGTCCTTTGAGAATGCCTTTACCGTACATTCTGATGCTCCTATCGATCCGTCTCGCCCATCACCACGTCCAACACGCCGAACAGCGCAACGAAGTCGGCGATCTTGGTGCCGATGCACATCTTTTCCAGCGCGGTGATATTGATGAAGGAAGGCGCGCGCACGTGATAGCGCCACGGATTGGGCTTGCCGTTCGAGATGACATAATAGCCGAGTTCGCCCTTCGGCGATTCGATGCGCCCATACGCTTCACCTGCCGGGACCCGAACCTGGTATTGCAGTTTCTGCGAGTTGATCGGCCCCTCGGGAATCTGCTTGACGGCCTGCTGTAGAATCCGCAAGGATTGGTAGATCTCATCGAGACGAATCAAATAGTTGTCGTATAAATCGCCATGCTGGCGGCAGGCCACGTCGAATTCGAAGCGGTCATAGATGGAGTACGGGTCGGCGCGGCGGATATCGTATGGCACGCCCGCGGCGCGTAGAACCGGGCCGGTCATCGAATATTGAACCGCGCTTTCGCCGTCCAGCACATGCACGCCTTTCAAACGCGAGACCAGCACCTCGTTCTCGGTGAGGAAGCGATCCATCTCATCGGTCTTGGCGGGCAGGCGTTCAAAGACCAGGTCCCTGATCTTCTGCATTACATCTTCGGGTATATCGCGTACCACGCCGCCGAAGCGGAAGTAGTTGCACATCATGCGCGCGCCGGAGACGGCTTCGAAGATGTCGAGCACGAGTTCGCGTTCCTCGAAGGCATACAGGGCGGGCGTGTACATGGCGCCCAGATCGTTCAACAGGTTGCCGATGAACACAAGATGATTCTGTACGCGGCTCAGTTCGGCCATGATCACGCGGATGTATTCGGCGCGCTCAGCCACCGGAATCTTCATCAGCTTTTCCACGGCCAGCGCGTAGCCGAAGTTGTTACTCATCGAGTTGAAGTAATCGAGCCGGTCGGTATATGGCATGATCTGCAGAAAGGTATTGCGCTCGCCGATCTTCTCGTGATTACGATGCAGATAACCCATCACCGGCTTCAGTCCCACAATGGTTTCGCCATCAAGCGTGATAACAGCGCGGAAAACGCCGTGCGTGGAAGGATGCTGTGGCCCCATGTTGATGACGATACGGTCGGTGCTTAATCCGTTTTCGTTTTTTACCGTGTAGCGGGCCAACGAACCGTATAACATGGCATCGCCTTCGGGAATCCATTTTTCGGGATCGAAGTCCTGGGGAAAACTTAGATTGTCTTTATACGGATTCTTGTCTTCGGCCATGTAGAAGCGCCCATCCGGCCAGCGGCTTTTGAAGGGCTTGGTCTCCTCTTCGTAAAAGCCTTCCTTCCAATCCTTGCGAAGCGGATAGCCTTCGAAACCTTCCCACATCAAAATGCGGCGCAGATCGGGATGTCCCACGAATTTGATGCCGAGCAAATCCCAAACTTCGCGTTCCTGTAAATCCGCGCCCGGCCAGAGATTATGTAATGAAGGCACTTCCACCGGGTCTGCGCGAGGAACCTGAACCTTGAAGACCAGCCCCGGGCCGCCGATGGTGCGATAAGCGTGATAGACCACCTCCATTTTATTTTCGGGGAGATAGTCCACGCCGGTGACGCTGGAGAGCAGATCGAAACCGAGTTCATCGCGGATGACGGTTGCGACTTCGATCAATTTATCTGTTTCAACGATGAAGCCGCTGTACCCGGGGCGCGTATCGACAGTGGCGATGCCGGGGAAGCGAACAGTCAGGTCGATCACGGAGGTTTGAGCCGGGGCTGTCATACCGCCTCCTGTGTTTGTGTTGGTCTGACCGCGGCGATGCTCTTGATCTCGGAATTGCGGCGCGGGTCGATCAGGTCCGGGCCGAGAATGGGTTCCGGTATGGAGACTGTATCCGGCCCTTTGCGATACCAGCGCACTTTGCGAATCGACTCTTTATCGATCTTTTCCTGCAACTTGATCAGGCCCGCGATCAACGCTTGCGGGGTGGGCGGACAGCCGGGAATGTAAACGTCCACCGGGATGAATTTATCCACGCCCGCCACGACGTTGTAACCCTCCTTAAATGGCCCGCCGCCCGAAGCGCATGCGCCCATGGCGACCACGTATTTGGGTTCGGGCATTTGATTGTAGAGACGCACGATGGCGGGCGTCATCTTTTTGGTGAGTGTGCCGGCCACGATCATCAGATCCGTCTGGCGCGGGCTGGGGCGCATGACTTCCATGCCAAAGCGGGCAAGGTCGTAGCGCGCCGTTTGCGCCACGATCATTTCGATGGCACAGCAGGCCAGGCCGAACATCAACGGCCAGAGCGAGGAGCGGCGTCCCCAGTTGTAGATGCGATCGAGATTGGTGATCGCTACGGCATGTTCAAGGTCCAGCGGTATGTTGTAGTCGGGCAGGCTGAGTCTTTCGTCATCCATTCAATGTCTCCTCGAACCAGTCCTGATAGATGGCGTGCAGAATGTCGTCATTCGCGAGCGCGGGATCGTCCTCGAATTCCTCAAGCGAGAGAGTCCATTGGTAGATTTGTTGGAGCGAGACTTCCTCCATGTTCACGTTCGGATGCTGTCTGCGTAATTCCAACGCAATGGCGTAAGTGGATTCCCAGGTGAGGATCATGTATTCTTTTTGTTGCACAGACGAAACGGCTTCGCCTTAATGT
The DNA here is from genome assembly GCA_964502095.1 of uncultured Anaerolineaceae bacterium. GTDB lineage: Bacteria > Chloroflexota > Anaerolineae > Anaerolineales > Villigracilaceae > JACPVF01. Next base: position 151,468 of record CAZCUF010000003.1, read on the forward strand.
TGGGCGATTATAGCACTGTTGGGGAATTTTCCAGGCATTAATGCAAAAATATATTTGCATAATTAAATTTATGAGTATAATCACTTTATGACCGTGACAACTGTCCGACAGAAAATTTTGTCTTACCTGCGCAAGAAGCAGTCCGCTTCGGCGCAGGAGATTGCCCAGGTGTTGCAGGTAACAGCCGCGGACGCACGCCACCATTTGAATTTGCTCGCGGCGGATGGGCGCGTGACTCCCAGCAAGGAACACAGTGCGGGGCGCGGCCGCCCTGCGCGGAGATATCAGCTTTCGAACGCGTTGCGCGGCGAGAATCTATCTGTGTTATTGGATGCGGCGCTGGAGGAATGGCTCGGTAAATTATCTCCTTCGAAACGGGAGCAGGCCCTGGGGTCGCTGGCGAAGCGGATCGCGAATCAATCAACGCTTCCAATCGGGCCGCTTGCGAAACGTTTGGCGGCCACTGTCGAGAAGTTGAACGCGAGTCATTATCAAGCGCGCTGGGAGGCGGGTGCGCAAGGACCGCGCATTGTGTTTGCCAATTGTCCCTACGCGGCCGTCATTGCAGAGCACCCGGAATTATGTCGAATGGACTCGGCTTTGCTCGAGGAATGGATGGCGCTGGACGCGCGTCAATTAGCGCGTATCGAACGCGGTCAGGGTGTTTGCATCTTCCTGTTAAAATAAAGCATGAAAGGAGAAAGGATGAAATCGCGAACATGGTTGAGCCTATTAAGTTTGGGTTTGATGATTTTCAGCGCGGCATGCAATCTCCCCAAAGCAACAGCGGAGGCGAATTCAAAAGCGACTGAGATCGTTGAAACCGCGGCCGCGTTATTGACCGGTACTGCCGCATCCCTGCCGACGCCTGTTCCCGCCACCGAGACTCCGATTCCCGCCGATACCAGCACGCCGACTCAAGTTTCCACTCCGAAGCCTCCAGCTGTAATTTCAGACGCGTTATGCTGGGTGGGGCCGGGCAGTCAGTATGAAGTGATTAGTGCGATTCGCGCGGGCACTCAAGTGGAACTGCTTGGGCAGGGAAGCGTTGCGGGCTGGCTGGTAGTGCGCAACCCGATCTATCACGATCCGTGCTGGATCGAAGCCAGCCGCGTACAGATCGATTCCGGATATGACCTCTCGGGATTGAAAATCTTTTATCCGCCGCCAACGCCTACGTCGACTCCCACATTAACGCCAACTCCCACAGCAACGCCCACGCCTTGAACAAAGGAGGCGGACTTGAAAGAAGCCCGCCTCCTTTGTTTTTATTCCACAGTTACGCTCTTGGCTAAATTGCGAGGCTGGTCAACATCCAGCCCGCGCAGGGCGGCGATATGATAAGCCAGCAGTTGCAAAGGCAGGACTGTGACAATCGGCGAAAGCATCCACGGCGTTTGAGGAACCCATAGAACGCAATCGGCCATCGCGGCAATTAATTCATCGCCCTCTGTGGCCACCGCCACAACGATTCCGCCGCGCGCCTTGACCTGTTGAATCTGGCTGATCATTTTCTCGTGCCAGCCGTCTTTCGGCGCGAGGCATAACACGGGCATGGCCTCGTCTATCAACGCGATCGGGCCGTGCTTCATTTCGCCCGCGGGATAGCCCTCCGCATGGATATAGGAAATTTCTTTCAGCTTGAGCGCGCCTTCGTAAGCGATGGGCATGTTGATGCCGCGGCCCAAAAAGAGAAAATGCGCCGTGTCCTTGAAGCGTTGTGCAACTTCCTCGACTTCCGGTTCGGCATCCAGCGCGCGGCCGACCAAATCGGGAATCAGGCGCAGGTCGGAGACGAGCGCTTTACGAGTCGATTCGTCCAATGTGCCGCGCAGATCCGCCAGCAGAATGGCGAGCATGTACTGATCCACGAGCGGGGCGGTGAAAGCTTTCGTCGAAGCGACGCCGATTTCGGGTCCCGTTTGCATCGAGATGTATCCATCGGCCATGCGCATGGCCTGGGAGCCAATCGCGTTGACGATGCTCCAAACCACCGCGCCTTTGCGTCGTCCCTCTTCCATGGCGGCCAATGTGTCGGCGGTCTCGCCGGATTGTGAGATCGCCAGCACGACTGTATTCCCGTCAATGATCGGGTCGCTATAACGAAACTCCGAACCGATCACCACCTCCACTGGAATGCGCGCGATCTTTTCGATCAATGTTTTTCCGACCATGCCCGCGTAGGCGGCTGTGCCGCAGGCGGTGATGTAAATGCGTTGAATGCGGCGGGCGAGTTCGGGCGTGAGATTCAGGTCGGGCAGGCGGATGCGGCCCCGGACGAAATCGACACGGCCCGCCAAAGTATCGGTCAGTGCGCGCGCTTGTTCGTGAATTTCTTTTTGCATGAAGTGACGGTATTTCCCTTTTTCTGCCGCCACCGGATCCCACGCTACATTCTGGACCTCGGGCTGGATCGGCTTTCCGGTCAGTGTCTTCACCTGAACTTGATTCCGCGTGATGACCGCCATTTGATGTGATTCCAAAAACGAGACCGTGCGTGTGTGTTCGAGAATGGCGGGCACATCCGAAGCGGCGAACATTTCATCTTTGCCATAGCCGATCGCCACGCCGCCCGCATTGCCGATGCGCGCCGTAATGATCTTATCCGGTTCGTCGGCGGATATTAACACCACCACGTTCGCGCCCTGGATCCGCTGAAAGGTTTGGCGCGCGGCCTCTTCGAGGTTCATGCCCGAAGCCAGATAACGTTCCACAAGATGCACGATGGTTTCGGTGTCGGTATCCGATTTGAATTCCACACCCTCGGCCATGAGTTCGTCTTTCAGTTCGAGGAAATTTTCCACGATGCCGTTCTGCACGACTACCGTGTGGCCCGATTGCCCGATGTGAGGATGCGCGTTGCGCGCGCTCGGTGCGCCGTGCGTAGCCCAGCGCGTATGCCCGATGCCTAAATTGCCTTGAATGGGAGATTTTTCCAGTTCTTCGGCCAAGACCGATAGCTTGCCCGCTTCGCGGCGCACTTCGATCTTATGATCCTGCAGAACAGCGATCCCGGCCGAATCATAGCCGCGATATTCCAGCCGCTTCAGTCCGTTGAGAATGATCGGCGTCGCGTTGCGCGGCCCGATATATCCGACGATTCCACACATAATGGGTTCCTCCAGATTTATCATGGTCATGTCAACCGGCAGGCATCACGCGCCGACACTCCGGCTTATGGCTCTGAGATGGTTGACAGGTTGGTTCGCCGCTTTGCGATATTGTCGGCGCGGTTACCCGCGTGGCGTTGTCCGCAAAGTTTTACTGGAGGGAAAGGATTCGGGTTGGCATCCCGCAGGGCATCCGCTGATCTCTCGATTTTCTCCCGGTTAAGTTGCCGGGATTAACTCCATCCCGCGATGGAGAACCCTGAACCTCGTCATCCTGAGATTTGTTTATGAAATCTCAGGACCATGCGCTGTCTTTCCCGTGTGATGTTTGCGATTCACCTCCTGCAAAAGGATTTGAGAACTTGTCAGCGGGGATTATACCCTCGAACCGGCGGGCAATTTGGGGCGGGCGTGAGGATTCGGTTTCTTTTCGTCCGGTTTTCGTGAAAAAAACGTTGCTTTTCCCCTACAAACATCGCTGTACAATTGACTTGCCCCTCCCGTTTTGTTATGATTTGAGAAGGCAAATCATGCCGAATCTTTCCATGAAGAAACTTTTCTCCCGCTTCAAAAGCAGTCGGAATAAATCCCGCGGGCAGAGCCTGGTTGAACTGGCGCTCGTCCTGGCGGTTTTGCTTTTCATGCTGGTCGGCGTGACGGAGTATGGCTTTCTTTTAAACCGTTATCTCAACCTGGTGGATGCCACGCGCGAGGCCGCCCGCTACGGCGCGGATATTAATCCGTTCAAGGCAAATGGCTCGGTAGACTCGAATTTCTTTGTGCGGCCTGATACCAGCCAGCCTGAGTCGATTACCAACCCGCCGGGGCTGGCCGATATTGTGGAGGATTACCTGCGGCCAGTGACGTTGGACCCAACCGTGGGCGATGATATCGTCATCTCTTTCTTCGGCATCACGGGTTCGAATGTGGTGCGCTTCCCGAATGCAAACGGCTGGAGCCGTTATGGAAATCACACCTCCAAATTTTCCATGGCCACTATTGAGGATCGAATCGATTCCAGCGCGCCGTCCACCGGCGTTTTGCTGATCGAGATTTTCTATAATTATCCGCAGACTCTTAATCTGCCGATCTTCTCGAATATCATTCCCAATCCCATTCCGGTTTACACGTACGCCATCATGCCGCTCTCGGGGGCTGAACCTACTGCAACGCCTCTCGCTCCCTGAACAAAGGTCTAACCTGTGGAAAAGCAAAAATATATTTCAAAGTATAAACAGCGTCATCGTTCCCAAAAGGGGCAGGTTCTGATCATCGTGGTCTTTGCCATTACAGCCCTGGTTGCGTTCGTTGGGCTGGTGGTGGATACGGGCCTGGTTTTCATTCAATACGGGCGCCTGCGCCGCTCGGTGGATGCGGCGGCGTTATCGGCCTCCCTGCAATACCGGGAAGGTTACACCCCGCAGGATTTGGCGCGTGCCGCAGTGGAATTCCTCACGCTCAATGGAATTAACGACCCGTCCGCCACGGTGGACACCTGCGATACGGATGAATCCTTGTGCACAACCCCCAAGCGCAAGCTGGTGCGCGTGATCGCCTCCTCCAACGTGCAATTGGCTTTTCTCCCTGTGGTCGGGATTCGTTCCGTTCCTTTGAGGGCGGAAGCGATTTCTGAGGCCGCTTCGGTGGATGTAGTGATAGCAATCGACCGTTCGGAATCCATGACCTTCGACGCACCCCCCGGATCGGCAGACCGCGATCCCTCGGTGTGTAACTCTAAAAATGCCGCCGCAAAGTACACCGGCGACTGCTCTCCGTTCAGCGATGTGAAGAAGGCGGCAGACGAATTTGTTGATAACCTTTACTTCCCCTATGACCGGGTCGGCGTGGTAACCTTCGACCGCAACGTGCATCCCCTGCCTCTCGGCGACGACTCGAATTTATTTTTGCCCCTTTCGGACGATGAGAACAAGGTGCATAACATCATCGAGAAACTCTGGGTTTTTCAAGCCGGCGCAGATAACCCCGATGGTTCCGATGTGGGTGAGGCGGGCGTGACTTGCGAAGATATCAACGGATATTATGGCTATGATTTTCCGGAGCCTCCGCCTCCTGGTCCCTGCCGCGCCTACGACTGGACCGACCATGGCGGCACCGGCGCTTACGGCGCGTTCGACTGTCCTTTGTATTGGTATCAGAACAGTCACGATTCCTCATCCTGCACAACCACGAATATCGGCGGCGGCCTGCTGGAGGCGGGCGTGATGTTCGCACAAAACTTCCGCAAAGAATCCTTGTGGGTGGTGATTCTTCTTACAGACGGCGCGGCTAACTCTTCTGTGGATTACCTTAACGGTAATGCCGGTAATGTGTATTGCCCGCACCTGTATCTTAATTGCCGCGACGACTCAACCCTCACCCGGCATTGCGCTGACCCCGACCCCGCCAAGCAGGCGCGCTGTGAGGGCGAGGGCGGGGTGTGGAGCCCGAATGATTACGATGCAGACGACTTCGCGCGCGACATGGTGGATTATGTTGCCTACGATCAGAACGCGCTGATCTTCTCGATTGGATTGGGCGATCTAACCTTAAAGCCAGCCATTGACCCGGCCGGTGAAAGCCTGTTGAAGTACGCCGCGGACGCTGGCGACGGCGACCCCAATTCCAACGGCGCGGAAAATGGTTTTTATTATTATTCTCCCAGCGGAAGCCAATTGCGCCAGATCTTTGCTCAAATCGCGAATAAAATCGCAGTCCGCCTGACTCATTAGCCAGAGGCCATTATGCAACGTTCTCAACCTCGTACATTCCGCGCCATTGGGCGATTTTCAAAAGGGCAGAGTCCATCTCAGGCCTTATTGGAATTCGCGCTGGCCCTGCCCATCCTGCTGATCGTGATCTTCGGCATCATTGACTTTGCCCTGCTGTTTCAGGCCTGGCTTTCGGTGGAGAACATTGCGCGCCAGACCATTCGCTATGCTGTAACGGGTGAGTTCGATCCTTCTCATTGTGTGGATTACGATGGGGATGGCACCCTGTGTGGCGGGGCCAGCCAGGATGCGGAAGAAGATGCGGCCCGCCTAGCCAGTATTCATGATGTGGCGAATCAATGGGCGGTTGCCATTTTCCGCAATAATACTCTGGCCTTTAATGCCGTGAACGAACGCGGGTACTTCAGAGTTACTGTCTGTTCCAGCCGTGATGCCAATCCCAAAGACGGTGTGGCAGATTTTCTTTTGATCAAGCCCGTCATGGGCGGCGCCACATACGGGGATTGTCTCTATAACGGGGCGCGAAAGGAAGATGCCGGCGCTCCGGGTGACCGCGTGGCGATTCTGGTGGATTTCAATCATCCGTATATCACGCCCTTTATTCAAACGATCTGGCCGTATGTTCACCTGGTCTCTTTTCGTGAAGGTATCGTGGAAAAATTCCGCGTGGCGCGCGTCATCAGCATCCCGCCGCAGTTCAACGTCCCGACGAATTCGCCCACGAATACACTGCCTCCAACCGCCACCTATACTCCTACGGCCACAGCTACGTATACGCTGACTTTTACGCCCACTCAAACGCCAACGACTACGTATACGCCGACGAACACCTTCACGCCGACTATGACCTTCACGCCGACGGCGACGCCGACGCCTGACTGCAGTCAGTTCTTCTTTAGCAACGACTTTACCGAGGGCTTTTACAACGGGTCGAAACCGCGCCTTTCCATTTCGATCCGTAACAATAGCGATCAGGATACCTACATTGCCGCCATTGTGTTCGATTGGCGCGCTTATGATGCCGCCAACCCCAGCCAGAGTTTGGATCGCTGGCGGTTTAACGGAAACACCATTGTCAGCGCGAACGACCCGGATTCTCCCACCACCTGGGCCTTGGTCGGAAACGGGAATTCCAGTGTGCTGTTATCGGACAACGCCACGCGCACCTTCCAGTTCGATTTCTTAAATTCTGATTCCGACTGGTCGAATGTCCCCGAGTATTCATTCGGGCTGACAGTTGTCTTGACCAACGGCTGTGGTGCTTCCATTTCCGCCCAGCCGACGCCGACGCCTACCAAGACCGCGACTATTACCAATACGCCGACCATTACCCGCACGCCGACCATTACCCGCACGCCGACCATTACGCGCACGCCAACCATTACGCGCACGCCGACCATCACCAATACGCCGACCATTACCAATACGCCGACCAAGACCGGTACGCCGACGCGGACAGCTACGATTACCCAAACGCCCACCAAGACCGGCACGCCGACCATTACCAATACTCCTTTACCGGCTACAATGACCTATACGCCGACGAGGACTCGCACACCGACGGCTACTCGTACGCCGACGAACTCGCCCGTGCCGCCGACTTCGACCAAGACGCCGACAAAGACTTTCACGCCGACCAAGACGCCCACCAAGACGCCCACCTATACGCCTTCGCCGCCACAGCCGACCAAGACGTATACCCCCTCGCCGACGTTTACGCCTACAGCAACCAAGTGCTTTGACTGCTAGCGCGGCGATACGAGAGTAACACATTCATCTGCGAGAGGCCGTGTAAAAACGGCCTCTCGATTTTTTTAGAAATCGGCTTCGGAGTCGGTATAATCTTCCCGAAGGTTCCATGAGCGTTTTTCTACAGCGATTAATTCGTTCACCCATCCGCCGCAGGACTGCCCTGTTTGAGTCTCTGGGCTATCTGGCGTTGGTGATCGTCTGGTTGATTTTTTGGCCGAACGAATCGACTGAGCGAATCATGCTTGGCAATATGCTGGTGGCCGCTCCCGCGGCTTCTGCCGCGCTCCAGATTTTATTCTCTCTTCGCTCGTTCCCCGACTCCACGCGCAAAGCCTGGTTCTATCTGGCTCTGGCGTTGAGTTCCTGGTCTTTCCGGCATTTGTTTTGGGTCTTCTACGGATTGATTCTCCAGTCCGAGCCGCCGCTGGTTTCACTCGTCGATCTTTTCGGACTTCTGGCTTATCCGCTGGCGGCTTATGGTTTGATCCAGTTCTCAGCCGGTTTCCGCAATGCTCCCCTGCGTTTCCGCTTTCTTTTGGATATGGCCGTCAATTCGGGAGTCGTGGTCGCTTTTGGCTGGTTGTTCCTGAGCCGAACCTTATCGCTCGCGGCGATTCAATACCTGCCTGTGATTTATCCCATCGCCGATCTCGTCCTGCTGATGGTGGTGGTGAATTTATCCATGGCAAGGCGCATGCCGGCTTCTCTGGCGGTCGTATTATCCATCGCCTTGCTTGGGTTGACCTTTTCCGATTATGCCTATAGTTATCTGAGCTTATATCAGAGTTATCGCAGTGGATTCGCCACCAGCCTCGGATGGATTATCGGCTTTCTTCTGTTGGGCAATGAAGCCATTAGCGAACGCAGGCGGGGCCATGAACGGCAACCGAAATACGAGGCAGATGCCTTCGACGTCACCACACAATTCCAAAACGTACTGCCCGTCACTTTGGTTTTGGCGTTGTGCTGGTACGTGCTTGCGGACTGGCGTCTGAGCGGCCAGCTTTCCTGGTCCGGCTTTTCGATGAGCATCCTGTTCATTGTGATTCTGGTTGTGCGCTTGGGCATTCGGGCTGGCGAAGTGGAACTGCAACAATATTGGCAGTTGTTCAGCAGTCTCGCGGAGCCGGCCTTTATTTCCGATGCAAAAGGCAAAATCCTGCTTAGTAATCCCGCTTTGACCCGCTTGTTGACAGAAGACCTGTCTGCCGCAATTTCCCCGGCCCGGCTCGAATCGACATTCGATCTGGAGCGCTCCGAGGATGAATTGCTGGCACAGGCCGCGCGCGAGGCGGTGACCAGCAATGTTTCACTTAAAAAGAATAACGCGCCATACCTGCTGACTTTAAGCCCGATTTCGGCTGAAGGCCGCCGGACAATGATCGCGGGCGTGGCGCATGATCTCACCGTTCAGGTGGCGCAACAGAATGAGATTCGCAAAGCCTATGAAGAACTGCAAATAGTCTATCGGCAGTTGGGTGAGATGAACACACAGCTGGAAACCAGGGTTGAGGAGCGTACGCACACGCTTCAGGAAGCGTACGATCAGTTGGAGCAACAGCATCGCGCCCTGCAGGAACTGGATGGTTTGAAGACCGATTTCATTTCCATGGTTTCGCATGAACTGCGAACGCCGCTCAATAATTTGGGCGGGGGGGTTGAACTGCTTTTGAACAAGCCGGGCGCGCTTCCGCTGAGTCAGAACACATTGATGCTGATGCAGGCCGAAATCCGGCGTTTGACCCGTTTCGTGGAAAATATCCTGAATTTATCCGCGGTCGACGCGGGCCGCCTGGAGCTTCGTCCACTGCCGGTCTCTTTGGCGGTGATCATGGATGAAGTGGTGCGGAAGCGATTCAAGGGTCCCGGCGAGGAACGCATCGACAACCGCGTCTCACCGGACCTGCCGCTGGTTCTGGCCGATGAAAGCGCCCTGCAGAGTGTGCTTCATCATCTGATCGATAACGCCATAAAATACGCCGACGAAGGCCCTGTTATAATCGACGCGTTTCCCCATGAACAAAGTGTGCATGTGCAGGTTACCGACCGCGGCCCGGGCATCCCGGCTGAGAAACGTCATCTGCTTTTTCAAAAATTTCAGCGGTTGAATGTGAGCGATTCGCAGTCGGTTTATGGCTATGGACTTGGTTTATATCTCTCCCGCCGCTTACTGCAGGCCATGAATAGCGATCTTGAATTCAAGGCGCCCTCTGAGGGCGGCGCGTGTTTTTATTTCTGTTTGAAAGCGGTGGAGTCGTGACGAAGATTCTTCTGGTGGACGATGACGCCACGTTATTGAGTCTGCTGGGCCAGTTCCTGCGCGACGAAAATTTCGAAGTGCTGGAGGCGCCGACAGGCATCAAGGGACTGCGCCTGGCATTCGAGGAACATCCCGATATTGTATTGCTGGATATTATGTTGCCGGGCATGGATGGCTGGGAGGTGTGTGCGCGCTTGCGCGAAGTCAGCAATGCGCCGATCATTATGTTGACCGCCAAAGCCACCGAAGCCGATAAATTGCGCGGCTTCCGCCTCGGCGTGGACGATTATGTCACCAAGCCGTTCAGCTTTGCGGAACTTGTGGCGCGCATTCAAGCCGTGCTATCGCGCGCCAATGTGCCGGGGCGCAAGGATACGAGTCATATTGTGTACGGCGATATTGTATTGGATACCGGCCGCTACCAGGCGACGATCAATGGCCGTATTCTTGAATTGACCCCAACCGAATTCCGCCTGTTGGAAGCTTTGGTTCGGCGCAATGGAAAGGTTGCCACGGAGCCTGAGTTGGTTCAGGAAGTATGGGGCGCTTATCGTCAGGATGATACGGCGCTCGTACGAAGATATATTTTGATGTTGAGAAAAAAGATCGAAGCGGATCCGTCGAATCCGTCGCGGATCTTGACGGTGCGCGGCTTCGGTTATCGTCTGGAGGGCGGTTAGCGGAACAGGGCGTAAATTACGCTGAGAATCAGGAACGGCGCGTAGGGGATGGCGCTAAAGGCATGATAGCGGTTTCGTATTTTCATTACGATGATATAAAGCAGGCTGAATGCCCCGCCGACAAGAATTGCGAATAACAAACCGAAAATGATAAGCGGCCAGCCCAACAGCAAGCCGATGATGCCCGCCAGATTTACATCCCCGAATCCCAACGCGACCTCGTCAATGGTTTCGCCGCGCCGCTTCGACATGTATCTGGCGAAGGCTTCTCCGAAGTAATAAAGCGCCAGCATCGAGCCGAAACCGACCGCGCCGCCGATCAGGGTAGTGGAAAGCCCATAGAGATGGATGCCAATTCCAAGTCCGAGGAGGGCGCCGGCGAGGCTGACCGGGTGCAGGATCAAACGATGCTCCACGTCAATCACAAAGACGACGGCAAGATAAGTCAAAAGGATACAGGCCAGCCAGAATCCCAATTTGTGCGGCGGCTTGATCCAGAGATAGATATTGGCCAGGAATAGGATGGCTTGTGTCAGGTAAGCGCGCCAGCCGCGCGGCCGGCCGCACGATTTGCATGGCCGCCAAAGCATGTAATCCAAAAGCGGATATTTCTGTTCGCAATGAGGGCAAACGGGACGGGAGAAAGTGCGGGTGACGGGCAGGACGTCCGCCAGATAATTGACCAGCCAGCCGCTGATGAGTCCCACCAGGATTGGAATGATGAGCATGGGCGGATTATAGCCGAGGATTAAAATCTCTTTTGGGATGTAAGCGACCTGTAATGTAGTTTTGGCGGTATGCGGCCGAAGGCATGAACGCAGGATTTCCGGGTAGAATCACCGCAAGGAGACTTCATGGACAAATTCATCATCGAAGGTGGGGTTCCTCTGAACGGTTCGGTAACGCCCTCTGGAAATAAAAATACCGCATTGCCGCTTCTGGCGGCCTGCCTGCTCACCGACGAGCCGGTTGTTTTGTATAACGTTCCGCGCATTCGTGACGTACTCGATATGCGCAGTTTGATCGAAAGTCTCGGGGCAAAGGTCGAAGAATTGGATTTGAATACCTGGCGCATTACTGCCTCCGATATTCAGCCCTCACACCTCGACCCCGACCTGTGCCGCCGCATCCGCGCCTCGATCCTGCTTGCCGGACCGATGGCAGGCCGCGAAAAAGGATTGCGTCTGCCGCCTCCCGGAGGAGATGTGATTGGCCGCCGGCGGCTGGATACTCACATCTATGCCCTGCGCTCGTTGGGCGTGCAGGTAACTTATGACCGCATCTTCGATTTCGACGCGCACAATCTGCGCGGGAGCTACGTGCTATTGGATGAGGCCTCTGTTACTGCCACTGAGAATACCATTATGGCGGCAGTCACCGCCAAAGGCGAGACCGTGATTCATAATGCCGCCTCGGAGCCTCATGTGCAGGAGCTATGTCATTTTCTCAATACTCTCGGCGCGCGAATTCAGGATATCGGTTCGAACACTTTGCATATTCACGGAGTGCAAAAATTGCACGGCGGAGAATATAAGATCGGGCCGGATTATCTGGAGGTGGTCAGCTTCATCGGCGCGGCGGTCGTTACGGGCGGTTCCGTTCACATACATTCCGCCGGAGTCGAACATCTTAGCTTGGTGGAGCAGGTCTTTAATCGCCTTGGCGTCGGCTGGGGCGTGGAAGATGACGACCTGATCGTGTCTGCCGGTCAGTCGCGCGAGATCGTATCCGATCTGGATGGCGCGATACCCGAAATCAAGACCAACGTATGGCCGGCCTTTCCCACCGACATGACGAGTATTGCCATCACGGTGGCAACGCAAATGTCCGGCTCCGTTTTATTCCACGATTGGATGTTTTCTGGTCGCATGTACTTTACGGATAAACTGGTGGGCATGGGCGCCAGAATCATTTTGTGCGATCCCTACCGTTGTCTGGTTCAAGGTCCAACGCAGTTGTACGGCGAGGATTTGGAAAGCCCGGATATCCGCGCCGGTATGGCGCTGTTGCTGGCGGCGTTGGCGGCGGATGGAAAATCCACAATTCGAAATATCGGCCAGATCGAACGCGGCTATGAGCGCGTGGACGAAAAGCTGAAAGCTTTGGGCGCCGTGTTGGAACGCGTTACTGAATAATGAAAATAAAAAGCCGGGATGAAATTTCCCGGCTTTTGCATTTCATCCACTGATTGGATGTTAGCACTGCGGTTTGTAGATGATGGTCTCCGCCCGTACGCATAGTTCCAATTTATCGAATTGCGCCGGTTGAACAAAGAACGAGCCGGAAACATTGGCTTGCTTGCCGCCTTTGAGGGAGATGCCCGCATAAGCCCACCAGTTTCCTGCCGGGAGATGCGCCATCACACTACCGTTTTTACCCAAATTTGAGTAGGAGATCGCTCCGCATTGACCGAAAGCATTTGTACTCAGGTTTAGGGAAATGTAGAGAATGTTCCCGCCGGTTTGATTCTTGATGAGTGTGTCGTGCGTGGGTCCGGCTTCCGCCATATTAATTGGGTGCAAGCAATTATCCGCGCCGCCGGCTGGGGGTTGAGTGGGAGCCAGTGTGGGAATCAAGGACAGGTCTGTGGTGGGAAGCAGGAAGGGGGTATCCGTGACCGCCGGGGTTGGAACAGGCGTATCCGTAGGCGGAAGCGGAGTAGCCGTTGGAATGGCGGCCTGGGTTTCTGCTACCATAGTGGACGCGGCAGACATGGCGGTGGCTTGAACGTCTGCCGGGCTCATGGTGGGCGTCGCTTTCGGTCCGCAAGCGGCTAACAAAGTGACCATCAGGGTTGAAATGAACATTATCTTCTTCATAGCGCCCTATTCTACACCAAATTGCCTACTTGATTTTGATCCGGTTCTTGTAGATTGTGATGGTTCTTTGGTCACCCGTCGAAAGCGTGAAACTGCCTGTAAATTGACGGCCGCCCACCCAGGCCACGTAATTGCATTTGCCCGAAGCGATCCGCACCAGCATCCACTTTCCAACGGGATACTCTTCGATGCTTAGAATCTTATCTTTGGTTGTACACTGCAGGGAAATATAGGCATCCACATGAGATTTGTTCATCATCAATAGTTTGCCGAATGGAACTGCCGGCGGCTGGGTTCCGTAATACCGGGCATGAGGCGTTTCGGTGGGGCCGCCGGGTGTGGCGGTGGCCGTCGCTGGCGCAGGCGTGCCGGTGATATTAGTTGGCGTATATGCGGTTCCCGTGGTCTCTGTGCTGAAAAGAGTCGCCGTCTCGGTAAAAGTTTGAGTTGCCGGGATGGGAGTCGCGGTTTCTGTTGAAGTAGGCGGGGGCGTGGAAGTGGGTGACTGCGTTGAAGTCGGCCGCGCGCTTATTGTTTCAGCCGCGCGGGTGAGATACAGAATCGTAGCAGTTGCTTGAACATTCTTGGTCGGGACCGGATTGAGAGCTTTTCGAATGAACTCTGGCATGCACGCGCTCAGAGCCATCGAAAGACTTAAAACGACCAGGAAGAGTTTTTTCATGTTCCGGCCGTGACCTCCTGTAGAAGTTGAGCTTAGTTCTGGCTTGCTACTTCCATAAATTGTGTCACAATATCGCGGAGCATGCGTTCGGGCAGTGCGCCCACCTGACGATGCACGATCTTGCCATTTGCCACGAAAAGCATGGTGGGAATGCCCTGAATACCATACTTCGTCATCCACTGGGGATTTTCATCGGTGTTGACTTTCGCCACGATCAACTTGCCGTCCATTTCCTTGGCAAGTTTATCCAAAATGGGGGCTACCATTTTGCACGGGCCGCACCACGGCGCCCAAAAATCAACGATCACGGGTGTGGGTGATTTTAGAACGTCCTGCTCGAAAGATGCATCGGTAACGGGAATGGGTTCTCCAGACATGGTTCTATTATATTCCTTTTCTGATTAAAACTGCGAGTTTCCCTCGGCAGAATAAAGAGTGTATCAAAGAGCCAATTCTTACCTGATATAATCGCGTCTTATGGCCGATTTTCTTGCGCGCTGGCGCACCGGACTTTCAAAAACCAGCAAGACCACATTCGGGCGTCTGGCCGCATTATTGGGCGCGACTGAAATCAACGATCAAACCTGGGACGATCTGGAAGCGCTTTTGATTCAAGCCGATCTCGGACTTGAAGTTACATCCGCTGTATTGGACTCTCTCCAGCGCATCGTTCGGACCCGCGGCCTGACGCGCGCCAATGAGCTTTCGGAGGCATTCCAGGCGGAACTCCGCGCCCGCCTCGACGCGCCTCCCGCGCTGACCTGGCCGAACAAACCGAGCGTCATCCTCGTTGTGGGCGTGAACGGCTCGGGTAAAACCACCACGATTGCAAAGCTGTGCCAGCGTTATCGAGCCGAAGGCAAGACCCTATTGCTCGGCGCGGCGGATACGTTCCGTGCCGCGGCGGTGGACCAGCTTCAGGTGTGGGGTGACAGGCTCGGGGTCGAAGTGATCGCTGGCGCGCCGGAGAGCGACCCGGGCGCGGTGGCGTTCAATGCTGTCCAGGCCGGATTGGCGCGTAAAGTGGACTTTGTCGTGGTGGATACTGCCGGGCGTTTGCACACGCGTTTCAATCTGATGGAAGAGTTGAAGAAAGTGCATCGCGTAGTGGGCAAGGCGCTGAGCGGCGCGCCGCATGCGGTTTGGCTGGTGCTGGATGCAACCACCGGGCAAAACGCATTGCAACAAGCCAAAGCGTTTAAAGAAGCGGCGGGTGTGACGGGCGTGATCCTTTCGAAGCTGGATTCGTCGGCGCGCGGCGGCATGGCTTTTGCGATTCAAAGCGAATTGCGCCTGCCGATTTTATTCGCAGGCCTGGGTGAGAAGCCGGAAGATTTACAACCCTTTGACCCCGACGCGTTTATCGCGGGAATTTTATCGCCTAATTAATCATACTGGAGGCATTATGCAGGATTTACTCGAACGTTTGCAGGCGGCGGACAGCCTGACTCAACAACTTATGGTGCGTCTTTGACTTGGCCGGCAAAGCAGAACAACTTTCCCAATTAGAGAAACAAACCGAACAACCTGATTTCTGGAACGACTCCACTTCGGCTCAGCGCGTAATGAAGAATCTTTCGAACCTGCGGGAGGAAGTGGAGAGTTGGCGCGCATTTCAACGGCGCCTCACAGACCTCATGGATCTGGCGAAGATTGGGGACGAATCTCTGCGCGGAGAACTTGAGAGCGAAACAACGGAGCTGGAAAAAGAACTCGATACGCGTTCTTTTGCCGCCATGCTTTCCGGCAAATATGACGCGGACAGCGCCCTGTTGGCAATTCATGCCGGCGCCGGCGGAACCGATTCCCAGGATTGGGCGGCCATGCTTCAACGCATGTATCTGCGCTGGGCTGAGAAGCGCGGCTATGAAACGGAAATCCTTGATCTGACTGCGGGCGAGGAAGCCGGAACGAAGAGCGTTACCATTGCAATCGACGGAAAATATGCGTACGGCTATCTTCGCTCCGAAAAAGGTGTGCATCGCCTGGTGCGCCTTTCGCCCTTCGACGCCGCGCATCGCCGGCACACCTCGTTTGCATTGGTCGAAGTTCTGCCGCAGGCCTCCATGGACGATGCGGAGATCGAGATCAGCCCGAACGACTTGAAGATGGATGTCTTTCGTTCGTCGGGCGCGGGTGGGCAGAACGTTCAGAAGAACGCGACCGCGGTACGGCTCACGCATATTCCGACGGGCATTGTAGTGACCTGCCAGAATGAACGCTCGCAATTGCAAAACCGCGAGAACGCCATGCGCGTTTTGCGCGCCCGCCTGCTGGAGCTTAAGCAGGCCGAGAAGGAACAGGAGATTGCAGTTCTGCGCGGCGAATACACCAAGGCCGAATGGGGCAGTCAGATTCGTTCATATGTTTTACATCCTTACCAAATGGTCAAGGATCATCGTACCGAATATGAAACCGGAAACACGCAGGCCGTGCTCGACGGCGAGCTGGATGGCTTTATGGAATCTTATCTGAAGAGCACGGCGCATTAAGGAGAAACCCATGAGTGACATTACTGCACAACTCGAAAAATTTATTGCCGTCAAGATCCTCAAACAACCCAATCGCAAGATTGGCGCGGATGAAGCTTTGATCTCGGGCGGCATTGTCGATTCGTTCAGTTTGATGGACCTGGCGCTGTTCGTGGAAGATACTTTTGGCGTGCGCATCGAAGACACGGAGTTGAACGCGCAAACCTTCGACAGTTTGAATCAATTGGCCGCGCTGATCGAATCACGCAAGAAATGACCACGTTTTCCGAGCGGCTCCAGGCGCTTCATGCGCGGACCCCGGAACGGGTGGCCGTTTATTTACAGCAGTCGGGCCGGGACGATCTGCCCATTACCTATGACCAGTTATTGCGCGGCGCGAGCGCCTATGCCCGCGCTTACGCCCGTGAAAAGATCCAACCGGGCGAAGTGACGATTCTCATTCTACGGCACGGCGAGGATTTGCTCTATTCATTTTGGGGCGCAGTCCTGCACGGCGCGATTCCTTCGATCATGCCGTTTCTAACCGAAAAATTATCGCCCGAACGTTACCGCGCGGATCTTTCCGCGCTGGTTTCGGTAACGCGTCCTGCCGCAGTGGTGACGTATCCCGAGTTCCATGATGAAATTCATTCCGCATTGAAGCAGGGCGACTCTGTGCGGGCTGTAATTCTCACGGATCAAGTTGAATCTCGAAATGAGCTTGACTTTGATTCGCTATCCGGTTTTCAACGTAAACCGGAGGAGATCGTTTTGCTCCAGCATTCCTCGGGCACAACGGGCCTGCAAAAAGGCGTGGCCCTGTCGCATCAGGCGGTGTTCAATCAATTGGATGCCTATGGCGAAGCGTTGAAACTGAGCCGGGAAGATGTGGTCGTTTCGTGGCTGCCGTTGTATCACGATATGGGGTTGATCGCCGGATTTCTAATGCCCATCCTCTCGGGCATTCCGCTGGTTTTGAGTTCGCCGTTCGACTGGGTGCGCGCGCCGTATAAGTTAATGCAATCGGTTACGAAATACAAAGGCACACTCTCCTGGCTTCCGAATTTTTCTTATAACTTCTGCGCCCAAAAAATTCGTGACCGTAATCTCGAAGGCGTGGATTTATCTTCATGGCGTGCGGTGATTAATTGCTCCGAGCCGGTGCGCTGGGAGAGTCATCGCGCCTTTTATGAAAAATTCAAGGCGTGCGGTTTGAAATTGGAGGCTCTGCAAACTTCCTATGCGATGGCGGAAAACGTCTTCGGGGTGACTCAGTCCGGTTTGGCGCGCCAGCCTCAAGTCGAGGAAATTGACCGCGAAGCATTCATGATCGAGCGCGTTGCCAGGCCCGCGTCGAATGGCCGCCCGGCGATGAAGATGATGTCGTCGGGGCGTCCGTTGAAGAATACGCGTATTCGAATTTTGGATGAAAAGGGCCGGGATGTGAACGAACGCGTCATCGGGGAGATCGCTTTGCACAGCGATTGCATGCTTACGGGTTACTATAATCGCCCGGAGATTACGAAGAAGGCATTTTTGGACGGCTGGTATCTAACCGGCGATTACGGTTATTTATCGGATGGGGAGGTGTTTGTTTCGGGCCGCAAAAAAGACATGATCATCGTTGGCGGTAAAAATGTGTACCCGCAGGATTTGGAATCTTTGACCTATGAAGTCCCGGGCGTGCACGCGGGTCGTTCTGTGGCGTTTGGGATCTTTGACGAAGAGCAGGGAACGGAGGAAGTAGTCATCATCGCGGAGGTCGATTCGGACGACCCGGCTCATCAGGATCGAATTGCGGATGAAATTCGCCAGCATGTGACGAAGAATTCCGCCATTGCCTTGAGGCATGTGAAAGTGGTTGGGCCGAAATGGATTCTAAAAACATCGAGCGGAAAGACCGCGCGGGCCGCGAACAGGGAAAAATTTTTGAAGGAATTGGAAAGTTGATAAGCTCTCAATAAAACATCCCTCGCGAATACGAGGGATGTTTCTGTCTTCAGTCTAGCCGCCGGTGGGAAGTCGTTTTTCGAGCGTGCGATTAAAGATCTCTTCGTGCTCCTGGGAGGTGCTGGCTTTGCGCTGTTTGGCCTTTTCGCGCTTCTGGTGCACTTTGGAGCGTTCCTGCGCTTCGAGCCAGGCAATCTGCATGGCGGTCAGTTCGGGTTCTTCAACAACCGCCGGGGTTTCCACCACTACTTCCTCTTCCTGCTTTCTGCCTTTGCGTTTACCGCGCGGTTCCCTCGGTTCGCTCTTTTGCGGTTTTTCTTCCTCGACGATTTCCGGGATCAAGGCCTTCATGCTCAGGCGGATCTGTCGTTTGCGGCGGTCGACGTCCAAAACTTTTGCTTCGACCTCGTCGCCTTCTTTCAGGACCTCTTGCGGGGTCTTCACGTACCCGCGCGTCAACTCGCTGACGTGAACCAGTCCCGGCCGTTCTGCGCCGATATCCACGAACGCGCCGTAGGATTCCAGCCGAATCACCTTGCCCTTTATGATCATATCCGGTTGAATTTCGCGCCACTCGAGGGCGAGCGGCTCGATCATGGTCAATTCGATGCGGTCTTTTCTGATGCGCCGCACCCATACTTCCACAGTTTGACCCTCTTTTACAACATCTTCGACTTTATTAACCGGTTCTTTTTGAAGCTGTGAAATGTGAATGACCCCCGGCAGTTCCTGGCCGATATCTACGATCGCTCCGGCCAATGTTGTTTTTATTACCTTACCGCTCAACTTCATTTTCGGTTCCAGCGCGCTGACAGGCGCGATATCGATTGTTGCCATAACTTAGCTCCTACACTTATTTTGGGAATAATGCCGAACAACGATTATACCTGTATGACATATCTTCGTCAATGTGAAATTGGGCGGGGGAGTGAGAGTCGGCATAATATGAATTGCTTTGCGATTAAGAATTCTGCATGTAAACAGCCTGTTCTTATGGACTCTCTTGAATGACCTGATTTATTGAGAAGCCTTCCGCGTGAAACGCTTTTATTCGCGCTCGGGGCTTGACGATAAGAACTTCCTTGAACTGGTTTCGATTGGTTTGCACTTCGGAGAAATTGTTGGCGCGCGATAGATACATTCCATTCGAGATTCGATTTACGTTTTTCTTGACACAAGTCTTCGCTTTGGGTATATTTGACCAATCCATGTTGTTTTCGGAAGAAATTAATAGAAATTATGTATGAATTAGACAAGATCGATGTGCGGATTGTCAATTTATTACTTGACGATGGCAGGATGTCGGCTTCGGAGGCCGCGCGTCAGCTGGGAGATATTTCTGAACGCGCAATCCGTTATCGAATCGAGCGCATGATCGAAGAAGGGGTGATTCAAATTAGCGCTGTGGTGCGTCCGCAAGCCTTCGGTCTGACAACAATCGCGGACGTCTGGATGGAAGTCGAGGCCGATCAAATCCTGGATGTGGCTCACAAAATGGCGGGCTTTGAAAATGTAAGTTATGTCGCCTGCGGAATCGGTCAAACGGATGTGAGCATTCAAGTGGTCGCGAAAGATACAGCCGAGATTTACCGCTTCGTGACGGAAGTGGTGCGCAAGGTGCCGGGTGTTCGTAAGACGACCACCTCGATTGTTCCGATCATTCTCAAGGATGTGTACCAGTGGCGGGTTCCGGCTCGAGTCGCCGGTGAGATCGCTCACAGGGAAAAAACGTAATATCCAAATTTCAACGGAGGTTTTTACTTTATGCTTGGCCCGAAGAATGCATCTTTGCAGGCGCGCGCAAAGAAGGTGATACCGCTGGGAGTCAATTCCAATTTTCGTTATTGGGGTGAGGGGATCACGCCGTATGTGGAAAAGGCGAAGGGCGCTTACTTATGGGATGTGGATGGCAGGAAATACATTGACTATCGCATGGCGTTTGGTCCGATCATTTTGGGACATTCGTTCGATGAAGTTGACCGGAAGGTGATCGAAGAAATCCAAAAGGGAGTCCTGTTCGCTATGACAGGCGAACTCGAAGTCGCGGTTGCGGAAATGATCGTTGAGATGGCTCCCGCTGTCGAGATGGTGCGCATGGCTTGTTCGGGAACAGAAGCGACCATGCACGCCATCCGCGTCGCACGCGCCTACACGGGGCGCGACATCATCCTGAAATTCGAGGGTAACTATCATGGCATGCACGATCACGCGCTTTGGTCAACCTACGCGCCTGTGGAAGCGTACGGAAATGCGCGCAGTCCGATTCCTGTGCCTGGCTCCTCGGGCATTCCCAAGTCTATGCGAGAGTTCATCATCACGCTCCCGTTCAATGACTTTGAAGGCTTCGAACGCGTGATGAAATCGTACGGCGAGCAGATCGCGGCGGTGATCACCGAGCCGTGTCAGGGGAATTGCGCGGCAATTAATCCGCAGGATGGATTTTTGCAACTCATCCGCAAGAAGACCGAAGAATATGGTTGCGTCTTCATTCTCGATGAAGTGAAAACAGGATTCAGAATCGCAAATGGTGGGGCGCAGGAATATTACGGGATCAAGCCCGACCTGGCGACATACGCGAAGGCGTTGGGGAATGGTTATCCCGCCGCGGCGTTTGGCGGCAAAACAGAGATCATGTCCATCATCGGGCATGGAGTCGCCATCGGCGGGACGTACACGAACAACAAACCTGGCATCGCGGGCGCGTATGCGACGTTGAGCCTGCTGAAATCGAAGCCGATTTTGAAAACGATCGCCCAGCGCGGACAACGTCTCATGGACGGCTTGAAAGATATTTTTGAAGAGAACGACATCCCTGTTGTGATGAAGGGCTATCCTGCGATGTTCTCGTTTTCGCTGAATATTGACAAGGTAACGAACCAACGCGAATGGGCGAAAAGCGATCACGAAATGTACATCCAGCTTGTCGAGAAAGCCATTGAAAAAGGCGTGATGCCCGACCACGATGCGCGCGAGCCGTGGTTTATGTCGTATTCACATTCCGATGCCGATATTGACGAGACGTTGAATGTGTATGCGGAGATTGTAAAAGAAGTGAAAAGCTAAACTCCGCTGGTTGAGTAGACCTGAGCGTTCGTTGCGAAGGTCGTATCGAAACCAGCAGGTACGCATACAAACTTTTGTAACAAAAATATTTTACGGCGTGGTGGTCTCGATACGGGCTTGGTTTCGATATGCTCACAAAGAGCGCTCGCTACTCAACCAACAACCCTACTCGACCACCGAGGTATATAAAAAATGATCAACAAACTATCTTCCCAAGAAATCATTGACCTCAACAAGGAATACACCTTCTTCTCCTGGTCTGTGCAGGGACAGGTGAATCCAATTCCCGTTACAAAAGCCGAAGGCGTGTACTTCTGGGATGCGGACGATAAACGCTATCTCGATTTTTCGTCGCAGTTGATGAATACGAATATTGGGCATCAGCATCCGAAGGTCGTCAAGGCGATTCAGGATCAAGCCGCGAAGTTGACGTTTACGCATCCAGGCAACGCCACCGAAGCGCGTGGTTTGCTCGGAAAGAAAATAGCCGAAGTGACGCCAGGCGATTTGAAGAAAACATTCTTCACGCTCGGCGGTTCGGAGGCGAACGAGAACGCCATCAAGATCGCGCGTTTCTACACGGGGCGAAATAAAATCCTTGCACGTTATCGCTCCTATCACGGCGCGACGCACGGCTCCATGGCGCTGACTGGCGACTACCGCCGTCTCGCCGTCGAACCTGTCATGCCAGGCGGAGTCCACTTCCTTGACCCGTTTTGCTATCGCTGTCCGTTTGGGCAGAAGCCAGAGTCGTGCAAGCGCGAGTGCATCTCGCATCTCGAAGAGGTGATCAAGTACGAAGGTCCCGATAAGATCGCCGCGATCATCATGGAGGGCGTGGTCGGCTCGAACGGACTCATCATCCCGCCCGATGATTACTGGCCCCGCGTGCGCGAGATTTGCGATAAGTACGGCATCCTGTTGATCTCGGACGAAGTGATGAGCGGATGGGGACGCACGGGCAAATGGTTCGCAGTGGACAATTGGAACGTGACCCCCGACATTATCACTACAGCCAAAGGCATCACCAGCGGATACGCTCCGCTCGGCGCGGTGATCGTCTCGGAGAAGATCGCCAAATTCTTTGATGATAAATATCTGTATGCGGGTCTGACGTATAGCGCCCACGCGCTTTCATGCGCCACTGCTCTTGCTACGATTGAAGTGTACGAAGAAGACAAGTTAATCGAAAACGCCGCCTTGCTCGGAAAATATCTCGGCGAAGCGTTGGAAGATATCAAGGCGCGGCATGTCTCTGTGGGCGATGTGCGTTACATCGGCTTATTCTCCACGATTGAGTTGGTCGTCAACCGCGAAACGAAAGAAAGTTTCTCGCCCGCTGTCATGGCGGAGGTAGGAAAAGTCCTGCGCCAAAACGGACTGTTCACCTTCATCATGGCGAACAACATGGGAAGCATGGCCTTCGTCGTCCCGCCGTTGTGCATTACACAGGAGCAACTCGATGAAGGTCTTGCGATTGTGGAGAAGGGGTTGGAAGTGGCGGATGGGCAGGTGAAGTAAAAGTCGAAGGTCAAAGGTTGAAAGTCGTGTAGATATCATCTTGGTGTGTATTGAGAATTCTTGTGGAAGAATTTACTCTCGAAAGATTGGCTGAATTAATCTGTGGTGACGATAAAGGCTTTGCACCCGTTTATCGTAGTAGTTGGTATTTAACACAATTTTTTGTAAGCGTTGGTCTTTCAAGATTTCAGCATGATGGGACAACTCGCAAAATATGGGTATTGGGCTGCTTAAGACAATGTTCGTCTGAGGAATTGAATCAAGTAATTTTAGGTCTGGCATCGCCAAAGGCGTATAAAGGGAATGTTGAGCAATTAGAGTTGGCTTTGCGAAGCTTGAATGAGGTTTTAAATCCTGAGGGTCTTAGCGTTGAGATAAACGGTGTAAAGCCAGTGTTGAATAACATTGAACCCCGTTTGTCTCGTCCTCTAAATTCTCCGACTACCAACGATGCATTTTTGCTGGAAAAACCAAACTTCAAATCGCTTGGTATTGAAGCGGAATATAGTGACTTATTGGATAGCCGATGGCAGGAAGTTGAAAAATGCCTTCAAAGCCATGCATACCTAGCGTCAATTATTCTTATGGGTAGTTTGCTTGAAGGTGTTTTGTATTGGGCTTTGGCGAAATTTCCAGAAAAAGCTTTTCGTGCATCGGCGAGCCCAAAAGACCCAAAAACTGCCAAGCCTAAATCGTTTCATGATTGGTCGTTGAGTCAAATGATAGATGTGGCTCACGAATTAGGCTGGCTAGGAATCGATATAAAACGTTTTTCTCATTCAGTTAGAGAGTTTAGGAATTTAGTTCATCCCTATCAGCAGATGAAAGAGGGCGTAATTCCTGACGACGATACGTGCAAAATAAGCTGGCAAGTGGTTCGTGCTTCGTTGAACGATTTAGAAAAGCATTTTGTACCTTTGTATAAAAATGGTAGTTAATAAAACTTACGGTTATACCTTCGACTTTTGACCTTTGACCAATTCTCTAATCTCTAATCTCTAATCTCTCTTTCGGAGAACTCATGGAAATCCTAAACTACATCAACAACCAATGGACAAAACCCAACGCCACCGAATACTTCGACGTGATCAACCCCGCTACGGGACAAGTTATCACCAAGACTCCCCTCGGCACAAAAGCGGATGTGGATGCGGCGGCGAAGGCGGCGAGTGACGCGCTCCCTGCGTGGCGCAGAACGCCTGTCAATGACCGCGTGCAATATCTCTTCAAACTGCGAAATCTCATGCGCGAGAATCACGATGAGATCGCCAAACTCATCACGGAAGAATGCGGCAAGACGTTTGAAGAGGCGAAAGCCGAAATGGTTCGCGCCTTTGAAAATATCGAAGTGGCGTGCGGGATGCCGCTGATGGGCAAAGGCGAATTTGTGGAAGACATCGCCTCAGGCATAGACGAGTTGATGATTCGCCAGCCCGTCGGCGTGTGCGCCACGATCGCGCCGTTCAACTTCCCTGGCATGATTCCGTTTTGGTATCTGCCCTATGCGGTCGCGGCGGGCAACACCTACATCATCAAGCCGTCTGAAAAAGTTCCGATGACGATGCAGTTCATTATGAAACTCATCGAACAGGTTGGTTTTCCCAAAGGCGTGATCAATCTGGTCAACGGCGCGAAGGATGTTGTGGACGCGATTCTCGAACATCCCGCCATTCGCGCGATCACGTTCGTCGGCTCGACCAACGTCGCAAAATATATTTACGCCACCGCCGCGTCGCATGGCAAACGTGTGCAGGCGCAGGGCGGAGCGAAGAATCCCGTCATCATTCTTCCCGATGCGGATATGGAGATGGCGACAAAGATCGTCGCCGATTCAGCCTTCGGGTGTGCTGGTCAGCGCTGTCTGGCAGTTTCCTTCGCTGTGACCGTGGGCGACGCCAAAAACCACTTCACCGAATTGATCTGCGACGCGGCATCGTCAAGAGTCGTCGGCTACGGACTCGACTCGGGCGTGCAGATGGGACCCGTCATCAATGCCGCGTCGAAGAGCAGAGTCGAGTCGCTGATTGGACTCGGTCAAAGAGAAGGAGCAAGCCTCCCCGTAGATGGACGCGGTACTTCCATCAAAGGCTATGAAGACGGCTCGTTCGTGCGTCCTACCATTTTGGCGGATGTCCCGCGCGGGAGCGAAATCGCCAAGACCGAAATTTTCGGACCTGTGTTGAGCCTGATGCACGTCAACACTGTGGATGAAGCGATTGAGTTGGTGAACAGCGGGCAATATGGAAATCAAGCGAGCCTGTTCACGTCAAGCGGAAGCGCGGCGCGGAAGTTTCGCTACGAAGCCGAAGCGGGCAACATCGGGATCAACATCGGCGTCGCCGCGCCGATGGCGTTCTTCCCCTTCAGTGGCTGGAAAGATTCGTTCTTCGGCGATATGCACGGACAAAGCATGGACGCGGTTGAATTTTTCACGCAAAAGAAAGTTGTGATCGAACGTTGGCCCAAAGAATGGACGAGGAAGTTTTAATTAAAAATATACTCGGTGGTCGAGTAGTCCCGCGTGATCGTCGCGGGACGTATCGAGACCACAGGTATTCTGGTTTCGATACGGCGGACGAACATCGCCTACTCAACCAGCGATATAAGAATAAAAGGAACTATATGAACTACGACAACGCACTGGCTTATTCCAGCAAATGGCTTGGCATCATCAAGCAGGGAAATTTCCCTGAAGAGAGTCAAGCCAAATGGATCATCGAAGAATCGAAAAATAATTTCGCCGAGCATTTCAACCGCGGCTGGCTGGAATATCGCAAGTCTGTGACTGAGGCGGGCGATTGGGCGGCTGTGGAATGGAGCGGTTCGGGCGCGGTATTCAAGGACGTGCTTGGCCGCGAATATCTGGATTGCCTCGGCGGTTATGGCATGATGGACCTCGGTTGGAGTCACCCTGAAGTGATCGAAGCTGTGAAGGCGCAGCTCTCGCGTTCGCCCATGCCCTCGCAGGAGTTGATCGATCCACTGCGCGGCGTGCTGGCGAATCTGATGGCGCAGATCACGCCCGGCGATTTGAAATATTCCTTCTTTGCCGCTTCGGGGACGGAGGCCATCGAAGGCTCGATTAAACTGGCCAAGATGTACACGAGAAAGCCTGGCTTTATCGCCGCGACTCAGGCTTTTCACGGCAAGACAATGGGTTCGCTCAGTTTGATGGGCAAATCCGATTATCGCGAGCCGTCTGGAATTTTATACGGAGGGCCGGTCTATCACGTTCCCTTTGGAGATGCGGAAGCTGTTGAACGACAACTCGAAATTTGCCGAAAGGTGGGGGTGGGCATCGCGGCGGTGATTTTGGAACCCATTCAGGGCGAGGCGGGTGCGATCGTCCCGCCGGATGATTTTTGGCCGCGCGTGCGCGAGATCACGAAGCAATTCGGGGTCTTGTTGATCGCAGATGAAGTGCAAACGGGCCTCGGCCGAACCGGTAAATTGTGGGGAGTCGATCACTGGAATGTGACGCCCGATATTTTGGCGGCGGCCAAGTCCCTCGGCGGCGGTGTGATGCCGGTCAGCGCGTTCTGTTCCACGGAGGAGATCTGGCAGGTGATGATGCGCCCGAATCCGTTCATGCACACCACCACGACGGGCGGAGGGGCGCTGGCTTGTTCCGCCGCCATTGCATGTATTCAGGTGGTGTTGCGCGAGAAATTATGGGAGCAGGCTGAAAGGAAGGGCAATTATCTAATTCCAAAATTGGAGAAATTGGCTTCGCAATATCCGCAAATTTATGAGAAAATAACCGGCAAAGGTTTGTTGATTGGCATGCATTTTCGTCGTCCCGAAATCGGTTATAAGGTTGCGTCTGGCCTGTTCAAGCGCGGCGTTTTAGTGGCAGGCACTTTGACCAACTCGCAGAGTATTCGGATCGAACCTCCCCTCATTATTACATTTGAACAGTTGGATGGCTTGCTCGAACGTTTGGAAGATACTCTTAAATCCATTGGCAGGAGTGAGTAACGATGCATGAATTTGCAGTTGAGCTGAGGGACGTTGTCAAGAAATTTACGACCCCCGAAGGGGATGAAGTAGCGGCGGTCAATCACGTAAACATGCAGATCAAACATGGGGAATTCTTTTCGATGCTGGGTTCTTCGGGTTGCGGCAAGACCACTTCACTGCGCATGATCGCGGGCTTCGAATGGCCGACCGAGGGGGAGGTGCGGATCAGCGGCAAGGTTATGGGGCACACCCCGCCCTTTCAACGCAGTGTCAATACGGTTTTCCAAAGTTATGCCCTGTTCCAGCACATGACGGTCTTTCAGAATGTCGCCTTCGGTTTGGAAATGGAAGGCGCTTCCAAAGACGAGATCGCAAAACGGGTTGGACGCGCGCTCGAGATGGTCCAGCTGACCGGCATGGATCGGCGGCATCCCCGGCAGATATCCGGCGGACAACAACAACGCGTCGCGCTGGCCCGTGCCCTGGTCAAAACCCCCGATGTTCTCCTGCTGGACGAGCCGCTCGGCGCGCTGGATCTGAAACTGCGCAAAGAGATGCAACTCGAACTGAAAGCTTTACAGCAACAACTTGGCATCACATTCATTTATGTGACTCACGATCAGGAGGAAGCCCTGACCATGTCCGATCGCATCGCGGTGATGAGTTTCGGAAAGGTGATGCAGATGGGTTCGCCGGTGGAAATCTATGAGCGCCCCACCAGCCGCTTTGTGGCGGATTTCATCGGCGAAACCAATATCCTGGACGGCAAAGTTAAAACGGTTCAGGGCGATAAGGCCGTTGTGGACATCCCTGCCTGGGGAGAGGAGATTGCCGGGCTGGCTACCGGCCCGGTCAGCGTTGGGGACGAGGTTGCCGTTTCCATTCGTCCGGAAAAGATCCGCCTGAGCAACGAGCCGGGCATCAAACACAACAGCCTCGAAGGCGCGGTCGTCACAAGCACTTATATCGGATCGGACACGCGCGTCTTTCTGGACGTGCGCGGCCAGCGTCTCAAAGTTTGGGAGCAGAACCATATTTCCACGCTGGATCCGCGCGCCTATTATCGTAACGGCCAGAAAGTGTGGGTCAATCTCCTGCCGGAAAATACGCTGGTCCTGCCCAGAGACTGAGGAGCAACCATGACAACCGTCCAGATTACAGAGGAAAGAAAAAAAGGCCCCTCGTTGTTGAAGACGATTCGGGAGAGTAAAGCCGCTCAGGGATTGTTCCTGATGTCGCCGGCCAACGCTTATCTCTTTATCTTTACGATTCTGCCGTTGATCCTGGTGGTCGGCCTGAGCTTTTTATCGCGCGGGTCCTATGGTGATGTCGAGTTCAAATTTAACCTGACGAACTATACCCGCCTGTTCGATCCGCTCTACGGGAAGATCATGCTCTATTCCCTCGGCGTTGGCCTGATGACGACGGTCTTTTGCATTCTGATCGGATATCCGCTGGCTTACTACATTGCCCGCGCGCCGCTTCGTCAGCGCTCCCTCCTGCTTTTTCTGATTCTGATCCCGTTTTGGACCAACTTCATTATCCGCATCTATGCCTGGATCATGATCCTGCGCAGCGGCGGTTTGCTGGATTCGCTCCTCCAGTGGGCGCATATTACAAAAGAGCCGTTGAACCTCATGTACACACCCACGGCTGTCCTGATCGGCATGATCTATGAGTTCTTACCGTTCATGATCCTGCCGCTGTACACCTCGCTGGAAAAGATCGAGAATTCCATCCTTGAAGCCGCCGCGGACTTGGGCGCGCCGCCCTGGAAGGTCTTTCTGCGGATCACCCTTCCGTTAAGCGTCCCCGGCATGATCGCCGGAACGATTCTGGTTTTCATCCCTGCCATGGGCATGTTCGTGATTCCCGATTTGATGGGCGGCGCGAAGACTATTTTGATCGGCAACGTCATCCGTAACCAATTCCTCACCGCGCGCGACTGGCCGTTCGGCGCGGCCGCCTCCATGATTCTGATGGTGATGACGGTGGCGTTCACCCTGTATTACACGCGCAAAGCGGGCTTCGGCGGAGAGATGCTGGTATGAGCGAAAAGAAACCGCCCATCTGGCTCCGCATCTATGCCCTTCTGGCATACCTGTATATCTACGTTCCCATCCTGATTCTGATCATCTTCTCGTTTAATACGATGAAGTTAAATGTGCGCTGGGAGGGTTTTACCACTCGATGGTATGGCGTGCTGTTCAATGACCAGCAGGTGCTCCTCGCTACCCGGAACACCCTGCTGATCGCTTTCGTCTCGACACTGGTGGCTACCGTGATCGGCACACTGGCGGCGTTGGCTATGCAGCGTTATCGCTTCCCGGGTTACAACGCCTCCGAAGCGATGATGTATATCCCGATCGTCATCCCCGAAGTGGTGATGGGGATTGCCCTGCTCGTTTTCTTCGTCATGGTCAATCTGACTCTGGGCCTGCTCACGATTACACTGGCGCATATCGCCTTCAATGTTCCTTTTGTGGCCCTGGTGGTGCGCGCCCGTTTGCATGGATACGATAATTCCATTGACGAGGCCGCCATGGATCTGGGCGCCAACGAGATGACCACTTTCTGGCGGGTGACGCTTCCTACAATCATGCCCGGTGTCCTTTCCGGCGCGATGCTGGCGTTTACTTTATCCCTCGATGATTATGTCATTACTTATTTCACAGCCGGTCCCGGCTCCACGACTCTTCCGTTAAGAGTCTTCTCCATGGTGCGATTCATGGTCACGCCCGAGGTGAACGCGTTGTCTGCTATCTGGGTGCTGACCGTGTTTGTCATCTTACTTATCGGCCAAATTGCCCAGAGTCGCAGGGCATAGGCCAACCCAACCCATCAAAGGAGGAAGAATGAAGTTCTTTCGTTTTATAGGCGTCCTGGCAGTGCTGGCAATGGTACTATCTGCTTGCGGCAAATCCCAGGATACGGCCAAGGTTGTGAATCTCTATGCCTGGTCGGAATATATCCCTCAGCAGATGCTGGATGATTTCACCGCCAAATACGGTATCAAGGTCAACTATGATACCTATTCGTCCAACGAGGAAATGCTGGCGAAACTCCAGGCCGGCGCGTCCGGGTACGATGTGGTCGTCCCCAGCGATTATGTTGTGGCGATCATGGCCAAGCAGGGTATGCTGGAAGCTCTGAAGAAGGATGAGATTCCCAACTTTGCCAATGTCGATCCAAAGTTCACCAATCAGTACTACGACCCGGGCAACAAGTACTCGGTTCCTTATCAGTGGGGGACGACCGCGATGGTCTATGATAAGACTAAGGTCCCGTTCGAGCCGAAAAGCTGGGCGGATCTGTGGGATCCCCGCTTCGCGGGCCGTCTCGTGATGCTGGACGACGAGCGCGAGATAATCGGCATGGCCCTGCAAACGCTGGGATACGATAAAAATTCCACCGACCCCGCGCAGTTGGAGCAGGCCAAGCAGAAGCTGGTCGAGTTGAAGCCGAACATCCTGCTCTTCAACAGCGACGATCCCGAATCCTCGCTCATCACCGGGGAAACCTGGGCGGGCCTCGTCTATAACGGGAACGCCGCTCTCGCCTACCAGTCGGACCCGAACATTGTTTACATCTGCCCGACCGAAGGCTGTGGCTTGTGGTTCGATAATCTGGTTACTCCCAAAGGCGCGCCGCATTTCGATGCCGCCATGCAGTTCATCAACTTCGTGCTCGACGCCAAAGAGAGCACGTTGATCACCAAGGAGTTCCCGTACTCCAACCCGAACAAAGCCGCCCTTGAATATCTCAAGACGAACGAGCCAGATACCTATAATGCCTATATGTCCTTTGCCGCAACGAACCCTTCCGATGATTTCCTGAAAGGCGCCGTGGCCGTCAAGGATGTGGGTAGCGCTACCACGCTCTACGATCAGCTCTGGACCGATTTCAAAGGGCAGTAAAAACTACCCAGAAAGCGAACTTGCGCCTTTGCAAATCTCACAAGCGCTTTTCGCCCAGTTTGCGACTCAACCGCCTGGTCAGAAATGACCGGGCGGTTCGTTTTTGGCGATTATGCAAATTGCCAACCGATTTGCTGTAATTATTTTGATATTAATAGGCATTGAAATTGATAGATCGTTATAAATATTTGACGAATTTGTAGAATCGATATAGAATGGACTTGTGAGCGAAATAATCGTTAATCCGCCACAGCAGGGTCTGGACGCCGTTGACCGGGCCATCATCGAAGCGCTTCGCAAAGACGGCCGCGCCGCATTCGCCCAAATCGCTGAGGAATTGAAAGTTTCGCCGGGGATGATTCGCCTGCGCTACAACCGGCTCGTGGAGCAAGGCTTTGTTCGTATAGTCGCAATCACAAACCCGCTTCGTATGGGCTTCAAATCCATGGCTCTAATCGGTTTGCGCGTGGACGGCGCCAAACTTCTCGAAGCGGCAGGCAAAATTTCAAAACTGGATGAGGTCATTTACCTCGTCATTACCAGCGGGCGTTTCGATATTTTCGCCGAGGTCGTCTGCCGCGATCACGACCACCTGATCGAATTTATCAGCGACAAGCTGTCCACTATTGACGGCGTGCAGGATTCCGAATCGTTCATGCACTTGAAGATCGCCAAGGAAGTTTATTTTTAGGCGGATTCGCAATCCGCTCGATATTTTGCAATTTGAAAAAATCACGCCTCGCGCGGACCTCGGTCCGGGTGAGGCAAACCATACTTTGTCCGTCCCCGCACAACGACGGGAGGCGGAGCCAACCGAAAGGAACCATGAAAACTCTGTTGATCGGAGTAGGGGGAGTGGGGGAAGCCATTGCCGCCATTGCCAAACCGCGCAAGTGGATGGAACTGCTGGTGCTGGCCGATTACAGCATGAAGCGCGCCGAGGAAGTGCAGAAAAAACTGGGGGAACCGGCCCGTTTTCCCGTCGAGTTCGTCGACGCGGGGAACGGAGCGATGATCGAGTCGCTGGCCAAAAAATATAACGTGGATTTGATCATGAATGCGGTGGATCCGATTTTCAATGAGACCATTTTCGACGCGGCATTCCATGCGGGCGTGAACTACATGGATATGGCGATGACGTTATCGACGCCGCATCCTACGGATCCATATAACAAAACCGGAGTCAAGCTGGGCGACTATCAATTCGACCGCGCCAAGGATTGGGAGAAAAAAGGTTTGCTGGCAATTGTCGGTCTGGGGGTCGAGCCGGGCATGGCGGATGTCTTTGCCCGCTATGCACAGGAACATCTATTCGATGAGATCGAGGAGATCGGCATTCGGGATGGATCGAATATCGAGATCGAAGGTTATGAGTTCGCGCCTAATTTCTCGATCTGGACCACGATCGAAGAATGTCTCAACCCGCCGGTGATTTGGGAAAAAGAGAAAGGTTGGTACACGACGCCGCCGTTCTCCGAACACGAGACCTTTGAATTCCCCGAGGGAATCGGAAAGATAGATGTGGTCAACGTGGAGCATGAGGAGGTTCTGCTTGTGCCGCGCTGGATCGACGCCAAGCGAGTCACTTTCAAATACGGGCTGGGCGAACAATTCATTGGAGTATTGAAAACCCTGCGTATGCTGGGACTCGATAACAAGGAAAAGATCAATGTAAAAGGCGTTCAAGTGGCGCCGCGCGATGTTGTGGCCGCCTGCCTGCCGGATCCCGCGCATTTGGGCGATAAGATGTACGGCAAAACCTGTGCCGGAACCTGGGTGAAAGGCGTTAAAGATGGACAGCCGCGCGAGGTGTATCTTTATCAGGTGGCCGATAATGAAGATTGCATGAAACGCTGGGGCTGTCAGGCGGTTGTGGCGCAGACGGCCTTCAACGCGGTGATCGGCTGGGATTTACTCGAGCATGGCCACTGGAAGGGCGCGGGCGTTTTAGGGCCGGAGGCGTTCGATCCGTTGCCGTTCATGGATAAGATGGCTGAATACGGATTCCCGTACGGAATTAAGGAAATGGATGTTGAAATCGTGATGTAGGATTGGTGAGTGGGTCGGCTGGCGAAGCTGGTCCACTTTTATTTTCGATGTGGGTGAAGCGGCTGAATAACGGAATCAATTTTCCGGTTGAAGAATGAAGCGGAGGAGATCGTGATTCGAGTTCTGTCGCTTTCGGAAATCGTGAATTGCCTGTCCCATCGAACCTTCGTATAATGGATGCCTGGCTTGGCATTCATCTCACAGGAAAGGATATTGCATGGAATATAAACTTTTTATTGACGGTCAATGGGTGGACGGCGGGCCGATGATGGAAGTCAGGAACAAATATAACGATCAAGTGATTGCGGCATTGCCCACCGCGCGGCGTGAGGATGTGGACGCGGCCATTGCGGCGGCTGAGCGCGCAGAGACGGCGATGGCGGATATGCCTGCTTACAAGCGCGCCGAGATTTTATTGCGCACCGCGGCGCTCCTGCGCGAACGCCATGATGATTTCTCGAAGACGATCGCGGCGGAGGCCGGTAAGGCATTGAAGTTTGCGCGCTCCGAAGTTGACCGCGCCATCAGCACGTTTACGATTGCCAGCGAGGAAGCCAAGCGTTTGCACGGCGAGACAATTCCATTGGACGCGGTGCCTTCAGGCGAAGGATATTTCGGTTTTTGGACGCGCCGTCCTGTGGGTGTGATCGCGGCGATCAGCCCGTTCAACTTTCCCCTCAATCTGGTTGCTCATAAAGTGGCGCCCGCGTTGGCCGCGGGAAATACGCTCGTGCTCAAACCGGCCAGCACCACGCCGTTGGCCGCGGTCAAATTATGTCAGGTACTTGCGGAAGCGGGACTGCCTGCCGGCGCGATTAATTTGGTGGTGGGTTCGGGTGGAACGGTCGGCGAGTGGCTCATCACCGATCCGCGCGTGGATAAGATCACTTTTACAGGTAGTCCGCCGGTTGGCGAACACATCCTCGCGGTGGCGGGTATCAAGAAGGTTACGCTCGAATTGGGCAACACCTCGCCGGTGATCGTCGCGCCGGATGCGGATTTGGATTTCGTCGCCAAACGCTGTGCGGTCGGCGCGTATTACAACTCGGGCCAGGTTTGTATTTCCGTTCAGCGCATTTACAGCCAGAAGCAGGTGTATGAACCGTTCTCGGAGAAATTCGTCAAAGCGACTGAAGCGATGGTGGTCGGCGATCCGCTGGATGAACGCGTGGACGTGGGGCCAATGATCGACTCAAAGGAGACGGACCGCATTGAAGGCTGGGTAAAGGAGGCGCGCACATCCGGCGCGAAAGTTTTGACCGGCGGCAAGCGCGAGGGCGCGGTCTATTACCCGACTGTGCTGGCCGATGTAAGCCCTGCCATGAAAGTGGTTGCCGAGGAGGTCTTCGCGCCGGTGGCCTCGGTCATTCGATGCGATGATTTCGAAGAATCGCTCAAGCAGGCTAACGATACGAAATTCGGATTGCAGGTTGGCGTGTTTACCAAAGATGTGGATCGGGTCTTCAAAGCGGTTAAGCGTTTGAATTTCGGCGGGGTCATTATCAACGATACGCCTGTCTTCCGCGCCGATCACATGCCCTACGGCGGCAATCGTCAAAGCGGACTGGGCCGGGAAGGTGTCCGTTTCGCGATGGAAGATATGACCAACATTCAAATGGTCGCGATTCGACTGGGTTCGTAAATACTCTGTTGGGAGATGTTCAATGGACTATAAACTTTGGATTGACGGCAAGTGGCAGGACTCGCAAGGCGGCGGAACGATGACCGTTGAGAATCCTGCTACGGGTGAGAAGGTCGCGCAGGTGGTCAATGCCAGCCGCGCCGATGTGGATCGCGCTGTGCAGGCGGCCAGAACGGCTTTTTATGACGGCCGTTGGTCGCGCAAGACTCCCTCCGAACGTTCGAAGGCAATTTGGAAGCTGGCCGATTTACTCGAAGCCCGGGCCGAGGAATTTGCGCGCGTTGAAACCGAACAAACCGGCAAGCCGTATCAATTTCTCAGCCTCGGCGGCGACATCCCGTTCACTGTGGACAACTTGCGTTTCTTCGCCACCGTTGCGCGCGATACGCATGGTTCACATGCCGGTGAGTTTGCCGCGGGTTTCACATCCATTTATCGCCGCGAACCGGTCGGCGTGGTGGGGCAGATCACGCCGTGGAATTATCCGTTGAACATGGCCTCGTGGAAGATCGGTCCCGCGCTGGCCGCGGGCTGTACGATCGTGCTTAAACCCGCGCCGGGCACGCCTCTGACGACTCTGATGCTTGCGGAACTGATCAAGGAGGCGGGCATTCCCGATGGCGTGGTCAATATCGTCACCGGCGGCAATGAGACCGGCCAGGCCATCGTTGAGCATCCCGATATTCGCATGGTTAGTCTGACGGGCTCCACGAACACCGGTAGGAAGATCATGAAGACCGCGGCGGATACGCTCAAACGCGTCCATCTTGAACTGGGAGGCAAGGCGCCGTTCATCGTGTTCGATGACGCCGATCCTGAGCCGGTCGCGGCCAAAGCCGCTTTCGCGGCCACGGTCAACACCGGGCAGGATTGCACCGCCGCAACGCGCGTCTATGTTGAGAAGAGCCGCGTCAAAACGATTCAGGAAGCAGTCGTCGAAGCGATGAAGAACGTGAAAGTCGGTTTGCCGTATGAAGATGGCGTGGTGATGGGGCCATTAATTTCGGGCGTTCAGCGTGAGCGCGTTTCGGGATTTGTGGATCGCGCCAAAGCGCAGGGCGCGCAGGTTCTGACGGGCGGCGGTGTGCCGAAGGGCCTATCCAAAGGCTATTATTACGAACCAACGGTACTTGCAGGCGTTCAACAGAATTGGGAAATCGTCCAGCAGGAAGTGTTCGGGCCGGTGGTGACCGTTCAGGAGTTCGAAGATGAGGCGCAGGCTTTGTCCATGGGCAACGATGTGCTGTACGGTTTGGCCGCGTCCATCTTTACAAAGGATGTGGGCCGCGCCATGCGGCTTTCTGCGCAACTGGAATTCGGCACAGTTTGGGTCAATGACCATATTCCGCTGGCCTCCGAAACGCCGCACGGCGGATTCAAGCAATCGGGTTTCGGCAAGGACCTCTCGGCTGAAGCGATGGGCGATTATCAAATCACCAAGCATGTCATGATCGCGCAAGCGTGAACGACGCTGTTTGCTGTCGAATGGACAGGCCCGTAATCGCCTGTCCATTTTCTTGAGAGAAAATTCCTTGCAAAAGGCAAATATGAATTAAAAGGTGAATGGGTAGAGTAAAATAGCCTTATGGTAAATACAGCTTATCGTTTAGGCGAATTATTTTCAGGTCCTGGCGGAATCGCAATAGGGGCAAAGTCTGCGAAAGTCCGTGTTAATAGCAGTGTAGATTTTATAACTCATGCTTGGTCTACAGATTATGATTCTGATACTTGCGACACTTACCGAAAAAATATTTGTCCGGAAAATCCAGACACGGTAATCTGCCACGATATAAGAACTTTAGATTATGAAATACTTGCGTCAATATCTGACATTGATGCACTAGCTTTTGGTTTTCCTTGTAATGATTTTAGTGCTGTCGGTGAGCAAAAGGGGACTAATGGAAAGTTTGGCGCACTTTACCTATATGGGGTAAAGGCATTAAAAATGTTTCGCCCGAAATGGTTTTTTGCTGAAAATGTTGGCGGGTTGCGAAATTCTAATGACGGAAAAGCATTTGATACTATCCTAAACTCTTTCAAAGATTCAGGTTATAACATTGTCCCTCATTTGTATAAATTTGAAAAATATGGCGTTCCGCAAGCTCGGCACAGAATAATAATTATTGGTTTTCGAGATGATATTACTCAAAAGTTTCGTGTTCCATCGCCTAAGCCTTATGCGAATTCAGATATTTCATCCCGCAACGCCATAGAGAATCCGCCTATTCCTGATAATGCCCCAAACAACGAACTCACAAGGCAATCAGATACAGTTGCAGAGAGATTAAAACACATTAAACCTGGCGAAAATGCGTTTAATGCTAATTTACCTGAACATCTTAAGTTGAATGTTAAAGGAGCAAAAATCAGCCAAATTTACAAGCGGCTAGACCCTGATAAACCTTCATACACTGTAACTGGTAGCGGCGGTGGCGGTACGCATGTTTATCATTGGAGCGAAAATCGTGCATTAACTAATCGAGAACGTGCTAGGCTGCAAACTTTTCCCGATGATTTTATTTTTTGTGGCTCAAAAGAAAGCGTAAGAAAGCAAATAGGCATGGCTGTTCCCCCAAAGGGCGCAGAAGTTGTATTTAATGCTGTTCTTGCTAGTTTATCTGGTATTGAGTATCCGTTTATTCCTCCGAACATAGTAGCAATTGAAAGTCTGTTTGAAAAGACACATTATGTTGTCAACGAGAAAAACGGAGAATACTAAAGATGAACAAAAAAGAGCAGGCAATTTTTGAAGCAAGAGTAAGCGCAGTTGCGAATGTTTTGGGTCAACAAATTTCCGAAGCGAATTCAATTGAATTAGCAAAACAAATTGTAAGAGGTGCGGAAGGTGGAAGCGAATTTGACGAAGGAAATTTTGAGATTTGGCTAAACAATCGTTTTCTTCCACAAACTATTTGGCTTTCGAGTGATGATTACGCAAGGGGAATCACACGGGCATTACCGCAAGCTTTAATTTTTGCAAGCTCGGATTTTGGAAGTTCCAAACAAAGAGACTTGGGGCAATTATGGACTGATACAGCAAGGGGATTACTAGGCGAAATAGCTGTACAACGCTTTTTTACTGAAAAACTAGGTTTGCAGATACGGCAAGATACTACGCTTGACCAAGATTTAGACGATTATATTTCAACGGATATAAAATTTATCAAAGAGCCATCTGGTGATTATCGACAAACCAAGATAAACACAAGCATTAAGACGGGAAAGTTTAATGCCCGTTGGCTTGACGAGTACAGCGCTCCAAAAATTGCTCAAATTGACGCTTTCGTATTTGTTCGATTGGGCACACCCAAAGAACATTTTGTGGCGTACTTAAAAGATATAAGTTTTTTGAAAACGAAGTTATTCCCAAAGGCTATAGAGCTTGGGGAACTTACCAGTGATTCCAGTTCTGCTTTATGGGATTCGATTCCAGAATTTGAACCAATTCCAGCATATATTTCTGGATTCTTAATGCGCCAAGATTTAACTTACCCAATTCATTCTGTTACCGCAGAAGTAACGGGAAGTGAAAATTACAGGGGACGCGATACTCGAAAAATTTACATCAAAAAGGGTGTGGGCGTTTTTACAAGAAATAATCTGTATGCCCGTCCAGATTTTCAGGAACTTGACCCAGAGGGCAAATTAAAAGTCATTATCGAAGGTATTGAAAAAGAAATTGACAACAAAGACCATTTTTACGCAAACACAGGTTCTTTTAATTATGGGATTGAAAGTTGGCAAAGGCTTACATCACGATTATAAATGGACAATTTGACTAAAGAACAAAGACGAAAAAATATGCAACACATCCGCTCAACAGGCACAGCACCAGAGCGGACGGTAATGAAAGAATTGAAAAAAAGAAAAATCTATTTTGCGGCTTATGTCTCAAAAATTACGGGCAAGCCCGACATTGTTTTTCGGCGCAAGAAAGTAGCAATTTTTATTGATTCGGATTTTTGGCACGGCCATCCAAAAAGATTTAACATGCCAAAAACGAATCCAGATTATTGGATAAAGAAAATTGAAGGCAATCGAAAAAGAGACAAGCAGGTAGGTGCCGAATTAAAAAGAAACGGCTGGATGGTTATAAGGCTTTGGGAATATGATATTAGACATAACTTTGAGAAAAGCTTGCAAAAAGTCTTAGATGTTATTGGCGAAAAGAAGATATAGAAATCTTGCGAGCAGGATTGTTCTCAACCCGGAAAGTATACGCCCGGTGTATAGGATTCGGTTGTGTTTTCAAAAATTTTCTAGCATAGAAGGTTTCCATGACCGCTCAATTGTACGAAGAAAATTTTTCGCATGTATCCCCGGTATGGGGGCGCATTTTTAACTTTGTCGCCGAGCGCGCCGAAGGTTCATACATTTACACGACCGACGGCAGAAAATTGCTCGATTTCACCTGCGGTATCGGTGTGACGAATACCGGTCATTGCCATCCCAAAGTGGTGGAAGCGATTCGCGAACAGGCCGGGTTGTTTCTTCACGCGCAAGCCAATATCGTGATTCATCAGCCGATGTTGAGATTGATCGAAGAATTGCGGCCGATTGTCCCGCCCGCCATTGACGGATTCTTCTTCTCGAACTCCGGCGCAGAGGCGGTGGAGGGCGCGGTTAAATTGGCGCGCGCCGCCACAGGTAAACAAAATATCATTGTGTTCAGCGGCTCGTTTCACGGACGCACAGCCGGTACCATGGCGCTGACCACCTCCAAGACTATTTACCGCGCGGGATTCGGCCCATTGCCCGCGGGAATTTTTGTCGCGCCGTTTCCGTACGCCTTCCGCCTCGGCCTGACCGAGGAACAGGCTTCCGTTTACGCGCTGGAGCAACTCGAATATTTGCTGGCCTCGCAAACTGCGCCCAAAGAGACCGCCGCGATTCTCATCGAGTCGGTTTTAGGCGAGGGCGGCTACGTAGTCCCGCCCGCCTCCTTTATGAAAGGTTTGCGCGAGATTTGCGACAAACATGGAATCCTGTTGATCTTCGATGAAGTGCAATCGGGATTTGGCCGCACGGGAAAATGGTTCGCGCTCGAACACTTCGGCGTTGTGCCCGATATCATTACCGTTGCCAAGGGAATCGCCTCGGGCCTTCCGCTTTCGGGCGTGTTCAGCCGCCTCGACCTGATGAAGAAATGGGATGTAGGCTCGCACGGCGGAACCTACGGCGGCAACGCGGTGGCGTGCGCGGCGGGCGTCGCGTCCATTCAAGCCATTCGTGAGGATCACATGCTCGAAAACGCGTCCGGGCGCGGGGTCCAATTAATGACCGGCTTGCGCAAACTGCAGGAGGAATATCCGCAGATCGGTGATGTGCGCGGCAAAGGCCTGATGATCGGAACGGAATTTGTCGTAAACGACCGCGCCGATAAAGCCAAGCCGCTGGTGAAGGAAATCGTTCACGCCGCAGAGGAGCGCAATCTGTTACTGCTGACTTGCGGCACGTACGACAATGTGATTCGCTGGATTCCGCCACTGAACGTTTCGTCGGAACAAATTAACGATGGATTGAGAATCTTTGGCGAAGCGTTGAAAGAAACTGTGAAATAATTTTTGGCAGTTCGATGAGATGAGCTAATTTAAAAAATTTACAGGCTGGGGTTTGGGCGGCCTCCTGCCTGTAAAGCGATGATGTTCAATAGTATTGAGCCACCAAAGGGATTCGAACCCTTGACCTGACGTTTACGAAACGCCTGCTCTACCGACTGAGCTATGGTGGCTTGAATTTCGAGCGGCGGGGATTATACAGGAGAACAACCATTCCTGCAAGTTTTCAGCCTTTCGCCGCATCTAAACGCGTGGAGAATTCATGTTGCGTATTGCGATGCTTTCCTATCACACCTGCCCGCTTGCGACGCTGGGCGGCAAAGACACGGGCGGGATGAATGTTTATGTGCGCGATCTAACCTGTCAGTTGGGGCGCATGGGCATCCATGTGGATGTGTTCACCCGCTCACAAGACGAGCACGTGCCGCACGTCGTGCATGAATTGGGTTACGGTAACCGCGTCGTACACGTTCCGGCGGGGCCTGAAGTGCCCTTGAGCAAACATGAAATGGCGGAATATATTCCGGAATTTGTGGAAGGCGTTAAGCGATTTGCGCAGGAAAAAAATATTCACTACGACCTGATCCACAGCCATTATTGGATGTCCGGTCTGGCGGCCGCGTCTCTTTCGGACGCCTGGGGCGGGATTCCGATTGTGCACATGTTCCACACTTTGGGCGAGATGAAGAACCGCGTCGCGCGCACGGA
Organism: uncultured Anaerolineaceae bacterium; assembly: GCA_964502095.1. Taxonomy (GTDB): domain Bacteria; phylum Chloroflexota; class Anaerolineae; order Anaerolineales; family Villigracilaceae; genus JACPVF01. The sequence continues at coordinate 192,339 of CAZCUF010000003.1, forward strand.
CGCGGAACGCGAGGGCGGGTATCGCGTCGATGGTGAGAAACAGGTTCTGGCGCGGGCTGATCGGATTATCGTCGCCACACAGGCCGAACGAATACAACTGCGGTTTTTATATAATAGCAGTGCGCAGAAAATAGTCACTGTGCCGCCGGGCGTGGATACCAGCCACTTTTATCCGATTGCATCGGATGAAGCCAAGCAGTTCATCGGCTTGAAACCCGAAAATCATATGGTGTTGTTCGTGGGCCGCATCGAACCGTTGAAAGGTATCGACACGATCATCAAGGCGATGTCCTGCGTCAAGTTACAGGCTTTGATTCGGCCTGTCCATCTGGCGATCATCGGCGGCGAACCGGCTGGCAGTGCGCAGGAATTGACGGATGAGATGGCGCGACTGCAGAAGCTGTGTGACGAATTGGCGATGGGGCAAACGGTGATCTTCCTCGGCCAGCGCGGACAGGATACGTTGCCTTACTATTATTCGGCGGCGGATGTGGTGGTGATGCCTTCGCATTACGAGTCGTTTGGCATGGTGGCGTTGGAAGCCATGGCTTGCGGAACGCCGGTCATTGCCTCGCAGGTGGGCGGACTGGCGTATCTGGTGCGCGACGGCGAAACAGGTTTCCATATGCCGAATGACGACCCCGATGCGTTATGCGAGAAATTAACTGCTTTATTGGGCAATCCCGATTTGCGGCAGTCGATGGGGCGCTGCGCGTCGGAATACGCGCAGGATTACGCATGGGAAAAAATTGCGAAACAAATTGTGGCTGTGTATGAGAGTTTGTTGCCGAAGGAAGAGAAGATTTTAGTTTGAGTCTTGCAATGCAGGTATTTGGCCGCTAAAAATCATTCCTTCATTCTGACCAGTATTAGGGTGGAGCTGTTCAACTCCTGCGATTTCATTTCGAACTGATCTTTCAGGCTTTTGATCAGGCGCGAGAGTTGGCGCTGGCCGTAAGTGCGCGGGTCGAAGCCGGGATCGAGCTGATAGAGCGCACTGCCTATTAAATCCAGCCGCGCCCAACCGTCTTCCTGCACAGCCATATCAAAGGCTTGTTCGAGCAACGGCATGGGATCGGCTTCGTTTTTGGGTTTGCTTTGAGATTTCTTGCGCGCGGCGCTGGTTTTCTTTTTCTCAGCCACCAGGTTTTCGGTATAAACGAACACGTCACAGGCATTGACGAACGGCTTGGGCGTTTTCTTTTCGCCGATACCCATGACAAAAATGCCCGTTTCGCGGATGCGCGTGGCAAGGCGAGTGTAGTCGCTGTCGCTGGAGACAAGGCAGAAGCCGTTTACCACGTTGGAGTGCAGAATATCCATCGCGTCGATGATCATGGCGCTGTCAGTGGCGTTCTTGCCGATGGTGTAACGGAATTGCTGAATTGGCTGAAAGGCGTGGAAGTTGAGCGTCTCTTTCCACGAATTCATGTTGGAGGTGGTCCAATCGCCGTAAATGCGCCGAACAGTGACTTGTCCGTAGCGCGCGGCTTCCACCAGCATTTGCGCGAGCAGTCCCGCTTGCGCGTTGTCGCCGTCGATCAACATGGCGATCTTATGCCGCGGCAGGGAGGTTAATTGTTCATCGGTCATGTCGATATTATACTTTGGGAAGGAAGGAAATTTTTCGCCGATTTCTATAAACGCAAATTATGGAACGATCGGCTTTATAAGGCCGAGATCGCCGGGAATTGGCTCGCCGATGATATCCAGATTCTTGCAGGATTGTTTATCGACGCGAGAAAGCAGGTTGTCGCCTGAGCTGACGTCCACCTGGATGATCGTATTCGACCTAAAAGTAGAATCTACAGTCAATTTCAATGTGACCTGATAACCCGCCGGCAGATTATCCACGCATCTTTGTTTGTCGGGATGGGGCCGGCCTTCGTCCTGGGCGCGCAGCAACGCGCACGCGTTTGGCAGGTCCACCGTGCCGGTATTCTTGACGATTACATAGGCATTCGTCACCTCACCCATGCCGTGTGCAACGTCGAAGCCTGTGTCACAGCCCAGAATATCCACTTGAACCGCCGTGGTGGGAACAGATGAGGAGGCTGTCGCAGTGGGAGTGTCGGTCTCTGAAGGTGTGGTCGTGAAAGTAACGGTGGGCGTCGGCGTGCCATCCAAAATATTCGTTGGAGTAACTGGTGTGAGGGGCGTAACTGCGCCGCTTGGCGAAGCCGTCATGGTGGGAATCAGAATGATCGGCGTGGCAGTCACAATTCCGGGTGTACGGGACGGGATCGGGGTCCAGATTGGATACGGCTGGGCGTTGATCGTCCAATCACAGCCGGTCAGCAGAAAAATCAGGGTGAGGAGCGCGGCAAATTTCTTCATGGCCAATCCTTTCTTTTATTGTATCCAGACTGGGCTGGATGACAAGATTACCAAAGTTTGGCCTTACAGCCGCCTTGAAGCCCATATGTAGGGATTGTGTTTCAGGGAATTTTGTGGGAAAATATGCTCGATTTCGTCGTTGGGTGCCCCCCTCACCCAGCGGCGAAATCATTTAACGGATCGGTTCGGACTCCGCCCGAAGCGGCCTGCCGATTACCAGCTTGATTCCCGCCTCGATTTTGACCGCCAAGCCCGCGCTACGAACTGGAAAACTTTTTGTTGAGCTCCTGCACCGAAGGTTCCACCAGCGTCGAACCGTCGGGAAAAATAATGGTCGGCACGCTGACGTAACCGCGATTCAACTCGCGCACGAAGGCAATCGCCTGCATATCCCCCTCGATATTGATCTCAAGATAGTTCACGTCTTTTTGCTGAAAAAAAGACTTGGCTCGGAGGCAGTCCCCGCAGTGGGTGGTGGTGTACATCACGATCCGTTGGGGATGCAGTGTATATAAATTGGTGTTATCCATCGGCCCTCCTGGCGCCTTTATGCTGTTATGTGTACATCGGATAGACGAAAAATGAGGGGATGTTTCTTACTACGAGGAACATCTGCGGTCGAATTTCTTGTCTGTGTCTGATGATAATCTATTTCCCTCGTGCGGCTTTTTGCAAAATTGAAAAGCCCTGTTCCTCCAGAAGATAAAGATTAATTTCATCCACATCGTGACCTGCTTCGAGTTGTTCGAGTACTCTGAGCAACGCGCCGCGCAGGCCGCTGGCGCGATGCGCCTCGTGCGAATCGGCAGAGATGCGCTCAAGGCGTGAAAGAAGCAATTGAAGTATTTCGGTTTCTGGAGTTGAAGCGGACATGCTGGCGCCCCCGGCGAGGATCGAACTCACATCTACGGATTCGAAGTCCGGCGCTCTGTCCGTTGAGCTACGGGGGCTCGCGGCGGATTATACTCGAAAAGGTCGCGTCACTTGCTCAATGCGCGGATTGACCGTAGAATTCAGTCATCTTGTCCGAAAGGAAGAAATCATTGATGGATATTCAGGGTTTTAGCGAGCGGTTGGTGCGTAATCTTGAAACGGTCATTGTGGGTAAGCGGCGGACGCTTGATTTGGTGGTGGTGGGTTTGTTGTGTCAGGGACACGTGCTGATCGAGGATGTGCCTGGGGTCGGCAAGACGATGTTGGCGCGCAGTCTGGCGCGTTCGCTGGATTGCACGTTCAATCGTATTCAGTTCACGCCCGATATGTTGCCCAGCGATGTGACCGGCGTTTCGATTTACAACCAGCAAAAAAGGAAGTTTGAATTTCGAGCCGGGCCTGTCATCGGCCAGATCATCCTTGCGGATGAGATTAACCGCGCCACGCCGAAGACTCAAGCCGCACTGCTGGAGGCAATGGAAGAACGCCAGGTGACGGTGGATGGTGTGACTCATATCCTGCCCAAGCCTTTCATGGTGCTGGCTACGCAAAACCCGATTGAATACGAAGGCACCTTTCCTCTGCCCGAAGCGCAGTTGGACCGCTTCCTGCTCCGTTTGCAATTGGGGTACCCCAGCCTCGCAGACGAGATTCGCGTGCTGGATGATCAACAGCTTCGGCATCCGATTGAGTCGCTGAAACCGATTGTCAAGGTCAATGAGTTGTTGGCCGCATCCAAAGCGATCAAGCAGATTCATGTCTCGCCTGTGATCAAGCGTTACATCGTGGATTTGGTCACCCGCACGCGCAAGAGCGAGGATGTGTATCTGGGCGCCAGCCCGCGCGGCAGTTTGGCTCTATATCGCACCGGTCAGGCGCGCGCCGCGTTGGCGGGACGCGATTTTGTATTGCCGGATGATATTAAAGAATTGGCTGTGCCGGTGTTGGCGCATCGTATTATCGTCAGCCCGGCGGCGCGCTTGCGCGATCTTAGCCCCGATCGCATCGTGCAGGAAATTATATATGGCACGCCCGTACCCGGCGGCGATTTTGCGCCGCAACACCCTGCAAAGACCGCCTCCAGAAAGAAGACTCAATGAAAAGTGGGCGGATTCTGGTCGCCCTGTTAATCGTGGCTGGTATCGCCGGCGCGTTTGCCACCGGCGCGCCGATCTATTCGCGCTTTCTGGCGCTGGGCATATTGATCGTTATCCTCAGCGCGGGCTGGTCCTGGCTGGCCCTGCGCTCCCTGCGGCTCAGCCGGCAGGCGCGTTCTCTGCGCGCCAATGTAGGCGATATTTTCGAGGAGTTGTTTGAAGTCTCCAACCGGGGCTGGCTGGTCAACTTATGGATCGAAATATTGAACGAGTCGAAGATTCCCAACGTATCCGGTTCGCGCTTGTTGACTCTGGTAGGCGGACGGCAAAAACGCAGTTACACCGCGCGCACCTGGCTTACCCAGCGCGGCGCGTTCGCGCTGGGTCCCACCTCAACGATCGTTGGCGATATCTTTGGGCTATTCCGTTTTCGCCGTTCGTTTCCGGCGGCGGATACAATCATAGTGATGCCGATGATCTTCGACCTGACGAAATTTGTTTCCCCGCCGGGGCTTTTACCGGGCGGCCAGGTGATTCGCCGCAAAGCGCCTGACGTGACTCCGCATGCGTCCGGAGTGCGCGAGTACATGGCGGGCGACCCGATGAAACGTATACACTGGCCCACCAGTATCCGCCGCGGACAATTGATGGTGAAAGAATTCGAGCAGGACCCGCAGGCGGAAATCTGGCTGTTCCTCGACGCACAGAAAAAAGCGCACAGTCGGATTCCGTATCGGATGGAGAATCAGAAATCGGCCGCGCTCCTGTTCAAAGTGGACGCGTTTCTCTTCGGCCATCATCCCGAATTTCATTTGCCGCCCTCGACCATCGAATACGCGGTCAGTATTGTCGCTTCGTTATCGCATTATTTGCTCGATCAACGCCGTTCGGTGGGCCTGGTCACTTCGGGCCGCGCCCTCACTACGATTCCCGCCGAGCGCAGTGAGCGCCAGGAAGGGAAAATATTGGAAACGCTGGCTTTCGTGGAACCGGAAAGCCCTCTGTCATTGGCGGGGCTGGTGGCAAGCCAGGCACAGCAATTACCGCAAGGCAGCAGCGCCATTTTGGTTACGCCGACTGTTTCGCCGGACCTGCTCGTGGCTGTGGATGATCTTCAGCGCCGCGCACTTCGGCCCGTCGTGGTATTGTTGATCTCGGAGACCTTCGGCGGTCCGCGCGGTTCAGACCGCCTCATGCGTTCACTGGCTGAACGCAATATTCCGTTTTGCCCGATCTATTGCGACGCCGATCTTTCCTCAGCGCTCGGTAGTTTTGCAAATAAATCTTTCACACAGGATTCGATCTTATGGCAAAGACCCCCGTTACCACACTTGACTTGAATTTTCAGGGAAAACCCAAAGCGATCGCTTCATATCTGATTCGACATTCGACCGGCGCAGTGCTGATTGAATGTGGACCCGGCTCGACTCGCGCCGCGCTCGAAGCTGGCCTCGCTAAAGAAGGCTTTTCCCTCCGTGACGTGACTCACGTTCTGCTCACGCATATTCATTTGGACCACGCTGGTGCGGCAGGCTGGATGGCGCGTCAGGGAGCGCAGATCATCGTCCATCCTGTTGGCGCGCCGCACATGATTCAGCCGGATCGCCTATTAGCCAGCGCGACGCGTATTTACGGAGATCAGATGGAAACGCTGTGGGGCGAATTTCTGCCGGTGCCGGAAGACAGGATTCGGGTCGTGAACGATACGGAGGAGATTGTGATCGGCAGTTTGCGATTTATTCCGATCAATACGCCCGGTCATGCCGAACATCATTACGCCTATCTCTTTGAAGATATTTGCTTTTCCGGCGATGTGGGCGGCGTGCGCATCCCCGGCTTTCAATATCTGCGCGTGCCCATGCCGCCGCCCGAACTGCATATCGAACGCTGGCATGCCAGCGTTGCGCGTTTGCGGAAGGAGAAATTCGCGCGCATCGCGCCGACCCATTTCAACATCTTCGACGACCCGGCCTGGCAGTTGGACGCAGTCGAACAAGGTTTGAATTCCGTCTCGCGCTGGCTCGAGCAAGTGATGCCGTCCGATCCACCGGCGGACGAATTGCGCCAGAGTTTCACCGCCTGGATGGAAGACGAGGGCCGTCAGGTTGGCCTGTCGCCGGAGGCGATCAAAGCCTATGAATTGGCGAACCCGCTGGGCATGAGCGCCGACGGGTTACAGCGTTATTGGAAGAAGGTGAAGATGGCAGGACGCTAACGCCGGGCGGCGGAATGTCACGTGGGAAGCAGGATGCTTGCTACGTATCAGGAATCGTGCGCGATGATATACTTTTTCCAAAGGAGATGGCATGCGGCATTTTTTGGCAATATCTGATCTTTCTTCGCAGGAAACTCAAGACCTGCTCGACCTGGCGTTGAGACTCAAAAAAGAATATTTCGAAAAAGGGAACCCGCCGTTATTCAAGGGCAGGGTGCTGGGCATGATCTTCCAGAAACCGAGCCTGCGGACGCGCGTCTCGTTCGATATGGCCATGCGGCACATGGACGGCGACGCGCTCTATCTTTCGCCGAGCGAGATCGGCCTCGGTAAGCGCGAGTCGATTGCGGATGTGGCGCGGGTGCTTTCGGGTTACGTGCAAATTTTGATGGCGCGCGTCTTCGAGCACGCGCACATACTGGAACTGGCAAAGTGGTCCAGCATTCCGGTCGTCAATGGCCTGAGCGATTACAACCATCCCTGTCAGGGCATGGCAGATGCGTTGACGGTTCAGGAAAAGTTTGGCAAGGCAAAAGGATTGAACGTGACCTTTATAGGCGACGGCAATAACGTGGCCGTTTCGCTGATGCACATCTGCGCCAAGCTCGGCTGGAATTTTACGCTGGCCAGCCCGCAGGGTTATGATCTCGATCCGCAGGCGATCGATGTTGCGAAACAAATCGTAAAAGATACAGGTTCAAAACTGAATTTCCTACGCGATCCGCATGAAGCGGTGAAAGGCGCGCAGGTAATTTACACCGATACCTGGACCAGCATGGGGCAGGAAGAGGAAACCGCCAAACGCGAACAGGTTTTCCCGCCTTATCAAGTGAACGCCAAATTAGTCGGCGAGGCGGATAAAGATGTGATCGTAATGCACTGCCTGCCCGCGCATCGCAATCACGAATTGACCGATGAAGTGGCCGACGGCCCGCATTCGGTGATCTTTCCGCAGGCGCATAATCGCCTGCACGCGCAAAAGGCAATTCTGGCGCGGTTATTGGAAGTTGCGTGATTACAAGCGGGATGAGCTAATGTTCATCCCGCTTACAAATACTTACTCGAGGATGAATTGATGAATACACAAGATTACATTACTTTGGAAGATCAGTACGGCGCGCATAATTATCACCCGTTGGATGTGGTGATCGAAAAGGCTGAAGGAGTATGGGTCTATGATGTGGACGGTAAAAAATATCTCGATTGTTTGAGCGCATATTCGGCCGTCAATCAGGGACATGTGCATCCCAAGATTCTGGAAGCCCTGCTCGAGCAGGCGAAGAAGGTGACGCTGACTTCGCGCGCGTTTCGTAACGACCAGCTTCCGCTTCTGTATAAAGAACTTTCCGATATGACCGGCTATGAAATGTCCCTGCCGATGAACTCGGGCGCGGAAGCGGTGGAGACCGCCATCAAGCTGGCGCGCAAGTGGGCTTATCAAGTGAAGAAGGTGCCGCGCCATCGGGCTGAGATCATTACCTGTGCGGGAAATTTTCACGGACGGACAGTGACCATCGTCTCTTTCTCGACCGATCCGCTGTACCGCGACGATTTCGGTCCCTTCACGCCCGGGTTTGTCACTGTTAAATACGGCGATGCCGCCGCGCTGGAAAAAGCCATCACGCCGAACACCGCGGCTGTGATGCTGGAGCCGATTCAAGGCGAGGGCGGCGTGATTATCCCGCCAGCGGGCTATCTTAAGCAGGTGGCGGATGTTTGCAAACGCAACAACGTCTTGTTGATGGCCGACGAGATTCAAACCGGCCTGGGTCGCACCGGAAAATTATTCGCCTCCGATTATGAAAACGTCCGCCCGGATGTGATGATCGTGGGCAAGGCATTATCGGGCGGGTTTTATCCCGTCTCGGCGGTGCTGGCCGACAAGAAGATTCTTGGGTTGTTCACCGCAGGCGAACACGGTTCGACTTTCGGCGGGAATCCGCTCGGAGCCGCGGTGGCACGCGCGGCCTTGCGCGTGATCCGTGAGGAGAAACTGGCGGAGCGCGCCGCGCAGATGGGGGAATACTTCATCGAGCAGTTGACGGAGATTCCCAGTCCACATGTGAAAGAGGTGCGCGGCAAAGGTTTGCTGATCGGCATCGAGTTGAAACCGGAAGCGCGCGGCGCGCGTCGGTTTTGCGAGTCTCTGCAAGCGCGCGGGATTCTCGCCAAGGAAACGCATGAGAACGTCATTCGCTTCGCGCCGCCGCTGATTATCGATAAAGAGACGATCGACTGGACATTGCCGCACGTCCGCGATGTTTTGAATATGCCGTAGCATTTCGGTACGGGAGATAACATGAATATCGGGATTCCGAAGGAACGCCGGCCGTTCGAGTTTCGGGTGGGACTTTCGCCCGACGGCGTGGAGATTCTCGCGCAACAGGGGAATACGGTCTATGTGGAACATGAAGCCGGCGCGGGCGCGGGCTTCAGCGACCTGGATTACGAGCGGGCCGGAGCCAGGCTGGCTTATTCTGTGGAGGAAGTCTTTGGCCGCGCGGATTTGTTGTTGAAGATCGCGCGTCCGTTGAAAGAGGAATTGAACTGGTTACCGCCAGGTTCGGTGCTGATCTGTCTTTTGCATCTGGCTTCGGCTCAGCAAGAAAAAGTGGATATTCTGCTTCAGAAGAAGATCACCGCCATCGCCTATGAGCAGATTCAATTGGCAGACGGTTCACTGCCGGTTCTGCGTCCGTTCAGCCAGATCGGCGGGGTGATCGCCGCGCAGACTGCGGCGCGCCTGCTTCAAAACAACGAGGGTGGAAAGGGAATTTTAGTCGGCGGCGTGCCCGGCGTTCCACCTGCAGAAGTTTTGATCCTCGGCGGCGGTGTAGTGGGCACGTATGCCATGCGGGCTTTTCTGGGCCTCGGCGCGCATGTGACCGTGCTCGACAGGAATATCACTGCCTTACAGCGCATCTCGGATCGTTTTCCCAGTGTGATTACCATGAACTCGACGCGTCGTAACATCGAGCGTACCGCGGCCCAAGTGGATGTAATCGTCGGCGCGGTATTGAACCCGGGCCAGCGCGCGCCGGTTTTGGTCACGCGTGAAACGGTGCGGAAGATGAAGCCGCGTTCGGTGATCATTGACGTCAGCATCGACGAGGGCGGCTGTTTTGAAACCTCGCGTCCCACTTCTCACGAAAAACCGTTCTACATCGAGGAAGGTATTATCCATTCCTGCGTGCCGAACATTCCCAGCGTGGTGGCGCACACGGCTACACAGGCATTTGTCAATGCGGCCATGCCGTTCATTGTGGAAATTGCAACCAAAGGAGTCCAGCAGGCGATTCAGGATAACCCGGCCATTGCGCGCGCGGTCAGCATACATGACGGTGTTCTGCGGCAGGAAATTCGTATGACAGCCAGAGAGGTGTGAGCCATGTTGGACTGGACCAGCATCTACAACTCCCGCGTGACGACGGCTGAAGAAGCCGTTAAACATATTCAAAGCGGCAATCGCATCTTTCTAACCGGGAACGTGTCTGTCCCTCAAAAGATTCTCGCCGCTCTGGTGGAATACGCTCCGAATCTGCACGATGTGGAGGTCTGCCAGGCATTGACGATTGGATCGGCTGATTACGTCAAACCGGAGCTGGAAGGGCATATACGCGTCAACACATTGTTCATCAGCGGCAATGTGCGCCAGGCGGTGCAGGAGGGCCGCGCGGATTTTACGCCCGTCCTGCTCTCTGAATTTCCATTGCTCTTCAAACGCGGCATCCTGCCGGTGGATATAGCCGTGATCCATGTTTCGCCGCCGGATGAACACGGGTTTTGCAGTCTGGGCGTGGAGGTGGGCCTCACCAAAACGCCGGCTGAATCGGCGAGTATGATCATTGCCGAAGTGAACGAGCAGATGCCGCGCACTCTGGGCGATTCGTTCATCCACGTCAGCCGCCTGCATTGCATTGTGCCGGTCAATTATCCGATCTCGGAAATGCCCATGAGCAGGGATGGAAACGCGGAGATCGTGGAGAAGATCGCGAGTTATATCGCGGAACTGATTCCCGACGGCGCCACCATGCAAATGGGCATCGGCGCGATTCCCAATGCGGTGCTCAAATATCTGCACAGTAAAAAAGACCTGGGCGTACACAGTGAATTATTTTCGGACGGCGTGATCGAGCTGGTGGAATCCGGCGTGCTGACCAACGCGCGCAAAACTTTGCATCCCGGCAAGATCGTGGCCGGTTTCATGCTCGGCACACAGCGATTGTACGAATGGGCTGATGATAATCCGCTGATCGAATTGCATCGCACCGAATACATCAACGACCCCTTTGTCATCGCGCAGAACGAACGGATGGTGGCGATCAACTCAGCCATCGAAGTGGACCTTACCGGTCAGGTCTGCGCGGATAGCATCGGTCCGAAACTGTACAGCGGGGTGGGCGGCCAGTTGGATTTCATCTACGGGGCGTCGCGCTCAAAAGATGGCGTGCCCATTATCGCCTTGCCCAGCACAACACAAGCCCGCGACGGTACACTGCTCTCGCGTATTGTCTGCATGTTGAAACAAGGCGCGGGCGTGGTGACCACCCGCAACCACGTGCGTTATGTCATCACCGAATACGGCGTTGCCGACCTGTATGGGAAAAGCATCCGCCAGCGCGCGCGTCGACTGATCAATATCGCCCATCCCGATTTCCGCTCCGACTTGGAAAATCAGGCCAGGGAATTAAACTACATCTAATAAAGCCCGGGGGTTACATAAAACTTTAATGGAAGATTTAATTTGCCCCGCGTAACTTTCAGCGCGGCGGCAGGTTAAATTGCTGGAGGTTCATCCATGACTCGTCGTTCAAAAATCATTGCCACCATTGGCCCGGCCAGCCGCAGTGAACAAATGCTCAAACAACTGGCGCTGGCAGGTATGAATGTGGCGCGTTTGAATTTTTCACACGGCACGCATGAAGAACATGCCGCTTGCATCGCCTCGCTTCGCAAAATTTCAGGCCAACTGGGTTTGCCGATCGGTATTTTACAGGATTTACAAGGCCCCAAGATTCGTGTTGGGGAATTGACTCAATCGCTTCAACTCTCGACCGGTGAACTGGTCTGCCTTTACGCGGAGGATGACCCGGCCCCGGCAGTTTCCGTTCAACGCATCCCCGTGGATTTTCCCGAGCTGTTCGAATCTGTCAATGTGGATGACCGCCTTCTGCTCGATGACGGGCGGTTGGCGCTTTCCGTGGTGGAGTCAAAGCCGCGCAAGCTGACGGCGCGCGTGGTTGTCGGCGGCGAGCTTTCCTCCCATAAGGGAATCAACTTGCCGGGCGTGAAGATCCGGGTTTCAGGTTTTACTCCCAAAGATGAAGCGGATCTTGCTTTCGGTCTCGAACAAGGCGTGGACGCGGTCGCCATTTCGTTCGTCCGATCTGCGGAGGACGTGTTGAAAGTCCGCGATGCGATTCGCTCGTTGAGCAGGAATGCGCGCGAACCGTTGTTGATCGCCAAGCTCGAAAAGCCGGAAGTGTTCGAGGACCTGGATCATATTCTGGAGATCGTGGATGGTTTAATGGTGGCGCGCGGCGATTTGGGCGTGGAGATGCCGCCGGAGAAAGTGCCGGTGATGCAGAAGCGGATTATTCAGGCGGCCAACCTGCACAGCAAGCTGGTGATTACCGCCACGCAGATGCTGGAATCGATGATTCACAATCCACTGCCGACGCGCGCTGAAGCCTCGGATGTGGCCAATGCGATTTTCGACGGCACGGACGCGGTGATGCTTTCGGCGGAATCGGCTTCGGGCGAATATCCGGTGGAGTCGGTGGAGATGATGTCGCGCATTGCCGAGGAAGCTGAGTCACATTTGATGGAGTGGGGCAAGGCGCCTTCGCTGGATTCGCTGGGCGATAGCGACGCGGCTTCGATGGCGCGCGCGGCCTACGAGATCGCGCGCGACCGCGACGTAACGGCCATTGCCGTATTTACGATGCAGGGCCGCACGGCCACGCTGGTTTCAAAGACTCATCCCGGCGTGCCGATTTTGGGTTTTACCCCGGAGTTATCCACTTGTTATCGCATGTCGTTTCAGTGGGGCGTGTTCCCAAAATTAGTGCCGTTTGCAAGTACGGTGGAGGATATGCTTCATTATGTGGATACGGCTTTGATCCAGGGGGAAATGGTGAAACCGGGACAGCAAGTAGTTGTGGTATGCGGATTTCCTGTGGGCGCGATGCGCGCTCCGAACATGACGCTTCTGCATACCGTGGGCAGTGTTACCCGCGAATCGCGCTAACGGTTACTTTGAACGCTTGCGATCGCCAGTCCGATCCCGATCAACAGCCCGCCAAACAGGAATAAGGGCGTGACCTTTTCGCCCAAAAATAACGCGCCGAGCAGTATTCCAACCACAGGCTGGGCAAAGAACGTCAACGAGGCGACTGCGGCTGGAAGTTCCGCGAAGGCGTAATTCCATAGGAACATGGCGACCGCGGTGGAGATGATGCCAAGAAATAAAATACCGCCGATAATTCCGGGGGTGATCGTACCGATGCTCTGTGTTTGAAGTTCCCACACGCTGAAAATGATTCCGGTCGGCAGGCCGCCCGCCAGCATAATGGCAGTGGAAGTGATCACGTCTGCGGTTCGAGTCACTTTGCGGACGAGCACGGAATATAACGCCCAGGTCAGCGCGGCGGCCAATAGACTCAAGTTGCCCCAAAATAAGGAAGGAGAAAGCTGCGCGCTGCGCGGGTCTATCACGGCCAGTACGCCGAGCGTGGAAACGATCAGCGCGATCACGCCGCGCAGTTTTGTTTTCTCCCCGAGTAGAAACGGCGCAAATAATAAAATGAAGGCGGGCGTGGCGGATGTGACCAGCGATCCGTTGGAGGCGGTCGAAAGTTTTGTGCCCAGGAATTGGAATTCGAGCGAAACGCCGTAGCCGACGAATCCGACCAGAAAGATCTGCCAGATTTGTTTATTGGTCAAGTGAGCGCGCGGGCGCAGGAGAATCACAATTCCCAAGCTTAGGATGCCCAGAATAAGGCGAAGCGTTACCAATGAAAAGGGCGGAATGACCTCCAGCACCACTTTGCTGACTACATACATGCCGCCCCAAATGGCGGCCGCGCTGAGGCCCGCAAGCAGGCCGGGAAGAGTTCGTTTGGGCATAACGGCGGATTCTATCTTCTCCGAATGTGTGTCAGAAGAATCGTCGTTCACTCGAACGATTTTTCTGCGCGCCCGCGTTTGATTTCCCCGCGGCGTTTCTTTTGCTTGATTCGTTTTTCCTTGGAGGACGCGGTCGGTTTGGTCTTTGTGCGCGGTTTGGGTTTCTCGGCGGCTTTGCGAATGAGATCGCCGAATCGTTTCAGCGCGTCGAGGCGGTTTTGCTCCTGGGTGCGATAACGTTTGGCTTCGAGCACCAGCTCTCCGTCCGCGTTGAGGCGTTTGCCCGCCAATTGGCGCAGGCGCACCTTCACATCATCGGTCAGCGCCTGCGAATGAGCCACGTCGAATCGCAATTGAACGGCCGTTGCCACTTTATTGACGTTTTGTCCGCCGGGCCCGCTGGCGCGCACGAACTCAAATTGAAGTTCGCGTTCGTCAATCGAAATTGTGCGTGTGATTTGGATCGTCATCTAATGAATTTTACGCGCGGCGGTCCACCATAAACCGCCGAGCAGAAGGCCGCCCAGTAAAAAAGGAACCGGCGGACCGAGCCATTGAAAGAACGAGCCGTAAAATAACGGCGCGGCGGCGTTGGCCGCACTGTAAAACGCGGCGGAAATTCCCAGAATCGAACCGGTTTCTGCGCGGCCTGCCGATTGCGTGATCAGGCTGTTGATGGCCGGATGCAAAATTCCGCCTCCCAGCGCGGCGGGAAACGAGGCAATTAAAATCCAGACGAGACCGAACCAGCCTCTTTTGCTTTGATCTGGCAACTGGACTTGAATGGTTTGCGTGGCTTGGGAAAGCGCGTCGCCTCGCAGTCCTGCCTGGACTTTGGCCTGATCGTACCACGGTACGGGAATCTGCGGCGTGAGCGCGGTCAGCGCCAAACCCAGCGCGAGCGCGGAAAGCCCGAGCATTACCAGCCAGCGGTCGCCTTTTTGCTTTGACCATCGTCCGATCAAACCGGCTTGCACGACCACAATGAATAAACCCGCCAATACAAACAGACCGGTTGTGCTGGTGGCATCCATGCCGAGGCGATTCAATGTGAAGAGCGAGAATAGTTGTTCATAGCCGCCAAAGGCGAGTTGTTGCGCGAACATCAAAACCAATAACAGGCCGAGCACGGGGCGGGTCAGCACTGAACGTATCGCGCCGAAGCTAAGGCCGCCTTTTTGATTCTGTCCGCGGCCGCGTTGTTCTACGGGTAAAGTTTCCTTTAGTAGGGTAAAAGTTAGAATGATCGAAAGCAACGAAAAGAATGCGGCCGCAAATGCCACGGCCTGATAACTGCCGCCGGTGGCCAGCAGAACGGAAAATGCGATGATCGGCCCGAGGATGAATCCCACGCCGAATGCCGCGCCGATCAGCCCCAGTCCATGCGTGCGTGTTTTCTCGGTGGTTAAGTCGGCCATGACGGTCTGCGCGGTGGACAAGTTCGCGCCGGAGAGTCCGTCAATGATGCGGGAGAGAAACAGCAACCATAACGTATTGGCAAGGCCCAATAAGATGAATCCTGCCAGTGTGCCCAGCTGGCTGACGATCAGAATCGGTTTTCGGCCAAAACGATCCGAGAGATGACCGAGCATCGGCGCGCCGATGAATTGCATCAATGGGTAGGTTGCGCCCAGCAGGCCGATCACAAAGGCATTTGCGCCATAACGCGCGGCGTACAACGCGAGCAGTGGCACGATGATGGATAGGCCCAGCAGATCCACCAGTATGATTGCCAGCACAGGGAGAATGCGTTTGAAATCCAGTTTTTCGGCGTTCGCTTCGGGAATGGTCATGGCATAAAATCCCCTCTCCGAATGGGAGAGGGGCGTCTGTTCGAAATGAAATGGGGTTAGAACATCAAAGCGTTGACTGCGGCGATTGATTCGGGAGCAGGCCGGAGGTCCTCTTGAGTGAGGCGGTTGAGGGGTGTATCCACCAGATTGTAAATATCGGCCAGCGCGGGAATTTGCGTATCCACATAAATCAAGCCGGTCAGGAGCCAGTCGTTGCGTTGTGCTTCTTCGAGCGCGCGCATGGCTTCAAAGCGGCTGGTGGGATCGTATCCTTTATCGAGATTCTTGAGGACGATGGCCGAACCATCATGCATGGTCACCTCGCGAATTTCGCCTTCCTTCAAGGTCTCTTCCAGAACAATCTCGTTGCGGGGGGCAATGTAGGAAATTTCATGCAAAGGCTCCTCGTGATCCCTGCCCCAGGCATAGGAATGATGCGCGTCCGCTTCGTTGTTGAACGTGACGCACGGGCTGATGATATCCAATATTGCAAGCCCGCGATGCGCCATCGCGGCCTTCAATAGTTCTTTGACCTGCTTCGGATCGCCCGCGAAGGAACGGCCAATGAAGGTCGCGTTGGAAGCGAGAGCTTCCATGCAAATGTCGATGGGCATATAAGGGTTGACGCCTTGCTTCTTCAGGTTCAGGCCTTCTTCTGCCGTGGCGGAGAACTGACCTTTGGTGAGGCCATAGACGCCGTTATTCTCGATGATGTAAACCATGTTGGCGTTTCGGCGCATGATGTGTTTGAACTGGCCCATGCCAATGCTGGCGGTATCGCCGTCACCGGAGATGCCGATGCCCTTCATGCTGTGATCGCCGAACAGCGCGCCGGTCGCCACCGAGGGCATGCGCCCATGCAGGCTGTTGAAACCGAACGAGCGATTCAAAAAGTAAGTCGGCGATTTGCTCGAACAACCGATGCCGCTGAACTTCACAACCTGTTCCGGTATGACGTCCATCTCATACATCGCGGCCACGATCTGGCTGGAGATCGAGTTATGCCCGCAACCCTGGCATAACGTGCTGGGATTGCCGCGATAATCATTTTTGCTGAGGCCGGCCTTATTTACTTGTACTTTAACGCCAGCCATGGGGAGAGCTTCAGTCATGATTTGACTCCTTTCTTGCTTTTGGGAGAAGGCTTTGCGAGCGCGCGTTTCTGTGTCGTTTTATTTTTTGCGGGCTGGCTAACATTTTTTCGTTCGGCATCCAGGAGACTCTCGCGCACCCATTTGGCTGAGGCGGGCATTCCATTGCCGAGAGCGATGGATTGAAGTTTATACACAGCCTCGGGGTATTCGAGCGTCAGCAGTTGATGCAGTTGTCCGTCCCGGTTCATTTCTATGACGTAAAGCTGGTCGTGCGATTCGACGAATTGCTTCACCTCATCCGTGAACGGGATGGCGCGCACGCGCAAGTAATCGCACTTCAAGCCGTGTTCTTTTTCAAGCTGGAAGCGCGCCTCGTTAATGGCGGCTTCGGTCGAACCGTAGGCAATGACGCCGATCGCCGCGCCTTGAGTCTTGTAGATCACCGGCGCAGGCACATATTTGCGCGCGGTTTCGAATTTCTTCTTTAAACGATCCATATTCTGCACCCAGATGGGCGCCTCTTCACTATAACGAGCATTTTCATCGTGACCGGTGCCGCGTGTGAAGTACGAACTCATCGGATGGCGGTTGCCCGGCACTGTGCGATAGGGGATACCGTCCCCGTCTTTATCCATGTAGCGTCCCCAGCCGCTTTTGAGCTCATCCAAATCCTTTTCCCACAGAATCTTTCCGCGGTCCATGGGGCGGTCGGGATATTGGAACGGCTTGCACATCCATTGATTCATGCCCATATCGAGATCGCTCAGTACGAAGACCGGCGTCTGCATCCGTTCGGCAATATCGAACGAGCGCCAGCCGAATTCAAAACATTCGTCCGTCGAACCGGGCAAAAGCATGATTTGCTGTGTGTCGCCGTGCCCCATGAAGTTGACGAAAGTCAGGTCGCCCTGGGAAGTGCGAGTGGGTAAGCCGGTTGAAGGCCCGATGCGTTGAACGTCCCAAACCACCAGAGGCACTTCCGCGAAGTAAGCCATGCCTGCAAACTCGGTCATCAAGGAGAGGCCCGGCCCCGAGGTGGAGGTCATCGCACGCAGTCCGCTCCAGCCTGCGCCGACAGCCATGCCAATGGCGGCCAATTCATCCTCGGCCTGAACGACGGCGAAGGTGTGTTTTCCATCGGCGCGCTTGCGCAATTGGGGCAGGTAATCGTTCAGCGCCTCGGCCAGGGAGGAGGCTGGTGTGATCGGGTACCATCCCACGAATTGCACGCCGCCGTAAATGGAACCGAGCGCCGCGGCAGTGTTTCCGTCTGCCATGATCAGGCCGTCGGTTTTATTCATGGGCTCGACGAAGAACGAATCTTTCTTTTCCAAATTTGCCTTCGCCCACTCGGCGCCCGCGGCCACTGTGTTGTAGTTCATGGCAATCGGTTTTTGCTTGCCTTTGAAGTGAAATTCAAGCGCTTTCTGGATCGCGTCCAGGTCAATGCCCAGCATCTGCGCCAGCACGCCCACATAAACCATGTTGCTGACCAGCTCCCGGAAATCGGAAGGGATGCTTTGGTCTTTGCGAACCAGGTCTTTGACCGGCATGGCATAGGCCGCCACGTCCGTGCGGGTGATGGGTTGTTTGATATCGTCAGCGTAGAAGAATGCCCCGCCCGGCTGAACGGAGGCCAGGTCCCGCGCGAACGAATTGGGGTTGATCGCCACAACGATCTCCTGTTCCTCGCGCCGCGCGGTGAATCCATCCTTGTTCACGCGGATGGTGTACCAGGTGGGCAATCCCTGAATGTTGGACGGAAATAGATTCTTGCCTGAAACGGGAATCCCCATCTTGAACAAAGCCCGCAGGATGGTTGTGTTGGCTGTTGAACTGCCCGAGCCATTGACGGTCCCCACCGTGATCGAAAAATCGTTGACAATCTTGTTAGCCATTTGTCTCCTTGTCATTTTATGCAAGGCGCTGTGCCAGCAGGTCGATATGTTTGATCAGCGCGTCGCGCCCCGCTTTGATATTGCCGTTGCAAATTGATTTCACCATCTGTGCGTGATAGCTCCATACTTGATTCAAATAGTCGATGCTCCCCGCATACACATTCAAACCCACGGCTTCATACGCGTCCCAATAAGCTTCCAATAAGCCGGTGATGAACGGGTTGTTCAAGCGGCTATAGATCAATAGATGAAGTTGGCGGTGTTCTTCATGCGGAACTTGAACCGGCGTTCCGGCCAGTTTGGCCTGCGCCCGCGTAATCAGGGCGCGCAGTTCTTCTTTATCCTGGTCAGTGAGGGTTTGTACGGCTTCGTCCCAATAGGCCGTTTCGATGTGATTGCGCAGATCGGAGAATTGTTGGAAGTGATTCTCGTCCAGAGCCAAAGCATACCCCAGGCTCTGACGAACGGCCGCTCCGAATGTATAGGGCAGGCGGCGGGTTCCGGTGCGGGGACGGACTTCAACCAAGCCGAGGGCGCGCGCCACTTCAAGTTGCTCCCGCAAAGACGCCACGCTCACGCCCAGTTCGCGGCTGAGTTCCGTTAAAGCGGGCAAACCCTTCGCTTCGGCATCTGCGCGATTTGCCAGATACCGCAGAAACTCTGAAAGTGCGTCAACCGTGTTTCGTTCGCGCAACATGGGCAATAATTTGATTAATCAGATTATTCAAACGATGAGAGTATAAACTCACCTTTGGGCGGCGTCAAGTGAAATGGCTTGAATTTCCAACTCCGCGAGGAAAATGAAGGCGGAGTGAAAGGTTAAGCGCTGTTTTGGCTTTGGCATTTGTCGATTCGGTGAAAGGGCCGGCCATTATCTTTCACGAAACACGGCAATTGCATTAAGCAAGCCTGTGACTTTCATAACGATAAACTCGTTTGAATTAAAGCGGCCGTTCTGTGAAAAAAAGCTTTATCGTTAGGGTATAATGGTTTTTTGGTAAGACCGCAACAAAGACATTAATTGACAAGGTAGCCATGGCAGGTACTATTCCCATCCCTTCCGACTATTGGAAGAATCTACAAACAACCCCGCGCGACGTGGAATTTTTGCATAACTATCTCTTTGAACGTGAAATGCCTTTAACAGCGCATGAACTGGTTTCGGTGTTGATCGGTGAACGAGTTCGGCACGAGCAAACGGCTTTGGTGCAAAAGCATACGGCCGGCGGGAAAACATATCTACCCCAGGATTCATATCAGGCCGGGGATGAATTGATCTTCCCTGCTTTGAATTGGCGGCGGGGAACGGTGACCACCGCGCGGGCGGGCGTGAATCCTGCCGTGGGCGAATTCAATGTGATCTCGGTGGCGATGGCGGAAGGCGAAGAGCGCATGTTCGCTTCCAGTCTCGCTGATCATAGTTTGAATCGTGCGCAGAATTCCGAGGCCGAAGAAGACGCGGTGGATGTGGAAGCGATTGTCCGTGAATACGGGCAGGAACTAGAAGATAAGATCGAAGCAGTTTTCGAAGCGGATGATAACCTGGTGCAGATCGCGGGGCGCTGGTTTCCCCGGGCCTTGCTGGTGGATGTCAATGTGGGACATCTTAATTTGGCGGAGGCCGTGCTCGATATGTCCGGCGGCGAACCACAACCCGCGGCCGCGTTATTGAAAGATGTCGAACTGCCCGCGGGTGTGAATCCCAAGCTGGCCGAGTTTTCGCTCAACCTTGCCTTGCAGGAAGATGATCGTTTTGACGAGGTCGGTCCGGCAGGGGAGATACTTTGGTGTTTGCGCCGGCTCGAACCGCAAGGCGTGCGGGAAGTGCCGACTTTCCTGCGTTACACGCCCATCGAACATGATCGCTCGAAACTGACGCCGGAAATGCTGGTGCTCGAATCACAGCTTGACGATGAGCTGAGTCCGCTTCAGGATGCCCGTTCCGCGAAGGATGATTCCCGCTCGTACACGTTCAGCCTGATCTATCCCCATCTGCGCGCGGGCACTTTGCCGCTATCGGCACGGGCGCGGAAGTTTTTCCCTACTGCGTATGAATCACCGCGCGTCCGTTTCACGATTGTGGATGGAAAAACCGGGGCGAGGATTCCGGCCTGGGTTGTGCGAACCGATGGTTATGTCTATGGACTGCGGGAATGGTATAAATCCCATGCGCTGATTCCCGGTAGTCTGGTCGAGATCAAACATAGCGAGAAACCCGGTGAGGTTATCGTCGAGGCAAAGACTCAGCGTTCCACGAAAGACTGGGTGCGGACGCTTATGGTCGGTGCAGACGGCGGCATGGTGTTTGCGATGTTGAAACAGCCCATCACAGCCGAGTTCAACGACCGCATGGCGATCTTTGTACCGGATTTTGGTTTGCTCGATCCGCTTTGGAGCCAGAAGCGTTCGTTCGAAGACATCGTCGTCTCGATCATGCGTGAATTGACTAAACTGACTCCGCAAGGCCATGTGCACGCGCAGGAGCTGTACGCGGCGGTCAACTTGGTGCGGCGCGTGCCCCCGGCTCCGTTATTGGCTTTGCTGGCAAACAAGCCGTTTGCGCATGTAGGCGATCTGCATTTCCGCCTGGGCGAGGAAGATGTATGATGCCTGAGGTGAAACGGTTTAGCCTTTTGAAACCTACCATCGAAACTCCGTTCCATATTGATTTTGACTGGTGGAAGCAAAATGAAAATGACTGGCACGTTTTCCTGCGCTCCATGTTATGCCCCGAGCATCAGGAAGCTTTCGCGAACATGGAAGAAGGGCAGATGATCGACTGGGTCGATCCCGAGACCGCGGAGGTGAAGCCGGTGAACGGCATTCAACACGCGCTGATGACTCATTGCGCGCTTCAGCCCGACTTTTTGAATGAACGCACGGCGCTGGTGGAGGCGGTCTTTCGGCTTTTCCTTGCCAATGGGAATGTGCCGATGTCAGCGCAGGAACTTTCTGCCAGGCTCAACCGCCCGGCGGAAACGATCTTGCGCACACTGGCCGGTCCGCGTGTGTATCACGGCTTAAGACCGGTACAATGAGAGTAAGCCCCCGTAGCTCAACGGATAGAGCACCAGCCTTCTAAGCTGTTGGTTGTGGGTTCGAATCCCGCCGGGGGCGCCTGCTTTCAGTTTTATTGGAAGAAATATATGAAGGAGTAATTACAATGCCTACAGAACGTTTTGACTTGATCAGATTTTCCGGCAGGGAGCAGACTGTCGTTGGCGACGATATTAAAGTCGGGCAAAAAGCGCCGGAGTTTTTCATCCAGAAAAACGACTGGTCCATCAGTAAAGGGCTGAAGGAGACCAAGCGCAAAGTGCGGATCATCGCGGCGGCGCCTTCTCTCGATACTGCAACCTGTGACCGCGAAACGCGGCGTTTCAATGAAGAAGCCGCGAAGCTGGGCAAGGATATTGTCATCATGGTCGTCAGCATGGATCTGCCAGCCGCGCAGAAGCGCTGGTGCGGCGCGGCCGGCGTGGATCAGGTAATGACCGTTTCCGATGCCGCGCGCGCCGACTTCGGAAAAAAGTATGGCTGTTTGATGAAGGAAGTCCGCCTTCTGCGCCGCGCAGTATTCGTGGTGGATAAGAAGCGTATCGTGACTTACTCGGCTTATATGGCGGCGAACAGCGATGAACCAAATTACGAAGAAGTGCTTGAAGCGGCCAAAGCGGCGTTGGGCAAATAGTACGAGGAGCGGGTTCGATGCCAACAGTAATTCATAAATCCAGGCTGACGATCACTGAGGGACATCGTGAAACGACGCGTGCGGTGGAATGGAAGGCTCGTCCGAGTCTTTGGAGTCCGCCGATCGATCTGTATGAGACGCCCGATCGTTATGTAGTTCGCATGGAAATCGCCGGAATGCGCGAAGAGGAATTTGAAGTGATTGTTGAAGACAACATCCTTTTCATCAGCGGTTCGCGGCCGGACATTGCGGAGCGCCGCGCCTTTCATCAAATGGAAATCCGCTTCGGGAAATTTGCCACTGCCATCGCCATTCCCGGGCCGGTGGATGTTGATGACGCACGCGCCGAGTACAAAGACGGCTTCTTGAACATCGTATTTCCAAAAGCCAAACATAATCAGATCAAGGTTGAATAATTCGCATGTCTGCGGCGCGCTGGCAATCCAATTTTAGCGACCTGTTTCAATGGGTTGGCGAATCGGACGATGAGCTTTTATCGTTGCTCATGTCGTCGAATGTTTCCAATTCTCAGAAGAAGGAATCGGATTCTCCCGAAGCGCAGGCTCAGGAAGAATCAAAATATCCGGATGTATTACCGATCCTGCCACTGCGCGGCGTGGTCGTGTATCCCGAAACGGCCGTCCCGCTGACGGTTGGACAGCCGCGTTCTATTCGATTGGTGGATGAAGTTGTCGCGGGCGATAAACTGGTTGGTCTGGTGGCGGCTATAAATCCGGAATTGGAAACGCCGGGCCCAAACGATCTTCATCGCTACGGGACGATCGCCACTGTCCATCGCCTGTTGCGCGCGCCGGATGGCACCATCCGCCTGCTGGTTCAAGGCATGGATCGCTTCCGCCTCGGCGAGTTCATTCAGGAAGAACCGTATCTCAAAGCGCATATTGAACTTGCACCCGAGTCGACTCAGACAGGCCTGGAGATCGACGCGCTGGCGCGTAATGCCCGCGATCAATTTCAACAGATCACGCAGATGATCCCCTCCTTTCCGGAGGAGCTGGCCAACTCGATTGCGGCAATCGAGGATCCGTTACAAACGGCCTATACCATCGCGAACTTCCAGCGCATTGACTTGAAAGATGCGCAGGAAATCCTTGAACTTGACTCGGCGGCGGACAAACTCAAGAAATTGGTCGGTTTGCTGGTGCGTGAAGCGGAAGTGCTTACGCTCGGTCAGAAGATTCAAAACGAAGCGCGCGGCGAGATCGAAAAAGTTCAGCGCGAATATTTCCTGCGCGAACAAATGAAGGCCATTCAGAAGGAACTTGGCGAGAAGGACGAACAAGCCGTTGAGACGGAGGAATTCCGCAAGAAGATCGAAGAAGCCAAGATGCCCGAAGAGGCGGATAAAATGGCGCGCCGGGAACTGGATCGGCTTTCCCATTTGCCGACTGCCGCCGCGGAATACGGCGTCATCCGCACTTATCTCGATTGGCTGACTTCACTGCCGTGGTCGAAGAATACACAGGACAATCTGGATATCGCGCATGCGCGCGAGATCTTGGATACGGACCATTACGGCCTCAAGGATGTAAAGGAACGTATCCTTGAATTTCTTGCCATTCGCAAATTACGCCTCGACCGCAAGGACGAAGAGAAGCAGGCTCCCGCCGACGCGATCCGCCGCGAACGCGAAGGCGTGATCCTGTGTTTTATCGGGCCGCCCGGCGTGGGCAAGACCTCGCTTGGTCAGTCCATTGCGCGCGCCATGGAGCGCAAGTTTACGCGTATTTCTCTCGGCGGCGTGCGCGATGAAGCTGAGATTCGCGGGCATCGCCGCACGTACATCGGCGCGATGCCGGGCCGTATTCTACAGGCACTGCGCCGCGTGGAGAGCAACAACCCGGTCTTCATGCTCGATGAGGTGGATAAGCTGACTGCGGATTTTCACGGCGATCCGGCCTCGGCTTTGCTGGAAGTGCTCGACCCCGAACAGAACGCCGAATTCCGCGATAATTATCTCGAAGTGGCCTACGATCTGTCTCAAATTCTATTTATCACCACGGCCAACACGCTCGAAACAATTCCCGGGCCGTTGCTCGACCGCATGGAAATTATCACGCTTTCGGGATATACCGAGAGTGAAAAGATGTCCATCGCGCGCGGATATTTAATCCCGCGCCAGATTCGTGAGAATAGTTTGCATGAAAGCGAAGTCTCGTTCACCGACGACGCTCTGCAAAAGATCGTTCGCGAATATACGCGTGAAGCCGGGGTTCGCAGTTTGGAACGGCGCATTGGCGCGGTCTGCCGCAAGATCGGGACGCGCGTCGCGGAGGGGAAAGGCGCCAATTTCACGATCACGCCGGACCTCGTGGAGGAGTTTCTCGATCATCCGATCTTCCTCGGTCCCGACGAAGTCAACCTGCGCGTTTCGATTCCGGGTGTCGCGCCCGGCCTGGCATGGACTTCCTATGGCGGCGATATCTTGTTCATCGAAGCCACGCGCATGCCCGGCGGAAAAGGATTTCAAATCACCGGTTCGATTGGCAATGTGATGCAGGAGTCGGCGCGTGCCGCGCTTTCATTTGTGCGTTCGCATGCCGAGCAGTTGAGAATTGACCCGGCTTTCTTCGACCGATCCGATATTCACATGCATGTTCCCGCCGGCGCACAACCCAAGGACGGCCCATCCGCAGGCGTGACGATGGCCACTGCGCTGGTATCGCTGATCTCGGGACGCAAGGTGAAATCGCATCTCGGGATGACCGGCGAGATCACGCTGAGGGGGCAGGTGCTCCCGGTTGGCGGAATCAAGGAAAAGGTCCTGGCCGCGCACCGCAACGGCCTGCAGACGGTGATTCTGCCGCGTCGCAATGGACAGGACCTCGAAGATGTCGCGCCGGAAGTGCGTGAGTCGATGAAATTTATCCTGGCGGATACGGTGGACGATGTGTTGCTGGCCGCTTTGGAAGCGCCAAAAACGGTTAAGGTAAAATCCAATGGGAATTCCCGTGCCGGTTCGCAGGGAAAATCCGCTGTGAAAAAACATCCTGCAAAGAAGAAAGTTAGCGCACATGCCAAAAGTACTGCTCGTCGAAGATGACGTTACCATGGTCTCCCTACTCCAAACTCTTTTGAAAATGGAAAATTTTCAGGTGGTGGCCCTGGACGCGGACGGTAATGTGCCTGAGGCAGTTTATGCGGAACAACCGGATGTATTGCTTTTGGATGTGCATCTTTCCCGGCAGGACGGCCTTCAGATTCTCGAGAGCCTGCGCAGAAACGAGGCAACCAAAGACGTGCGCGTGGTAATGACCTCCGGGCTGAATCTCAAAGACGAATGTCTGCGACACGGCGCCAATGGTTTTCTGCTTAAGCCTTATATGCCCGACGATCTGGTCGAGATTCTGAAGAAGACGATCAGCGCGTAGTGAGTTCCCGTTTTTCGATCCGTACGTTTCAATATCCACAGGATTATCCGGCGGTTCTGAGCCTTTGGGAAAGAATGGAAAAAGGCGTTCATGTGGGACGTTCGGATGCGCCGCAGGAGATCGAAAAAAAGATTCGCCGCGATCCCGACCTGTTCCTGGTTGCCGAGTCGAAAGGGCGGATGATCGGTTCGGTGATTGGCGGTTTCGATGGCCGCCGGGGAATCATTTATCATTTGGCAGTTGCCGGGCCTCATCGTCATCGCGGAGTTGCAAACCGCCTGATGGACGAAGTTGAAAGTCGTTTGCGGGCCAAAGGCTGTTTGCGCTGTTATCTTCTGGTTCAGGCCGGCAACGAAGAAGCCGAAAATTTTTATGCTCAACGCGGCTGGGCATGGATGGATTCAGTTCGGCCGTACAGCAAGGATTTGGTTTAATGGAAATTCGTTTTGGCATTTTGACTGCTTCGGATCGCTCTGCGCGCGGGGAACGCGCGGATGTTTCCGGCCCGGCGCTTGCGGATCTGATTCGCACCCGCGGCTGGTCGGTGATTAAGCAGGCGATTCTTCCCGACGATCGCTCCGCGCTGGCCGCCGCCATGCGCACTTGGGCCGATGGCGGCGAAGTGGATGTGATCCTCGTCACCGGCGGGACCGGGTTTGCGCCGCGCGATGTGACTCCCGAAGCCACGCTGGATGTGATCGAGCGTGCCGCGCCGGGTCTTTCGGAAGCGATGCGCGCCGCCAGCCTGAAGATTACTCCGAATGCGATGCTCATGCGCCTCGCGGCGGGCATCCGTAAACGGACTTTGATCATCGACCTGCCGGGAAGCCCGAAAGGCGCAGTCGAAAACCTGGAAGTGGTTTTGCCGGTTCTGGATCACGCCGTCAAACTGATGAGAGATGAAGACGCGGGACATTAACCCTGCCGCACTTTGTAACCTTGGGCTATAATCCGCCCGCTTGAAATTCCACATTACGAGGAAAGTATGATTGATGTCAATGAACTTCGCAAAGGCGTAACCTTTGAATTGGACGGTACGCTTTATAAAGTGATCGAATACAGCCATAATAAAACCGGGCGCGGCAACGCCAACATCCGTGTAAAAGCGCGCAATTTGCTGACCGGCGCCAATATCGAGCGCACCTTCTCCTCCGGGCAGTCGGTGCAGGATGTGCGGCTCGATTTTCACGATGTCTCCTATCTTTATAACGACGGCGATTTTTATTATTTCATGGATAACGAAACCTTCGACCAACCCGCCGTCAAGCGCGACCTGCTCGGCGACGATGCCTTATATTTAAAAGAGGGAATGGAAGTGAAGCTCACTTTCTATAAAGGCCAGGCGCTGGATATCGAATTGCCCACCTCGGTGGATCTGGAAGTCATCGAGGCTGAGATGGCGATCCGCGGCGACACAGCCACAGGCGTAACGAAAAAGGTCAAAACCTCCACCGGGCTCGAGGTGCATTGTCCGCAATTTGTAAAAGTGGGCGATGTGATTCGTGTGGACACGCGTACCGGGGAATATGTAACCAGAGTCTAATGCGTACTCCAGCCGGAAAAGAATGTAAATATTTTTTTGGGGATTATTATCGCGGCCGGAATATGGAAGAGTGCCGCCTGCTCAAAGCCTCCAACCAGCGCTGGTCGCCCGATCTGTGTAAGACCTGCCCGGCTCCGGCTATCCAGATGGCGAATGCCTGTGAATTTCTGCAATTACACGCTGTCGTGACAAGACCATTTTCGGCGGCCTTTCAACGCCGCGTACAGATCAGCGCCTATTGCGACAAGACACATCGCAATGTCGCCGAACCGGAAATCGGCTGTGGAGAGTGTCACGGTTTTCCTTTGGAATTCAAGATAAAAGAATAATCATGCTCACATTGCTGTTCGATCTGGATGATACCCTGTTGGACTCCAACATGGAAAACTTCATCCCTGCCTATTTTCAGGCCCTGTCGAAACATCTCGCACCCTATGTGTCGTCGGATGTGATGTTACCCGCCCTGGCCTCGGGCACGCGCCGCATGATGTCCAGCAGTGATCCTTCGCGGACTTTGCGCGAGGTCTTCGATGAAGAGTTTTATCCAAAGCTGGGAGTCGAGCGCGCGACTCTGCAAAATGCAATCGAAGATTTTTATGATCGCGTCTTTCCGTCGCTCTCGAATCTAACTCGCCCGCGGCCGGAAGCGGTGGAACTCATGCAGTGGGCGTTTGCCAGCGGTTACCGCGTGGCGATTGCCACCGATCCGGTCTTTCCGTTGAAAGCCACATTGCACCGTCTGCGTTTCGCGGGGTTGCCGCCGGAGAAATATCCGTTCGCATTGGTTTCATCCTATGAAACATTCCACTTCACCAAAACCTTCGCCGCGTACTATGCCGAATTTCTTGGCCGTCTCGGCTGGCCCGAAGAACCGGTTGTAATGGTGGGCAACGATGTGGAGCGCGATCTCGTGCCGGCGCAGACGCTGGGGCTGGCGACATTTTGGATTAACGGCGGCCAGGCCGGAAGGTCGGATATCGAACCGCTGGGATGCGGGAACTTGTCCGATTTGCGCGGCTGGCTTCAGTCAATTGACCCGAAATTTCTTGAGCCTCAATTCAAAACCCGCGCATCTACGCTGGGATTAATGAGCGCCGCGCCTGCCTCCATTTCAATACTAATGGATGAAGCGCCCGCCGCATCCTGGACCTCGCGGCCTGCTCCGGCGGAATGGGCATTGACCGAAGTCCTGTGCCATTTGCGCGATACCGAGCGCGAAGTGAATCAGCCGCGCTTGCAGAAAATGCTGGCAGAGAACGACCCGTTCATTCCGGCCCGCAATACGGTGGATTGGGCTGAAGAGCGGCGTTACATCCGGCAAAATGGACGCGAGGCTTTCGCCGAATTTTTGGATGCCCGGCTGGCTACGTTACGGACGCTAAATGAATTGAGCGGCGAAGATTGGGCGCGTAAAGCGCGGCATTCGATTTTCGGTCCCACATCCTTGCAGGAAATGGCCGGCTTCATGGCCGCACACGACCGGATGCATATTCAGCAGATCTGGAAATTAATATATCCGCATTCTTAGAGCCTGTACGCAAATTAATGGCATGTCACTCCGAACGCAGTGAGGAGTCTTGAGTTTTGGTCTTCCAAAGGTGAAAACAAAGATTTTTCGTCGCTTCGCTCCTCAAAATGACAATAAAAAGGATTTTGCATACAGACCCTAGTTTGGCGTATCGGTTCTGGAAGGCTTGTGTTATAACTGCCGAGTCCTTGTAGGACAAGATACGTTCTTGTCCTACAAACTTTTATTAAGGAGCGTTCATGCGTAAACGAGTTGTGATTACCGGTATGGGATGCGTCAGCCCGCTTGGAAATAATGTGGCGGATACCTGGACGGCCCTACTGGCCGGGAAATCGGGCGCGGGCCCCATCACTCATTTCGATGCGAGCAACCATAAAACGAAATTCGCGGCGGAAGTCAAAGGCTTCGACGGCGCGGCTATATTCGGCGTGCGCGAAGCGCGCAAGATGGATCGTTATGCACAATTCGCCATGGCGGCGACGCTCGAAGCATTACAGCAGGCTGGCCTTGCCATCGACCAGTCGAATCGCGACCGCGTGGGTATTTTGATCGGTTCGGGCATCGGCGGTGTGATGACCATTTTGGAGCAAGTGGAAGTTCTGCGCGAGCGCGGCCCTGAGCGTGTCAGCCCGTTTCTCGTACCGATGATGATCGCAGACAGCGCGGCGGGTATGATCGCGATCCGTATCGGCGCGCGGGGGCCAAATATGGCTTTAGCCACAGCTTGCGCCACAGGCACGAATACCATCGGCGAGGCGGCGGAGATGATCCGGCGCGGCGCGGCAGATGTGATGATCGCGGGCGGGGCGGAGGCGGCCATCACTTCGCTTTCCATGGCGGGGATGAATGTGATGGGCGCTTTGTCGGCGCGCAACGACGCGCCCGAAAAGGCCTCGCGTCCTTTCGATAAAACCCGCGATGGTTTTCTGATGGCTGAAGGCGCGGCGGTGCTGATACTCGAGTCGCTTGAATCTGCAACCGCGCGCCGCGCGCGGATTCTGTCCGAATTCTCTGGTTACGGCACCTCGGACGACGCGTATCACATCTCGGCTCCGGCTGAGAACGGCGCGGGCGCGGCGATCTCGATGCAGTTGGCTTTGAACGACGCGGGCTTGAAGGTGGATGAGATCGGCTACATTAATGCGCACGGCACGTCCACAGTATTGAACGACAAAAGTGAAACCGCCGCCATTAAAACGATCTTTGGCGGGCAGGCTTACAACATTCCCATTTCCTCCACCAAATCCATGACCGGGCATTTGCTGGGCGCCTCCGGCTCGCTGGAGGCCGTCTTCTGTACGCGCGTGCTGGAGGAAAATATTCTGCCGCCCACCATCAATTATGAAACCCCCGATCCCGAATGTGATTTGGATTATGTGCCCAATGAACCGCGCAAAGCACAGCCTGAACACATCATGTCCAATTCTTTCGGCTTTGGCGGCCATAACGCCACCCTGATTCTGAGTCGATTTAAGAAGTAGATTCGCTCCATTCGATTGAAAATATTATCGGCCTTTTCAGACCAGATTCTTAAATTCTATTTCGCCGGGAAGATACTTACACGAGGTAATCTATGCAGTACGCACATATCACGGGCTGGGGCATGTCTGTTCCTGAACCGGTGCTGACCAACGACGACTTGTCCAAAATGGTGGAAACCAACGATGCCTGGATTCGCGAACGGACAGGCATCCGCGAACGGCATATTGCGCGCGAAAACGAGTTTTCATCTACACTGGCGGTGAACGCCTCTCTTAAAGCGCTGGATGTGGCCCATCTCAACCCGAGCGATATTGACCTGATTATTTGCTCCACCTCGACCCCCGAATATATCTTTCCCGCTACGGCCTGTTTGATTCAGGATCAGTTGGGCGCGACTCGCGCGGGCGCCTTTGACCTGCTGGCCGCCTGTTCGGGTTTCATCTATGCCGTGAATATGGCGGCGCAAGCCATTCGCAGTGGTTCGATCAAGAGCGCGCTGGTGATCGGCACCGAAACTCTTTCCCGCTTTGTAAATTGGAAGGATCGCAGTACCTGTATTTTATTCGGCGACGGCGCGGGCGCCTTTGTGCTACAAGCCAGCGATAACCCGGGCGGCGTATTATCGGCAGTGATGCACTCGGACGGTTCGGGCGGCGATTTGCTGTCGCTTCAAGGCGGGGGCAGTCGTCATCCTGCCACCGAAGAGACCGTTCACGATGGGAAGCATTTTATTCACATGAATGGCCGCGAAGTCTTTCGCTTCGCCACGCGCGTTATGGCGCATGCCACGCACGAAGTGCTCGAATCGGCCGGCCTGTCGCTGGAGGATGTGCAATGGATCATCCCGCACCAGGCGAACATCCGGATTATTGAAGCGGCGGCGCGCGGACTCAAATTGCCGATGGACCGTTTCGTTGTGAACGTGGAGCGTTATGGCAATACCTCCACTGCCTCGATTCCGATCGCGATGGTGGAGGCGGTTCAGAATGGACAGCTTAAACCGGGCGATAAAATCGTGATGGTCGGGTTCGGCGCGGGCCTCACCTGGGGCGCATTGGCCGCCGAATGGACCGGGCCTCTGCCGCCTTCGCGCCGAGCATACCCGCGGCAATATCAGGCGGCGGCGCGCTTGCGTTCGATCTGGCTGAGAATTGCGCGCTTCATCGAAGGCATTTTCTGGGGCCGTTACGAATAGGATACCCATTTCTTCGTGATTGTGGTACATTTGTCGCCGGCAATTGCCAATTGAAAAGGAGTTTCTATGTTTGATTTCGGCATACCAGAACTGTTGATTATTCTGGTGATTATTGTTCTACTCTTTGGCCCGGGACGAATCGGAAAGGTGGCCGGTGAAGTCGGCAAAGGGATCAAGGCGTTTCGCGACGGTTTGGTTGGTCAAAAAGAAGATCAGCCGCAAAGCCCCACTGAATCTGCTGAAAAAACTGAAGAGAAAAAATAAACGTCAAGGCCTCGCAGGAGGCCTTGATTTTTTATTGCTGTGAGATGCCCGCCAATTGAGTTTCCATTTCTTTCGATGAATTGACCGGTCGTTGACAGACAAATTCCCGACAAACATACGCGGTTGGAAGGTTATTGAGTAGGGGCCTATCCTTTAGCAAAGCCGGAGCATCCGGCTCAGGCGGATAATTGGAAATCGCTGTCACCTGCCGGGGCCGGAACGTTTTCCATAAAGCGTTCAATAATATTTTGGTTTCAGCGCGCTGTGAGCCGCCAACGATTGCCACTTCATGCGACGGACCCACGGCGAAATCAGCCGCGCAAAGCCATTGTGCGAAAGCAGTTGGATAACTCAACATGACTTCGTGCATCGAAGAAAGCATTTTCTCCGCAGTATCCCGCCATGCGATGCGATCTCCGTATGCCGCCAATTCCAGCAGGGCGGTGGCGGCCAGCGCGTTCCCGGAGGGAGTGGCGCTATCCTGAACTTCTTTCGGCCGCATCAGGAGAGTCTCGTGATCGTCGCGGGTGTCGAAAAAACCGCCATCAGGATCGGCAAAATGCGCAACCATCTCATCGGCGAGTTTCAAAGCCGTACGATACCATTCCAGATTTGAGTCGGATTGATACAATGCCAGGAGCGCCAAAACCAGACCGGCATAATCTTCCAGGTAGGCGTTGTGCTTTACCTGTCCCTCGCGCCACGAGCGATATAGCCGATTACCAATATAAAGATTATTCAACAAAAAGCGCGCGTTGCGGACAGCGGCTTGAAGATAATCCTGCCGGTTCAAGTAACGCCCGGCCTCTGCAAAAGCTTTGAGCGTCAAAGAATTCCACATCACCAGCACTTTGTCGTCGGTGGCAGGGCGGATACGTGCGCTTCTTGCTTCCAGAAGTTTTGCGTGACATGCCGATAATTTCTGCTGAAGTTCTGCCTGCCCCATCTTAAAGCGGGCCGCGAGCGTGGCATCGTCCAGGGCGCGCTGTAGGATGGTCTTGCCTTCCCAGTTGCCCGAGGGCGTAATCCCATAGGCTGTTTTGATGAAGTCGAAGTCCGATCCGAGCGCCGCTTCGAGTTGATCCTGTGTCCAGACGTAGAATTTCCCCTCTTCGCCTTCCGAGTCGGCATCCAGACTGCTGAAGAATCCGCCCTCCGCGTGGGTCAATTCACGCAGGACGAAATCCAGCGTCTCCTCGCAAATCCGGCGATAAGCGGCGTTGCCAGTGACCAAATATCCGTGCAGATAGGCCAAAGCCAACTGAGCGTTGTCGTAAGTCATTTTTTCGAAGTGAGGCGTTCTCCAAAATTGGTCCACGCTGTAACGGGAAAATCCGCCGCCGACCACATCGTACATCCCGCCGCGCGACATGGCGTTCAATGCATGAGTAACGGCCTTGAGCATTGACTCGCGTTGAGGCGTATTGGCAGTTGCCCGGCGCAGGAGAAATTCGATGGACATGGGCTGTGGAAACTTCGGCGCCGAGCCCCAGCCTCCGTAGCCCCAATCATAGGAATCGAGCAGGTCTTTTACTGCCGCTTCGAGCGCCTCTGCAGTGATTTCATTTCGGTTTTCAGGCTTATGTACGGATAAGCGAATCTGTTCGAGTACCTGATTTCCAACTCGATCCACCTTCGAACTATCTTCCTGCCAGGCTTTGACCACGCCGCTTAAGATTTCCTTGAAGGACGGCATGTTATAGCGTCGAACGGAGGGGAAGTATGTGCCCGCAAAAAAAGGTCGCAGGTCGGGTGTGAGAAAAACGGACATCGGCCAGCCGCCCGAACCGGTGAGAGTTTGCACAGCCTGCATATAGATTCCATCCAGGTCGGGGCGTTCCTCGCGGTCCACTTTGATATTGATGAAATGTTCGTTCATGAACGCGGCAGTTTCCGTATCTTCGAATGACTCGTGCGCCATGACGTGACACCAGTGACAGGCGGCGTAACCGATGCTTAGAAAGATCGGCTTATTTTCGGCTTTGGCTTTGTTCAACGCTTCCTCGCCCCACGGATACCAATCCACGGGATTATTTGCGTGTTGAAGCAGATAGGGGGAATTTTCTGAGATAAGATGGTTGGGCATAAGTTGTCTTCGCGATGCTTTCAATAAGGATTTGAGCCTCGATGATCATAGTATCACGATTAAAGAAGCTTTTTCGAATGATTCCTTACCTGCGCTTCCCTTGGCCGCTTTGCTCGGATTGACAGAAATGTCGGTCTGGTTGATCGGCCTCGACTCTGCCGGTTGTAATTTAAATTCATCATTTTCTCCAAACCCGATGTTATAATGGAGAAGACTTATCCGAAATTCATATCTGCCTCTACAATGTTTCAGCGCCTTCAGTCTCAACTGACCGTTCTGTTTATAGCGTTTGTCCTGCTTGTGGTGATTTCTGCGGGCTTCACGTTTTGGGGTTTGCAGACTCAACGGCAGGACGCGTTGATGATAAATCTGGCGGGGCGTCAACGCATGTTGGCGCAACAGATGACGCGCCTTGCTTATCAGGCACAAGATGGGGATAGCCTTGCAACTGCCGCCTTGTGGGAGGCCGAGCAAACCTTCAGCCAGACTTTACATGCTCTGCAAAACGGCGGCCCCGCGCCCTACTTAAACGACGTTACAGTCAACTTGCCGGTCACGCGTGACCCGCAGTTGGTCGCCGCGCTGGATGAAGTGAACGCCGCCTGGAATGGATACCGTTCGACGCTGGCCTCCATGACCGCTTCTACAATCGGCGCGGTTTCACTCCAAGTCACGCTCGAAGAACAGTCCGACGATCTGGTTCAAAAAATGGACGCGGCAGTACGTTTGTATGAATCGTCTGCGGCCGCCAAAGCGAATCGTCTGCGCTTGATTCAAATAACCTTTCTGGCATGCGCTTTGGTTCTGCTGGCTGTCGGCGCATGGATCACGCGCCGTTCACTGCTCAGGCCGTTGCAGGATTTGGGGTTGGCGGCAAAACGCCTGGGCGGGAACGATCTCGATACGCCGGTGCAGGTCGCAGGTCCGGTGGAGATGCGGGCTTTATCGCAGGCGTTCGATGAAATGCGGTCCCGTCTCCACGGCGCACGCACAGAACTTGTCCAATGGAATTCCACACTGGAACAACGCGTGACTCAACGCACGCACGAATTGGAGACGCTTAACGAGATCGGTCGTGAAATTTCTTCGCGGCTCGAAATTCAGCAGGTGTTGAATTCCGTTACGGAAAAGGCGCGCACGTTGTTGGGCGGCGAGGTGGCGTCGCTTTGTTTGGTGGACGAAGGCCAGCATTGGTTGAAATTGCAGGCAGTCAGCGGCCCGCAGGATGCGGTGGTTGGGGGCGCCGTGCACGCCGATGAAGATTTTACAAATGCAGTGTTGGAGGGCGAACACGCCATGTTTTGCGGCGTGGGGAATTGTCAGGGCGGATGCCGCATGTTATCGGATGGTTACCGCGCCAGCCATCTGGCCGCGCCCTTGCGCATCGGCGAGCGCGTGATCGGCGCGCTGTGTGTGGGCAGTCCCGTTAAAAATCAATTCGTTGCCGAGTCGGCTGATATGTTGACCAAGCTGGCGAATGTGGCCGCGATCGCGCTGGAGAACGCCCGTCTGTTCGCGCAGGCCGAACGTATGGCGACGCTGGAGGAACGCCGCCGTGTGGCGGCTGAGATGCACGACGGCCTTGGACAGACCCTCAGCTATCTCGGTTTGATGACCGATCAGGTGGTGGAATTTCTTGCCGAT
This sequence comes from uncultured Anaerolineaceae bacterium, assembly GCA_964502095.1. Classification (GTDB taxonomy): domain Bacteria; phylum Chloroflexota; class Anaerolineae; order Anaerolineales; family Villigracilaceae; genus JACPVF01. The sequence goes on from CAZCUF010000003.1 coordinate 227,659, forward strand.
GGGCAGGAGGGCGCGGCCCTCGCTCGTTTGCATAAAACGCGTGAGACCATCGGGCGGGCCACCAGTGACGTTCGCCGCGCCATCAATAGTTTGATGCAGGCCGCGCCGCCGCCACGGGACTTATTTACCTGGTTGCGCGGCGCGTTGGATGAAGTCGCTGCGCAACACGACTTTGAGCCGGTCTGGCTTTCTGACGCCGACTCCGCGCCGGATTGTTCTCCGCAAACTGCCCAGCAGATATATAACATCACACGTGAAGCGTTGAACAACGCCGCGCGCCATTCTCACGCGCGGCGCATCAGCGTGCATACAGGCCGTAGTGACGGCGGTTACTTCGTATCTGTCGAAGATGACGGCCAGGGATTTGACACATCCCAGCCAGAGCCGGGCGGTCATTTTGGCCTGCAGATCATGCAGGCGCGCGCCAAACATATCGGCGGGCATGTTGAACTTCAATCCGAGGTGGGACGCGGCACGCGCGTTACATTAATTTGGTCGGAAAAGGCGGAAGCCTAATCATGAAACAGGTTCGCGTCATGCTGGCAGACGATCATGCTCTTTTTCGCGAAGGGCTGGCGGGTATCATCAGCGCCCAGCCCGATATGCAGGTGGTAGGCGAGGCCAATGACGGCCTGGAAGCTTTCGTCAAAGCGCAGGAGCTTAAGCCCGACCTGATTCTTATGGACGTGCAGATGCCCGGCATGAACGGCGTTGAGGCGGTGCGGCAGATCAAGCAAATTCTGCACGATACCATCATTGTTATGTTGACGGTGCGCGACGATGACGACGTGTTGTTCGAAGCGCTTAAAAACGGCGCGCAGGGTTATCTGCTGAAAGAAATCCGCTCACAGGATTTGTTGGAAATGTTGCACGGCGCTTTGCGCGGGGAAGCCGCCCTGTCGCCGAATCTGGCGGGGCGCGTCCTTTCGGAATTTCGGCGTTTGAGCAAAGGCGGTTTCTCGGAGAAGGAAGACGATAGCGGCTTGACGGAGCGCGAGCAACAGGTTTTGGTGCAAGTTTCCAAAGGAGCGACCGATAAAGAGATCGCCGCTGAGTTGAACATCAGCCTGAACACGGTCAAAACACATGTGCGGAATATTTTGTCCAAACTTCACGTTCGTACGCGGCGCGAGGCGGCCAAGGTATCGCAAGCCAAGGGGATACTCTAAATCATAAGGACTAATTCTTGATGAGAAAAAGGGCGATTTGAAAAATCGCTCTTTTTTCATTCTTAACGCGGGAGTAAGGGAGGGATTTGAGGGCGGCGTGTTTTCCTGTACTCTTGAAAAGAGCCCCTTGAAATTGCCACTCATGCGTTATGCCAAAATATTGCATGACGCTTGTGTGTTCACAGTACCTTTCGGCGAAAGCGTGAAAATGGTTTCACGTGCCGAATGGCTCTCAGCATCGATACCCCCAACCCTCTTACACTGAAATTATCATCAACGGCATCGAAAAGAATGCGTGCGAGATTTTAGTCGGGCGCGATTCGGCGCCTGTGAACTTCGTTTGCCGCGTCCAATTCAAACGCGCGGTGAAGTCCACCGCAAAACGAATAGCGTCGTTGTTGCCCGATTGAGATCGCGGTAGTTGCACCTGAACAAGTCAGAGTTGGAGGAGTTGTCGGGTCTCGCAGGTCAATTGCGGGATGGGCTCAAGAATTGAAAGGAGGCTTGCTGAAGATAATTTTTGTATATGTCATATTGTGTTGTTTTTTTATAAAAGGAGATTAACATGAAAACCCTCATCGTTGGCACAGGAGTTATCGGGGTCATCTACGGCTGGGCGTTGAGCGCGGCAGGCGTTGACGTGACGCACTACGTTCGCAAAGGAAAGCGCGAAAAATTCAAGGAGGGCGTCACGCTCGACCTGTTGGATGAACGCAAAGGATACCCCAAGAAGAACATCGTCAAGTACGCGCTCAAATGCGTTGAGGACGTTTCGCCTTCGGACGGTTACGAGTTCATCATCGTCCCGACTAATTCGTATCAAACGGAAGAAGTAGTGAAGACGCTCGCGCCCGTCTCGGGCAATGCCATCTTCTTCATCTTCGCCGCAAACTGGGAAGGCGCGGACTTCATTGACCGCCTCTTGCCGCGCGAACGCTACCTGATGGGCTACCCCGACGGCGGCGGGACGATTCGAGACGGCGCATACTGGACGAATCTCGGCGGCGAAGTCCATCTGGGCGAAGTGGACGGCCAGCCGACCGACAAACTCGAAAAGGTGAAGTCACTCTTTGCACGGGCGGACATTCAGCCCGACGTTCAGGACAACATCCTGCATTGGCTCTGGCTTCATAACGCGATGAGCATCGGCATTTGGGCGGGCTTCGCCAAATACCGCGACGTGAAGACCTTCCTCAAGGATAAAGAACTGCTCCGCGAGTGTTACGCCTCCACGAAGGAACTGCTCGAACTGTGCAAACGGCGCGGCGTTGATCTCAAGAAGTATCCAGAAATCGGCGCGTTCAATCTGCCGACCTGGTTGTTCATTCCGCTTTTCCGCTGGCTGTACACCTATAACCAAGCCATGCAACGTTTCACCGCCCACGCCGCCGACAGTTTGCAGGAAGCCCGCGAGAACTACAAAAACATCATGCGGACCGCGGATGAATTCTCCTTCGACATGCCGCACACCAAAGCCGTCGGCTCATATCTTTCAAAGGCGATCCAATGAAAACCACTCTCGCAACCGCCCTCAAAAGTTTGCTCGTCGGCGCGACATTCTTATAGACGGGAGGTGCCGTCCGACGCGCTGGACCGAAGAAAGCGATGGCAGGTATTAAGTCACTGCGGAAGGTGGAAAGATTCGACAAGAAGCGGAAGATATGACAAACCGTCTCTTCTTCGCGCCGTGGTCGTGTTTGAACGAATCCGAGTTGGAAGAGTTGGCGAGTCTCGCAAGTCAATTGCGGGATGGGTTGAAGAAACTGGAAGGCAAATAAAGGAGTATCTGATGAACCTGAAATCTACCTGGTCTGCGCTCGAAGAAAGTTCGGAAATTCTGTTTGGCAATTACGCCTATCCCGCCGCGGACAAAGCCGCGGAGGAACTCTCTTTGCCTGCCAATTTTTATAACTGGGCGATGGCGGTTTGGTTGTTCGACGCAGAGTCATTTACCATCGCGCAGTTCATGCGATACTTTCCATACGGGCTTGCGAGGGTGAATGATGAGCGGTTGGACTCCGCAGTTCAGCAGGGATATTTGGCATCCGACGGTCAGAGAAAATATCGCGCAACAGAAACGGGAAGAACCGCCGCGTTCCGACTTATTCAGGCAGGGAATGAAGTCATGGCGGCTCTCAATCCCATGCCCAAAGAATCGTTGCGGGCGCTTGGTAATCTTCTCGCCAGAATTTCAGGCGCGGCGTTGGATTCGCCCGAACCGCCCGCGCATGTTTTGATAAAAGCCAAACGAGACCTCTACCAGCGGACGGGAATATTTGCGACACTTGAAGGTGTTGTTGCCCACTGTCTGCTGTTGGAAGGTCGCCGCGACGATTGCTACATGGCCACATGGAGCGCGCACGGAGTCGAAGGTCACGCGTGGGAGGCGCTCGATTTCCTTTCACAGAATGACGCGCTGACATTTGATGAACTGCACAACAAACTCAGCCGTCGCGGCGTGACGGAGGAAGTCCATGCGGGGGATGTGAGGAAACTCATCGGGCGCGGGTGGGCGGAGAAAAGTTCGGGCGTGGTCAAAGCCACCGAAGCGGGCAAACAGGTTCGGGCGGAGGTCGAAGCGGAGACGGAACGTCTTTTCTTCACGCCGTGGTCGTGTTTGAACGAGTCCGAGTTGGAAGAGTTGTCGAGTCTCGCAAGTCAATTGCGGGATGGGTTGAAAGAATGAAAGGAGATTCTTATGTTGCAAAACTACACTCCCATGCCGTTGCGGTACAAGATTCTCGATTCGCTGGGTTCGGGTATCGAGAAGTTGGGGATACCGATCACCAGAATGGATGCCGAACGATTGCATCAACTTGCCGAGCGCGAGACGGGCTTGAGCGATTTTGGCGATCCGTATTATCGCGCTGGATTCGACACGTTGTTGCAGTCCATTGAAAAGGACGCCAACCTGCATTTCTTCGGCAGGTTTGGCACCCGCATGGTGATCCTCAGCAATCTGAGCCAGCGTTTGTTGTTTGTCGAAGCGCAGAAACGGAAGACCGATGTTTTCCGTTCGGAGATCAACGCGCCTTTTGTCGTCGTTGGGGTTCCGCGATCTGGCACAACATTTCTACAGCGTATGCTCTCTGTCGATCCCGATAACACAGGGATTCCCATGTGGCGGCTTTATCGTCCCTTTGCGATGGACGGAAAAAAAGACGACCGCCTGGCATTGACGCGTTGGGAACTTCAGTTTCGCCGACCCATATTTCCCGAAATGGATTCGAAGCATGTCATCCGTGAAGACACGGAGGAGGAGTGCATCTGGATGCAGGCGCTGACCTTCCATTCGGTTTCGTTTTGGGTAGTTAATCCTGTCTTTTCGTACGCCGAATGGTTCTCTGCCCAAGACCAGAAAAAATGCTACGAGGAATACGGCTTGCTTCTTAAAGTCCAGCAACAGGCGACGCCCGACAAACGGCTGGTCTTGAAAGCGCCCGATCATACGCATCATCTTGACGCTTTACTGTCGGTTGTGCGCAACGCCAGAATCATCCAATTGCATCGCAACCCAACCACCTGCCTGACCAGCGCAAACAGCATGTTCTACTCTGCCCATCGGGCTGTGACTCACAATGTCAACGTGAAGCGCATGGCGGAGACCAACAAGAAAATGTACACCCGCTATCTGGAGGGCGGACGAAAATGCCGTGAAGATCCCGTTGTCAATCATGCCGTGCTGGATGTTCAATACGATCAAATGGTCAATGACCCGCTCCAGACCATCAAGGACATCTATGCCCATTTTAACGTTCCGTGGGCTGCCCAATACGAGGAGCGCTTGAAGACGTTTGTGAGTCAGCATCCTAAAGATAAGCATGGAGCGCATCGTTATACCCCCGAGCAGTTTGGTCAATCTGCCGAGGAGCTCGATCAACACTTTGCGCCGTTCCTTCATTGATGGAAAAAATGAAAAATGAACCCAACCCCGATCTCGTCGGCGACCTCTTCTGGGGCGTTTTCAAACCCCAATGGATTCGCCTCGCGCTGCATCTTGATATGTTCGAGTCTCGCAAGTCAATTGCAGGATGGGTTAAGCGGTATCATTGACTAGATTTCAAACTGGCTAAGAGCAAAAGGCTTGGCTTCGGTCTGATGAATTTAAAGGTGTGAAACCGTAAAGGCAGTGATCGTGACCCCGCCACAGTTGACGATTCGTTTGCTCGGTGATTTTCGCGTGACCTACGGCAAAACGCCGGTCACCGAAATCAAAACCGCGCGCCTGCAATCTTTGTTTTGCTATCTCATGCTCCATCGAGACGCGCCGCAAATGCGCCGCCATCTTGCGTTTGTCTTGTGGCCCGATTCCATCGAAGCGCAAGCGCGCACCAACCTCCGCAATCTTTTGCATCTGCTCCGTGCCGCGCTCCCGAACGCCGACGAATTTTTACAGATTGACACGCAGACCGTTCAATGGAATCCCCAGGCGCCTTGCGAAGTGGACCTGTCGGAGTTTCAGCAGGCGTTGGCGCGCGGCAATTTGGCGCGCGCAGTCGAACTCTATCGCGGCGACCTCCTGCCGAGTTGTTACGACGATTGGATTTTGCCCGAACGCGAACGATTGCGCGAAGGGTTCGTGAACGCGCTCGACGATTTGCGCGCGCAAAGTGAAGAGCGAAGCGAAGATGCCGCCGCGCTGGCGTATGCCCAACGTCTGCTCCACGCCGACCCACTGCGTGAAGAAACCTATCGGCATGTCATTCGCCTTCACTTGCGAAGCGGCGACCGCGCCGCCGCGCTGCGCGCGTATCACAATTGCGCGACCACGCTCGCGCGCGAACTCGCCGTCGAACCCGCGCCCCTCACGCGCGAACTGTACGAGCAGATCGTTCATCTCCAAGCCGCGCCGATGGTGCCCGCGCCGATGGCGACGCTCGTCGGACGCCAGACAGAATGGGAACAAATTCAAGCGGCATGGCGCGCCGCGCAGAACGATTCGCAAGTCGTCGTGATTCGCGGCGAAGCGGGTATCGGCAAAACGCGGCTGGCTGAAGAATTTATCGCATGGGCGAAGCGGCAAAATATCCATGCGGCGAACGCGCGCTGTTACGCGGCGAAGGGACGTTTGGCATACGCGCCCCTGGCGGCATGGCTGCGCGAATCGGATTGGCGCGGACTGGCAGACGTGTGGCTCGTTGAACTCGCGCGGCTGATTCCCGAAATCGCGGCGATTCGTCCCGACTTGCCCGCGCCTGAACCCCTGACCCAAGCGTGGCAGAATCAACGTTTCTTTGAAGCGCTGGCGCATGGCATCGTTGCTGAAGGAGGACCGCGTATTTTGTTGTTGGACGACGCGCAATGGTGCGATGATGAAACGCTTGCATGGCTGAATTGGTTTGGAGGACAAGCCGCGCGCGGGACATGGCTCCTGCTCGTTACTTTGCGCGTGGGCGAGGATGTTCCGTCCGCGCTGGAGAATTGGCTGAACGATTTGCGCCGCAATCATCGTCTCGTTGAAATCGAATTGAGCGCATTGACCGAAGCGGAAACGTTGACGCTCGCGGCGCAACTGACGGATAAAGCGCGCGTCTCTCAATTCGCCGACTCGTTGTGGCGCGGCAGTGAGGGCAACCCGCTCTTTATCGTCGAGATGATGCGAAGCGGCGAGTGGTCGTCTGAAAACGCGCCGCTTCCGCCGCAAGTGCGCGCAATTATTCAGGCGCGGCTTGGGCAACTTTCGCCATCTGCGCGCGAATTGATTGGGCTGGCGGCAGTGTGCGGGCGCGAATTCAATTTCGCGGCGCTGGAACGTGCGAGCGGGTACGAACAATCGGAATTTGTGCGCGCGTTGGACGAATTGTGGCAGAAGCGGTTGATCCGCGAGCAGGGCGCGGATGCGTATGATTTTGCGCACGAACGCATCCGTGAAACGGCGGACGGTGAGTTGAGCGCGGCGCGGCGGCGCTTGTGGCATCGGCGCATCGCGGAGGCGTTGTGTCAAATCCATTCTGCGAATCTCGACAGCGTCGCGGGTCAAATTGCCGCGCATTACGAAGGCGCGGGCGAGACGGAATCCGCGCTGGCGTTTTATTTGCGCGCCGCACAATACGCGCAGGCGATGTACGCGCATACCGACGCGTTGGCGCTTTTGCAACATGGTTTGGAAGTGACGCGAGACGCGCCCGTGAAAATTACCGCACAGTTTTATGAATTGCGCGGCGATGTGCTTTTGCATACCGCGAAGCCGTCGGAGGCGGAGTCGGCGTTCGCCAGCGCGCTCGCGTCACTATCGGCGGATGAACCCCTGACGCAGGCGCGTTTGATTCGCAAGCAGGGGAACACTCATGCGGGGCAGGACCGCAAGCAGGGTGAACTGCCTTTTTACGAATCGGCAGAGCGCATCCTGCGCGATGCGCGGGCAGACGCGGACCCCGCATGGTGGCGCGAGTGGCTGGATTTGTGTATTGACCGGATGGGGTTTTTCTATCATTCCGCCCAGCCCGAAGAAATTACGAAAATCGGCGACGAGGTCCTGCCGCAGATTCAAGCGCGTGGCACGCCGCTTCAGCAAAGCGCGTTTTATGAATGTCTCTACATGCGCGATTTCCGCCGCGACCGTTATGCGATTCGCGATGAGACGTTGGAATTTGCGCGCCAGGCAATGCGCGCCGCGGAGAAAACATCCAGCCGCTCGCGGCGACTCAATCCACAATTCGGATTGGCGTTCGGGTTGCTGTGGCGCGGTGAATTGGAAGAATCCGAACGCGAAATGCAAGCCGCCTTGCATGGCTTTGAGGAAATCGGGGAGACCCATTCGAGGATGCTGGCGTTGACCTACCTGACCGTTCTCGCGCGGCGCAAAGGCGAAATCGAACAGGTGGAACAACTCGCGGCGGAATGCCTGACCGTGACGACCGCGCTCGCCACGCAGACGTATATCGGCGCGGCGCGGGCGAATCAGGCGTGGGTAGCGTGGCGTCGTAACCAGGCGCGGCAAGCCGAAACACACGCGCGCGCGGCGCTGGCTTTGTTCGCGCCGACGTACCCATTTCAGTGGCTGGCGTTGATGCCTTTGATCGATCTGCTGTATCAAAAAAACAAATTGGATGAGGTAATCGTTTACGCGCGCGAATTGCTTGCCCCGATTCAATTGCGTTTGCCAGATGAATTGAACGCGCAGTTCGAACGCGCGATAGTTGATTTTGAGAAAAAGAAAATCAACCGCTGTCGCGATGCGCTGGGGCAGGCGTTGAAACTAGCGCGGGAACAGGCGCTCATCTAATAGGTTGAAGCAGACTTCCGAAATCTCCATGATTTCGGAAGTTTTTTGTTGGGCACGAAACGATTTCAAAACGCTGACCATGCTAGTTTAAGCGCAGAAACGAGCGAACTGAAATGACCAATTCCCGCGTCAACCCGCCCCACACCTTTACCATTCGGCTTTGGAATGAAGAACTGGGCGACGGCAGAACCGAATGGCGCGGCAAAGTTCAGTCGGCGAACAGCCATGAGGCGCGCTACTTTCGGAACGAGGAACTGCTGTTCGGCTTTCTACGCGAACAACTCGCAAAACCGATATTTTTCCAGGAGAGAAGCCAAATGTCCGCGCAAGAGAATCTCCAACTCATCGAGTCTTTTTTTGCGAGCCGCGACGTGGAGGCGTTTTATGCCGAGGACGCGACCTTTCACGACGTGTCGCAGTCCGCGCCGCTGGAGGGACGTGCCGCGATCGGCGGCTTGATGCGCGCGTTTTATGGCGAATGGTTCACCGAAGCGCGCGCCGAGCCGCGCGGCTTGGTCGCCGCTGAAAACGCGGTCGTCGCCGAGTTTGTCTTTCACGGCAAAAACACTGGCTCGTTCAACGGCGCGCCGCCCACCGGCAAAACGGTCGCTGTGCCGATGATGGCGGTGTACGAAATCGCCGATGGAAGAATCCAGCGCGCTCGCCTGTACTATGACGCGACGACGATGGCGCGTCAGTTGGGCTGGGTGAAATGAAATCCCGATCCTGTCGATTTTTGTTCGTCGTTTCTTTTTCAACTCTCCCGCGCAAATTTGGAAAGGAGGCAGATTGATCGTTTGACGTTTTACGTATGTCGGACATTCTGCAAGTTATGTAACCGTTCTCAAAAAAAGGAGTCCCCCATGTCAATCTCAACCGAAAGCACCCGCGAAACGATGAAGCGTTACTTCGACTCGGCGCACGGCGACACCAGCGCTCTGGCGGAGGATGTCGTCTTTACCGTCATGGCCACAGGCCAGGAGAACCGCGGGCATGAAGGCGTTCTCGGAATGCTGAACTATTTCTACCATGTTGCCTTCGATGCGACCGCCGAACCGCGCGTCACGATCTTCGGCGAGAACAACGCGCTGTGGGAAGGCGAGTTCGTGGGCAAGCACATCGGCGAATTCGCCGGCGTCCCGGCTACGGGTAAAAATGTGCGCGTGCCATTGTCTGTTGTGTACGATCTGAAAAACGGCAAGATCACGTGCGGACGCGTTTACTTCGAAATGCCGGCCCTGTTCCAGCAACTTGGCGTCCAGCCGGGGTAGGCGGCTTGGAAGGCCGCCCATCGCGATCCCATCTGTTCACCCTGCGAGTCTGATCTGTAGCTGGAGACGGCGTGTCTGAATGGCGCGCGTCTCCAGGACATTCAAAGCGGCGAGGCGAACTTACTGCCCGCAAAATCGCTGATGGGTTGAAGAAATAGGAAAGGAGGTGTTCGCGTACCATTATTTTATTCTGCATCCACATGTGTGATGTCTGTTTTATTCAATTACAAAAGGAAAATCGAATGAACAAGAAATTGCAAGTCACCTTATACGTAATCACTGTTTACCTCACCATCTTCGGTATTTTGTTCCTGCTCCTGCCAAGCGTCGCAGAGAAGGTTTTGTCCACTAACTTGCCCGATGCCGCTTTGAATATGCTCTACGGACAGTTGACGCTCACCTTCGCTTACGTGGCATTCCTTGCCGCGCGTGATGGCGATGGCGCGAGCAAGCTGTCGCGTATCATCCTTGTGCTCACAACGGGACATGTCATTATATTCGGCTATCAACTGATAGCAGGCGTGTTGAACTTCGCTCAGGCGGGTCCTCCGCTGATCATTAACGCGATCTTTACGGTGTTGTTGTTCCTGTTTCGCAAAAACTAACTGTTGATCGAGGAACGGGGACTGGGCGATAACAGTCCCCGTTTGTAGATCGGGAGATGTCGTTATGGGAAACGGCAAGTCGCAACGGGCGCCTGTTCGCCATTGCCGCGCGGTTGGGTGGAAGAAAGTTCGGGCGCAGTTCAAATCACATCGAAGGGCAAGCAGGTTCGGGCGGAGATCGAAGCGGAAATGAATTTGAGTCGGATAAGTTATCGAGTCTTGCAGGTCAATTGCGGAATGGATTGCGCGTTTCAGCCAAGTAGGAAAGGGTCAGACAATGGAAAAACGGATTAAGAATGAAATAATCTCCCCAATCCCGATTTCGTTGGCGCGCTCGTTTGAGACGTAGAAACTTTGGCTGGAGGAAATCGGCTTTCGATCGGTCACGCAATTGAGCGAACGTTGGCTGGCGGCGAAGAAATGAAAACAAATTCCCTGGCTTGCTTGTTGGCGTTGGCGATGCGTCTATGCTCGTTTTTCGTTTCTTTGCAAATCAATATATAACGGAGACCTGCGGATCCTCCGGTGTTTTATCAAATACTGGAGGTCGTTGACGCTGTCGTGGCTGAGTTGGTAGTGATAGTAGTTTACGTATTCAAGAATGGCGAAGAGAAAAATTCCATTTGCTCCGACAGAAACCTGGAAATCAATGAACCCCAGCGCCTGGCTGGACGCCATTAGAATAAGATAAACGGACAACAAGGCGATATTCGACCATTTGAAAAACAGAAAGGTTGGGCGGAAATAAGAGGGAAGCGCTGGTTCGCCCTGGCGGATGGTTCGAAGCTTTAAATGCCAGTAAAAAACGCCCTGCGCGAGAATGAAGCAAATGACAAACACGCCGAACGTATAAGGCTGCCAGTTCTTGATTTTTGACGCCGTTAGAATAATGGATAAGCAAACGGGCAACAGGAAAATGTTTATAAATTCCAGGTTGCGGAGATAGAGCAGGCGGCGAACGATATGTTGACGGTTCATATTCTGGGGGGTCATTAGACTTCTTGCAAAAGTGCGCTACAGAGCGCACAATACGCCTTTGCGTAAGAGACGTTTTCTAACGTCGGCTGACTTATGCAGGAGATCAATTATAAACCGGTTCCAATCTGGATAAATGTTATATTTTTAGAGGACATTCATAACTTGAACAAAGGCAAAACTTCGATACAATTGACTCGATGACTATATACGGCCCTCGCTGGTCCTTCTCCGCATCGGTATTTTTTCCAAACATTCGTAAATTCCGCAGGCCCAAAAGAACTAATTCTTTTTCAAAAAAGAATGATATTCCAATCATTCTTTTTTCATTCTAAAGGCGGTATAGGGGAGGATAGAAGTACTGCCTGATTTCAAGTAACCTTGCTGTACAACTTGTTCGATTTGTCACACAATATGTCTGAACCTCGCGTTTTGTTGATTTGCTCCCAACACCTTTTCGGCGAAAGCATGGAGATGATTCTGCGCGCGGAAAAAGGGATCGAACTCGTTGGGCCATGGAATCTGTCCGAGCGAAATATCTTTCAGCGCCTGCTGGAAGAACAACCGGCGCTGGTGGTCATCGCCGATGAAAACCTGCAAAGCGAAGCGGCGGCTGAATTGACGAAATCGGTCGTTGAACAATGCCCCGAGCTTTCAGTAATCCGTACCGGTTTAAGTGAGAATGTCTTTCGGATCGTTTCAACGCATATTCTGCCCGCCAGCGGAAATGGCCTGCTCGAAACCATCCGCGGTTGCATTCACCCGAGTTGGAAAATGACCGGATTCGATAAGTCATAAAAATCAGGAGTTTGCAAAGCCTATGAAAAATCATGGTGACAGATATAAAAAACGGACCAATCTTTGGTGGGCGGCTGTGTTTGTACTCTTCCTGTTTGGTTGCAGTTCTGCGCCTGTGATACAAACCCAACCGGTTTCAGTGCAGGCGATTGCCAATGGAAGCGTTGCGAACGGCCGCGACTTGTTTATGGGCAATGTCCATTTTCAAAATGGCGGGCCTCCCTGTATGGGCTGTCATAACGTGGGGAACAATGGCCTTCTCGGCGGTGGCGTGATGGGCCCGGACCTGACCGACGTTTCAGGCGCAGTGAATCAAACCGGCCTGATCTCGGTCCTTTCGAATTTCGGCCCGAAAATCTCACCGGTTATGCAACCCATCTACACTCAGCATCCCCTCACCGTGAAAGAGCAGGCAGACCTGATTTCCTTTTTGAATGCCTCCGATAAGCAGGTTGAGGTCGATAAGGAATCGATTGTGGTCGTCTTGAGCCTGGCTGGGTTTGTGGCGGCGGTGATCGTGCTCGGGGTTGTGTATCGCGGCCGTTTGCGCGGCGTCCGCAAGGCGCTGGTCAATAAAGCACAAAAGGAGCTGCTATGAATTGGATCGAGGAAATTTCAAACCCGCACGCCCGTCAGTGGGAGGAGTTTTATCGTAATCGCTGGCAGCATGATCGCGTGGTGCGGAGCACGCACGGCGTGAACTGCACCGGCAGTTGTTCGTGGATGATCTACGTGAAAGACGGCATTGTTACATGGGAACTGCAGGCGTTGGATTATCCCATCTTACAGCCGGGGATACCGCCGTATGAACCGCGCGGCTGTCAGCGCGGCATTTCCTTCTCGTGGTATCAGTACAGCCCCATCCGTGTTAAATATCCTTACGTGCGCGGCCTGTTAATGGAGTTGTGGGAAAAAGCCAAAGCGGAACATAAAGACCCGGTTGAAGCGTGGACTGCCCTCATTGAGGATGAAGCGGGGCGCAAGTCCTTTCATCAGGCGCGCGGCAAAGGCGGATTTCGGCGCGTGAAGTGGGAGGAAGCGCTGGAGATGATCGCCGCCTCCACCATTTATACGATTAAGAAGTATGGGCCGGATCGCATCGTCGGTTTTTCGCCCATTCCCGCCATGTCTATGCTGAGTCATGCAAGCGGAAGCCGCCTCATGCAATTGCTGGGCGCTGTGAATCTGAGTTTTTACGATTGGTACAGCGACCTGCCGCCTGCCAGCCCCGAAGTGTGGGGCGAGCAGACCGATGTGGCCGAAAGCGCCGATTGGTATAACGCCAAGTTCATCGCATCGGTGGGATCGAACATGAGCATGACGCGCACGCCTGATGTGCATTTCGCGGCGGAGGCGCGTCATAATGGGACCAGGCTGGTGGTCTTCTCGCCCGATTTCAGCCAGGTTGCCAAGTATGCCGATTGGTGGGTTCCCGTCCATGCGGGGCAGGATGGCGCGTTCTGGATGGCGGTCAATCACGTCATCATGAACGAATTCCACTATCAGAATCCGACGCCTTACTTCTTGGATTACTTGCGCAAATACTCCGATGCTCCGTTCCTCGTGGAAATCAATGAAGTGGACGGAAAGCATGTGCCCGGGCAGATGCTGCGCGCCGCGCGCGTGGAGCGTACCCGCGGCGTGGAAAACGGCGAATGGAAATTCCTGGTCTGGGACGAGATCAGTGACGCGCCGCGTATGCCGCAAGGTACGCTGGGATTCCGTTGGCAGAAGCAGAAGGGCCAATGGAATCTGGAGCCAAAAGACGGTCTGGATGGAAGCGAGATTCGCCCGCAACTTACCTTCTTCAATGAATCGAGCGAACAGTTGTCCGTCTCATTTGCGGAGTTTGCTGAAAGCAAATCCTTCCAGCGTAATATTCCAGTCCGTTATATCGAAACCGATAATGGGAAAGTGGCAGTTGCAACCATCTATGATTTATTGATGGCGCAATACGGTGTGGGACGCGGACTGGAAGGCGATTATCCCGCGGATTACGACGATGAGAATTTATCGTACACGCCCGCATGGCAGGAGCGCTACACAGGCATTGACCGCCAGACCGTGATTCAGTTTGCGCGTGAATGGGCGACGACCGCCCTCAAGACCGAGGGCAAATGCACGGTCATTATCGGCGCGGGCGTCAACCATTGGTATCACAACAATCTTATTTACCGCGCCTGCATCGGTGCGCTAATGCTCACGGGTTGCGTGGGGCGCAACGGCGGCGGGTTGAATCATTATGTGGGCCAGGAAAAATTAGCTCCTCTTGCGCCGTGGGCTTCGATTGCCTTTGCGCTGGATTGGCAGAAGCCGCCGCGCCAAATGAATTCGCCCTCCTTCCATTATGTGAACAGCGATCAATGGCGCTACGAACGCACTCACGCGGAGCCCCAACCTGTTTCCCGTCCCGAGGGTGAACGCCACCGTGACATGGCTCAAGATCACACGCTCGACGCGCAGATCCGCGCCGTGCGCATGGGCTGGCTTCCGTCCTATCCGCAGTTCAATATCAGCTCGCTGGAAATTATCAGAAAAGCGGAGCAGGCCGGGGCGAAGTCTGATGCGGAGATCAAGCAGTGGGTGGTGGATCAACTTAAATCGGGCGAATTGAAGTTTGCCGTACAGGATCCCGACGCTCCTGAAAACTGGCCCCGCCTGTGGTTCATCTGGCGCGGCAATGCTCTCAGTGCCAGCGCGAAAGGTCAGGAATATTTCTTCAAGCACTATCTTGGCACACACAATCAACTGATTTCGGATGAAGTGGATAAGAGCACATTCCAGGACGTGAACTATCTTGACGATGCGCCCGAAGGCAAGTTTGACCTGGTGGTGGATGTCAACTTCCGTATGGATACTTCGGCGTTGTATTCGGATATCGTACTGCCGACCGCGAGCTGGTACGAAAAAGACGATTTGAACACAACCGACATGCATTCGTTCATCCATCCGCTTCAGATGGCGGTGCCGCCTTCATGGGAATCGAAAACCGACTGGAATATTTTCAGGATCATAGCCGATAAGGTTAGCGAGCTGGCAGAAACACATCTGCCCCGGCCTGTGCGCGATTTGGTCGCCATGCCGCTTCAACACGATACGCCGGCTGAGATGGCGCAAGCGCATATCCGCGATTGGGCGCTGGGCGAGTGTGAACCGATTCCCGGCGTGACCATGCCAAACTTCGTAGTGACCGAACGCGATTATGTCAATTTGGGCAGGCGGTATATCTCCCTGGGGCCCAACGTGCAGAAGGAAGGCCTCGGCGTTCACGGCATTCACTGGGACGCGGATGATTTGTATCAGGAACTGTTGGATGGCCGCCCGACCACCACATGGAACGGCAAGACCTATCCTTCATTGGAGGTTGCGCGCGATGCCGCCAACGTCATTCTGCATCTGGCTCCGGAAACGAACGGGGAGGTGGCGCATCGCGCCTTCCAGGCCGAAGAAGAACGCATGGGGCTTAAATTGACCGACCTGGCTGAAGATACGCGCGCTTCACGTGCGACCTTCAACGATCTGATGCGGCAACCGCATCGCGTGCTCAATAGCCCTGTTTGGTCGGGCATTATCAGCAATGGACGCCCGTACTCGGCTTATACCCTCAATGTGGAGAGACTCGTTCCGTGGCGCACTTTGACCGGCCGCCAGCATTTTTATCTCGACCATGAAGGCTATCTGGCGCACGGCGAACATCTTCCCACCTACAAGCCGCGCCCCGATCATTTGACCTTCGGCGATTTGGATAAGAGCCTCCGTGACGGCAAGACCATCCAGCTAAGCTACCTGACGCCTCATGCCAAGTGGCACATCCACTCGAATTATTTCGATAACGACCGCATGCTGACGCTTTCGCGCGGTCTGGAGCCGCTCTGGATCAGCGAGCAGGACGCAAAAGAGATCGGCATCGTGGATAACGATTGGGTGGAGGTCTACAACGACCACGGCGTGACAGTTACACGCGCCATCGTCAGCGTGCGCATTCCGCCCGGAATCTGCATCATCTACCACGCGCCCGAACGGACTATCAGTGTGCCAAAGTCGCCGATGCGCGGCAACAAACGTGCAGGCGGGCACAACAGCCCCACGCGCATCCACCTTAAGCCATCGTTGATGGTGGGCGGCTACGGTCAATTCACCTATGGATTCAATTATTGGGGTCCAACAGGCGTCAATCGCGATACCTTTGTGCTGGTTCGCAAACTGCCAGGAAAGCCTCAATTCTGAAACCATTAACCACGAAGGGTAACGAAGGTACACAAAGTAAAGGTTTTGGTTTTCCTTTGTGATACTTAGTGCCCTTGGTGATAAGAAAAAGGATGTGAAAAATGAAAATACGCTCACAAGTTTCAATGGTATTTCATCTCGACAAATGTATCGGATGCCACACATGCAGTATCGCCTGTAAGAACATCTGGACCGACCGGCCGGGCGCCGAGTATATGTGGTGGAACAATGTGGAGACAAAGCCCGGCGTGGGTTTCCCCACTCAATGGGAAAACCAGGAGAAATATCGCGGCGGCTGGGAACTCGAAGAGAGAAAAGGCAAGGACCCTGTCATCCATCTTAAGCTTCAAAACCGCGTACAGGCGTTGGCGAATTTATTTTCCAACCCCGCCATGCCTTCCATGGACGATTACTATGAGCCATGGACCTACAAGTACGGCGACCTGTTCAATGCTCCCCTTGGCGATGACCAGCCGACCGCGCGCCCCATCTCCCGCGTCGACGGAAAACCGATTGATATCGAAGCGGGCCCCAACTGGGATGATGATTTGGGCGGCTCCAACATTTACGCGGTCAACGATCCCATACTGGAAAACCTGAGCGAAGACGAGAAACTGCGCCTGTTTTCCATCGAACAACTTTTTTACTTTTACATGCCGCGCATCTGCAATCACTGCCTGAATGCGGCCTGTGTAGCGGCCTGCCCGTCAGGAGCCATCTACAAACGCGCCGAAGACGGCGTGGTGCTGATCAATCAGGATAAATGCCGCGGCTGGCGCATGTGCGTTTCCGGTTGCCCGTATAAAAAGACTTATTACAACTGGTCCACCGGTAAATCGGAGAAATGTATTCTCTGTTACCCGCGTCTCGAAACAGGACAGGCCCCGGCTTGCTTCCATTCCTGCGTGGGACGCATCCGTTACCTGGGCGCCCTGCTTTATGACGCCGATCAAATCCCGGATGCCGTCAAAGTGCCGAATGAGCAACTCGTTCAGCGCCAGCGTGAGATGATTCTCGATCCGCACGACCCGGCAGTGATCGCGGCCGCGAAGGAAAGCGGCGTCCCTGACGGTGTGATTGCGGCCGCGCAAAACTCGCCGGTCTATCGCTACGTCAAGGAATGGGAACTGGCCCTGCCTTTGCATCCCGAATACCGCACCCTGCCGATGTTGTTCTATGTGCCGCCGCTTTTGCCTGTTCTCAACTCGACTCAGGAAAATGGCGCTCAGCGCGTGGAAACTGAACTATTTGCTTCGCTGGAAAAAGCCCGCATGCCTGTCCGGTATATGTCGCACATGCTGGCCGCCGGCAATGATGAACTCGTTATCAAGGCATACCGTAAGATGATCGCCGTCCGTATTTACAAACGCGCGGAAACGGTTGGCGATGTAACCGCCGAAGAGGCCGCCGCCGCGCTGGCCGAAGCGGGAATGACCGCGGAGGAGGCCGAGGCCATCTATCAACTGACCTCCCTGCCGACTTATCAACAACGGTTTGTTATTCCGCCCTACAGCCGTGAAGGCGATATTGAAGAAGTCTATGATCCGCAACAGCGCAAGGCAGAGATGGGCTTCGGCCGCAGTCAGGGCGCTCATCGAGGTTTGTAAGCCATGTCCAAAGATTCGATCTCCTCATTGTTCGACTCGTTCGCGGCTCTGTTGGAATACCCTGCCGTTGAAATAGCCAAACAGGCGCAGGAGTGTTTACAACAATTGAAATCCGCCTGGCCCGAAGCCGCAGAGAGGCTGGGCAGGTTTGCGGATGGCGCGGAGGGACATTCCCTGCGGCGGATGCAGGAGTTGTACACCTCCACCTTCGACATGCAACCTGTGTGTTATCCCTATATCGGCTTTCATCTTTATGGCGAGAGTTACAAGCGCGGCGCCTTCATGTCGCAACTCAACGAAGCGTATCGCACCCTCGGTTATTCTCCTGAGCAGGAGTTGCCGGATCATTTGCCGGTCGCCCTGCGATTCCTGGGCATGGACGAGGCCAATCGCAAAAGCGAGTTTTGTCAGGCGCTGTTGAACAGTGGGCTGGTCCCCGCGCTCGAGAAAATGCTTCCGTCCTTTGGGGAGCAATCTGAAAACCCTTACTTCTGGCTTCTCTCGGCACTCCAGCAGTTTTTAGTTCAAACCCCTGAAAAGGAGTTCGATCATGCTTGATAACCTGCTCTTCGTAGTCTTTCCGTATGTGGCAGTGGCAGTGGCGGTGGCCGGAACGGCCTATCGCTACATCACCAACCAGTTTTCGTTCACCAGCCTGTCCTCGCAGTTACTGGAATCGGATGTTCAGTTTTGGGGTTCGACGCTCTGGCACTATGGCATTATCCCAACACTGGTCATTCATATCATGGGCTTTACCCTCCCGAAAGTGATGGAGACCCTGCACGGCACGCCAGAGACTCTCTACCTGGCAGAGTTAGCAGGCAAGATTCTGGCTATTATGGCTCTGGCGGGAGCGCTGACCTTGTTCTATCGGCGGCTTTCTCTGAGCAAGATTCGCGTCGTGACTACGCCTGCCGACTGGGTGGTCATCATCTTATTGATCAATCAAGTTGTGCTTGGGTTGTGGATTGCGTTCGGTTATCGTTGGGGCGCTACCTGGTTCGTTCACACGGTCACACCCTGGGTGGCCTCACTGGCGACTTTTCAACCCGCGCCGCAGTTCGTCTCGGCCCTGCCTCTGGTTCCCAAACTGCATTTCCTGAACGCCACACTGCTGATTTTGTTGTTCCCGTTTACCCGCCTGGTACACATGATTACCTTTCCGGCGGAATATCTCTGGCGGAGTTTCCAGAAGGTCATCTGGACGCGCAGAAAAGTGGCGTAACGAAATCGGGTGAACATCCATAGGGAAGGGCAGTGATGACGACAACAACAACAACCGCGCGGAATCCGATCTGGGCGGGCATTGACAATCTCGCCCCGGGCTACTTTGCCCTGGTCATGGCAACGGGCATCGTATCCATTGCCGCCAAACTTGAAAACATGCCTTGGATTGCATGGACGCTTTTTATTCTCAACATCGTGTTTTATATCGTCTTGTGGATATTGACCCTGATTCGTCTTTTCCGCAATTTTCCCAAAGTCACAGCGGACCTGCTTAGCCACGAACGCGGCCACGGATTCTTCACGATCATCGCGGGGACATCTGTTCTTAGCAGGCAATTTCACGTTATTGTGGATATCCATGCCGCCGCCGCCGTTCTCTGGCTGACGGCATTCGTGCTATGGTGCATCATAATGTATGCCTTCATTACAGGCGTCACCATCCGTGAGATCAAACCCTCCCTGGAAAGCGGCTTGAGCGGTGGATGGCTCCTGCTTGTAGTTGCCACTCAATCCATTTCTGTGACGGGGGCGTATATTGCCGATTTTTTCAAAGCTTGGACAGAGCCAATTCTTTTCCTGACGCTTGTCATGTTCCTGCTGGGCTTTATGTTGTACATTCTGATAATTACAATGATCTTTTATCGCTTTACTTTCTTCAAACTCAAACCCGAAGAGATGGCGCCTCCGTACTGGATCAATATGGGGGCTATGGCGATCACCACATTAGCGGGATCGATACTGATTCTCGAAGTGGATCACTGGAGTTTGATACAAAGTATCATGCCTTTCCTGAAAGGCATCACGCTTTTCTTTTGGACCACAGCCACCTGGTGGATTCCACTGCTTGTCATTCTCGGCATTTGGCGGCACGGATACAAACGCATCCCGTTTAGTTATGAACCTTCTTACTGGGGGTTGGTCTTTCCCCTCGGCATGTACACCGTCTGTACCTTTCAGCTTGCCAAAGCGCTTGGACTCAATTTCCTTTTTTCGATCCCGCAATTCTTCATTTATCCGGCTCTGCTCGCCTGGCTCCTCACTACCTGCGGATTGATTCACCGTTTAGTTGTCACATTCCGCTCTGCAAAAACCGCTTAACGGCTTTACTCATGCTTGATACGGAAAGCAAACCATGAAAACATCTTCGACCATGATTACACCCGTTTTGGATGAACTGCTGGAATCCAGTGCGGTGCATCATCACAAGATTTGTCCGCGCCAGGTTCTCGGCGTTCGCATCGGACTTTTAGCTGGGCTCCTGCTCGATTTGCCTTTGCCTCAATCTGACAAGCGCCTGCTCGCCATCGCCGAAACGGACGGCTGTTTCGTGGACGGAATCTCTGCCGCGACAGGTTGTTACGTGGGCAGGCGCACTTTGCGTATCGAAGACTATGGCAAGATCGCGGCAACATTCGTGGATACACGGACAGAACAAGCCGTCCGCATTGCGCCGCGTAACGATATTCGGGAACTCGTATGGGAATACGCGCCTTCCGCGCGCAATAAGTGGCAGGCTCAACTTCTCGGCTACCAGCACATTCCCGATGAACTTCTGCTCGTTTGGCGAACTGTCGAACTGACAACGCCCATCAAGCAAATTGTCGGCCAGGCGGGCCAACGCGCTGTTTGTGAAATCTGCGGCGAAGAGATTATTAATCAGAGGGAAGTGGTACGGGAAGGAATGATAATCTGCAGGTCCTGCGCGGGCGACTCGTATTTTATGTCCACGTAAATCTTTCGGGTGCACTTGATCCCATAGCCGACGACTAGATTCAGGCCTTTCGGTCGAATCTCGAGTATAAAATATCCCGCCGTTAATTCGGCGGGATTTCGTGTATGAAGGTTATTGGATTTTTACTGTCAAAGTGTAGTTGACAACCTGTCCGCCTTGCGGAACGACTTCGATCACATAATCCTGAGTCGAGGGCAATATCATGCTGAAGTTGGTCACGCCGTTCTGCGCGCGCGCGTATGGCTGACCGTCGCTGAATCCCCAAACCGTGATCGCCGCCACATTCGGATTGGTGTTGATGGTCACGTCCATTTTTTGACCGGCTTGTGCACGGGCAACGTACGAGACCGCGAAACCGTTGACCGTTGTCCCTTGCAGAGTAGCTTGGATCTGCCCGGCGCCGAACTGAATGCGCGCCATAATGATCACATTTAAAGTGAAGTTTTCTGTATCAGCGCCGCCGGTCAGTCGGAAATAATAATCTTGTGTAGCGGGGAGGAGTCCCTGCCAATTGCTTGTATTTTGGGAGGCGGGCAGTAAGACCGTTCCGTTCGCGCCGAACAGGGATAATGTCAAATCGTGGTTCGGAGAATCGGCCGTGACGATCATCGGTTGACTTTGTAGGGCCTTGACGACGAAGTTCAGCGTTTGCCCCGGTTGAATCGTACCAGTGGTCACGCTTTCAGTTGTGCCGGTAACAAAGCCAATGCGCGTAGCCACAGGCAGACTCAGGCTTGGTTGCACTGTCGGCGGCGCTGAAGTGGGCGGCTGACTGGTGGCAGAGGGAAGCGCGGTCGGCGGAGCAACTGTCGGCGAGGGAAGAGGCGATGGGAAAGCCGTCAGCGTTGAAGCCACAGTTGTGCTGAGCGAATCAATGGACGGCGCGGCGGGCGTACTGGTCCTACAGGCGATTACGCTGAGAACGAGTGCGGCGATGGAGGCGGTGAAGACAAATAATTTATAGCGTTTCATTTTTTATCCTTTAATTCGCCAAGCATACTCCCGCAGTCATATATTTGTCCATCACCGCGCGGTACAATCCGGCCATGTTCCGATTGAAGAATTTTCTACAGCGTTGGGGATTTGCGATCTTGTTGATGCTGGCGATCTTCGCCTTTTCCTCCCGACCCAGTAACGAAATTCCCAGGTTTGGCTCGGTCGATTCTATTGTGAAAAAAGGCGGGCATATGCTGGGATATGCTTTGCTGGCTTTGGCGTACTGGCGCGGTTTTGAATTTAAGCGCGGCAAGGCCTGGCTGGCGTGGATGCTGGCCGTTTTATATGCCGTTACGGATGAGTTTCATCAGGCGTTTGTTCCGGGCCGGCGCCCTTCGCCGCTGGATGTTTTGCTTTTCGATAATTTTGGCGCATTGATTGGATTATTTGTTTTCGCAATTTTGAAATTCGGGAAGATGAATAAAAACACGTAGAGTTTCGCTGTGGAACTTATTCGAACTCGATCTCGATTTCTTCATCGTCCTTCCATTCATCCATGCGTTCGAATTCGATATCCCCAAATAGTGACTCTTGATGCGCGGCCACGCGGTACCGTTTGACCAATTCCAGCAACGCCAGAAAGGTGACAACAATTTCGAGCCGGGTGGCTCGATCACCGATCAGGCCGCGGAAACTGGCGCGCTGAATGGCTTTCAGCGTACTGGAGATCAGGTCTATTTTTTCGCGGATGGTGACTTTCGGCGCGGCGATCACCGTGCCTAACGCCTGCTTTTCCTGCTCGCGGCCGAAGGCGGATTTCCCGGCGGCGAGCAGATCTGCCAGGCTGAGATTCGATAGATCGAGCTTGGCTTCCACTTTCGGCGGCGGCGCGACGCGCAAATGCGTCCGCAGGTTTTGCTCCTGCCGCTCCATCAGCCATCCGCCGATTTCCTTGAAGCGTTTATATAACTTCAATTGCTCGACCAGTGATCGGCCCGTGTCTTCTTCGCCGGGTTCACGCACAGGCGGCCTCGGCAACAATGCTTCAGATTTGATCTGAACCAGTTTGGCGGCGATCACCAGAAAGGCCGAAATCTCATCTGGCCGCGCTTGTTCCAGGTTATGTAAATGAGCCAGATATTGATCGGTGACCATAGCCAGCGAAATGGCGGTGATATCGAGTTCGGCGCGTTCGATCAGATCGAGCAGTAAGTCCAGCGGCCCCTCGTAAACGGGCGTCTGCACTTGATAGGCGTTGATCTGATGACCCAGAATGTTCTCCATAGCGCGCTGATTATATCATCCGCAGGCAAGGTATAATTCCAGCCATGTCCGGTTCCAAACTAACCCATCTCGACGAGCATGGCCGCGCACACATGGTGGACGTGGGCGGCAAACCCGATACGGAACGCGTGGCGATCGCGCGCGGTGAAATCCACATGAAGAAGGCGACCTTCGATTTGATCCGCGACGGCCAGATCAAAAAAGGCGATGTGTTGACTGTGGCGCAAATCGCGGGCATCGCCGCCTCCAAACGGACCTCGGACCTGATTCCGTTATGTCATCCTTTGCCGCTCACCCAGGTGGAAGTGAACGTACAACTCGACGAGTCCCTGCCGGGGGTGATTGTCACGGCCACCGCGAAAACCATCGGCAAAACCGGCGTCGAGATGGAGGCGTTGACCGCGGTCTCGGTCGCGGCGCTGACGATTTATGACATGGCCAAAGCCGCCGAGAAAACCATGCGCATTCAAAATATCCGCCTTGTGGAGAAACACGGCGGCCGGTCAGGTGATGTGATCAATGAATAAAGTAAAAATTCTGTTTTTTGCCACACTGCGCGAGCGCGCAGGTGTGAAAGCGCTCGAGCTTGAAATTCCATCCGGTATGACGGCGAAATCTTTGAAGGAAAAACTGGCGATAGATTATCCGAACCTCTCGCCGTCCATGCCGAACGTTCTGTTTAGCATTAATCGTGAATACGCCTTTGACGACGCGGAGATTCCCGAGAACGCAGAGATTGCATTATTCCCGCCGGTTTCGGGAGGCTAGGTTTGAGCTATCCAGTCGTTTTTTCCATTACCGAGGATGAACTCGATCTCGACGCGTTGCTGGCTCAAATTACGCTTGAGTCCACAGGCGCGGCGGCCATCTTTACAGGTATTGTACGCGGCCTCACCTCACGTGACGATCCGCGTCAGACGGTTTATCTTGAATATGAAGCCTATGTCCCAATGGCTGAAGCCAAGATGAAACAAGTCGCCGATGAAATCCGCGCTCGCTGGCCGGACGTGGAAGGCATCGCGATCGTTCAGCGCATCGGCAGGCTGTACCCCAAAACGCCGACCATATTGATTGCCTGCACCGCCGCGCACCGCGATATGGGTGTCTTCGAGGCGGCGCGCTATGGCATCGATCGCCTTAAAGAAATTGTGCCGATCTGGAAAAAAGAACACGGCCCAAACGATGAAATGTGGGTCGAAGGAAGTTACGCTTCGAAACCCGGGGAATAATATCCATGAGCATCCGTTGCCTGAAATGCGGTGAGCCGTTTCCCGAAAAAGGAACTCCTCATTGCTGTCCGCTTTGCGGCGGACTCTACGATTACGATTCTCTCTGGACCTTTGATTCGGCGCAGGTCGATTCATCTCAATCGGGTCTGTGGCGGTACCGCCACACTTTCGGCTTTGCGGATGGAATCCCTGCCGTGACAATTGGCGAGGGGAACACGCCTCTTTTGTGGGACGATGTGCTTGGCCGGAAGGTTGCTTTCAAATGCGAATATGCCAACCCAAGCGGTTCATTCAAAGACCGCGGTACGGCAACTCTGGTCGCGTTTCTGAAAGCGCGCGGCGTCACTGAGGCTGTGGAGGATTCCTCCGGCAATGCAGGCGCCTCGTTCGCGGCCTATGCGGCGCGCGCTGGAATCCGCGCACGCGTGTTCGTGCCTGAAAGCGCTTCGGGGCCGAAGCGCGCGCAGATCGAAATGTACGGCGCGCAGTTGATTCCGGTTCGGGGACCGCGCTCTGCGGCGACGGAGGCCGCATTGCGCGCGGTGAAGCAAGGCGCGGTGTACGCGAGTCATGCATATTTGCCGTTTAATTTACCGGGATATGGAACGGCGGCCTATGAGATTTGGGAACAAGTGGGCGGGGAGATTGGCGCAGTGGTCACACCGGCAGGGCAGGGCGGATTTTTGCTTGGCATGGCGCGCGGGTTTCAGGCACTGGTCAACGCGCAGCTGTTGAAAAAGATGCCTGTTTTGATCGGGGTACAGGCCGCGGTTTGCGCGCCGTTGACCGCCTTTGCGGAAGGCCGTTCTGTAGAAATCAGCGAGGGGCAAACTTTGGCGGAGGGTGTGCGGGTGCGCGATCCGCTGAGAAAGGCTGAGGTGGTGAATAGTGTCCTGCATAGCGGAGGCAGGTTTGTGTCCGTGGGTGAAGCGGGTATTTTATCCGGTCGTGACGAACTCGCGCATCGGGGGTTTTATGTAGAGCCTACTTCGGCAATCGTTTGGCCGGCTTTGAAGTCGGAATTATCGAGTTTGCCCGATCCTGTAGTTATAATGCTCACAGGTTCAGGCTATAAATATAGAGGTTGATCAAAGGAGGAGAAATGCAAGAGCGTATTGTGGTGACTGGTATGGGGACGGTTAGCCCGCTCGGCTTGAGCGTTTCAGAAAGTTGGAAGAATGTGATCGCGGGCGTGTCGGGGGTTGGGCCGATTACGCTGTTTGATCCCGCGGCTTTGCAGGTAAAGATCGCCGCGGAGGTGAAAGGCTTTGCCCCCGATCGATATATGGACGCCAAAGAAGCGCGCCGCCGCGATCGTTTTGAACAGCTGGCGGTGGCTTCGGCGAATCAGGCGTTATCTGCTTCCGGCTTGGAAGTAACCGAGTCGAACGCGGGGCGTATCGGCGTTGTGATTGCTTCAGCGATTGGCGGTTTGAAATCGCTCCAGGATTCTGTGCTCACGAATTACAACGAAGGCCCGCGCAAGGTAAGTCCCTTCTTTATTCCGATGTTGATGTCCAACGGCGCTTCGGGAATGGTCGCGATCGATCACGGGATCAAAGGCCCGTGTTTTTCTGTGGCATCCGCCTGCGCTTCGGGCGCGGATGGAATCGGTATGGCCTGGCTGATGCTGCGCGCGGGAATGATCGATGCCTGCCTGGCGGGCGCGTCCGAAGCCACCGTGACTTCAACCGGGGTGGCGGCCTTTGACCGAATCGGCGCCATGGCGCGTCACAATGACGATTACTCGATGACGCCTCAACCCTTCGACAAGAATCGCGATGGGTTGGTGATGGGCGAGGGCGCGGCGGTGCTGGTGCTCGAACGCGAAAGTCATGCCAAAGCGCGCGGCGCGCAGATATGGGCGGAACTGGCGGGCTATGGCTCCACGGCAGACGCGTATCACGTCACTGCGCCGGCGGAAAATGGCGAGGGAGGCGCGGCGGCCATTCGCCGCGCGCTGGAGACGGCAGGTGCAAATCCGGAGGATGTGGGCTATATCAGCGCACACGGGACCGGCACCCAGCTCAACGATCAATCCGAGACGCGGGCGGTCAAGGCCGCGTTCGGAGATTTGGCGTATAAAATCCCGATCTCGTCCACCAAATCCATGACGGGGCATATGATGGGCGCCACCGGCGCGCTGGAAGCGATCTTCTGCGTGCAGGCTATTCAAGAGGGGATTCTGCCGCCCACGATTCACTATGAAACCCCCGATCCGGAGTGTGACCTCGATTACATCCCGAATAAATCGCGCGAGAAGAAAATCGATTTTGCAATCAGCAATGCCTTCGGTTTTGGCGGCCACAACGCGGTACTGGCCATTCGGAGATATTCGTAAACCGGCCTTGTCCGATGAAATTTTACGTGCTATAATCCGCCGTCGCGTTTCAGACTAAACAAAGTAAGGAAGAACGAAATGACCGATCTGATGAAGGCCGTGCAGGCCAAGACCAACGAGAATATTCCCGCATTACAGCCGGGCGATTCCGTCAGCGTACACGTGCGCATTAAAGAAGGCGAACGTGAGCGCGTTCAGGAATTCAAGGGCACGGTAATCCGCCTGCGCAAAGGCGGCAATGAGGCCTCTTTTACCGTCCGCCGCGTGGCCAGCAATGGCGTCGGCGTTGAACGCACATTTCTTATGCGCTCCCCGCGCCTCGATAAAGTAGTGGTCGAGCGCCATAACAAGGTCCGCCGCGCACAACTATTCTTCATGCGCGGGCGCACTGGCAAATCTGCCCGCCTCAAACAAAAGTTCGACTAGTCCCGAATGGAAAAGGGCGCAGGTCTCTGCGCTCTTTTCTCTTTTAAGGAGCCCTATGACCAGACCGTTGATTGGCATCACCACGCGCAACAACAAAGACGCGGACGGCCATCCGACTGTCAGTTTACAGCACGCGTACATCGATGCTGTGGTCGAGGCGGGCGGTATCGCGCTCCCGATTCCGTGCAATTTGCCGGAGGAAATTTTGATGGATTTATATTCCCGCCTCGATGGGATTCTCTTCTCCGGTGGCGGGGATATTTCCCTCGAGCGTTTCTCCGGTTCTCCCCACCCTCGCATCGCTGGCGTGGACCCGATGCGCGATGCCGCCGAGTTGACTCTTCTGCGGTCTGCGGCGGAATACGGAAAGCCCATGCTGGGAATCTGCCGCGGCGCGCAACTGATGAACGTGGCTCTCGGCGGCACACTTTACACGCATCTGCGTGATCAGCTTCCGAACGCGCTCGACCACGATTATCCGGGGAATTTACGGCGCGTGCTGGTTCATCCTGTCAATGTGGATGAATCGAGCCGTTTGGCGGAGATCTTCGGCGAGACTTTCTTGAATGTGAACAGCCTGCATCATCAGGGACTGAAGGATATCGCGCCGGGCTTGCGCGTGGCCGGTCATGCGCCGGATGGATTGGCCGAAGCGGTTGAGATACCATACCATCCCTTTGCGGTGGCTGTGCAATGGCATCCAGAGTGGTTGACCGATCAGCTTCCCATGCAGAGATTATTTAATTCGTTTGTGGGCGCGGCGCAAAAATAGATCCTCTTTTATAATCGGAAAATGAGTCAATTAAAAACAGCAGACCCGATTGGCGTTTTCGATTCCGGCGTGGGCGGCCTTTCGATCTTCCGGGCGATGCGCGCTTCGATGTCCGCCGAGAATGTGATCTATTTTGGCGATCAGGGGCATGTGCCTTATGGCTCGCGTCCGATGGAACAAATTCAGGCCTTTTCCGAAGCGATCACAAATTTCCTGCTGGCGCGCGGCGCAAAGCTGATCGTTGTGGCCTGCAATACTGCCTCCGCGGCCGCATTGAAATATTTGCGCGCCAAATTTTCGGATGTTTCGTTTGTTGGCATGGAACCGGCGGTCAAACCTGCCGCGGAATATACGCATAGCGGCGTGATCGGCGTGCTGGCCACGCCCGCTACATTTCAGGGCGCGTTGTACGCTTCGGTGGTGGAACGCTTCGCGGGCAATGTTCAAGTTTTGCAGGATACATGTCCCGGATTGGTGGCGCAAATCGAGCAATGTGATTTGAACGGCCCGCGCACGCGCGAGATTCTCAATCGTGCGCTGACACCCATGCTGGGAGCGGGAATCGACACAGTTGTTCTGGGATGCACGCATTATCCGTTTGTTATTCCGCTGATTCAAGAGATCGTTGGGGAAAACGTTCGGGTGATCGACCCGGCTCCGGCAGTGGCGCGGCAGGCTCAACGTCTGCTTGAAGCGGGGAGTTTGACAAATCGTGGCGATGAGCGCGGTCAGATTCAATTTTTCACATCCGGCGATGCGCGGGCAATGGAATCCGTACTGCCGGTTTTGCTGGGCGAATCGGGCGCGGTGAAATCCGTCTGTTGGAAAACCGATCGACAGGTCGAGGAAGAAGCGGCTTGAAACCCAAAGGCATTGGAATGATTCGTGTCGAACGTTGAGGATCGTTAATCCAGGGTAATTATTGTTTGCGGGTAAAATTACCTGCAAGTTTTGGAGGATGTATGACCGCAAAAGTGATTCTCAACCCGTACTCGAATCGTTGGAACGCCCAGAAACGCTGGCCCGAGGCTGAAGCCGCGCTGAAAGCCGCGGGGGTGGATTTTGAAATGACCGCCTCCCAGCGGAAGGGCCAAATTACCGAGTTGGTGGAAGATGCCGTTCGCAAAGGTTTTTCGCCGATCATCGTGGCGGGCGGAGACGGCTCGATTGGCGACGCGGTCAATGGATTGGCGCGCGCGGCCGCCTCCGAAACGGAAGTATTGGGGCCGTTGGGTATCATGCCGTTGGGGTCGGCTAATGATTTGGTCTATAGCCTGGGCCTGCCTGCGGATTTGACCGAGGCGGCAAAAGTTATAGCGGCAGGCAAACAACGCGCCATGGACTTGTGCAAATGCAACGATCGTTATTTTGCCAACAATTCGGCGGCGGGACTCGAACCGTATGTAACCACCAAGCACGAACGCATTCATTGGATCAAAGGGATTGTCCGATATTTGGCGGCGGCGGTTTGGGCGATCATAGATAAGCCGGAGTGGACCGGCGAAGTACGCTGGGATAACGGAAAATACGAAGGTCCGCTTTCGCTGGTTTCGATAGGCAACGGAAGAAGGACGGGCGGTTTCTTTATGACGCCGCACGCCGATCCCTTCGATGGCGAGTTGACTCTGGCCTTCGGCTATCGCGGAACGCGGCTGGGCCTGTTCGGCGCGTTGCCGCGCGCTTTTAAGGAGGGCGCGGGCAGTTATGTGGAAATGGACGGAATGTTCGAGGTGAACTCCACCGAGATCAGCATTCATCTTGATCATCCCTCTCCGGCTCACACGGACGGCGAGTTGTTTCCCGAATACATTCAGGACTTCAAATATTCAATTCAACCGGGCCGCTTGAAAGTGATTCTTCCTTGAGATTGACGAGTTTCAAGTGAAGAAAAACCCGTCCTATAATTTCTTTCCGCTTGTTCTGCTCGCGTCGATCGGCGTGTTGGTTGTTTTGACGCTGATCATTTTCAATATCTATACAGCGCGGTTGCTCGGCGGCGGGGGCGATTTTCTTCTATCATGGAAAGCCGCGCGCGCGTTCCTTTTCGAGCGCACCGATCCATATGGCGGCACGGTCGCGCGTTTTGTGCAAAACGCTGTTTATGGCAGGCTGGCTGGCGCGGGAGAGAATCACTACGTTTTGGATCTGCCTTTTCACCTGCTTCTGCTTTACTTCCCGTTCGGCCTGCTTCGGGATGCAGTCATCGCGCGCGGCGTCTGGCTGTTCTTGTCCGAGGCGGCTCTTGTTACTCTGGCAATGCTCAGCCTGCGCCTGACCGATTGGCGTCCACGGCGATTTTTTCTCATCCTGTTTTTTCTGTTTGTCGCGTTCGGTTTCTATAGCCTGGATGCACTGCTCGAAAGCACGCCGGTGATCTTCCTCGGTCTGATCTACGCGGGCATACTCTTTTCCCTGCGGCACGATCTGGATGAATTGACCGGCGCGCTGATTGCCCTGGCGTTCTATCAGTGGGAAGTGGGCGGGTTATTTTTATTTTTCATAATCTTCAAAGTGATTCAGGAAAGGCGCCGGCGCGTATTTGCCGGTTTCTTCATGCTCACAATTCCCCTGCTGGTGATATCGTTTTTTGTCTATCCGGGCTGGCTGTTGCCCTTCGCGCGCGGCGCATTCGCGGATTGGCGGCTGGCGCAAGGGCTTTCCACCGGTTCGGTTTTTTCACTTTGGTGGCCGGGGCTGGGAAATCGGTTGAGCTGGGTGTTGGCTGGCGTTTTGCTGGCAGTTCTGATTGCCGAATGGTCTGCTGTGCGTTTATCGGAATTCAATCGCTTCCATTGGACGGCCTGCCTTACGCTGGCCATCACGCCGTTGTTCGGATTCCGCTCCGAGCTTCAGAATCTGATCGTGCTTCTTCCGTCCCTGGCGTTGATCTTCGCAGTCACGCGTGAACGCTGGAAGATCGGTTATTGGCTGACGGTTACATTGCTCGTTCTGGCTTTTGGAATTCCGTGGGTCTTGGTCGCGAATCGTTCCATCTCATTTCAAATGCGCGCCGACCTGCTATTTCTTTTCCTGCCAGTTTTTACCGTCCTTGGGTTGTATTGGATTCGCTGGTGGGCCATCCGTCCGCCGCGCACCTGGTTCGAACGCGCTACGCGTGCAGAATTTCAATGAGCCGTAATAATTATCTGTTCCTTTTAATTCTTGGGTTAATCGTGCAGTTCGTCGTGGCGCATTTTGAAAAAGTGCCGGGTTACCTCGACGCGGATTACTACATGGCCGGGGGCATGCAATTGGCGCAAGGCAAAGGGTTTACCGAGCCGTATATTTGGACTTATCTCGATAATCCGCAAGGCCTGCCGCATCCTTCGCACGGATATTGGATGCCGCTGGCCTCCATCGTTGCCGCGTTGGGCATGTTCGTTACTGGTCAACAAACCTATGCCGCAGGACGGCTGGCGTTCATTCTGATTGCGGCGCTCGTCCCCGCGTTGACCGCCGCGCTGGCATACACGTTTTCCCGGCGCCGCGATCTCGCCCTGACCTCCGGCCTGCTTGCCGTTTTCCCGGTGTTTCATCTGCCCTTCATGCCCGTCACCGATAATTACGGAATTTTCATGCTTCTGGGCGGTTTATATTTTTTGCTTGCCATCCGTCCGCGCCCGTGGTTTTGGCTTGGTCTGTTCGCGGGCCTCATGACTTTGGCGCGCAGTGACGGCCTGCTTTGGCTGGCGCTCACATTTCTATTTATTCTTTGGCGGGTTCACGATGAAAAGGAATCGCTCGGGAGCCTGATCCGTTTCGGCTTTTCCGCGTTGATTGGCTTTCTGCTCATCATGGGGCCCTGGTACATCCGCAATTTCGATGTGTACGGCTCATGGATGTCGCCGGGCAACAGCCGCGCTTTGTGGCTGACCTCGTACGACGAAACCTTTATTTACCCCGCCAGCAAATTGACGATGCAATCCTGGCTGGCAAGCGGCTGGGACGCGATCTTCAAGGTGCGTTTATGGGCGCTTTGGAATAATTTTCAGACTATGCTTGCCGCGCAGGGACACATTATTTTGTTTCCCTTTATTCTGGCGGGGATGTGGGGGCGTCGCCGCGAGCGCCGCGTACAGCTTGGCTTCACAGGCTGGATGATCTTGTTCGTCGTTCTGAGTCTCGTGTTTCCGTTCGCTGGCGTGCGCGGCAGTTTCTTCCATGCGGGGGCCGCACTGCAACCGTTGTTCTGGTCGCTGGCGCCGCTCGGCTTGGAGTCGGTGGTGGCTTGGGCGAGGAGTCGCGGCTGGTTCACGCGGCAGGCTCAGGTCGTGTTTCGAGTCGCCCTGGTCCAGATCGTGATTCTGCTATCCATCTATTTGGTCTGGGTACGCCTTTTCCAAAAAGGCTGGGATGAGGGCGAGTTATCGTATCCGGCTGTGGAAAGATATTTGGTCGCGCAAGGCATCGAACCCGGCGCGCCGGTGATGGCGTTGAATCCGCCCGGCTATTATTTAATGACGCGGCGTCCCGCCATTGTACAGCCTTATGGCGATGTGCAGACGTTGCTGGCCGCGGCACAGCGTTATGGCGTAAAGTATCTTGTGTTCGAACCAGCGGGCAGGCTGGCGCCCATCAAAAATTTATACGATCATCCCCAGGATTACAATCAATTCGATTACCTCGGTGAAGTGAATGACATCCGTATCTTTGAAATCAAATGACGCGCGCTTAATGCGCCTGGATCTGATTATTTTGGCGGTTGCAGTTGTGGTGGGCGCCGCTATTTATTTGCTCGCCAGCGCCTTCACTTACAAGATCGGCTTTCCGTTGGACGACTCTTGGATTCATCAGACCTACGCGCGCAACTTGGCGGAGCATGGTCAGTGGGCGTATCGCCTCGGCGTGCCGTCGGCAGGTTCGACCGCGCCATTATGGTCTGCATTATTAGCTATTGGGTTTTGGTTACGTCTTGCGCCGTATGCCTGGACCTATCTCCTCGGCGGAGCGACTTTATGGCTGTTGGCTGTTCTTGGCGAAACGACCACGCGGCACATTTTGCCCATCTATCGTCCGCGCGTTCCCTGGGTTGGCCTGATGTTTGTTTTCGAATGGCATTTGCTGTGGGCGGCGATGTCCGGTATGGAGACTTTACTTCACGCACTGATCATCACATCCGTGCTGGCATCTTTGATGATGAAAACGCGTCGCTACCTGACCCTGGGCCTGCTGACCGGTTTAAGCGTTTGGGTTCGCCCAGACGGTTTGACTCTGCTCGGCCCCGTTTTGCTGACGATTATCCTCACCGAAAAAGATAACCGGGCGCGTTGGCGAATGGCCGCAAAATATTTAATCGGCTTCAGCGCGATATTCCTTTTCTATCTTTTATTCAATCTCGCGATTGGCGGCACGCCCATGCCGAACACTTTCTACGCCAAGCAGGCCGAATACGCGTCCTGGCAGGCGCTTCCAATTTTACAGCGGATCGGTCAACTGGCGCTTCAGTTGCTCGTGGGGCCGGCAGTGATTCTGTTGCCGGGCGCTATCGGCTGGATTGTTTCAGCGGTACGAACGCGCTCCTGGGGGGCATTATCCGGCGTTGTTTGGTTTATCGGTTATCTCTGGTTATATGTTTCGCGTTTACCGCTTTATCAACACGGCCGCTATATCATGCCGGCCATGCCGATCTTCTTCTTGTGGGGGATGTTGGCTGTCGTGCAATTTGCTGGAACTGGGCAATTTGGCCGCTACCACTGGTTCGCGCAAACTCTCTGGCGGGCCAGCCTGGCGGCGATATATCTGTTATTTGTGATTCTGGGTGCGCGCTCCTATGCGCGGGATGTCGCGTTGATCGAAAGCGAGATGGTTGTTACCGCCAAATGGGCCGCTGACCATCTCCCGCCGGGCGCAGTGATCGCGGCTCATGATATCGGCGCCCTGGGATATTTTGACGATCATCCCATCGTTGATTTGGCCGGGTTGATTTCTCCGGAAGTCATTCCCTTCATCCGGAACGAGCCGAAATTGGCTTCCTATCTTGACGAAAAACAGGTCAATTACCTGATCGCCTTTCCGGATTTTTATCCAAATCTGATAAAGCAGGCGAGTCCCGTTTTTGTTTCTGACGGCGCTTTCGCCCGCCAATTCGGAAGTCAGAATATGACGATCTATCGGTGGAAATAACCTTAATCGGTTAAAATAGATACATTCTTTGACGCGAAACGAGCCAGGATGAACCAGATCACACTTTTGGTCGTTGATGACCATCCGTTATTCCGCCAGGGAGTCATTGATGCGCTGTCTTTGGAGGCCGATATGACGATTATCGCTCAGGCGGCGAACGGCGAAGACGGCCTATCCTTGATTCGATCCATGCACCCGGCTGTGGCTGTATTGGATGTAAACCTGCCGGGCATGAACGGACAACAAATTACGCATATGGTAACGCAGGAGAAACTGCCGACGCGGATTTTGCTGATGACCGGTTACGACGATGTGGAACAGGCGATTCATGCCGCCCTTGCAGGCGCGGCGGCTTATTGTTCCAAAGATATTCAGGCGCAGAGCCTGCCGCGCATTATTCGCGAAGTGGCGAACGGAAAATTCGTCATGGGCGAACAGGTTTTCAATCGGCGCGAATTGGAGCAATGGGTGGATGATCAGATGGAGGGCGCGCGGCGTTCCTATAGCGAGCCGGGCAGTCCGTTCCATCCGCTTTCTGACCGCGAGATGGAAGTCCTGGCTTGTGTGGTGCGCGGGATGAGCAATAAAGAGATTGCCAGCCTGCTGGGAATCAGCCATCAAACAGTCAAGAATCACGTGACGGCCATTCTGCGGAAATTCGGAGTTGAAGATCGCACGCAGGCGGTTGTTTACGCGTTGAAACGCGGCTGGGTGACTCTTAAAGACGCGAAATTTGGCATCGAGGAGCAATCATGACTATCGAAGATATGACTGGTGAAACTTCGGATAAAACGATCGACCTCCCCTCGGAGTTGGATGAGACTCAGCGCGCCTTGCGTGAAGTGACCTCGTTTATCGAACAAAGTCAGGGAGAGCTTGCCAAGCTGACGCAGAGAAACACAGCGATTGCGGCCCATCTTCAACAAATCCAGAAACAATTGGGACAAATGACCGGCGAGGATATCCGGCTTGCATATGATTCGGCTTTGGATGCGCAACAGCGGTTGTTCGTGATGCGCGGCCAGCTCGAGAAGCTTCAGAATGATCGTACACATCTGGGAAAATATAAGGCGCTCCTCGAACAATTAAACTCAAATACAGCGGCTTCGGCGGCGCAAACCTCCGGCGGGGTGAAGAGTCCCAACACAGGGATTGAAATGATTGTGAATGCCCAGGAGGCGGAACGTCAGCGCCTCTCCCGGCAAATGCACGATGGGCCGGCCCAGGCATTGTCCAATTTTATTTTGCAGACGGAAATTGCCATGCGCTTGCTTGGCGCCGATCCGGCACAGGCCAAAGAAGAACTGGTCAATTTGAAAAATGCGGCCATGAGCACCTTTCAAAAAGTCCGCAACTTTATTTTTGAATTGCGGCCGATGATGCTGGACGATTTGGGTCTTGTGCCGACGTTGCACCGATATGTGGACGCCTTTAAAGAACAGACCGGGCTGGATGTCAGTTTGACCGTTACAGGCAATGAACGCCGCCTCGAACCTTATATCGAAGTGATGCTGTTCCGCGCAGTTCAAGAGTTGCTCGGTAACGCGGCTCGTCACAGCCAGGCGACCGCGGTCAAAGTACAGGTTGATCTCGGGAACGAAATGATCCGGGCAAGCGTGGACGATAATGGGAAGGGATTTGATACTGAAACTCTGGACGAATCCACGAGCCTCGGTCTTAAATTGATTCGAGATCGGTGTGAAATGTTGGGAGGAAATTTTGGAATGGACAGCACGCTGGGTAAAGGAACAAGAGTCACCTTCGATGTGCCGGTGCGTGGTTGATTTTGCATAATTGTCAGACTAACACTATTGTTAAGGAAAAATAAACTTATGCTCTTGCCATGTTTGGCCGGGTGAGTATAATGGATATAACTCAACGGGTTATCCGGGGAGAATTTTCAAGAAAGGAGCTGTCAAATCCATGTTATTTGCCCCTAAAGAGAAAGGCCAAGGTTTGGTAGAGTACGCTTTGATCCTTGTTTTGGTTGCCATTGTTGTTATCGCTGCGCTCATGATCCTGGGCCCGATTATCGGCAACGTATTCAGCAAGATCAACAACAGCCTTTCCGGCGTATCGTAAACCTCATCGTAGTCAGTTTCAGAACGACCCTGCTCTGTGGCGGGGTCGTTTTCGTTACGGTTTGATTGCAATTTTGTAAGGAGTAATGAGAAATATAATTTGCTAATTCTGGCGGGGCGGCTATAATGTAGCTTACTCAAGGTTGAAAACCGGGAGAATTTTGATGAAAGGAGGAGTTTCTCATGTTATTTGCCCCTAAAGAGAAAGGCCAAGGTTTGGTAGAGTACGCTTTGATCCTTGTTTTGGTTGCCATTGTTGTTATCGCTGCGCTCATGATCCTGGGCCCGATTATCGGCAATGTATTCAGCAAGATCAACAACAGCCTTTCCAGCTTCTAACCCTTTGTAATGGAGAAAGGCTAAGGTCTGGGGAGCGCGCTTCGACCCTTGTTTTGGTTGCCATTGTTATCACTGTTGCACTCGTCATTCTGGTTCCGGTCATCGGCAATCCGTTCAGCAAGATCGACGCCGCCTCCTTCGGCAGTTTAGCCCCCAAACACAGAAAAGTAGGGCTCCGCCAAGTGCAGAGTCCTACTTTTTTACCAGCATGAAACAGCTATTTTCTTGTATAATCATGGATGATATGAGCACTTTGCGGAAGGTGGCAAAGAGAGGAGAATTTACATGCGTCGCGGACGGATCTTGATTTTCGTACTTTTGATTGTGGTGATCGGGCTGATTGTGGGAGTCTACGTTTTGCAACAAATCCTGCGATCCCGCCAGCCGCAACAGCCCGCATCTGTCGAAGTTTACGTTGCCGGTCAAAACATTCCCCAGGGAGGCGACATCAAAGAGATTATGTTGAAGACGATCAAACTGCCGCCTGAGAACGTGGTGGATGTGATGTTCAGAAAAGATCAGCTGGCCCAACTGACGACCAATAAAGTGGCGCGTTATCCTCTCGACCAGGGCGTTGTAATTACTCAAGCCATGATTGTGGATAAGTCGATAGCTGTTTCCATTGCCGGCCCTCAATGGGCGGCTCTCGTGCCTCCCGGAATGACTGCCATATCGATTCCCGCAACCCGCCTTACGCTGGCGGGGTTTGGCGTTGCCGATGGCGCTCATGTCAATGTCAACGCCTGCTTCCAATTTGTAGACGTGGACCCGAGCTTCCAAACGAAATTACCGGATAAAGTCGGCACCCTTTCGGGCACCGGCGTGGTAGCAGATAAACTCCCCGTTCTTTCTCTTAGCGCAGGTCCGATCACTGACCTGGGTCCGCAGGGACGCTTGGAATTGGATCCGTCGCTTCAGCAACCCTATTACCTGCTCCCGTCCGAAGATCAACGCCCGCGCACAGTTTGTCAATTGCTGTTTCAAGATGTGGTTGTTCTGAAGACAGGGAACTTCACCCTGGCTTCCACGGATACGGCCAGCGCACAACAACAGCAGGGCGGTAATCAGCAAAATCAGGCCGCCCCGCCAGCCCCGGATATCGTGACGTTGATCGTCTCTCCGCAAGACTCGATCACATTGACTTATCTGGTTTATACCAACGCCAAGATCGAGCTGGCGCTTCGGAATCCGAACGATCAGTCCCGTCAGGCGACTGAAGCCACCACGCTTCAATTTTTACTGAGCCAGTATAATATCCCCATCCCGGCAAAGCTCCCATATGCTTCAGAGCCGCGGATTGACGCGTTGGCGGAGCCAATTCTCGGTACGAATGTGCCGGCTGGACAATGATTATAAGTTGAACATCGATAGAGGTTTTTATGGCCGCCGATAAAATCCGGGTCTTGATCGTTGACGACATTGCTGAAACCCGGGAAAATGTTCGTAAACTGCTTCAATTTGAGGCCGATGTTGAAGTGGTGGGGGCGGCGCGCACCGGCAAGGAAGGGATTCAACTAGCGCAGGAACTGGATCCGGATGTTGTCCTGATGGATATCAACATGCCGGATATTGACGGCATCGCCGCCACTGAGACCATTCGGCGCCGTTCGCCTTATATTCAAGTGGTCATTCTCTCCGT
Source organism: uncultured Anaerolineaceae bacterium (assembly GCA_964502095.1). Lineage (GTDB taxonomy): Bacteria > Chloroflexota > Anaerolineae > Anaerolineales > Villigracilaceae > JACPVF01. Next base: position 265,665 of record CAZCUF010000003.1, read on the forward strand.
ACAAGGCGATCAAAATTATATGCGCCGCGCCATGTTAGCAGGCGCCAGAGACTTTCTTACCAAGCCTCCGTCTGGAGATGAGTTGGTCTCGGCGATTCGCCGGGCAGGGGAAATGGCGCGCCTGGAACGTTCGAAGGCCGCTCCCGGAAGAAGCAACAGCCCGGGTTTGAATGGACTGGCTACTCCGGTGGCAATCCTGCCGGGTTTGCTTCAAGGCAAGATTGTCTCGGTTTACAGCCCCAAGGGCGGCGTGGGAACGACCACTCTGGCTGTCAATCTTGCGATCGCTTTGCACAACGAGGATACGCGCGTTGTGCTTGTGGATGGCAACCTACAATTCGGGGATGTGGCGATCTTTGTTAATGAACAGGGGAAGAACACGATCGTTGAGATCGCTCCTCGAATCGATGAATTGGACGCCGAGGTGATCGAGGATATTATGATCAAGCATGAAGCCTCGGGCGTCCACATTCTCGCGGCTCCGCAAAAACCGGAAAACGCCGAAAAGGTTACCCCGGAGCAATTTGCCAGAGTTCTCAATCTGCTCAAACAGTTATATGCTTACGTGGTAATTGATACCGCTTCTGCCATGACCGACATCACCCTGACTGCGGTTGATAATAGCGACGTGGTGGTGTTAGTGACAACGCAGGAAATCCCTGCCATCAAGAATACGAGTTTGTGCCTCGATCTTTTCCAGACCATGGGCGTGTCGCGCGAACGAATTGTCTTGACGATGAATCGCTTCGATAAACGGATTGGGATCACGCCGGAGCGCGTGGGCAAGAATCTGAAGCAGGAAGTTGCGGCGGTCATTCCGTTGGATGAACGCGTGGTGCTTAATGCAGTCAACCGCGGCATCCCTTTTATGATCGATAACAAGACTCAATTGGTCGGGCGCGGCATTTATTCTTTGGCAGAATCGGTGCGAAGCAGGGTTGCCGCCCTGGATACTGAACAGGAAAGCTTGAACGCAGGCAAGCGTTAAGGAGTAGTAGATGTCTTTACTTAAACGTATCGAACAAGGGCAGGGACAAAATCCCGCGCAACCCGGGGGAACCGGCGGTCAGCAAGGCGGTTCCGGTTCAGGCGATAATTCCCGCCTCTCCTCGCTTCAGGCGCGCCGCGTGAGCGCGCCGATCACTTCGCCTCAAGCCGGTTCGTATTTCGATCTCAAAACGAGGGTGCAAAACAAGCTTCTCGGCGAACTTGATCCTTCGATGGATATCACCAGAACGGATGATGTACGCCGAACGATTCAGGATTTATTCGAGCAAATTCTCACGGAAGAGAACATCGTTCTTTCCCGGCCCGAACGTGCGCGTCTCTTCGAGCAGATCAGCGCTGAGATCCTCGGCTTTGGCCCCCTTCAACCCCTGCTTGATGATGAGACCATCACTGAAATCATGGTCAACGGCGCGAAGAATATCTATATCGAGCGAAAAGGCAAGATCCATCGCGTGCCCGTGACCTTCGAGAACAATGAGCACGTCCTCCGCATTATTGACCGTATCGTGGCGCCCCTTGGCCGCCGCATTGACGAAGCCAGTCCCTATGTGGATGCGCGTTTGCCGGACGGCTCGCGCGTCAACGCGGTGATTTCGCCGATTTCCCTGGTCGGCCCGGTACTGACCATTCGTAAATTTGCCCGTAACCCCATCACGCTCGAACAATTGATCCAGTTTGGTTCGATCACGCCGGAAGCTCTGCAGTTTCTGAAAGCCTGCGTCGAGTCCCGATTGAACGTCGTTATTTCCGGCGGCACCGGTTCCGGCAAAACGACTCTGCTGAATATTCTCTCCAGTTTCATCCCCGCGGATGAGCGCATCGTCACAATCGAAAACGCGGCTGAGTTGCAGTTGCGCCAGGAGCATGTGGTGACATTGGAATCGCGCCCGCCAAATATTGAGGGCCGCGGCGAAATTACCATTCGTCACCTCGTGATCAACTCCCTCCGTATGCGCCCTGACCGTATTATCGTAGGCGAAATCCGTGATGAAGCCGCATTGGATATGTTACAGGCCATGAACACCGGCCATGATGGTTCCATGACCACATTGCACTCGAACGGCCCGCGCGATACGCTTTCCCGTTTGGAAACCATGACCCTGATGGCAGGGATGGAGCTTCCTTCGCGCGCTATTCGCGAGCAGGTATCGTCGGCTATTGACCTGATCGTTCATCAGGAACGTATGCGGGACGGCACGCGCAAGGTGACGCATGTCACCGAGGTCAGCGGCATGGAAGGCGAGGTCATCACTATGACCGACCTCTTCATCTTCGAGCAGACCGGCGTGGATAACGGTCAAATCGTGGGACGCCTGCGCCCGACCGGATTGCGCCCCAAATTCATGGATAAGATCGAAACGGCCGGTATTCATTTGCCTCCTTCCATTTTTGGCATTGGAGAACGGCGGCGCTACTAGAGCGACAATTATGTTAACGATCGTGGTTGGCGGCGGCATCTTCCTGATAGTTCTCCTGGTGATCGGGCTGATTGTATCCATCTCCAGCGAGCGGGCCTTGCTGGATCAGCGCCTCGGCCAATATCTGGGCGAAGGGAAAGCGGCCGCGGCTGAAGACGCGCAAGACGGGCGTTCATCTACACTCACGGAATGGGTATCGAAGCGTGTTGAGCGCACCTCGTTTGGCGACGGCATTCAACGCCGGCTATCGCGTGCCGATATTAAGTTGAAGGTCGCCGAATACATTGCGTTGCTCGTGATCACAACCATTCTCGGCGGGGCGGTGGCTTATGTGATCGGCAGTCGTCAACCCATATCGTTCCTGATCGGAGCCGTGCTTGGGTTTTGGGCCCCCGGCTTTTACATCGGCAGGCAGCAGCGGCGGCGGTTGACGCGTTTCAACGATCAACTTTCCGATATGCTGAATCTGATGGTCAACGGCCTGCGCGCCGGTTATTCGACCATGCAGGCCATGGAGGCGGTGAGCAAAGAAATGCCCGCGCCCATTTGCGATGAATTCCGGCGCGTCGTTCAGGAAATGCAAATCGGTATTCCGATGGAAATGGCATTGGAAAATTTATTGCGCCGTATCCCCAGCGACGACCTGGATTTCGTCGTGACGGCCATCAATGTACAGCGCGAAGTCGGCGGTAACTTGTCCGAGATTCTCGATACGATCTCTTTTACGATTCGCGAGCGCGTCCGTATTAAAGGAGAGATTCGCACGCTTACCGCTCAGGTCCGGACCTCGGGATCGGTTCTTTCGTTGATCCCGGTTTTCCTTACCCTGATCTTGTGGTTCCTTAATCCGAAATATTTGTTGTCTCTTCAGTCCGGCGGAATTTATTGTGTCATTGGCGTAGCCGTTACGGTGGTCTTTTTGATTACGACCGGTTACTTGATTATGATGAAGATCGCGGATATTGAGGTGTAATATGAATATCCTGCTTTGGACTCTAGTGGCTCTGATCATTGTTGGCGGCGCGGTGGTTCTCGGATTGGTGGGCGCGCGCTTCGCGAAAAACGCGCGGGAAGAGAACGATCCATTGCTGGCGCGCCTGGCGGAAGCCAGCGAGCGGGGCGAAGTCACATCCCTGGAGGCCATCGAGCTTTCCCAGCCGTTCCGCGAACGCATTATGCTTCCGTTCCTGAAATCCATCGGAGAACTGTCAACAAGATTTACGCCTCAAAAACTTCTCCAGGATACAAGTAAAAAACTTGAACAGGCCGGGAACCCAGGCCATATTGATGCCGCCACGTTTCTGGCCTCGCGCTTTGTCGTTGCCGCAATATTCGCCGGGCTTCTCCTGCTTATAGGATTGCTGGCTCCAAATCAGTGGCCGTGGGGCCGCATTGTTTTTGTTGTTCTACTTTTTGGCGCTTTGGGATTTTTCTTTCCTCAACTTTGGCTTCAAAGCACGGTCAACCGCCGCCAGAACGAGATACGCAAGGCCATGCCCGACGCGCTCGACCTGCTCACTATTTGCGTGGAAGCCGGGTTGGGCTTTGACGCGGCCATGTCCAAAGTAAGCGAGAAGTGGGAGAACGAATTGTCGCTGGCTTTTAGGCGCGCCATCCGTGAGATTCAGCTTGGAAAAACCCGGCGCGAGTCACTGCGCGATATGTCCGATCGAATCGGCCTTCCGGAGATGACCAGTTTTATTGCCGCGGTCATTCAAAGCGAAATTTTGGGCGTGAGCCTGGCCAAGGTTTTGAGAATCCAATCAGACCAGATGCGGGTCAAACGCCGCCAGCGTGCTGAAGAGGAAGCTCATAAGGCCCCGATCAAAATGATCATTCCGATGGCGCTCTTGACCTTCCCATCCATTATGCTCATTCTGCTTGCGCCGGCAGGAATTCAAATCTCGCGTTCACTGGGCACTTTTATCGGCGGTCAGTAAGATATGGCTGAGGGGGCTTGGTCCGAACGACTCCCCTCAGCGTATTTGAATGTCGAGGTGTCATGGCTGGTTCGTCATGGGTCTATCCCTTTTATCGTTCGGCTTGGACAACTTTAGACTGGGTCTTTCCGCCTGCTTGTGGAGGATGCGGCCGGGCCGGCTCCCGCTGGTGCGCTGACTGCCAACGACGCGTTCAAATTTTGAGAGGGGACCTTTGCTCATCCTGCGGAATCCCTGAAACCCAATCGGCTCTTTGCCGGAGCTGTGAGCTGAATCCCCCTGCCTTTTATGCGCTTCGCTCGTGGGCGGTCTTCGATGCTCCCATTCAAACGGCTCTTCATAAGCTGAAATACCGCCGCGACGTGGGTTTGGGCGATGCGCTGGCCGCTGGCATGTCTCGTTTTGTTGAGGAGTTACACTGGCCGATAGACGTCATTGTTCCCATTCCGCTCGGCGCGCGCCGTAGGCAGGAACGAGGCTACAATCAGGTTGGCTTGATCGCGCTTCCTTTGGCCTTATCTCTCAGTGTGGCATATGAGCCGGGGTCGTTATCGCGTTGGCGCGAGACGCGTTCGCAAGTTGAGTTGAATCGGGAACAGCGGCGGGAGAACGTTCGAGGGGCATTTCGCGCAGAAGGAAAGAAGATAGGTGGTCGGAATGTCTTGTTGATAGATGATGTGGCTACCACGGGAGCAACTTTATCGTCGGGGGCGGAGGCGTTGCTTGCCGCTGGGGCCAAACAAGTCTATGCCGTGACCGTCGCCCGCGCGTTGCCGCGGCATGGTCTGGTCCGCGTATGAACGATCCGCGGTCCATACATCCCTTAAGGAGGACCTATGTCCAACAATGTGGAAGTTCAGGCACGCAATATCCCCATGAACGAGAAACTGGAAGAGTATTTTTCAAGTAAGGCTAAAAAGCTCGAACGATATTTGGATCAGATCGATGAAACCCGGATTGAGCTTTCGCACATCAAATCGGCGCGGAGCGCCACTGACCGCAATGTGGCGCAGATCACTGTGCGGGGCAGGGGCTTTCTGTTGAGGACGGAGGAACGCTCGGATGACGTTCGCGCTGCGTTCGATCTGGCGCTTTCGAAGATGCAGAGACAGATCGACCGTTACAAGGGAAAGCACTATCGCGGGCGCGGCGACGGACGTTCGGCCGCGGAGGTGGTTGCGGCGGAATCTGCGAAGCCGAAAAAAGAGAAAGCCAAACCGTTGATTGCCCGCCGCAAGAGGTTCAGCATCCTGCCGATGGACGAACAGGAAGCCATAGAGCAGATGCGCCTGCTCGGGCACGATAATTTCTTTATCTTCTACAACGCGCATGAAAGCAGGATAAATGTTCTATATCGGCGGCGCGATGGCAGTTACGGTTTGATCGAACCTGAAGACGCTTAGAAGTTTCACCGCCTGTATTTCCGGCCCGGTGATTTGCCGGGCCGATTTTTTCGGAGAATCAAACGTGGATATGATAGATTTCGATGATGACTTGGACGATCAGGGTACCTCGGCCGGCAGTATCGACGAGGCAGGCGCGCGCCAGGCAGTGACTCAGTTGTTGACGGCGGTGGGCGAAGATGTGGGGCGCGAAGGACTTTTGCACACGCCTCACCGCGTAGCGCGCATGTATCGGGAATTGCTAGGCGGGTATCAGGTGGACCCGGCGGCACTGGTCAACGGAGCGCTGTTCGAAATTACTTACGACCAAATGGTGCTGGTGCGCGATATTGAATTTTACAGCCTGTGCGAACATCATATGCTGCCTTTTATGGGGCGGGCCCATGTCGCTTATATTCCGAATGGCAAGGTGATCGGGCTTTCCAAAATTCCCCGCATTGTGGATATGTACGCCCGCCGTTTGCAAGTGCAGGAACGGATGACGCGCCAAATCGCGGATTTTCTGAATGATCTGCTTTCGCCGTACGGTGTGGCGGTTGTGGTGGAGGGCAAGCATCTATGTTCGATGATGCGCGGCGTCAGGAAGCACGATGCGCGCATGACGACCTCCGCCATGCTCGGTTCGTTCCGTACGAATCCTTCCACGCGTCAGGAATTTCTGGATAATATTTCGCGCGGCGCGGAACCGTTGCAGATCTAGCGTTTCGTCCCCGTTTGTATGAGCGTTGAGTTCATATCCGGCCGCGGCTTGATCCATATCTTTTGGCGTAAACGCAGTGCGGCTTGCGATAAGGTTTCACCTGTCTGTGGATGAATAAAATCCGGCAGAAGCTCCGCGAGCGGAACGATCGTAAAAGCCCTCTCCCAATATTCGTGGCGGAATGGTTCTCCGTCGAACAGGATGATGTCGATATCAATTGTGCGTGCCGCGTTTTTGTCCGCGCTTCGGACGCGGCCAAGCTCCGATTCGACGGACCGGATGATTTGCGCCTTGAGTTCTTCCGCCCTGAAATGTGTTTTGTAGCGTATGCACACATTTAAAAAATTCGGCCCCTGCGCGCCGACCGCGCGGGATTCCCAAACCGTCGAAACGGCTTTTACTCGGCCCGATTTCCCCAGCAATTCAATCGCTTTGCGAAAATGATCCTCGGGTTGAATATTCGAGCCCAAGTTCAGGTATGCTTCGTGCAGTTCACTCGTCACGATTCCGTTCGACCTCCACGCCCACCGATTCGGCGAAGCGCACCGCGCCCGGTTTTTCCACGCGCACGATTACTTTCTGTACGCCTTTTTCTTCCAGACACAACTTGGCAATATCGTTCGCCAGCGCCTCCACAGTGAAGCGCGCTCTGGTCTCTGCATGCGCCTGGGCCTTTTTCGCCAGCGCTTTATAGTTGACCGAATCTTCGAGTTTGTCGGTTTCACCTACGCGGTGTGTGTCGGTGAACACAGTGATGTTGATGAGGATATCCTGTGCTGTGTGGCGTTCCCAGTCATTGATGCCGATTACGCCGCGTACGAGCAAATTCTTTACAAAAATTTTGTCCATGATGCTCCTAAGTTAGATGTCGTCCGCCGTCCACATGAATGATCTCGCCGGTAATGTATGAACTGGTCAGGAGGAAAAGCAGCGCCTCTTCCACGTCCCTGGGCTGGCCCCATTTTCCGGCGGGTACGCGCCTGATGAGATTATCGCTTACCGGCTGGTCGGTTGGCGGCAGGATCGCGCCGAGCGCCAGGCCGTTGACCGTGATACGCGGCGCGAGGCTCGCGGCCAGTGAGCGCGTCATGGCGGCCAGCCCGGCTTTGCTGATCGTGTATGGGAAATGGCTCACGCCCGGGCGCAGTGCGCGCCAATCGAGAATATTGACGATGCGCCCATCCTCGTTTTCAGGCATTTGTTGCGCGAAGGCCTGGCTGAGCAGGAAGGGCGCGCTCAAGTTGATGCGGAAATGCCGATCCCAGGCCTCGAGCGAAGTATCTTTGAAGCCGATATTTTCGAAGATGGCCGCCGAATTGACCAGCGCAAAAAGCGGGTGGATTTGGTTGGCTTGCGCGATTAATCCGCCAGCCGTGAGCGGATCGTCGAAATTGGCGGAGATGACCCAGGCCTGCCGCCCAAGGGCGAGAATTTCCTTTTGGGCCTCACCGGCTTCCTTGTCCGAATGAGCGTGATGGATGATCACATCGGCTCCGGCGCGGGCACAGGCCATTGCCAGCGCGCGTCCGATACGCCGCGCCGCGCCGGTCACCAGTATCAATTTGCCGTTCAAAGAGGAGGAATCGGTCTGCATCTCGCAAAAATTTTATCATCATTTACCCGCGCGCGTCGATTTCCATAAAACCGGTCGAAATAATCCAATTCTTGACGCGTGTTTTCGGAGGTGATAATATCTTTGAATATCAAGGCAATGTCATCACAGAAAATTCAATCGTGAGAGGTGTAAATTATGGCAACGGATAAAGCTTCACCGATCTACACGGGTGATATCGCCGCACAGCAATTAGAGGGCCGGGAATATACGGCTGAGAATCAGGAACTTCAGTTTACCGACGAACAGCATGCGATTTGGGCGGACCTGTTCGCAGGGATCCATCAATCCTATTTACTGGAGCATATCTGCGAGGAGTATAAACGCGGGTTGAAATTACTTGAACTCGACCCACTGCACATTCCGACCGTCCAACATCTTAATGCACATATCACACCGCGTACGGGGTGGCGCATCGAGCGCACGGCGGTACGCTATACGCTGGCTGACGATTGGTACAAGAAGTTTGCCCAGCGCGTGTTTCTGATCACCGATTATTTGCGCACGCGCAGTCAGATGGAGTTCACGCCCGAACCGGATATGTTTCATGATATCTTCGGGCATCTTCCGTATCTTACCCAGGAATTCTATGCGCGCATCGAGGATAAATTTGCGCCCGCGTATATGAAAGCTACGCCGGAGGAAAGGGAAGTGATCAAACGCCTGGCGTGGTACAGCACCGAGTTTGGGCTGGTGATCGAAGACAATCGTCTGAAGGTCTTTGGAGCCGGGACGCTCTCAGGCCGTGCCGAGCTTACGAACACGGTCATAGAGTTTTACCGGCTGGGACGTGACGATGTGATCGATTACACGGGGAATGTATTTGAACAAATTCAGGCGAACTTCCTAAAACACAAGAATGAAATCCAGCGCATTATCGAAGGGGTGAACGGACTGCACCGTCAGGGACAAATGTCTTCGCAGGAAATGGGCTGGAACGTTGTGCGCGCCCTGTACAATAAACTTGAGATTCCCCATGAAGGATACTTTGGCGGCGAGGTGATCATCGCGCCGTTCGATGTGGAAATGATCGCCGGAATTCCCAAGACCGTTTACGCGTTCAATCCGATGTTCTTTGTATGCGAATCGTTCGAGCAAATGAACGCCCTGCTCGATTCTTATTTGAAACCGATTGCATCGAGAAATTGAGATTTGCTGAAGCCGAAACGTGACCCATCCCTAAATCCGGGATGGGTCGAAAATCAGGGGTTATTTCCTCTTTTGCTCCCATAGTTGCCGCGTGATCTGAATTTGCCCCAGGTGGGTTGTGGCATGTTCGAGCGCATGGAGTAAAGCCCATGCGGCCGTGAGTTCTTTTCCGTTGCTGGGATTGGTGCGTTTTGTTTCCAGATCCTGCAGGTTCATTTTATCCAGCGTGGCACGCACGTATTCCAGGTTATCTGCAAGTTGTTTCTTCAGCGCATCCATCCCCACGCCCTTAACCCGGAATTCTGCATCCCGATCCCGGTTGGACGATTCCTGCGCGGCTATGTCGCCGACCCAGAATCGGACTGAACCTGTCGTGTGAAATACCAGCACGCTGATCGAATTCATATCCTGCCCGGGCACCCAGTCCAGCGCCTCGGAGGGGAGACCGTCAATGGCTTGGAGAATACCGTTGTGACAATCTTGCAGGAGGTTTAGATAGTCCTTGAAAAAGACTTCCATGGTTTGCCGCTTCTTTCTGCCGCTATGATACCGGCGATTCATTATAGCACCCTGCCGGCAATGGCGAGCGCTTCACTGCATCAAGCCCCTTTGATTTATTTGATAATACTTTTCGCGCCGATCTGTTTGGCGAACACGGAACCGAACCCTGGCAATAACAACGTGCTGAAAAAGAAATGCGCCATCGCGATCTCAAAATTATTCGCAGGGACAAACGAACCCGCCAGCCCGCGCGCGTCCTTTTGCTTTTGGTCAATCTCTGGTTTTAATTTTTGTTGGTAAGCAGGGAAAGCGATTCTGTAATCGCCGTCGGCTTTATACAATTCATCCGCCAGCAGATACGCGCCCGCCATTCCCATCGAAGCGCCTTGTCCCGCCAGCAGAGTCAAACACTGGCAAGCGTCTCCCACTAATGTGACGCGATCCTTATGCCACTTGGGGAGTTCGATCTGCGCCGCCTCGTCAAAGAAAAGATCATCCGCCTTTTTTGTGCCAGCGAGCAATTGAGGGATCACCCAACCGAGGTTCGCCAATCGGCTTTCCAAAAATTCCATTTGCTCCTTGCGCGCGCGCGCGTTGATCTTCTCCGATTTGAACGCAAAGAATGTGGCGAGTTTGTTTCCGCCTATCGAATAAACGCTGGCTTGCAGTTTGGGTTCGAAGTGACCGAGAAATGTTTCCTGTGTGTCGAAGAAATTGTCAATCACACTGCATGCCACATAAAATCCGAGAAAGCGTTTGAACTGTTCCTCGTCGCTCCACAACAACTTGCGGATATTGGAGTGGATGCCGTCCGCGCCGATGACGAGATCATAGCGCTCGACTTTTCCATCCGATAATTCAACCTCCACCGCCTCTTTCTGGACCTCGAGCCTGGTCGCGCTTACCCCAAAGCGGATTCCCACTTCATCTTTGATCGTCTCGTAGATGACCGTTTCCAGATCCCCGCGCATGAGCGGAAAATATTTGCCGCCCAAAAATTTTCGAAATTTGACAACATCAATTTTTGCGCGCGGCTTCCCGTTCCGATCTACAAACTCCAACTTTGTCATGGGATATTGCCGTGTCTTTTCTTGAAGTTGTTCGGTGATTCCCATCCTTTCTGCCACATCATATCCTGAGCCAAAAAAGTCAATCATATAACCGCGGCTGTTCAAGTTCGGGCGTTTCTCGATCACGGTGGGAGAAAACCCACGTTTCTTCAGCCAGTAAGCCAGAGTCAGTCCCGAAATCCCCGCACCACTGATCAAGATGTTTTTATTAATGGTCATTTTATAAAACCTCCATGCCCGTCATTGCGAGCGAAGCGAAGCAATCTCCGTAAAAATCGAGCATGTTTAAAATTTTGGGAGATTGCTTCGTCGGGCTGGTTTCGATATGGACTTCGTCCTACTCAACCAACGCCCTCCTCGCAATGACGAAAATCTATTTTGGATGAAAAGCGATCATCGGCATTTTTTCCGCTATTGCTCTTGCGCCGTCTTGTGCCGATGCCATGCGTTTGCCAAGAAATAGCACACTCAACTCGCGGAATGCAGTGAGGTTTTCGCGTGCATACGCTTCAACGATCTCTTCGGCTTGAGCGAAGGGAATAAACTCTGCCTGTGCTTGGAGTTTGCGCCCACCTACTTGAATCGTAACATGCGGCGAATTGCTGATATTTTGATACCAACTCGATTTCTCGCCCCACCCTGAAACCACATAATAAGTATCCGTTTGCTTATCATGCCGAACCACCTCAATGATCGTTTGATGCGGCTTTCCGCTTTTCCGTCCTGTGTGAGTCAATAACAGGAAGCGATTCCCCAACAGCCAGCCCAATCTCAGGCGATACAACCAGATGGGGAGGCGGAGTCCGAAGCGTAATGCCTTGCTCGGCGGACGGTCAACGATTGCTTGTGTCATTTTCAAATCCTTTCCGTTAACTGACTGACAAGTCAGTTAATCAATTAAAAAAAGAGGCGACAGGTTATGGACGCGCCTGTACGCCTTCCAATAACAACTTTATCCCAGAGCGGATGTGTTTCTCAGGCTCCACCAGGTCTCTATCGTAAACCCAGAGCAGGAGCGTCCCTTCGATAATGGCGCTTATCGCAATGGCGACCTCGCGCGCATCCACTTTGCGGAACTCGCCTGATTTGATTCCCTGCTCGATGATCGGAGTGATCACGGCGATGTACTGATTGATGTATTTCTTGAGCGCCTTTTGCACGTATTTGTTGCGAAACGCCAAAGCCAGAAATTGATACACGATGGGAGCCAGACGCATAAATCCCAAAATATCTTTGGCGAGAATATCGGTCATTTTCCAAATCGTGTCGGCCGCGCTCAAATTGGCTGAATTGAGATCCGCCATCTGCTTGAATTCAAATTGAAACATGCGGTCCAGAATGGCAGTGATAAGATCGTCCTTGCTTTTGAAGTAGAGATAAAGCGTGCCTTTGCTCAATCCCGTTTCATCGGCGATATCGTCCATGCGCGCTTCGTTAAAGCCTTTTTGAGTAAAGACATCTTCGGCGGCGTTGATGATCTGGGCTTTGCGTTCTTCGCTGACGTTGGGGCGAGGGGACATTAGTTGCTCTTTTGCGAAATAGATGACTGGTTGGTCAGTTATTTCAATAATACTATTTTTCATAGGATTGTCAAGGAGAAAACCCGTCTATAAAAACGCCTGCGCGGATTGGGCGCAGGCTGAATTGAGCCGTAAAACTTGGTTTGTGTTCACCCGGTTTTCATGATAATTCCAAATTCTTTCGCCAGCACTGCTATGTGCTCCGCCGGATCTGCCAGAACCCGCTCTTTCCGCACGTCGCCTTCCGTTTCGATCAAGCGCATTTCGCTTAGCGTGATCCGCCCATTGACGGTTGCCTTTGAGCAGACCCTTTGCCGCGTAAAGGACGATTTGGGCGAGGTCTGGTGGTAACGACACATTTCTGCGTACTCCGGCAGTTCATGCGGGCGAAGAGTGAAGCGATATTGGGCTTTCCATTCTTTATCGCCGTCCTTTTGTTTTAGGATCAGGTGATCGCCGTCATCGTCTATTCGATAGGAACGTTTTCCCTCCGTTTGAGCATCTCGATTGTCGATCCGCAGTGGTTTCCGAAACGAGTCGCCAAACCCCACATCGACCAGCCATCTGTCCTCGAGCAGAACCATCAAGGTCATGTGATCGAATTCGGGTCCGAACCCGCCATCGTCTCTGGCGACTCCCGCCGAAAGCATTGCAACATTGAAGCCGAGCTGGCGCAATAAAACGGCGAATAATCCATTGAGTTCATAGCAGAAGCCCCCGCGCCGGTGTGAGACGATTTTGTCGAACAGCAATTCTTCCTGAAGCAGGATGGGCTCGTTTGCATGGATGCTGAGATTTTCGAATGGAACAGACAGCAAATGGGAAAGTTGCAGATCCCGCAACGATTCGAAAGCGGGGAACGGGAGTTGCCCGGTGTGTATCCGTTCCAGATAGGCTTTTATATCCATGAAATATTCCGCGCTGTCTCCAGTGTTAATCTGCTTTTACCGCCGATAACCGCGCCCGACGCAATTTGTACAAACTCATTGCAAAAATAATAAAGCCGAGCGGGGTGGTGATGAGATAAAGTATCCAGTTGGTATGTGCCTTCAGGTTCATGGACATGGCGAAGGCGTAGATAAAAGCGCTTATAACGGGAACAAGTAATAATCCAAGAAGGTTCCGAAGAGGGACGCGGCGGCTGTTCAATATTTCCAACAGCGAACCCTCGGCTTCAGTGATGCGGTTTTGGCGCAGTCCCCAGTATGATATTCCAAGAAGGAGCGGCAGGATGACCGCCGCTATAGGCCTGGCGGGTATTGTCACAAAAAGGAAATAAGCCGCAAATAAAGTAACGATGATGATTGTCGTCCAGCGATTCCATTGCATCGTCGCCGACGAACTCCAATTTGCCAGCCAGTACGCGGACATCACCAAAAGCGTAGCGGTGAAAGTAAACGCGGCAAATTCGGAAACGGATGAAACTCCGCCGTCAGGTTCGGCCCACCAGTTGATCGCCCAAAAGCCATAGACCGCGCCGATCAGGCTGGCGAGCTTGATGCTCGGCCAAATGCTCGAAGCTAAAAGCGCTTTTTGAACCGCATACCAGCCTATCCATACTGTGAGCAGGGCGTGCCAGGCAAGTCCGGTGAACGATATCGACAAGGGCAGTATGTCGTAGGCGGTTTGTACGATCACACCCTCCGCAAGCCAGCCGAAAACCGCCCCCGCCAGAAATAACGCCCAAATCCCTTTGACGTGGAAGTATGCGATCAGGCGCAGGAAAACATAGGCCATCAGCGAATAGGCGACCCATGCAAGGAGCCAGTTTTTAAGTGAGTCGTCCGCCCGGACGCGCGCCCAAAACAAGTGTTCCGAAAAATAGACGAAGATATAACCGGTGGCCAAAACGAAAAGGACGTTTTTGAGTGTGTTCATAAACGAGGTTATCGGCCGGCGCATACTTTATTAGACGATTATTCTGCAGGCCTTATTCTTCGTCGGTAACGAGCCCGCTCTCCAGCGCCTGAGCCTGGTTCTCGAAAATTGCCATGGCGGTCGTCATGCGTTTGAAGCCAAGCTTTCGGTAAAACGATCCCTTGCCGATCGCGGCATACAAAATGATCTTCTTATGGCCTTTCGATAGAGCGACCAGCTTTGAGACCACTGCCTTGCCAACCCCTTGACCCTGATAGTCCGGATGGACGGCTATGTCGCAGATATAAGAGCAGTCCTTGCCGTCTGCCAGCGCCCGGCCAGCCGCGATCAACTTTCCTGCATGGTACACAAAGCATTTGAACATGCTGTTGGAGAAGGAAATTTTTAGATCGGCGGGGTCTTTCTGTCCCAGCGGGGCGATTCGATACAGGGTGGAGAGTTCCTGCCAATCCAAATCTTTTTCTGAATCTACCCACTCGAATTTCATCTGGGGTTTCCGAACCTTCCTGTAATCGTAAGTCGCGCAGAATCCCGCCGCCGGTGCGCGTTTTTTGATTCGCCGTTCGCGCTAATTTTTTTCCGGGCGTCGTCCTTTGCCTTGTAATTTATTGCCCTGCTGAATCTCAGCGATGCGGTGGTAAAGATCGCTCCGGGAAAATATATTTCGTATTTTCATCTTTCAGCCAGTCGATGAGTTTCAGGATGCCCAGATAGCTCAAACCAGCTCCCAGCAGGATGCCTATTATCCAATCCGCAGATGTGGCTAAATTTCCTTGAATCAGGATATACCCGAAATAGATTGAAATGGGTGCAAAGAGAAGGACTGCGGTAAGCATGCCCGGGTTATACAGCGTTTTCCCTTTGATGTTGAAAACGAACACATGCACGAAGAAGTTACTCAAGGAAACAAAGATCGTTGCGATTGCCAGCCAGAGCGCCCTTTCTCCAAAGATGGCGGCGAGCAAATAGGCGAACCAGCCGATAACAACATTGACGATCAGGGCAGTGTTGGTATTGAGCGGGTAACGGTCTGGGCGCTGACTCGAAAACATGACTGTATTGATCATGCCGGGGAAATAGCCGGGATAGCGGTATTCCTCGAATTGATGCAGGAACAAGGAACAAAGGCTCGCCCACAGCAGAAGCGAAAGCGGATTTAACCTGCTCAGAAGCGCGATTCCGCCCACAAGAAACGCCAAGATCAAACCTGCATCGAACCAATGAAGTCTTATAAAGCTCATATTTTCTCTTTTCGATAAATGGCCGTCAGGCCGCTGTGTGTTAACTTTGAGGGGCCAGACGACTGCCAATGCGTTCAAGCGACTGCGCGGTTTGCAATCCTGTTTGCGTATTCGTTGCTGATGCGGATGACCCACTCGTCGATATTGGCATCGGGCAGGATCGAATCGGCCTTGTACAGAACTTTCTCCTGATGACCTTCCACTTTCTCGATTCCCCGGCCGATGATGTTCTTCTGGAACATTTCATCGTATGCGACGAGCACCGGGATGACGATGGCTGTATCCCTGTTCTTCAATACCGCATTGATGGTTTTGGTGGTTTCCTGGGGGCTGTAATGCACCAGATGTCCGCACCAGCCATAACTGTACTCGCTAATTCCGATATGTTGTTTTACGTGCTCGGCCACTTTACCGAACAGATCGCTCCACTCCTGGTCGTAGGCTTCGTCGCCGTAGCCGATTAGGACCAGACCTTCTTTTTCGGGACGGCTGGATAGTTCCCGGCAACGCCTCAATACGTTTTTCTGCAAAGTATTCGAGAAGTCGAGCAGGGGCGTGACGTGCACTTTGGCCGTTGGGGTATAACATTCGATATTTTCGGCCTTTAACGCTTCGACATCTTCCGCGTTGCCTTTTTGCCCCAGGATGGTTGGGATGTCGTCGGCGGAATGAGAGCTGATGGTTAAAAATATCGGCACGATAATTACATCGGTAAAGCCCTCGCGGTCGAACTCCTTCATGCGCGTGGCGATGGACGGCTCGGTATATTCCATGAAGGCAGTCCTGGCGTCTTCAATGATACTGCCCGAGAGCACCGGTTCGCATATTCTCGTTTCGAGATCGGTCAGGGCCTTTCTCCACGTTTCAGAATGTGAACCGTGATTTACCAACAGCAGGCCGATTTTTTGCTGAGTCATGAAAATTTCCTTTTCCTTTCGTTTTGCTTGCATAAAACAATGTGGATGTGATTACGATCTGTGCGCGGTTCCCGTTCTTGGATCGTCTGGCGATCTACGCTTCCCGCGGCAGGAGCGGCTGGGTTCTGTCCGAGAGCGGAAAAATACCCCGATGAGGATCCAACTACGCATCGTCATCTGCGCACTGTGGCCTGCGCTTTGTGGAGCGGCAGTTACCACGAAATCAGACACATTTTATCGCAATTTATTTACCCTGTCCCAGCCAGCTTTCGCTGGGAAAAGCCTGAAAACGCGGAGCCCGCTTCCAGGTCGGGCATGTTGCGCAGTGTCTTAAGTCGCCGCGGGTGATTCGCGCGAAAACGCCCGCAGAAAATATTTCAGGTAGAACAGATTCAGGAACAGGTAGCCGAAAACGATCAGGAATATTATCGTTATGAATCTTAGCGATTCCGGCACCGCCAGACCTATGATGTAAACGATAATGAAATATGGAATGTAGAATTTCAATATGGACTTCCTGATCCGTTGATTCAATTCCTGTGGGTTGAGAAATAACCTCGGGATGAAGGCAACGGTTGCCCAAAAAGAGAACATCCCCAGTTGGAAGACGAACATGACGATCGGGTTCGCGCTGGGGTCGCTCCAGGGAGAAAGGCCGATGATAAACCATTCGATCATCAGGCCGATCAGGCCGTAAAGAAAGAAATGGATTAATTCCCGAAGCGGTTCTTTGCCGGTGAATCGATTTATGAGGCGGCTGGAAAAATACACAAAGAGCAGGAATACGGGAAAGAGAATCAGCAGGGTGAACAGGTAGGTGGCGAGATCGCGCTTGAGCACAACGATGGTCAGGAATTCTTCCACCGTCGCAAAGACAGAGCCGAGCGCGATAAATGCAAGGATTTTTCTCATGACTGCATCCCTTCAGTTGAAGTGCGGATGATCCTTTTGCCGAATCTGGCTGTCTTTGTCGGGCGCACGTGTCTCATTTGCGCCGCGCGGCCGTTCAGAGATAGCGCCTTACTCGATTGCAATACTCGGTATATTCCTGACCGTAATGCTTCTTCAAAAAGTCTTCTTCCCGTAACACTTGCCGATGGATCAACCAGATGCCTGCGGCCAGATAAACCAGGAGTA
Source organism: uncultured Anaerolineaceae bacterium (assembly GCA_964502095.1). Taxonomy (GTDB): domain Bacteria; phylum Chloroflexota; class Anaerolineae; order Anaerolineales; family Villigracilaceae; genus JACPVF01. The sequence goes on from CAZCUF010000003.1 coordinate 283,159, forward strand.
TCCAATTGGAAAAGACGAGGAATTGACCGGCCAGGACAAGAACAAAGGCCACGTAAATGGGATTGCGGGTAACGGCAAAAACGCCGTCGGTGATCAACGCATCGGGCCGTTCGACGTCAATTCCCACGCGGAAGCTCCGTCCGAAAGAAATGAGACTCCACAAAAGCAGTAATATTCCCAGCGCGCAGAAGAGAACGCCGATCCAGCCAATGATCCCGACCCGAAAGAACTCCTGGGCGCTGACGGTCGGCCAGTTGAATGCATGGGCAAACACGAGGTAAAAGTAGAAAAGGGCGAACGGTGGGATCAGGAAATCGGTTTTATCGAGCTTTCCGAATTTTATCGCCTCGATCCCTTTGCTTCGCAACAGCATGGCCCGAGTCAACACCATTCCCATCAACAACAGGATGGTCAATGCCGCGAAATATTTTTGCATAAGCGCTCTCCAATCGGTGCAGGATTCCAATTCATAGGGCAATTCTAATTTTTTGTAAAACTTGCAGTTCTCGTTTGACCCAGCGAGGGAGGCTGTTTGAATCCGCGAGCAGGGAGGCGTTGCGGTCTATTGCCGTATCGATTTCCACCCAAACGGGCAGAAATCCCAACTCCTGCTCGTATTGATCCAGATTCTGCCTGCCTGTCTCGCCGCCGACCTGACAGCGATAATAATACGAAGTCATTTTGAAAAGATCGTAATCTTTTTCGAGCGGAAGATCGTATTCGATCACTCTCCCGAAAGGTTCGATGATTCTTGCAACCTGTCTGCCGGTTTCTTCGGCTATCTCTCTCCGTAACGCGGCTTCATGGTTCTCGCCGCGCTCAACGCCTCCGCCCGGGAACTTGTAATCGCCATTTCTTTCCGAATAAATCATCAGTAATTTCCTTCCATCCAAGACGATGCCCCGAACGGCTTCCCGTAGAACGGTCCGTCCGCGGGTTGGAACTTCACTGCTGTGAAAGATTTCGTTCAACAACTTCATGTACCGGCCTTATGCGCCGCCGTTTTATTCAGGCGGTTTTTTCTTTATTCAACCCCGGCATTTCGCCTACTCTGAACTGAATCAAGCCGAAAATAACGGCGTTTACTATTAAGATATAAATGATGAACCCCGAATTGGCGAACGTTAATTCCTTGATGGTGAAAATAGTTAAAAGCACGCCAAAAGAAGTGGCAATCCAGGGCCAGGCCAGCTCGGTATCCGGATATTTGTAGGCTTTGACCATGGTTGGAACGGCGGCCAGACCATCGGCAAGAATGCTGAAAAAAATGGCTACGTTTCCCACTTTGGTGATCTGCCATAGAACCAAACCCACTACCGATAGAAAACCACAGAATAAGTCGAACTTTGTAAGCTTCCACCCCGCATTTTTATTTAAAAAAGAGCCCGCCAGCGTCATGATCGGCAGGAATCCCGTGCTGAACGTCATCAAGGCCTCGAGGCCCACGCCTTGTTTGATCTGCGCCGCAAAGGCTATGAATGGAGCCACCGACCAAAGCAGGAACGAAACCCGGTTCGGCCTGATTTTGCCTTTGATCGTGTTGATTAGATAGGTCACCGAACCCGCCGCGCTGATCAGGGTGCCGATGATTACAAAGTATGAAGGCAGCATGGATTTATTATAAGCGAGGATAAATGCTGGCTGCGGAAAATGCCCGACTTCCCGAAGGGCGTGCCGCACGCCCTTCGCTGAGCGAAGCGAATGTGTCAAGTCCACGCTTTGTTGGCTGGCGTTTTGATTTTAGGTCTCTACTTTTTCTCGCGCCATTGATACGCTAATACGCCAGTTATTATAACTTCTAGTGCCGCGATGAAATAGGACTGGGTTTGGATTCCTTGCGCTTGCTGTGACTTTTCAATCAGTGTTTGCGGCGAACCTCCACTTGCGACTACTGCGTTAATTTCGGCCTCCGAAGGGGCAGTTGCGTTGAACATCGAATTGAAGACCGAGAAAGTGATTGCAAGTACGAGCAAACCAACAACTATTGCGACAATAGATTTTCGGCTCATTTTTACTCCTTTCAGTGTTTAAGGTAGAGGAACTTTAATTGCATCTTTCACAACAAGGGTTAAATCTCCTGCCGATTCGGGTACTTCAAAGATGTATTTGCCACTAAAAAGTCCTCCCGCAGAATAACTGTTGCCGACATTATCTTTCAAAACCAAATCACTAAATGAAGATATTTCCTCATCGGTTTTGATTTCAATCAGCAGAATATCGTATCCTGGGCGGGCGTTGGCACTTGGCATTCCCTCATAACCGAAGGAATTGACGCGTTCAACACTGATAATCTTAACTTTTTGGCTGGTGCAACCAGAAATAGCGAGACTGGCTATTAGTAGGAAAACAAGTATTTTTGAAAGTTTTGTAGGCATGTTTCCTCCCGATATTCAGTTAGAACAGATTTTGAACTATCCATGACAACAGGAAACAAAGTCCGATGACAATAGCCGCTGAAATCATCAGTGCCATTGTCGCGCCTTTTTGTGCCTGTTTCTGGATTTCAAACCCGCAATTTGGGCAGACAGCCGTGCCAGCAGGATGCTCGGCTTTGCATTGAGGACAGGTTATATTAGGCATTTTTCCTCCAGAGGAAAATCGAAAGAAAAGCAATTGAAATTGGATACTGTGTGGTTTTACATAAAGAACCTCCGTAAAGAGAATGTGCCTGTATTATTTGATGAAAGGTTCTAATTCAATGGTTGTCCCGTCTGGCAAATTCAACCAAAGCGTTTTTTCATTTTCTGGCGCGGCAAAAGTCCAACAAACTTGCAACGGTCCCGCCCCTGGGCAATAAATCCCTGTGCCACGTACCACTGATGGGTATTGATTGCCTTCCTTGTCTGATAACATTGTTGCAAATTCTTTAGTGATTTCCCCGATATGTTCGAGCGTTCCCGTGTCAGTTTGAAAACCAACTTCCAAAAGGCGGTATCCTGGCTTTGCTTGGAGTTCCAGTGCTTTATCCTTTTCAACTACAGCAGTTAACCAAAATACTGTGTCAGCAATTGTTATTTTGGGCATGTCGGGAGGTGGAGTTGGAGTAGTGGTTAGCGGGATTGGAGTGGGCATTGATGCTCCGCTACACCCATTCAGAAACAGGGCAATTACTATTATCCCCACCAAGAGTAAATTTTGTTTGGCTTTCATTATTTTCTCCTTTCTCATTAGAAGGCACCTGCCTAATGGTTGGCGTTACTTGAGGGCGTGTCTCGACAAGCTCGATAACCAGACGGGCGTGGATAAAACTTTGATGGCAGGATTCTGCTTGGGTGTAGAGAAAGCCCGAAACTGCGCACGCCGCCGAAGGCAGCAGTCTCGCTCGTCAAATTTTAAAAGATTTTCAAAACCCGATACGACTCTTAATATATTCATATCCAAGTGCCTTTATCGTGGTAACTGCAAACTGAATTATTCCATCACTTAATTCAGATGTAACGCTTTCATTGCCTTCGAGCTGGCTTCTCATTTCATCAAAACCAATGCGAAAATTGTCAGCAATGTCTTTGCCATAGAATTCGCTGATCACAGATTCGAGGGCCGATTCGTCAATTTTGACTAATTCGGTATTGAACGAACTGTCTGCAAACATTCCTTTTGCCTTTAATTGACCCTGAATAGCGTGCCGAAGAAATTCATCTTCGATTGCAAATATTATTTTTCCTTTTTCAAAATCAACTTGCGATTTTGTGAGAATATAAAGAAATTCCCTTTTCACATAATCGGGGTCAGGCGGATACTTCAATCTGGCTTCGTACCGCAGACTTTTTATTTTTGATATAGGCGCTTGGAGAAGGATACTAAGCTCTTGATTGCTTTTATCGCCAAGCCCGCCATAATTCATCAGGAGATTCATTATTAGAATGTCGATTTCCCTTTTCGTTTTTGCGCCAATTCCATTGGACAAATACTCATCCAAAAAATCTTTGACAAACTCTTTCGCCTTTTCGATTGTACTGGTGTCCACTTTTTCTCCTTCCTTGTTTTGTCGCTAATTTTGCAAGGAGCGTGCCAGCGGCCTGCGTTAGCGGCAGACGCGGAGTGGGATTAGACAAAAGCCAATGAGCAGAAAAAACTGGGGCTATAAAGATTCTTCTCGAAGTTACAGACTCCACACCGTCCGCCAGTTCATCAATATCGAATAGAATCCCTATTGCTGACATGTTTTGCCCCCTCCTTTTTTTAGGCGTGGATTCCACAATGCCCGCCGACAAATGAGATAGCCTGAACTCATTCCAAGGTCAACGGCGTTCCCCTTTTCGTAAATTACGGTCAGTTCTCTGAATGCTGTTTCACGCCGTCGACCAGAAGCTCGTGATGCCACGTCTCCATGGTTGCTATGCCGCCGAACCGCTCCAATTTATACAGAATGCGCAGAGAGCATGGTTTGCCGTCGATCTTGAATTGATAATCCAGATCGTCACCGCGCGGCAGATTTCGGCGCAAAATTTCTTTGTTGTCCAACGTGGTGACAACCTCACCCGACATGGTCTGGCTGACCTGAACGCTATGGGGTGCGCCAACTATCACTTTCCAATTCGTAATCATGGGAGACTCCTATCGTGTTCTATATTTAAGGGGGTGAGTGAAGACAGTTATGCGGCAAGTGTTGCCAACATGTGATTGAGATGATTAAGCGCCGCTTGGCTGTCGTTTCCAAGGTTTTGCTTTACGATCTCCTTCCACGCGTATAACTCGACCATTTCATAGAAGCCGGGCTGGGCAAAAATCTTCCCCGGGGCTTCGGTAAGAACCTTGAGCCAGACATCCTTCCACTGATCATCTACAATCGGCTTGCCATCAATGATTTCGTGATGGATGTTGATCTCATTGATCCATTGCAATGCTCGTTCTCTCTTTTGTTTCTTGTTCATTCTTGCCTCTATAGAACTTACGCAGTTGGCGGGCAGTTGTACTGCCACCGCAGTGCAACTAGGTTTGCCTCTCTTGCACTCCCTTCCAGGCTGACATCACCCAGCCGGTCGTACAATTAACCAATTCCCCGGATGACCCGACGTGAGTGGATTGGACCAACGGCTCCTGCCTCACCAATGAGTCGTCCATAAAGCGCGACGAAAGTGGAAGCAGACCTTTCGCATCTGACCGGCTCAAGGCATCCTTGACAGCCACAATCGCGGATTGGGAAGGCGCATTCACCGCGATGCAATACTGATTGGCTCGTCCCGTCAACGTGGCGTTGGTATCGCCATCGGAGAGTGTGCATCCCGCAAGTTGACGGGTGTCAATGGCTTCGAAGAAAATCTTGTATGCGGCAAATCCATATAGTCCGCTGTCCAGTTCATCAATATCGAATAGAATCCCTATTGCTGACATGTTTTGCTCCTTTCTTGAGAAATATCCAACTCATTGCTAATTAGGATGCTTGATCAGCGCGACCACCAATCCTGTGACAGCGCTTTTCAGGTCTCCTAAATGCTCCCGCGAGAAATCCGCCTTTGACATAGGAGGAAGATTCTGAGAGATGAAGTAATCCTGGATCCCTTTGATAAAGGTGCTTGGATTTTGGTCCACAGTTTTCACGACGGGCGCGTTCCATTTGCCTTCGTGAATGAGATGGATTTCCGCGTCCGGCATCCCCACTGCTCGGCGGATGTTATTCATCCATTTTTCTTCGGAAGAGGTGTCGATCATCATGCCGACTGCCCGGTCCTCGGCGCGCGCGAAAAACGCGTAGATGGATGTCTGGTTGGACATGGTATCTGCTCCTTTCAGCGGTAGCTCGTGAAAAACCGAATGGCAGGAAACTTGCAGTCTGTTTTAACTTGATCTGTGCGTGAGCGCCTCCTTCACAAATTTCTCGATCTCCCAATGTCTCTCCGGGTGAATAAAAAGGTGATCGGGGGCGTTTATCAAGATATCCATCCACAGAGGCTTTTGTTTCTCGTCTATGCCTGGCAAGCCATCCAATGCGTGAGCCGCATTGATTAGATCGAGCATTGCGCCAGCCAATTTCTGCTTTTGCTCCTTGTCCATGGATTTCTCCTTTTATCGGCGATATAAGGCGGTAGTTAAGCTCACAATTCGGATGTATTTTGGTGAAAAATGGATAATGATTTTTCTCTCTCTTTTAGATACTACAACTCCGCTTGGATAATTTCACGTGTCGTTTGTCATAAAAAATCCCCGCTGTTTATTTGGCGGGGATTCGATTTTGAGTTTTAGTCTGCCGTTGCAGGAAAAATTGCGTTGTTATTATCCGTTAACTTTTTGCACGAGGTGAAGATCACGGTGTTGGAGGGATGGCGCCGATTAACCATGACAGTGAGAAGAAGCGCGGATGTACGGAGCGCGTTGTGCATGGAAGGGGGCGGGATGAGATAAAACTTTGAGAGCGGGATTTCCTTCGAGCGTAGAAAAATGCTCGACTGCCCGAAGGGCGTGCCGACACGCCTACGTTGAGCGAAGCGAATGTGTCAAATGCATATCACCCCGATGTTCTTACGGGATGCTTTGTTGGGCGGCGTTGTTTCTTGTACTATCGTTTCAAGCCAAGCCAGTTTTCAAATTGTCGTCAGGCGATCAAGTCGTTGCAACGATGTAGCGGAAACTGCTTCTGAGATGATATCCGCCCGATGCGGTTTTGAATGGCGCGAGGGCGGTCAGGAATACTTCGCGTACCACATCCTCGCCTTTGTTTTGAATTGCTCGTATGGCTGGACCGGCAGAAAGCAGAGCGCGCAACGCAGTCTTTTCATCAGGATAATCCCACGGACACTCAAGCGTCTTTACTTTACCGGGGGTCATGCCCGCTTTGGCAACGAGGGCTTCCAACGCTCCATCCACCGAAAGCGCAAAGGGTCCGGGAGCGCCTGGCGGAGGTGGAGGCAACAATGGGCCTATGGCTTTCATATACGCGGTGGAATCATTTTCTTCTGGTTTGCCCAAAACTGCCATCACCACCGTTCCAGCCCGCGAGACACGTTTTGCTTCTTGCAACGCCTTGACAGGATCAGCAGCGAACTGGAAAGAGTTAAAGCCCGTCACTACATCAAACGACTGAGGAGCATACGGCAATTCTTGCAGATCACCTGTTCGGAAGTCGCCATCGCGCACGCGCTCACGGGCAATAGCAAGAAGAGGTTCGGACGCGTCCAGTCCACTCACTTGTGCGCCGCGTTTTGCTGCCATTTCACAAAACATACCTGCGCCACAGCCAACATCTAGAAGTTTCGTGTTCGCGCCCACACCGGTTTCTTCCAGGACTGCCTCGTAGAGTGGCGTTGCTTTTCCTTCCTGCGTTTCGGCCCAATCTTTGGCGCGCGTTCCCCAAATTTTTCCCAACTCGCTTGCTGTACTCATAATGTTCTCTCCTTGTAAAAAATTGACATTAAAATCTTATAGCTCAGTCGTTACATGAGCAGGCTAACGAGACTGTCGAAAAACCGATTTTGGGGAGAGCCATCCCCGTCCAGGGTACTACGGAGAGTCTGGTTTCTCGTGCCGAAGGCAGTTTTTCTTTTCTGCTCTGTCAGGGGTTAGATCAGTGTCCCAAAGGCGTGGATCTTGCCAATATTGTGGACCAGAGCGAATAATCTCCATTGTACATCCACTTTCGATTTGGAGCGTAGTGTGAAATGGCGCAGGGCGTAGCGCACGCCGCCGAAGGCGACAGTCCCACCCGACAGCACTGAGCGAAGCGAATGTGTCCAGCGCATATCATCCCGATGTTCATTTCTATTTCTTATAATGTAATGCAACAACGCCCGAACGAAACGTTTTTGACCCGACAAGATTTAATGTAAGGTTTTTGACCGATTCGAACAAGCGGGGGCCTTTTCCCGCAATAATCGGGTGAACGACAAAGCGATACTCGTCGATGAGATCCCATTCTGCAACTTGCGATGCGATGTTCAACCCGCCAATAAAAATATTTTTTCCCGGTTGTTGTTTCAGGTTCATAATTTCTTCTCGTAGATTGGCGTGGAGGAGCGTCGTATTGTTCCACTCCACGCTCTTCAACGTAGTTGAAAAGACAATCTTTGGTATGGAATCGAATGTGCGCGCGAATTCGTTGACCGTTGGCGTTTCCGATTGATCCACTGCCACATCGTGCCAGTACGGATACATCAAGTGGTACGTGTTGCGTCCGAGAATTTCAACGCCCGTATCACGTAAGAGCCCAGTGAAGTACTCGTGCAATTCGTCATCGGCGATTACCGATTCATGTCCGCAGTAGCCGTCTATTGTGATGTTGATGGCAAAAATAACTTTTCTCATTTGTTGTTCTTCTGGCATTATTTCAATCCTTTATCAACTGAGGGAAAGAGCGCCAAGGCAAATATGAAGATTTCAAATGCAATGACGCTGTTCTGCGGGCTGACGGCTTGCATTGCCTGCACTGAACGAAGCGAATATGTCAGGTGCGCGCTGTGTTAGGCGTGCCCGCAATTTACGAAACCATTTCCGCTTGTGCTATTAACCAATTTTCTATGTCCTTTATATTTTCACTTAATCTTGCTGCGGCTACTATTGGCAACCAGTTGGAGTACTCACTCTCTCCGCCTGGATGGAGAGAAAAGTAATGACGGAGATATGTACGATGAAAAATTTGAACGGGGGCGCGCGCCAATAAATTTCGATTTCCGCCAGCATCTGCCGACCCGAGAATTATGATACTTGTGCGAGCCAGATCGGCCAGCGGATTTCCAAGTGTGGCATCTGCCCAATCAATAATTATCCCGCCTTGTTCTGTTACCATTATATTGCCGGGATGAAAATCGCCATGACACAATCGGTTCCCGTTCGGCATGTGTTCTAGTGCTGTCAAAATTTTTGACCGCACTGCGATGGAAAGGATTTCAACTCGAGATATTTTTTCCTTGATCCTTTCTCGTTGTCCGGGGACGTTTACTTGAATGGCGCTGGCATGCATTTCAGCATGAAGTTCTGCCATGCGGCGGGCATAACGAAAAATATTCCAGGGTCTGAGTTGAAGCATTTCCAGCATCGATTTCCCTTCGATGCGTTCATACATTAATCCATTTCTATTATTCTCGCGTATTATCTCACCCACCGATGGGACTGGCAACCCGCTGTCATGCACCGCTTGGGAAATTTGCCTTTCGTGTTCGATGTTATCTAATTGAAACCAGTCATAAAATAATTTCAGTATCTGACTATTTTCCCATAGGTAGATTTCGGCTGTACGACCGTATGCAATAGGCGAATTTAATTTTTCATTCATCTCAATAGTATGCATATATGCATCCAACGGTAGGCGAATGCCACTGCGTAGCGTGCTTCGCGATCGGCGGGCGGGAGTATAGACAAAAGCCTGAGAGCGGAAAAAGGCTGGGGCTAGGAAAACGCCTGTAAATGGCGCAGAATCCCGCCAGTCGAATATCATCCGAAGCGCTGTGCTGGTCCGCTCCCTACATTCACGGCTTGTGAAATAACGACGGCAGGAGTTTTCCTAGATATTTTAGGTCGGACGAGCTTATGGTCCCAATTGCCCGTAGGACGGCCAGGGATAGAAAACTGCCTCCTATAAAGGCGGCGATTGCTACATATACTTGCTGGGTTAATAGCCATGCGGCAATGAACAGGACAAATGCTGTAATTGGCGCAATGATGGTTGTGATTAAAACCCTGCGAAATTGCCGTTCGTCTAAATCGGTTTTATCCCGATAGCCTTGCAAGTCTTTTATTGATAGGCGGTCCTTTTCTAAATCCGACTCCAGTTCTTTTATCCTTTTGTTCAAGTCGTTTTCAATGGATAGATGGCGGGCTATTACCCTGACCACATCCGCTAACTCAAGCCGCCCTTCTTTCGTGAATCTTTTCTGGATGCAATAGATCCCCTGTTCGGCGGCTGTGTGAGTAATTTGCGGTTCATTGGTTCGAGCGGAATAAAGAATTCGTATTGTGTTTGGATTTCTGGCTTTTATTAAATTCAGGATTTTCCAGCCGGCGGCGGCAATATCCTCTTCGCTCAGCTCCTTTTTGAGAGACTTATCGGTATACCAGCCCAAATCTACGACCGCAATATCATACGCTTCATTTTGGGCTAATTTCGTTGCCTCCTCGAATATGGCGACGGCAACGACTTCATGATTCATCTCTTTTAATGCTTTACGAGCTTCTTCTACTTCTGTTTGCTGGTCGTCTGCCATTAGGATTTTTAGCTGGCTCATATTTGCTCCTGTTGAATTCCTGAACAAGACGCTCAACCTGATGAAGTTATTTTGTTCTAAATGGCGCGCCAATGGTGTTTGTTGCTGTAAGTCATCCCCTGTTACGGCCCAGCCACCTGTGGACGGTCGCAGTGTAATCTCGATACTCTTCGCCAAATTTCGCCATGAGATAATTCTCCTCGGGAACTATCAAGACATAATGACAAATAATGGTTGAAATTACAAGCGTGGCTAAAGCCCACAGCATATTCAAGGCGAGTGCGATGCCGAGCAGGACAATGATACTTGCAAGATAGAGTGGGTTTCTCGATATTGCGAATACGCCCGTTTTCACCACCCGGCTTGTTGGATGACCGGGATCGGTGGGTTGACCGTGGCGGGCAAACTCACGACGAGCCAGAATGATAAGGCCTGTCCCGATTATTATGAGAGCGAGACTTGCAATAATGAAGGCTTGTCTAAAGAGTCCTTGAGTTAAGGATAACGGGATGATGAAGTGAAGGACAACGCTCGCCAGGAACGGAATTCCAAAAACGACCTCGGCAATCTCCCAGTTGCTTTTATGCGCGGAATTAACATTCATCTCGACTCTCCAATCCTGTTTGGCGTTACTCTTATTATCGGGCGTCGCCGCCCAATGCTTGCATTACTTGCGCGTAGGAGGGGTAGGGGAGGGGCCTGAGAACAGTATAAGCCTGAATCCGGAAAAATGCTTCTCGGAATCGCGGGCCTCCTGTCTTCCGCCGTAATTATCCCGATGTCTTTGCGGGACGCTTTGTTGGGCGGCTTGAACGAGTTAAATCAATTGTGGGGCGGCCATCCCTGTTTCTGATATTCCTTCCACGTTTCTCTCAATCCGTCATTAAACGAATGCGGTCGCCAGCCCAACAGTTGTTTTGCTTTTTGATTGCTAAAACTCCAATCTAGCCCCACCATTTCGAAGAAGTCAGGTGGAAAGATGAATTTCCCGGTAAGTACACGACTCGCGGATGAAATGAATTTCAGGGTAGGCAAAGGGATATGCCTTTGCGGCGGCTCTTTACCAAGCACTTCTGCCACTGCATTCCAAATTTCTTTAAACGTCAGGTTGTCGTTCCCTAGTATATAACCTTCTCCAGATTTCCCCTTTTCGTGAGCCAGGAGAATGCCGGCTACAGTGTCGTTGTAATACGATAGGCAGAGCCGATTCCTGCCATTTCCCATGATTGCCACTGGCTTGCCTGCCGCCATGCGCAATAGAGTTTGGTCTTGTAGACTCGGATGGCTTGTCGCTTGTGAACAGCCATAGCCAAATGCCGGATAGACTATCTTGACCGGTAAACCTTTGACTGCATAGTCTTGAGCGATTTCATCGGCTGAATGTTTGGTCCTTTGATACAGACTTATATACTTTCCGGTATCGATCGATCGGGTTTCATCGGCAATTTCTCCCGGCTTTGTATTGCCCAGAACTGAGATTGAACTCACCTGCACCATGCTGTCTACTTGAAGTTCATGCGCCGCTTGAAGGACGTTTCGACTGCCATCCCGGTTAACGCGCCACCATTCTGACTCTGGAACATTGTGCCCAACGATTGCGGCTAAATGCGTCACGAATCGGCACCCCTCCATTCCTTTACGGACGGCATCCGCATTGGTCACATCCCCATCGACAAATGTAACTTCGGGAAGTTCGAGTGGAGACCGGTTTGAGCTCTTGCGGACCAGCACCCGCATGGGAACACCTTTTGCAGATAACTCTCTTACCAAAACGCGCCCAATTGAACTTGTTCCGCCCGTGATGAACATAGTCATAGCACATTTCCCTTATGGTTTGGAAAAGTATCTTTGAGAATAGCGGCGAGCAAGATCGCTTGCACTTGACCGCCGAAGGTGGAGTCTTACCCGCCTGCGCTGAGCGAAGCGAATGTGTCCAGTGCACCAGGGCAGGATGGGGGACATCCTATTTCACGAAAGAAACAGAGGCGCAAGGCGAAGTATACTGCCGAAATGGCAGACACATAAACCGTACAGCTAGCAGTGATGAGACCGAGAGGCTCCCGATTAGGACTTTGGGATGCGGCGCTGATGATTTCGACACTGATGGCGCGATAAGCGACCCCGATTGGAAAGCTATATAACCCAGAGCGCCGTGCCGTTCATGCTGAACAAGAAATGCAAAAGACAGGCGTCGTTTGTTGAACAAGGCCGCGACGCCTTTTTGGGGTTATGCAGGTTGCGAATCTTCCCGCGCGAACAAGAGTGGTTCTGTTTCTTGGAACGCTGTGTTGGGCTGCCATTAGTTTAGAGGGCCTCTGACTGAAAATACGTCGCTATAAACCACAATGCAGTAGTTGTGGCGAAATTATCTCTATCGCTGGCTGGTACTTTGTACCCTAATGACTGCACCCACTCAAAGAAGCCTATTGTACTGAAGCACCTGGCCCAAGCCACCGACAGTCTTGCCATAAAATCCAAACCATCATCTAGCGATAAGGGTTTCAAGATGGTCAAAATCTCTTCTATCATTGGTTTGACCGACTGAAAGATGTTCTCGTCAGTAGTTTGAGTCGATGGAGCTGGGAAACGACTAACAACCATTTCTTCCTCTTGGCGAAAGTATTGCCAGTATCGAAAAACCCATTCGCGAGTCAATCCGCGCAAGATATGATGACGCTTCGTCTCGTTGGGATAGACAACGAGCGTATCAATCACGCAATTTGGAGTTTCCAGTTGGCCCGCTGAATCCTTAATCGCAAAGGTATCGCGATAGGTTAACCTTTGCCCAAGTTTTTCTAAATGAATAAATACTGCCCAAGCACCCATAGCATCACAAAGAAGCCGATGACCAAAGCCATAATCCTTCTCCTTGAGATGATGCTCAACAAATTCGATTGCAAGGGTATCCCAATCCTTCATGTAGAAACCTTCTGCCGTTCGTTTAGTCGGGCCGCCGAACAGCTTGCGTTAGTGGTGGTGGGGCGGGTTGGGATAATGCCTGAGAGCAGGAAAAGCCCGAAGCCAGAAAACTGCTTGTCGAAGCCGCAGAATCCCACCCGTCAAGTGCACGCTTTGTTGGGCAGCGTAGCAACGCTACATTATTCTTCATAAATAGGGATTAAGCCTTCATATGGAATCATCCAAGTATCATAATCATATATTTTGAGGTTATCGAACAATACGGTTGTGGGAAAGGTGGAATTCGTTCCAAATGCAATCAAGCCTTCTGCAAATTCGCTATCTGTAATCGCTAGGACAAGCTTGGAGTTCATAAATATTTTTGTGCTGTTCCCTTTAAAGGCAATATCAAAATGGTTAGCTTTTCCAGAACGATTTAATGAAATATCCTTGAAGGTGTTTGATAAGGTTACTGTCTCTCGATCGTACGAGATACTCGTTCCCTCATAGTTGTTCCCTGATTCCGTTCCTACGACAACGATTTTATAGACACTAAAGGTCCTGTCGCCAGGAGATACAGAGAGACAATATCCAGTCCAAATCCCATTTCGGACGTTTTTCGCACGCCATGACAAGAAAATACTGCTATCCTTCTCATTTTCAGTAATCGTGGCATCAATGGAAAAAACTGCATCACTCACGACAAAGCTGCTCATCACATATGGAGCAAAATAACGGAGATTGTCGCCGCTCACAAAGGCATATTGTCCACTTATATATTCCGTTCTTGCCTTGATCTCCATGTTATAAAAGTCTCTCAGTTCTCCTTCATACCATTGTCCACTCTTCATGTCGAAGTTATCTTCAAATATTATTCTCGGAGCAGGAGTTGGAGTAGCTGTCAAAGTGGGAATGGGAGTCATCGTTGGAGTAGAAGTGATCGCTGGTGAAAGTGTCATGCTCGAATTCTGTGCATTTTTAGTTGCAGTTCCAGAAGACCCCGCCAGGACTGTTTCGACAACCGAAGTGCTGATCGATGCTGCATCTACCGTTGGCACTGATGTACTGGCGGTGTTACAACCATAACCCAAAAGCAGAACCAAAGACATAAGTTGAAAAACTACTTCTTTCTTTTGCATGTTGAAGGGTTTGACCTGCCTCAGTTATTGTGTCCAGTCGGAATGAGAGTCTGAGCGGGTAGA